>ONMR01000035.1 GCA_900318995.1 uncultured Prevotellaceae bacterium | reverse complement strand
GAGACCTTTCTGTGTGTTGTCAAAATGGAGGAAGTCCATTTTCTTGTCTTTGGCCGGATAAACAGCTGCATCCAGCGTGTCTTTGGAGATATCAACTCCGATGAATTGAGAAAAATACATAATTTTGTGGTGTTAAGTTTAGCTGACGCCATATTGTAATCGACACAAATACTTTTATTAGACCGCTATGTCTACGATTCTAAATGGTCATTTCAATATGGGAAAAGAGGAGGTCTAATACACTTCGAGGACATTAATCCAGAAGCCGTGATAGTTCACCTCCTCTTTTCTGTCAGTGTTTATTAATGTTCTTGAAGGACGACAAACAGTTGAATCTAATACTGTTATTTGATACTAAGTCATGTCGTTAAATTAGTTCATTCAAACCGGTTGTTTCACTTCAGATACAAAAATAAAAAGAGCACCGTAATACCCATATTGGAATCACGGTGCAAATCTAAAAGTCGTCAAACACCGCGATGTTCTTAACGGCCCTTCCGGGGCTCTCGCTTAACGTCGCTGCACTGATGGTCCCCAAAGGGAATAGTACGGCTACTGCAAATGGGAACATTTGCTGTGTCCGATACTGATGCCAGAATAATTAGACGATAATCATTTATAGATTAGAAAGATACATGGTATTTTTTCAAGTGCCGGGAGTTTGCCTACCCACTCTTTTACGGTGCGTGTCTTGATGTATTCGTCTTTGGTGGTGAGGCCGGCTGCGATGCAGAGGTGAGTCTGGGGGCGGCAGGCTTTCAGGATGTCGGCCATCATTTTGGCGTTGCGGTATGGAGTTTCTATGAATAGTTGGGTTTGATTCTCGGTGTAGGCACGTTGCTCCAACTTTTTTAAGGTTTTGATTCTTTCATCGGGCTCTATGGGCAGATAGCCGTTGAATGCAAAGCTTTGGCCGTTGAATCCGGAGCCCATTACTGCCAGGATTATGCTTGAGGGACCTACCAGGGGAATTACCTGCAGGCCTTTGCGCTGGGCTATGGCAACTACATCGGCCCCCGGATCGGCTACGGCGGGACAGCCGGCCTCGGATATTACTCCCATGGGACTTCCCTCCTCCAGCGGACGGAGCATGCTTGCTACCTCTTCGGGGTTGGTGTGCTTGTTCAGTGTGTAGAATGTCAGCTGGTCTATGTCGATTGAGCGGTCCACCAGCTTGAGGAAACGGCGGGCGGTGCGGACATCCTCCACTATGAAATGGCGTATGCCCATTATTATTTCGTGATTGTACGGGGGCAGCACCTGCTCAACCGGAGTATCACCCAAAAGGTTCGGAATAAGATATAAAGCGGGAATCATGGCACGAAGGTAGTGCATTTTACACTAACTTTGCAGTGATAAAAGCAATAAAGTGGAAAGAGGCGATTTTACCATAAGAATTGAGAACGGTCTGGCATGTGATGCACGTTACAGAATGGCCGCACCAATCAATCTGTGCATCCGTGACGGCTGGCAGACTGCCATAGTAGGTCCCAACGGTGCAGGTAAAACATTGCTGGTTAACACCTTATTGCGTCAGTATCCGCTTTTGGACCACCGCGAGGTGGAATACGGCAGCGGCATTTGCGGGGCCGATATCCGCAACATCACCTTCCGTGACAGCTACGGCAGTGCCGACAGCACCTATTTCTACCAGCAGCGCTGGAATATGACCGAGATGGGCGAATCGGCAATAGTACATGACGCTTTCCCTGAGGTTAAGGATCCTGTATGGAAGGAGCGCCTTTTCACGCTGTTTGACCTGCCGTTTATTTGGGAAAAGCAGCTTGTAACACTCTCCAGCGGCGAGATGCGCAAGTACCAGCTGGCCCGATCGCTGGCTGTCCGCCCCCGGATGGTGATTATCGACAGCCCTTTCATCGGCCTTGATGCACAAACCCGCGATATGCTCTGCCGCCTGCTCGAGAACCTTGTCACCGAATGGAATATGCAGATCATCCTTGTGGTTTCACGTCGCGAGGACATTCCATCATTCATAACGCATGTAATAGAGGTTCATGACCGCCGCTGCAGCAACGTAATGCCCGTCCAAGACTACATGGCCGAGCCGGAGGAATCGCTCCCAGAACAGCTTCTGCCACAGGATCTGGTGGATCTGATGCATAATCTGCCGGAGAACGGTATGGAAAGCGATGAGATAGTACGCTGCAACAAGGTCATACTGCAATACGAGAACCGCCGAATCCTGAATAAACTGGACTGGACGGTGCGCAAAGGTGAGCACTGGGCGCTCTTAGGACCCAACGGAAGCGGCAAATCAGCCCTTCTGAGCATGGTCTATGCCGATAATCCGCAGTCATACGCCTGTGATATCGCCCTGTTTGGACGCCCCCGCGGTACAGGTGAGAGTATCTGGGAGATAAAGAAGCACATCGGTTACGTATCCCCCGAGATGCACCGATCCTATTGCCGCCGATACCCGGCCATCGACATAGTGGCATCGGGCCTTCACGACACCATCGGTTTGTATAAAAAAATTACTGCCGATGAACGCGACCGCTGCCGCATCTGGATGAACATTTTCAGAATAACGGAACTTGAGGAACGCGATTTTCTGGAACTCTCCAGCGGAGAGCAGCGCATGATCCTTCTGGCCCGTGCATTCGTAAAGAATCCTTCCCTACTCATTTTGGATGAACCCCTTCACGGACTCGACCGACAGCGTCGCACCCTGGTGATGCAAATAATTAAGGCCTTCTGCTCAAATCCGCAAAAGACCCTGATCATAGTAACCCATTACCCCGAGGAACTCCCCTCCACCATCGACCACACTCTGACACTTAAACGCAACTCTCAATAAAAATATTCTTACATTATTAGGGAGAACTTTTTGGGGTATCAGTATCTGAAACACCGCAGAACTATCAGTTTGGAGAGACAACACCTCCAGGCTACTCCGAACCCCTCCAGACCCTAAACGGCAAACTTACCCCTTTTAGCCACCTAAAGGTGTCTAACGGGGCGCGGACAAGTGCCGTTCTTAACGGGATCTTCCGTGGGTTCTCCGCTAAACGCCTTCCGGTAATGCTCTCCAAACCGATAGTTCTGCTACTGCAAATGGAAAGATACTGATACCCCAAAAAGTTCTGTGCACCTTGAAAGTTTAGCACAAAAGGATACCTTGCTGTCAATCCAGCTGGAACAAATCGTTCACGCTCTTGCCGAAATAGGCCGATAATTTGAGAGCAAGTTCAGTGGAGGGAATGAATTTCTCATTCTCAATGGCGAATATTGTCTGACGGGACACGCCGATGGCATTTGCCAGATCCTGCTGTGATATCCTAAGGATAGCCCTCTCAACACGTATGTTATTTTTCATCGTTACTCTCCTTTAAGTTGTTTGACAATACCTTTCTCAACACCAGCGCATATACCACCGATATGCCAGGAATCCACATCAACCATAGCAACAGCTGTCGACTTATATGAGAATACAGATAATAACCATGATTTTCTATTGTAGGCTGTTCAATAAGCCTGTACAAATGCCTTCCGGCTAAGTTCAGTTCTTCAAATATTGAGAGCAATGCATAAGCGATTACAAATACAACCAGAAGACGCACTCTAATATGCCGTATGAACTCATCCTCCTGTTGTTCCCTGGAAAGACATACCATAAAGACTCCTGTATAAGCCATTAGCGGCAGAACCAGACATACCCACAAGTACAGCTTAACCAGCCACAGCATCTTTCCATACCAACACAACACGTTCACATACTTGTTAATCACGATTGTTACCAACACTAACACAATAGAAACTCCAAGTAACCACCATCCAGTCTTTTTATAACGGTTAGGAAGCAGCAACGACGAATAAACTGTTCCACAACCAATGCGCTTAAGGATCTTTACCAGAACTATGTATAACAGTTCCAGGTTAGGAGCATACCTGAAATAACCTAAGATACCGAGTAAAGAGTACAGAACAGGATAATCCCAGAGCATAAAACCGTCACCCTCACCTTTCATCATAGTTATAGTCTGTAGAGTGGTAAACCTGTGAAAACGCCAGCCTATTATTTCAGTTATGCCGCATGACACTATAAGGATCATCACTGAAATTGTCAATGCCCGATAACGTACCGTAGTTACATACTCATCCTCGGCGCGCTCCTGAGAGAAACATGCCACCAGTAGAAATGAATTTCCCAGTACCAATGCCGCCATTTCTAGGTATGCGTACCAGTTTTCACCCTCATACTGTTTAAGGACTGTGGATTGAATCACTTCACAGGCAAACATAACGGCGAACGCCACAAGACCAACCACCTGCCACATATGTGGCAAAAGCGTCAGCTGTTTCTTATAATCTCTCATAATTGTAAAGTTTAATGCAACAAAAGTAAAGCGCGCTTTACAATTATCCAAGCAAAATTTACACTTTAACAAAAATTATGACGCAAAGGGGTCGTTTCTCAATGCGCTCTATACACTCTCAAATAATTCAAACGTTTGATGATTCTATGGCGCAGCAACGCTTGCGGTACAGCCTTATAAAGCAGAAACATAACGCCAGCGCTGCAATGACAGCAAGTGCGGTCCAGATCAGTGTTGTCTGATCATCGCCTGCAGCCGGTCCGTTCAGGAAACTGCCTGATGCATGCAGGGTGTCTATTACGCCGTTCCGGTTTGATATGGTATCGGCCACCCCATTATTCATCAATGTATCGACCGATGCCGAATCAGGAGCAGTCTGAATAATGTGCTTTGCAGAGTCAACGGTATCTGTTTTATTGAACAGTTCTTGAGTTCTTATGTCCGGAAATGGACGGCGTGGCCGTCTTGTATTATTCCATCCCTCTCCTATGGGAGTCATTATTATATCCAAAAAATGTAGCATAATGTATTATATTATAATCAGTTTAATTCATCAACCAATAGGAACAGACAGTTGTTCCAAGTAAACCTGAAAGAAAACTCACTGCATTACAGAGAAAGCTGTAAACCACCGCTTTCTTTATATCCCTTATAAAAATGAGATACCACAGAGCCTCCACAATGAACACCAGCAGTTCACCAATCAGGACAGCCTTTGTGCTGTAACCTACGTGCATGACATACATGTTTAGCGGCACATTGGTAAGCACGTTTATCACGACTGACAGGGCAAGCACCTTACCCCTGCGCTCCATAAGCAGCCACAGCACGCCCAGTTCAATCAGAACCGTAAGTGTTAGAGCTATAAGCAACTGTCCTGTCATAACCTTATCAATTAAGTAATGTTGCTATCAGGTAACCGGGTATAAGTGATGCCGCCAGCAACCCGAAAGCAAGCCCCTCACGCCCCTTAAGCATCACATTTGCCCAGTAGAGAGTGATAGGCATAGTACAGTTTACCATAAAAAGGCCAGCAAGTGCAATGCCTATATGATTCCCTTTGGCCACAAGGCATATTACAACACCCGCAATCAGAAGAATGATTGACGTTACCATTCCTATCCATTTTACCAGCCATCCGCCAGCCATCTTTCCAATCATGGTCAATGCTCCAATAAGGAGAACAACCACTGGAGTCTTGTCAATCACTCCTGTAAAGGATTCGCCCAGGAATGAACGTCCGGCCACAATAAGCATAATCAGGATCAGGACCGCCCAGACCAGCAATTTGGGATACGCTTTACTTTCACTGTCAGTCTCTGTTGTATCAATAGGCTTTGCAGCATCAATCTGCAGATAAGCCAGAGCCAGGATGCAAATACCAATCAGCAGGCAGAGCATCAGCGCCCGTGACAGGAACACAGACCCAACGGCAAGCCCGAACGCTCCGGTAGATACAAACACACCAAGAGCCCTTATGTCATTACCGGTCCTGACGGCAGTCTCTTTCCCACCCCACACGTGAAATAAAGAATTACCTATGCCCAACAGCACCGATAGCACAACAAGCAGAAACACAGATGCCTCAGAATTGCAGGAAACAACACCTATGGTTTCCAGAACCGCCAGAATCAACAATAGAATTGAGGCCAGCAATATCCAGTGACGCCGCTTGGCTCTATCGGCCAGCATACCCGTAAGCGGTTGGGTTAGAAAAGCCAGCACGTTATAGACAACAAAGTATCTGAGCAGCTCCGATACCCCTGCAGTTGCCAGATACAGGCAGCAAAGACACAACCCGTCAACACAGAAATGAAGTGCCGCCGCCAATCCCGTACGGGCAACCGTATTACCGGACTGAGTCTTTATCACCATATATACTTTTATTCGAGAAGCAAAGGGGCGTTTCTTTCAGTCGCTTCGCTTGGTAAAAGCGTCCCTAAGGGACGAGCGCCTAATGCGTCACTTTTCTATTCATTCCTTTAAAACAGGTGACTGGACTCCGTACATAAGACGGATATCAGGTGTTTCTATACCCAGACCTTGGAAATCCTCCATATTGATAACTGACACTCCGGCTTTTGTAGAGTCTGCCGGTTCCTTGTCTTTTGATTCCTCCACCCCTTTACTGCCTTCAGCCTTTCCCTTTGACACGGCTTTTGATGAAGAACAGGAGCAAATCAAAGACAGCACCAGAAACGATACGCTATAAACTACGCGATACCAACCGCGGGAGAGCCAGATTCTGATCCTTCTTATTTTCATAGATCAAGAGAGATTGATTATTCATTTTTTTTGAGGTATAGTACTTGGATTATCATGGCCTCGGTTGTAAGGCCTTCCCGCCTGGGGTCAGGTATATAAGTGCGGGCAGAGCGGTCATTGCTTAACACTATGTCAACGTCATTGGGACCGTGCCATACTGTGCCTCCGAAATTGCGGGTAGGCTCACCGTACTGACTGTCTAGGGCCTCACCAATCTTTGCGGTTATTATGTTGATACTGTCCTTTCTTGGTGGAGCAAAATCAAAATTGACAGGAACAAGCAAACTCAGTTCTACTGATTTCAGCGTATTGTCATCTTTATCAACATACAGGAAAACATGATCCCAGTCAATGCCCAGATACGGGATGTTCTTGACGTGGTAAACTAATGACGGTTCACGGGATGGAACGTCAACCTGAGCGTTATATCTCTCG
>ONMR01000019.1:14422-86736 GCA_900318995.1 uncultured Prevotellaceae bacterium | reverse complement strand
TGAATGCTGTTTCAACCAGCTTTCGGATATAAGAGTCAAAAAGCGGGCGGAAGTTAAGTGGGAAGTTAATTATTTATCCTTCGTTAACATAACGCTTAATAAATTGACGATTTTGAAAACATAGTTAACATAAAGAAAATCAGCAACAAACAAAATTTGCTGCTGATTTAGATGTTAACCTTAAATTGTCTATTTATAAACTATGTCTCTTTTGCTGCGCCGCTGTTGTTTTTGGGGTGTTCACATATAATAGTGACAAAAACTGCTAAGGTTAAAAGATTATCTTATTCTGGCACCGCCGTACAACTGAAGCATGTTCATGTTAGTCCAGCGGGTAGGTTGCAGGTTGGAATCCGTCATGTCGGCGTCAAGTGAGGTTACACGTCCGGCCAGCGTCAGGTCTGCAAATGAGCAGAACAGGTCTATGGAGCCGGGCAGCCAGTTGGCCACCTCGTGTCCGACGCCGTCAAAACGTATGAACCAGTGTGCAATATCCTGACGGTTCATTGCCTTATCCACTTTCTTGGCTCCGAACAGTTTTGATGATAGTGGCATTCCAAAACTCTTGTAATTGACAATCCGGTCCTTTTTGCCATGCATCAGCATTGTGGGTGCAGGGTCTGTGGCGTATTTGAGGTCATGCTTGCGGCACATGATTCCGCCGGAGTAGGGAATCACCGCTGCAGGTTTCCAGCCGGATGGAAGGGCCGATGCTTCAGGCAGTGAGTTGGATCGGCAGTAATCCAGCTGCAGAACCGTGATGGCTCCTGCGGAGCTGCCGGTCAGAATTATCCTTGATGGATCGATGTCCAGCATATCGGCGTTGGAGCAAACCCATGCTACCGCTGCGGCACAGTCCTCGACGGCAATGTCAATACAGTATCGGAACAATCCTGTGGCTTTAAACAGAGTGCTGTTGGCCTTTACCATCTCAGTGTCCTTCAATCCCAAACGGTAATCGATGGATATCACAGTGAAACCGCGCTGTAACAGGGCTCGGGCGGTCTCTTTCTGGTGCTGGTTGTTACGCTCTCCGGCAAAGAACCCGCCACCGAAAAGCGTTATCACGGCAGCCCTGTCGGCTCTTGGATTGTCAGGCCTGTAAACATCCAGATACAGGGCGGAGTCACGTTCCACATAGCTATAGGTGGCGCATTCCGGCAGACGGTGTCTCTGCGCTGCGACACAGGTCGGAACCATCAGAATGAGTATACCTGCCAGGATGTATGATATATGTTGTAAAAGGTTTCTCATCAATTGAAAGAAATTGGTTAGCAAGACGTAAAGATACGGGAAAATGCTAAATTTGCAACAATTATACAAAACAATTGATATGAAGAAAATTATTGTAATACTTGCTATGGCATTGGCCGCAACATCGGTCCGGGCCGATGAGGGTATGTGGATGTTGCCTACACTAAAGAAAATGAACCAGGCGGATATGAAGAAACTTGGTCTCAAGATCGGTGTGTCGGATATCTATAATGAGAAGAAGGCTTCAATCAAGGATGCAGTGGTACACTTCGGCGGCGGTTGTACGGCCGAAATAATCTCTGACAAGGGCCTGCTGGTAACCAACCATCACTGCGGCTACTCCAGCATTCAGGGGCTGTCAACTCCGGAGCACAACTATTTGGAGGACGGATACTGGGCAATGAGCCTGGATGAGGAGATTCCGGTTCCGGGTCTGACGGTGACATTCCTACAGAGCATGACTGATATTACCAAGATGAAACAGGACAAGGCCGATGCACTGCTGGAGAAGATAAAGAAGGAAAATCCTGACTGCCAGGTGCAGGTGACCAGCTTCTATAATGACAACCAGAAATACATAATCGTAAATAAGGTATATCGTGACGTAAGGTTTGTGGGCGCTCCGCCTGCATCGGCCGGTAAGTTCGGAGGTGAGACCGACAACTGGATGTGGCCGCGCCATACCTGCGATTTCAGCATGTTCCGCGTCTATACCGACCGCGACGGCAATCCTGCCGATTACAGCAAGGACAATATCCCGCTGCGTCCCAAGCAGTTCCTGAGCATATCGCTCAAGGGTATTGAGGAGGGCGATTTTGCCATGATAATGGGTTATCCCGGCCGTACCCAGCGTTTCCAGACCGCTGCCCAGCTGGAGCAGATGATGGAGGTGCAGGATATCCGCATTGCAGCCCGTACAGTACGTCAGGATGTGATGTGGCAGGGAATGCGCTCCAACGATACCATCGGTCTGCAGTATGCCAACAAGTATGCATCATCGGCCAACGGCTGGAAAAAATGGCAGGGCATGAGGGAGTGTTTTGCAAACCTTGATGTCATAGGGCGTCAGCGTCAGAAGGAGGCCGATTTCATGTCATGGGTAAACGCCAAACCCAAACGTCAGGCCAAATACGGAAATGTGATTGATGTGATTGCTGAGAACGTCAGGAATAATACTGAGTACAACCTGCGTAATTCCGTGTTCAGCGAGAGCCTGGGCAACATAGAACTGCTCCGTATTGCGCAGATGAACAGTGCGGACCGTGAGGCGTTCTACCGCAACTACAGCCCGTCACTGGACCGCGACATCACAAAGGCGATGGTCGGGTTCTACATGGATAATGCCAGCCCCAAGGATTCACTGGACCTTTCAAGACTGAATGTGGACAACATATTCATATACAGCGCTTACACCAGCCCTGAGAGACTTGCCTCTTTTGATGGTCAGAATCTGTCGATGGATCCCACCACAGACCTTAACGCACAGTTGAGTGCTGCCCGCCGCCGCATAAATGCGTCTTATTCATATGATGCTGCAGCACTGCGTGACTCTGCATCTCATCTTTTCACCGCCGGACTTATGGAATGGACCAAGGGTGCCAAGTCATATCCCGATGCCAACTCCACCTGCCGCCTTACCTACGGAACCGTGCAGGGTTATACAACCAAGGAGGGCAAGCATTATGACTTCTACACCAACATGAAGGGAGTGATGGACAAGGAGGATCCCACCAACTATGAGTTCCGCGTTCCTGCACGTCAGAAGGAGCTGTATCAGAAACGTGACTTCGGTCAGTATGCAGGTCCTGACGGTGAGGTTCCCACATGCTTTATCACCAACCTTGATATTACAGGAGGTAACTCAGGCAGCCCCGTGATGGATGCCCAGGGTAACCTTATCGGCCTGGCATTTGACGGCAACTGGGAGGCTATGAGCGGTGACGTTATATTTGAGCCTGAGCTGCAGCGCTGCATCTGCGTTGATATCCGTTACGTGCTCTGGATGATGGATAAGTTTGGCGGCGCCGGTTATCTGCTGGATGAGATGAATATAGTAAAATGAAAAAACTGGTAGTCTTGAGCGGCTCCGGCATAAGTGCCGAGAGTGGCATATCAACATTCCGAGGCGGTAACGGCCTGTGGGACAATGAGCCTGTAGAGGCTGTGGCCACCATTGACGGCTGGTATCGTGATCCGGCCCGTGTATTGCGTTTTTACAACGAGCGCCGCGCTCAGCTGGCCACCGTTGAGCCTAATGAGGCGCACACCATTCTGGCAGAGCTGGAAAAGGATTTTGAGGTTACGGTGATAACCCAGAATGTGGACAACCTGCATGAGCGTGCCGGTAGCACCAATATCATCCATCTGCATGGTGAATTGACCAAGGTTCGTCCCGAGGATACCTATACCGATATGGACTGGTGGAGCGAGCGCTATGTGCAGGACATCGGTTATAAAGCAATAAATCTTGGTGACAAGGGCGGTCCGCATAATACACAACTGCGTCCGCATATAGTATGGTTCGGGGAGCAGGTTCCCAATCTGCAGAAGGCTGCCGAGGCAGTGAGTAGGGCAGACATACTTCTTATTGTAGGCACATCAATGCAGGTCTATCCCGCAGCCGGCCTATATCAGTATGCTCCATCAGAATGCAAGATATACATGATAGATCCGGATCCTGCTGCAGCCGCACACGTAAGCGGAGTTGTCCACATCAAAGATGTGGCCACCGCCGGCATGCGTCAATTCTGTTCGTTCTGCTCTTCCAGTGTGTAGAACGAGCTGCCGTCAAAGCAGTGTGTGCATATCTGTTCCTTGGGGAGGCCGATGGCTTTAACCAATGCTTCTATTGAACTGAATTTGAGCGTTGTAAGCTGTAAACGCTTTGCAATTTCCTGAACCATCTTATCATACTCAGGTGTGCCTGTTGTTGCGTATTTCCTGAGTGTTTCCTGACTGGGATTCTCACCTTCAAAATCCTTGATGATACGGCGGGTTATAAGCTCCAGGTCATTCTTGCTGGCCGAAAAGTTTACAAACGGGCAACTGTAGATAAGCGGAGGGCATGAGATTCTCATATGAGCAGCCTTTACGCCCGAAGCATAGAAGTCGCGTGAATTATCCTTGAGCTGTGTGCCGCGTACGATACTGTCATCGCAGAACACCAGACGCTTGCCGTTTAGTATGTCCTTGTTTGAGATAAGTTTCATCTTGGCCACAAGGTTACGTCTCTCCTGATCGGTAGGCATGAAAGAACGTGGCCATGTGGGAGTGTACTTGGCCACAGCCCTCACATAGGGGCATTTGTGACCCTCGGCATAACCTACAGCCATACCCAGGCCGCTGTCGGGGATACCGCAGGCGCCATCCACCTCAACATCGTCCTCACGACCCATCACGCGGCCCAACTCATTGCGTACATCTTCGGCATTGCGGCCCTCATAGCAGCTGGTGGGGAATCCGTAATAAACCCACAGGAAAGAGCAGATCTGGTTTTTCTTGTTGGGCTTGCGCAGTTCCTCATAGCCATTCTCAGTAATCCTGATTATCTGGCCGGGGCCCATGTGCAACTTTGTTTCATATCCCAGATTGGGGAATGCCGTAGTCTCGGTTGTAACGGCTATTGCTCCGTCTTTCTGACCCAAAGCGATAGGAGTGCGTCCCCATGAGTCACGGGCGGCAATGATACCCTGTTCTGTAAGAAGCAGCATTGAGCATGATCCCTTGATTGTCTTATATACATTCTCAATGCCGTCAACGTAATCCTTACCTTTTATTATTAGCAGGGCAATTAGTTCTGTGATATTTATCTTACCGCTGCTGAACTCACTCAGGTGCATGTTCTCGGCAAGCAGCTTGTCACATATTTCTTCCTTATTATTGATTTTAGCCACAGTAACCAGGGCAAATCGGCCCAAATGGCTGTTCATTAGCATGGGCTGTGCATCGGTATCACTTATTACGCCTATACCGCTACCGCCGCAGAAACGGTCAAGTTCACATTCAAACTTGCTCCTGAAATAATCGTTTTCAAGGTTGTGTATGCTGCGCTTGAATCCCAAATCAGGGTGAAAGGTTACCATACCGGCGCGGCTTGTTCCCAGATGTGACTGATAATCAGTTCCGTAAAAAAGATCATTGATGCATCTCTCCTTAGAGACGACTCCAAAAAATCCGCCCATTTGCTATCGAGTAAATGTGTTTAGTATTCTGGCTGCAAAATTACAACAACTCTCCGAATTTTGTTGCAACCCGAAACCTCCCTTTATCAACAACTTTAGTTAAGAAAATACAAAGCCCATTACGCAGGTTATACGCAGGTTCAATAGTATTGGAGCGAGCGAATGCTTGGAGCGAGACCGCGGTCCCGGAGGGCCGCCCATTTCTTGGACAAGCCAAGCGTCTCCTTCGGAGCCGAGCGACGGAGTAAACTAAAAAAAGGTTAGGACTCTTTCCACAAATTAAGGTCGCCAAATGGCGACCTTAATTTGCGGAAAGAGTGGGATTCAAACCCACGGTACGGCAAGGCCGTACGCCGGATTTCGAGTCCGGTCCATTCGATCACTCTGGCATCTTTCCGGGCGCAAAAGTACGCAAATTTTGGATGCGCACCAATATGCCTTGAATAAAAATTACAACTCCTGTATTATCTGGTTGGCCAGCTCAGTGTTGTCGGGGCGGATTATTACGCGCGAGAACTCTGATGACGAGTCTGCAAACGCATACATGTATTCCACTGATATTCCGGCGGCTGAGAGTTTCTCCATAGCCTCTGCCATTGCTCCGGGCTTATGAGCGCACTCCAGATAGACTACCTGGGTCATTGTCACCGCGTAGGAATTTGCTTTGATAAGGTTGAATGCGCGCTCTATCTGGTCACGCTCCACTATGATGCGGGCTATACCGAAATCCTGGGTCTCGGATACGGTGAATGCCTTCATGTTTATGCCGTTGTTGCCAAGCAGACGTGCTATCTCGGCAAACTTTCCCTTCTCATTCTCCAGGAAAACTGAAATCTGTCTGATAAGCATAATATGTTATGTATTAGGTTATTACTCAAATTTGCGATGATCTATGGCGCGCTTGGCCTTGCCGGTGGAGCGCTCAATGGTGCCGGGCTGTACTATCTTGATGTTGGGCTGTATGCCGATGACGCTCTGGATGCGTGATGTCAGGCGCTGGCGCAGACGTACCAGTTCGTTGATCTGGTCAGTGTAAAATTCCGGCTTGACTTCAACCTGGATATCAAATGTGTCGGTGTTGTTGACGCGGTCCACTTCAATAAGGAAGTAGGGCTCGTATTCCGGGAACTCAAGCAGGATGGACTCTACCTGCGACGGGAATACGTTGACACCGCGTATGATCATCATGTCGTCGCTACGGCCCAGAATCTTGCCCATGCGGACAGCGGTACGGCCGCAATCGCACTTATCATAATTAAGGTATGTAAGGTCGCGTGTGCGGTAGCGTATCATCGGCATTCCCCATTTGTCCAATGTGGTGAAGACCAGCTCTCCCTTCTGGCCTGGCTCAACGGGCTGCAGGGTTATCGGGTCAATTATCTCGGGGTAGTAGAGGTCCTCCCACAGGTGGGTGCCATTCTGGCACTCGCACTCGCCGCCTACGCCGGGGCCGCTTATCTCGGTCAGTCCATAGATATCGAATGCGCGGATATGCAGCTTGTCCTCAAGTTCCTTACGCATGGCTTCGGTCCAGGGCTCGGCACCGAAAATACCAACCTTGAGCTTGAAATTCCTGATGTCAAGTCCCTGCTTGCGAATCTCTTCGGCCATATAGAGGGCGTAGGATGGGGTGCAGGCTACTGCGGTGGCGCCAAAGTCCTGCATCAGCTGAAGCTGTTTCTGGGTGTTGCCGCTGCTGGTGGGGATTACTGTACCGCCTATCTTGGTTACGCCGTCATGGGCGCCCAGACCGCCGGTGAAAAGGCCGTAACCGTATGATATCTGGACCAGGTCATCGCTTCCAAGACCGAAAGCCGTAAGGCAGCGGGCTACGGCCTCGGACCAGTTGTCAAGGTCCTTCTGCGTATATCCTACTACGATGGGCTTTCCGGTTGTGCCGGATGAGGCGTGGAGACGGAGTATGTCGGTCATGGGGACGCACATCATTCCGAATGGATAATTGTCACGCAGATCCTGCTTTACGGTAAACGGCAGCTTTACTATGTCTTCTATGCTATTTATGTCCTCGGGACGGACTCCGTGTTCATCGAATCTTTTCCTGTAAAAAGGCGAGTAATTGTAGGCGTGTGCTACTATCTTCTTGAGTTTTTCACCCTGCAGCGCGCGCATCTCGTCACGCGACATACATTCCAGTTTGCGGTTCCAAATCATAGGTATGAAAAATGGTAAGTAATCAAATTGGTGCAAAATAAGAGAATAATTGTGGTAACTTTGCAGACCGAAAGCAAAAAAATGGGCTGATGAATAATAATAACATTTATATACTGGGTATCGAGTCATCGTGCGATGATACTTCGGCTGCGGTGATACATAACGGCGAGTTGCTGTCAAATGTGGTGGCCAGCCAGAAGGTGCATGAGGAGTACGGCGGAGTGGTTCCCGAACTGGCCAGCCGTGCACATCAGCAGAACATAGTTCCGGTGGTGGATACTGCGTTGAAAAGGGCCGGAATTGATGCCGGACAGCTCAGTGCGGTGGCTTTTACGCGCGGTCCCGGTCTGATGGGCTCGCTGCTGGTGGGCGTATCGTTTGCCAAGGGTTTCGCCCGTTCGCTGGGTATACCTATGATAGAGGTGAACCATCTTCAGGGGCATATCCTGGCCCATTTCATCCGCAAGCCGGGCGAGGAGGGCAATGCTCCGGAGTTTCCGTTCCTGTGCCTGCTGGTATCGGGCGGTAACTCACAGATAGTCAAGGTGGAATCATACAATAAGATGGAAATTCTGGGCCAGACTATCGATGATGCCGCGGGCGAGGCTATGGACAAATGCTCAAAGGTTATGGGGTTCGGTTATCCCGGCGGCCCGATAATAGACCGGCTGGCACGTCAGGGCAATCCCAAGGCTTATACTTTCAGCAAGCCCAATATCCCCGGTTACAATTACAGTTTCAGCGGACTCAAGACATCTTTCCTTTACAATCTGCGCGACTGGGTTAAGGAAGATCCCGATTTCATTGAACATCACAAGGAGGACCTATGTGCATCGCTGGAGCGTACCATCGTTGAGATATTGATGAAAAAGCTGCGTCAGGCGGCCAAGGATACCGGTATAAACCGCATCGCAGTGGCGGGTGGGGTATCGGCCAATACAGGCCTGCGGGAGGCTTTCCAGGACCACGCGCGCCGTTACCGCTGGAAGGTCTATATCCCGCCGTTCTCATACACCACCGATAATGCCGCCATGATAGCCTGCACGGGCTATTTCAAATACCTGGACAAGGATTTCTGCTCCATCGACGTCCCGATCTATTCCAACACCAGACTATAGACGTTGGCGTTGGCGTTGGCTTTGGCGTTGGCGTTGGCTTTGGCGTTGGCGTTGGCTTTGGCCAGGTTAAAAAAACATAAAGCCAATGCCAAAGCTAAAGCCAAGGTAAAAAACAACAGCATTTGTTTGGAAGAATGAAAACAATCGTGTAAATTTGCACCCTGTTTTGAGAACAGTGCTAAAAACGAATAAAAACAGATAGATATGTCAAGAATTTGTCAGATCACCGGAAAGAAGGCAATGGTTGGCAACAATGTGTCTCACTCAAAGCGCAGAACCAAGAGGACATTTGATGTTAACCTGTTCACCAAGAAGTTCTTCTATGTAGAGGAGAATTGCTGGATCAGCCTCAAACTCAGTGCTGCCGGCCTGAGAATCATTAACAAGAAAGGTCTTGATGCCGCTCTCAAGGAGGCAGTCGCCAACGGCTATTGCGATTGGAAAGACATCAGAATCATTGCGTAATAACAGAAAGGAGTTCATACTACTATGGCAAAGAAAGTAAAAGGCAACAGGGTTCAGGTTATCCTGGAATGCACTGAGCACAAGGACAGCGGTATGCCGGGTACTTCCCGTTACATTACCACCAAGAACAGGAAGAACACTCCTGAGAGACTGGAACTAAAGAAGTATAACCCCATTCTCAAGAGGATGACAATCCATCGTGAGATCAAGTAATACGTTATAACCTATGGCAAAGAAAGTAGTTGCTACCCTGCGTCAGGGTAAGGTCTCAATGGCCAAGGTCATTAAGATGGTTAAGAGCCCCAAGACCGGTGCTTACATGTTTACAGAGCAGATCGTTACCGATGAGCAGCTTAAGGATGCTATAAAGTAACTGAATACTACAATATGGATTAAAGAAGGGCAACCTGAGCGGGTTGCTCTTCTTTTTTGTGTAGTGTTGCATTTGTCACCTTATTTAATTACTTTTGCAGTTTGAGTACGATTTTTTTTGCCGTATTCACCGAATATATGGGTTTGTTTTCATTCTTATCAAAAGATAAAAAGGAAGTTCTTGACAAAGGCCTTGAAAAGACCAAGACCAGCGTATTCTCCAAGATAGCCCGCGCCGTGGCCGGAAAGTCTGTCGTGGACGATGAGGTACTGGATAACCTTGAAGAGGTGCTTATAACATCCGATGTAGGTGTAGAGACTACTCTCAAGATAATCAGACGCATTCAGGAGCGAGTGTCACGTGACAAATACATGGGAACTGCCGAATTGAACGGCATTTTACGCGAGGAGATTTCGGCATTGCTGGTGGAAAACAATCCTGATGATGATACGGAGCCTTTCAGCATTCCGGCAGGACGCAAGCCGTATGTGGTGCTTGTGGTAGGAGTGAACGGAGTAGGCAAGACTACCACAATAGGCAAGCTGGCATACCAGTTCAAGAAGCGTGGTCTTAAGGTAATGCTTGGCGCTGCCGATACATTCCGTGCCGCCGCCATAGAGCAGCTGCAGGAATGGGGACGCAGGGTGGATGTTCCGGTCATAAGGCAGGAAATGGGGTCCGATCCCGCATCGGTGGCGTATGATACGCTCAGTTCGGCTGTTGCTAATGATGTGGATGTGGTTCTGATTGATACCGCAGGCCGTCTGCACAACAAGGTGGGTCTGATGAACGAGCTTACCAAGATACGTAACGTGATGAACAAGGTCGTTGAGGGCGCTCCCGATGACGTGCTGCTTGTTTTGGACGGATCTACCGGTCAAAACGCCTTTGAGCAGGCCAGGCAGTTTACTCTGGCAACCCACGTCACACAGCTGGCCATAACAAAACTGGACGGCACCGCCAAGGGTGGTGTGGTGATAGGAATATCCGATCTGTTCAAGGTTCCAGTCAAATATGTCGGGCTTGGTGAGGGGATAGACAATCTGCAGGTTTTCAATAAGACTGAGTTTGTAGACTCTCTGTTCAAAATGGATTGATATGCGCAGGGACAGCGTTGACATAATCACTTTAGGTTGCTCTAAGAATCTGGTTGATTCTGAAAAACTTATGGCTCAATTCAGAGCCAACGGGCTTAGGGTGAGACATGATCCGGAACAAGTCAATGCCGAGACTGTGGTAATCAACACATGCGGCTTTATAGCCGATGCCCAGGAGGAATCGATCAACATGATCCTGGAGTGCGCGGAGCTTAAGAAAGCCGGAAAGATAAGTAAACTGTATGTAATGGGCTGCCTGTCACAGAAGTTCCACAAGGAACTGACTGCCGAGATACCTGAGGTGGACGGATGGTACGGCAAGTTTGACTGGGACGGGATCCTTAGGGAGACCGGCCGTAAATGGCACGGGGAGATATGCAATGAACGCTGCATAACCACGCCGTCCCATTACGCATATCTTAAGATAGCCGAAGGCTGTAACCGTGGCTGTGCCTATTGTGCGATACCGCTGATGACCGGGAAATACCGTTCACGCAGCCAGGATGACATTCTGGATGAGGCACGCAAACTGGTGGCCAATGGCGTTAAGGAAATCCAGCTTATAGCTCAGGACCTGACCTATTACGGGACTGATATCGCTCACAAGCCTATGCTGGCGGAACTTGTGCAGCGCATTTCGGACATACCGGGCGTAGAGTGGCTGCGCCTGCATTACGGTTACCCCAACAACTTCCCGTTTGACCTGTTGCCTGTAATGCGTGAGCGTGACAATGTGTGCAAGTACATGGATATAGCCCTGCAGCATATAAGTGACCCTGTCCTGAAACGTATGCACCGTAATATCACGGCGGCCGAGACACGTGAATTCCTGTCACGTATCCGTGAGGAGGTGCCAGGCATACATCTGCGTACCACTCTGATGGTGGGATTCCCCGGTGAAACCGATGATGATTACTCTCAGTTGCTTGATTTTGTGCGCGAGCAGCGTTTTGAACGCATGGGTGCATTTGCCTATTGTGAGGTTGACGGCACATACTCGGCGCTTCATTACAAGGATGATATAACAGACGAGATAAAGCAGTTACGCCTGTCACGCCTTATGAGCATACAGCAGGATATATCTGCCTCAATAAGCCAATCCAAGGTGGGCGGGATTTACAAGACCGTCATAGACCGTCTGGAGGGCGATTATTATGTGGGGCGTACTGAGTTCGATTCACCAGAGGTGGACCCGGAGGTACTGATCCATGCAGACGATGAGCTGAGAGTCGGGAATTTCTATCACGTAAAGGTCACGGAAGCTGACGCTTTTGACCTATATGGAAAAGTGATGTAAACAATAAAACTAACCTATATGAACAACAAGCAGTTTTTGACAGAGTTGTCAGGCAAGTGCAAACTGTCTTCCGAACAGACTGAGCGGCAAGTTCAGGCCCTGATAGGAGTAATGGAGAATCTGTGGCATGAGGGTGATTCCGTAAGTCTCTCCGGATTCGGGGTACTTGAAGTTAAAAAGAAGAACGAGCGTGTATCGGTGAATCCTACTACGGGCGTACGTATGCTGGTTCCGCCCAAACTTGTACTTACATATAAACCCAGTTCAATACTTAAGGAAAAACTTAAATAAAAGGAGCAGCTATGGACAGAAAGATTAATCTCTCTCAGCTTGCTGACCTTTTGTCACAGGCTGGCGGCATTTCAAAGACCGCATCGGAGCAGTTTGTCAAGAACTTCTTTGATATTATATCACAGAATGTCCTATCGGACGGCCTGGTTAAGGTTAAGGGACTCGGTACATTCAAGGTTCTTCAGATGGAGGACCGTGAAAGCGTGAATGTCAACACCGGCGAACGTTTTATAATAGAGGGGCATCAGAAGATATCATTCTCACCTGATCCTGAACTCAAAGACCGTATCAACAAGCCGTTCAGTGCTTTTGAGACCGTTGAAATCACGGCCGAACAGGCAGAAGAGATATCAAAGGCAGGATCACAGTCTGAATCAACGTCTGATTCCGATGAATCCGATAATACAGATCTTAATCCTGTTGCAATCGAGCCTGAAAAGACTGATGAGAAAGAGAATGACGATGAGAAGGAGGCTATAGAAAAGAAGTCTCCCGAGGTAAATGATGTAACTCAGAAGAAATCAGTCAGGGTACTCCTTAAGATATTGGTATGGCTGTTGTCAATTTCACTTGCCATCGTCCTGGGAGTATATCTGTTGTGGCCGGTTCTGGGTAATACCATTCTTGGAATAGTGGAACGGGACATTACAGACAGCCGAAAGACAGAAGTGGTGGCCGACAGCACCGGATCGGCGGTTGCCCCTGTAAGGGAGACTAGTCCCGTCAAACCCGCAGAGCCTGTGACCAAACCTGCAGAGCCTGTGACCAAACCCGCAGAACCTGTATCCAAACCTGCAGAGCCTGCCGTTGAATCCGCCGGAAAGTCTGAGACATCACCTCAGAAACCGCAGACACCAGCCGGAAATGCTGCTGCAAAGGACGAGACTCCGGTTAATCCTTACAGGTTCCAGTTGAACAAAGCCGATGAGGCAAAGGATCTGAGCGAGTTTACTGCCGCCGATACGGTCAATTACACAATGGATGGCGATATGACAGTCCATGTCCTGCAAAGCGGTGAAACCATTACTGTATTGGCCCTGAAATACTACGGCAGCAAGAAACTCTGGCCATACATAGTCAAGTACAACAATATCAGTAATGCAAATACTCTCAGACCAGGGGCCAAGATCCGTATTCCTGTACTCAGGTCCAAGTGAAAACGCATAACAAATGTAAAAACATTAAAAAACTAACTGAAAGCAATACTATTTAAAATTATTTAGTCCATAATGGCGTTCAAATAGTTCTATATTTGACCGTGCCTATTAGTAAAAGGCATTGATGGACTAACTTAATAAAGAATCTTATGAGTGAAAAAGTAGACATTAGGGAACTGAATGAACGCATAGAGAAACAGAGTTCATTCTTTACCAACCTGATGGCCGGAATGGATCAGGTGATTGTGGGACAGAAACATCTTGTGGAATCATTGCTTATAGGCCTGCTATCCGATGGGCACATACTGCTGGAAGGCGTGCCCGGACTGGCCAAAACACTTGCTATCAAGACGTTGGCTTCGCTAATCGACGCCAGTTTCAACAGAATACAGTTTACGCCCGATCTGTTGCCTGCCGATGTTGTAGGTACTATGATCTACAGCCAGAAGGATGAGACATTCCTGCCTAAAAAAGGCCCTGTATTTGCCAATTTCATATTGGCTGATGAGATAAACCGTGCACCCGCTAAGGTTCAGAGCGCATTGCTCGAGGCTATGCAGGAGCGTCAGGTTACTCTTGGCGGTGAGACATTCAGCCTGCCGCGCCCGTTCCTGGTAATGGCTACCCAGAACCCGATAGAGCAGGAGGGAACATACCCTCTGCCTGAGGCACAGGTGGACCGCTTCATGCTGAAGGTTGTGATTGATTATCCCAGAATTGAGGAGGAGAAAAAGATTATACACCAGCAGATTCATCATGAAATAGGTACTGTCAAACCGGTAATGAGTACAGATGACATCATCGAGGCCCGCAATGTGGTTGATATGGTTTATCTGGATGAAAAGATTGAACAGTACATAGCGGATATTGTGTTTGCTACCCGTTATCCTGAAAAGTATGGCCTCAAAGAGATAAAGGAACTCATTTCTTTCGGAGGATCTCCGCGTGCATCCATAAATCTGGCACTGGCCGCACGGTCTTACGCATTCATAAAGCGTCGCGGGTATGTTGTTCCGGAGGATGTGCGTGCCATTGCACATGATGTACTGAGACACCGCATAGGTCTTACCTATGAGGCCGAAGCTACCAACGTGACTCAGGAGGAACTTGTAAGCCGCATCTTGAACAAGGTTGAAGTACCTTAATTCATTTTCCTTGTAATCAGTTTGTTATGGAAACAAGTGAACTGATAGGAAAGGTCCGGAAAATAGAGATAAAGACCCGCGGTCTGTCCAGTAACATATTTGCCGGTCAGTACCATACCGCCTTTAAGGGACGTGGTATGGCGTTCAGTGAAGTGCGCGAGTACCAGTACGGTGACGAGCCTCGCGATATCGACTGGAATGTAACGGCACGTATGAACAAACCGTATTCCAAGGTTTTTGAAGAGGAACGTGAACTTACCGTCATGCTCATGGTGGATGTGTCGGACAGCCTCAACTTCGGTACACAGGTCATGATGAAACGTGAGATGGTTACCGAGATTGCAGCTACGCTGGCTTTTGCCGCCATCGAGAACAATGATAAGGTAGGACTGCTGTTTTTCAGTGACAGGATAGAAAAATTCATACCTCCCAAGAAGGGACGAAAGCATATCCTGCATCTTATCCGTGAGTTACTTGATTTTCAACCGGAAAGTAACTCCACAGATATTACCGTTCCGCTGGAATATCTAACCGGTGCTGTAAAGAAACGTTGTACGGCGTTCCTTTTGAGTGATTTCATCGATCCGCATGATTACATGAATGCGCTTACCATAGCCAACCGTAAACATGATATAGTAGCTATACGCGTGTACGACAGACGTATGGAGGAACTCCCTGATGTGGGTCTTATGAAACTATATGATTCTGAAAGCGGTCAGGAAATGTTTGTCGATACATCGTCTGTTAAGGTCCGTTCCGCACATAAGAAATGGTTTGATGACAATACCGCACGTCTTCAGGATTATCTGACCAGAAGTTGCGTTGACTCTGTATCGGTAAGGACTGATCAGGATTATGTCAAGGCGCTGATGGGACTGTTTGCAAAAAGGAATTGATTATCTGTTATGAGAAAATTCTTGATATACATGGTTGTCGGGCTGCTACCCGCCGTATGCCCATCGGCCCAGAACGTGGTCGTCAAGGCCGAACTGGATTCAATGATGATGTGGATAGGCCAGCAGACAGGGCTGCATGTGGAGGTAACCTGTGATGCAGGGCAGAACATCTCTTTCCCGGAATACCGTGATACCATAGTCAAGGGCCTGGAGATAATTCCGCCGGTGCTGACCGACACGCAATATGTGAATAACGGACAGCGTATGACTGTTACCCGCAACTATACGCTGACAAGTTTTGATTCAGCTCTTATCTACATTCCGTATATTGCGGTTTCAGTAGATGGAGTGGAGTATCAGTCAAACCGTCTGGCGCTGGCTTTTATGGCGTATGATATTCCGGAAGGCGAAGAGAAGCAGATCTTCGGACCGAAAGAAAACATGAAAGCTCCCATCCGTTTCTATGAGGTGAGGTCGTTCCTGTTCTATTTATTGCTGTCCGTACTGACAGTAATACTGGCTGTTTATCTGTTTGTTAGATATCATGACGACAGGCCGATTATCAAAAAGATAAAGATTGAACCCAAACTCCCTGCTCATGTCAGGGCTTTGTCCCGTTTTGAGGAACTGAGACAGTCTGGGAGTTCGCATGCTGAGGATTCGAAGGCTTATTATACTCAACTCACGGATATTCTTAGGGAATATATAAATGAGAGATTCGGTTTTAATGCAACCGAGATGACCTCATATGAGATTCTGGAGCATCTGGAAGAGAGTAGGGACAAGGATTCGCTCAGTGAATTGAGAGACTTGCTCTCTACATCCGATATGGTTAAGTTCGCCAAGTTCAAGCCTATGCTCAATGAGAATGACCGTAATCTGGTCAGCGCATTGGAATTTGTGAACGAAACCAAGATAGAGGTTCCTGAAGGGGAACTTCAGCCCAAGGAGGAAGAGACTGTTGTTGAGGTTAAGCGCAGCAGGGAAGCGCGCATCGCTCTGCTTGCAGCCGGCCTGGTTGTGGCGGCGGCTGGCGTGACATTCCTGGTGCTTACGGTTTTGAAGTTGTATTATCTGTTCTTCTAAAACAAAAGAGACATGACATTTGCAAACAGTGCTTACCTGTTATTGATGCTTCTGGTTATACCTTGCATAGCATGGTATGTTCTGAGAGGCAATAAGAGGCGTGCCACATTGTCGGTTCCTACCACGTCAATGTACTCAGGCATGAGGAAAAGCTGGAAATGTTACCTTATACATGTTCCGTTCATCCTGGAAATGATATCTCTGGTGTTACTTTCCCTTATTCTGGCAAGACCTCAGACAACTGACCGGTGGCAGGATACGGAGATTGAAGGTATAGACATCATGATGTGTGTTGACGTGTCAACCAGTATGTTGGCTGAGGATCTCAAACCTAACCGCATAGAGGCTGCCAAGCAGGTTGCGTCCGAGTTCATCAACGGACGCCCCAATGACAATATAGGTCTTACGATATTTGCCGGTGAGGCATTTACTCAGTGCCCTATGACCGTAGACCATGCTGTCTTACTCAATATGTTCCAGAACGTGAGTAGTGACATAGCTGCCAACGGTATAATCGAAGACGGAACTGCCATAGGTATGGGACTGGCCAACGCCATCAGCAGACTTAAAGACAGTCAAGCCAAGTCAAAGGTTATAATACTGCTTACTGACGGTTCCAATAACCGTGGAGAGATATCGCCCATGACTGCTGCCGAGATGGCCAAGAGTTTCGGCATAAGGGTGTATACCGTCGGCGTCGGAACGAACGGGACGGCACCGTACCCGGTGCAGGGCGCATTCGGAAAACAGTATGTGAACGTGGCCGTTGAAATTGACGAGAATGTGCTCCGGCAGATTGCCCAGACAGCAGGCGGACAGTATTACCGTGCCACCAGCAACAGCAAGCTGAAGGAGGTTTATGAAGAGATTGATAAACTTGAACGGACTAAACTGCAGGTTAAGGAGTTCAGCAAGAACCAGGAGGAGTATCAGCCGTTGGCGTTGGCACTGCTGCTTTGTCTGCTACTCTCCTTACTGCTAAAACAGACCGTTCTGCGTACTATACCATAAAAGATAAGGCACTATGTTTAAATTCGCTAATCCGGAATATCTGTATCTGCTGGCATTGGTACCGGTACTTGTGGTGCTGCATATCGTGTCAAATATACGCAGGCACAGAAAAATGACAGAATATGGAGATGAAGAACTGCTATCACGACTGATGCCCGATGTGTCGTCAGTACGCCCCAACATCAGATTCTGGCTCCTGTTTTCGGCATATACTTTATGCTGCTTCTTGCTGGCCAGACCTCAGTTCGGATCCAAACAGGAAACTGTAACCCGACGTGGTATCGAGACCGTGATAGCACTTGATATCTCCAACTCTATGCTGGCCGATGACGTAGCCCCCAACCGTCTGGAAAAATCAAAAAGAATCATCTCAAACCTTGTTGACCAGTTTAAGGATGACAAGGTGGGACTGATTGTGTTTGCCGGCGATGCTTTTGTCCAGTTGCCTATAACCAATGATTTCATATCGGCCAAGGTATTCCTGAACACCATTTCACCGGGCCTGATTACACGTCAGGGCACAGATATCAAGCAGGCCATCGAACTGGCTTCACGCAGCTTTACACCAAACGAGGGGGTGGGCAAGGCCATAATCGTGATCACTGACGGTGAGAACCATGAGGGTGGCGCGGTAGAAGCCGCACAAGCTGCAGCCGAAAAGGGTTATATGGTATATGTGCTGGGTGTGGGCCTGCCTTCCGGTTCGCCTATTCCCGGTGACCGCAAGGGAGAGTTCCGTAAGGACAAGGATGGAAATGTAGTTGTGACTCGTCTCAATGAGGAGATGTGCCGGAATATCGCTGCTGCAGGAAAAGGAGTCTATTTCTATGTGGATAACTCCAATGCTGCCGAAAAGGCACTCCGCAAGGAGATGGACAAGCTGGCCAAAGCCGATATTGAGACAACGGTTTATACTGAATATGATGAGCAGTTTGCAATCATAGCATGGATGATACTGATTGTGCTGCTTGTTGAGATATTGGTTTGTGACAGCCGGAATCCGCGATTGAAGAAGTTCAATCTGTTCAAAACTGACGTGGAGAGATGAAAAAGATATTGTTGTTATGCATTATGACGTTATCCGTAGCAGGCATTAATGCCCAGCGCTCGGACCGTTCATTCGTACGCAAAGGTAACCGCATGTTTCAGGACAGCCTATTCATCAAGGCCGAAGAGAACTATTTGAAGGCCGTTGACGCCAATCCTGAACTGATGGAAGGATACTACAACCTTGGCAATGCTTACACGGCTCAACAGAAACCTAATGAAGCCATTGAACAGTACCGCAAGACTGCAAATTCTCTTGAAGGACGGAAGAAGGAACTGACAGACAATCCTTCATCAAACCCCAAGGAACTGGAGCGAGTTAAAGAGGATTTGTCTAAGACATATCATAATACCGGGGTTGTATATCATATGTGTGAGCAGTATGACAAAGCTGTTGAATCCTATAAACAGGCTTTGCGCAACAATCCACAGGATGATGAGACACGATATAACCTGATATTGGCACAGCGCATGCTTGACCAACAGCAGCAAGATCAGCAGCAGGATCAGAAGGATCAGCAGCAACAGGAGGAACAAAAAGAGCAACAACAAGAGCAACAAGAGCAGCAGCAACAACAGGAGGAACAGCAGGAACAACAGCAACAGGAGCAGCAACAGCAGGATATGTCACAGGAGAATGCCGAGCAGATTCTGGAAGCTGCCATGCAGGATGAAAAAGATGTTCAGGAACGCGTCCAGGAGCAACTGCTAAGGGTTCAACCCAAGAAACCATTGGAAAAAGATTGGTAATATGAATATTTTAGACAAGACAAAAAGGCTGTTATTGCCGGTTATGCTATTAATGCTGACTGCAGTACCGGCCATAGCTGAAGATGTATCTTTTACAGCTCAGGCTCCTCAGGCCGTGGTAAAAGGAGACCAATTCAGGATTTCTTTCAAGGTTAACGCCGGTGGAGGCAAGGAGTTCCGCGCGCCGGATATGAAAAGTCTGAGTGTACTGTCAGGACCCAGCCTGTCAACATTTTCAAGCGCTCAGACAATTAATGGCAAGATGACCAGCAGTACTACAGTCACATATACATATGTAGTGATTGCCGAAGAAGAGGGTGATATAAAGTTGGACGGCGCCACAATTAAAGTTGATGGTAAGCAATACACATCCAATTCACTTACAATAAAGGTGTTGCCTCCGGATCAGAATCAGGCTGGACAAGGGCAGGGGAGTTCCCGCTCCACACAGCAGCAGTCATCAGGGCAGGGTACGGCATCGGCAGGCGCAGATGACTTGTTCATGCTGGCTACAGTAGACAAGACCACTGCGTATGAACAGGAGGCAATCTTACTTACGTTCAAGATTTATGCGGCTCCGTCGGTAAATCTGACCAGTATGAGCAACAAGATGCCTGACCTGAAGAATTTCCATGTTCAGGAGGTTGAATTGCCTACACAGAAGGAGTTCCAGCTGGAACACTATAACGGCAGGAACTACCAGACAATGGTATGGATGCAGTATCTTTTATTCCCGCAACATTCCGGCGAATTGGAGATTCCCGCCACACCGTTTGAGGGCGTTGTTGCCCAGAGGGTAGCAAGGAGTTCCAACGACGTGTTTGACATGTTCTTTAACTCCGACAGGTACGTGGAGACAAAAAGAGACCTGACCACCCGTCCTATAAAAATCAATGTTAAGACACTCCCTCAAGGCAAGACCAAGTCATTTTACGGAGGAGTAGGTGATTTTAGCGTCAGTTCCACAATAAGCAGTACTGACGTTACTGCAAATGATGCAGTTACGATTCGTGTGATACTGTCAGGAACCGGTAACCTTAAGCTGGTCAAGACTCCAGAGATATCATTTCCGCAGGACTTTGATATATATGACCCCAAGGTTGAAAACAAATATACCATAAAGGGAGGTCGTCAGACCGGCAATAAGGTTTATGAATATCTTGTAATTCCGCGTCATTCCGGTCAATATACTATTCCGGCAGTGGAATTCCAGTTCTTTGATCCCAAATCCGGTTCATACAAGACCGTTAAGACCGATGAGTATACCCTGAATGTGGCAAAAGGGCAGGGCGGTGAGTCCCAGACATCGGTATCATACGTAAACAAGGAAGATCTTAAGTTTGTAGGACAGGATGTGCGTTTCCATGCAACTCCGACAGCACTCAAATCAGACTCATCACAGTTCTTCGGATCGCTGGTGTTCTGGTTGCTAATGGTGCTGCCGTTGATAATACTGCTTGTTGTCCTGGCGGTTTCCCGCAAACGTATTGCCGATAACGCCAATTCCGCAAAGGTTCGTGTAAAGAAAGCCAGTTCGGTGGCTACCAAACGCCTCAAGGTGGCACGTAAGCTGCTTATGGACAACAGGAAGAATGAGTTCTACGAGGAGATGATGCGTGCCCTGTACGGTTATTTCGGCGACAAACTCTCCATTCCGGTCGCAAACCTCTCCAAGGATAATATCGAGGATGAACTAAAGCGCCGTAATGTGACAACTGAGCACATAACCCAGGTGATAGAGTTGCTTGATGACTGTGAGTTTGCCCGATATGCACCAGGTGACGATGAAGGCCGAATGGATAGGCTTTATGAAAAGGCCGTTTCTGTTATAGGGCAGGTTGAGAACACAATCAGATGATTGAAAACTGTAATAGATAATTATATGAATAAGATAATAGGTGTCCTTCTGGTGGTATTGTGCACAGTTCCGGCAATTGCACAGGATGAGAGTGGAATGACCCGTATAGTGGCCGACTCAACTCAGACAGCATACGTACCTGTATTGTCTGATGCAGACAGTGCATATATACAGGGTGATTATCTCAAGGCAATCTCCATATATGAGTCTGTAATAGGTAATCAGGGCGTTAATGCCACTCTTTATATGAATCTGGGTAACTGCTGGCTCAAGCGGGACGAGATAGCCAAAGCCATTCTCTGTTATGAGCGCGCATATCTGATTGATCCGTCCGATCCTGATATCCGTTTTAACCTGGAACTGGCTCGTACAAAGACTGTGGATAAGGTAAGCCCTGTAAACCAATTGTTTATAGTTGTGTGGTTTAAGAAACTACTGGCTGTGCTTGATATAAACGGATGGGCAGTACTGACAGTCGTACTTTTCACTTTGGCCATAATAATGACTGGAGTGCTTCTGCTTTCAAAGAAACGCGGAGCCCGCAAAATATCTTTTTCTTTTGGCATTATTTTCTTGCTTTTATCCATTTTATCCATTATCTTCGCTACAACACAGATGGGAAATCTCCGTAATCGTGATACGGCAATCATAATGTCGCCAAGTGTTACAGTTAAGAGTACACCCAGTGGTAGTGGTACAGACCTGTTTATAATTCATGAAGGGCGAAAGGTTCAGATACTGGATTCTTCCATGAAAGAGTGGGTTGAGATAAGGCTAGAGGATGGCAATACAGGCTGGATACCGGTTAATGTAATGGAAATCATTTAAATCAGTATGAATGACTGAAGTATCAGGTCTCATAGAGACAGACAGATTGGCCACGCTGTCAGTTAATGGCAGCGATTCCCTTTTTTGGGATGGTGTGGCCTCATTGTATACTTCATTCTATATCTGGATCCCTCTGGCTGTTGCAGCCATCTTACTTTTAATCAGGAATATAAGTGCCAAAAGACTGCTCTTGGTCCTATTACTTGTAGCTGTAACCGTATTGTTGACAGATCAGCTCTCATCTTCAGTCTTCAAGCCTTTGTTTCACAGACTCAGACCGGGCAGAGATCCGTATATATTAAATATGGTGGATACAGTAAACGGTTATAGAGGAGGGTTATATGGCTTTTTCTCGGGACATGCTGCAAATTCATTCGGCATGGCTGTCTTGTTTATTTGGCTGGTAAGAGACATACGGTTCGGCCTGTCAGTTCTATTATGGGCCGTAACTAATTCATTGATAAGGGTTTATTTAGGAGTCCATTTTGTGGGTGATATACTTGTAGGTTCAATAGCCGGATGTCTGATAGGCAGTCTGACGTATTGTATCTATTATCTTGTATCACGTAAGGACAGGAATCGTAAGCCTGTACATGGTTCAGACCTGATATACACCAGTACCGGGTTCATGCGCAGTGATGTTTCTGTCTTTCTGTGTGTTCTTTTCGGGACATGCTCCGTAATCCTGATAGGCTCATGCATTACGCAAGGAACTGTTTTAATTTGAGATTTTTAAACTGATTTGATAATAACCAATTTTTTTAGTGCTTATGACCAGATTAATCACATTCAATGAATTGCGTCAGATTAAGGCGCAACTTCCGGAGGGCAGTATCCACAGAATTGCCGATGAGCTGAATCTTGATGTAGAGACAGTAAGGAACTTCTTTGGAGGTACAGACTACAAGAAAGGTTCAGCTGTAGGTTTCCATATAGAACCGGGACCGAACGGTGGATGCGTTGTCCTGGATGATACAACAGTTCTTGATAGAGCTCTTGAGATTATTGCTGAAAGCAAGAAGTAAGAACCAAGGGACAATTATTGCATAATAACTATTATGTTAAATAGGGAATATTCATCCATTCCCCACCAGTAATAATTGGATCGTAAAACAGAAAGACCCTCGCCGTAGCGAAGGTCTTTTCTGTTTGTACTATAAATAATATATCAAAGCATTCCTTCCTCTTTCATGCGAGACTCAACTTCGTTGAGTTCCTTTGTCATGTTGAGCGTGTAATAAATTGCCTGCAGAGGAATTCCCCATTTTGTTACTGATTCCGGCTTAGCCTCTCTGTATTTCAGGAAATAAGGAAGAGCTTGCTTGTAGCTGTCCTTCTGATCCTGGATAGCTTTCTTGTAAGCAGCCGAACGATAATCCAGATTTGACTTTGATTCCATCTCATCATCGGCCTGAAGCATTATGCAGAGACCCAGGTTGAAGATTGCGTCGTAGTGCTCGGGATTCTTTTCAATAGCAATGTTATACTGCTCGATAGCCTTGTTGTACTCCTTGTTCTGATGAGCAATGATTCCAAGAACGTAGTAGTTGTCAGCTCTTTCAGGATCAAGCTGGATCATATTGAGAATGAACTCTTCAAGTGCTGCAAGATCGTTCTTGAGATTGTAGTAATTCATCAGTTTTACATAGAAGAACTCTTTTGTAGGATACTTGTTTATACCATATTTAAGAGTCTCGAGCCATTTTACTGTGTCCTGAGTCATTCCGTAAGCATCGCAAATCATCTCTGTTGCCAACTCACCGTTTGTCTCATCATCCTTGGCTATTTCGGCATATTTAAGGGTGTTGGGCCAATCCTCAAGCTTGTAAGCTGACAGGGCTGCAAAATATGCAAAATAACCCTTGTTGGCATGATAAATGGTGTCTACGTCAGAGAACTGCCTGCACAGATCGTTTTCGGCTGTTGTAAAGTAATTGTCAAACATCTGATATGCCTTCTTGTAGTCCGAATGGTCATTGAAATAGAAGATACCGGCACGGATCAGGTCATCAACGGTGTTGTAAATGCCTCTGGCATGGTTTGTACGGGTCTCATTGGTTATTTTTCCATTGGACGGAGCGTGTTCCAATGAATCAGCAATGAAATCATAACGATACCACTTGAGAAGATTGTTATAGCAACCCACTGTGTCATACTTCTGCTGTGAATTGGCCTTCAGTTTCTCCTCAGCATATAGATGATGGTAGATTTCGGCGGCTTCATACCAAGTAAGATACCAATCCTTTACATATGGGCTCTTAATAGCCTGGTCAATCAAACGCTTGGCGTTGCTCTTATCCACAACATCCTGCCTCTCCATCTCTTTTTTTGCCTCATTTACAAGTTTCTTAGCCTCTTTAGTAGCTTTCTTGATCTCCTTTTCGGTCATCTGTGCATATGATGTGCATGAGACTCCCAAAGCAGCAATCAAAACAAATATGAGCTTTTTCATGTCGAATAAAGTTTTATAGGTTTTACATTATTATTATATCATTTTAAGCATGTAGTTAAAATTACTCGGTTACAGGTGTCTCTGTGGCGGTTTCAGAGGCATTCTCATCCCCACCCTCAACCGGAATATCCTCAGGTACGCTGTCAACCTTGCAGATAGAACCTATCTGGTCATTGCGTTTTTCCAGATTGATGAGCCTTACACCCTGCGTAGCGCGTCCCATCACGCGGAAATCTGATACGCTTACACGCAGTGTGATTCCTGATTTATTGATAATTACCAAGTCATTATCATCCGTAACTGCCTGAATAGAAACCAGTTTGCCGGTCTTTTCGGTGATATTGAGCGTCTTGACACCCTTGCCGCCACGGTTGGTCTTGCGGTAATCCTCTATCTCTGAACGCTTGCCGTAGCCCTGCTCGGATACAACCATTATGGTCTCCTCGGGCTGCTCGTCGACAGCAATCATTCCTACTACCTGATCACTACCGTCATCATCAAGAGTCATGGCACGGACGCCGGTCGATACACGGCCCATGCCGCGGACTGTACTCTCATTGAATCTGATGGCGCGACCGTTGCGGTTTGCTATGATTATCTCCTTGTTACCGTCGGTAAGCAGAACGTTGATAACCTTGTCACCATCGTTCAGGTTGATGGCGTTGATACCGTTCTGGCGAGGACGTGAGTAATCCTGAAGTATTGTCTTCTTGATTACGCCGTTCTGTGTACAGAATACCAGATAGTGGTTGGATGTGAATTCTGCGTCAGCCAGATTCTTGATGGCTATGTATGCGTTGACGGCATCATCGGGCTCGATGTTGAGCATATTCTGTATTGCGCGACCCTTTGACGTCTTGCCGCCCTCAGGTATATCATAAACCTTGAGCCAGTAGCAACGTCCCTTCTGTGTAAAGAAGAGTATGTAGTTGTGTGTCGTGGCTGTAAAGATATGTTCTATGAAATCCTCATCACGCTTGTCGCTGCCGCGAGATCCTACTCCACCCCTGCCCTGCAGACGGTATTCGGTAAGAGCCGTACGCTTGATATAACCCAAATGTGACATTGTAATGATCATGGGCTCATCGGCGTAAAAATCTTCCGGATTAAACTCCTCGCTGGCGTAAACTATCTCAGTCTTGCGCTCGTCACCGTATTTGTCAATGATGGCCTGCATCTCATCTTTGATGACCTGCTTGCACTTTTCCGGATCATCCAGGATGCTCTGCAACTCTTCTATACGTGCCATCACCTGGTTGTACTCATCATGCAGCTGATCCTGCATCAGACCGGTAAGCTGGCGCAGACGCATGTCAACTATGGCCTTGGCCTGAATGTCATCCAGTCCGAACCTGTCCATTAGGTTCTGGATGGCGTCATTTGGTGTTTTGGCCTTCTTGATGATCTGGATTACCTCGTCGATATTGTCAGAGGCTATTATCAGACCTTCCAGTATATGGGCACGTTTCTTTGCCTCATCCAGGTCAAACCTGGTGCGGCGTATCACCACCTCATGACGATGCTCAATGAAGCACTTGATGAGTTCACGCAGATTCAGACATTTGGGACGTCCCTTGACAAGCGCTATGTTGTTTACACCGAATGATGTCTGCAATGCAGTCATCTTGAACAGTTTGTTCAGAACCACGCCGGCATTTGCATCACGCTTGACGTCAATGACAATACGCATTCCCTCACGGTCTGACTCATCATTTACGTTGCTGATGCCCTCAATCTTTTTATCCGTAACAAGTTCTGCGATGAACTTGATCAGTTCGGCCTTGTTTACGCCGTATGGAATCTCGGTAACAACAATCTTGTCATGCTGCTCGCCGGCCTCTATCTCGGTCTTGGCACGCATTATTACGCGGCCGCGACCTGTCTCGTAAGCTTCACGTACACCGCTTATGCCGTAAATGTATGCACCTGTGGGAAAATCCGGAGCCTTGATGTACTGCATCAGTTCATCCACTGTGATGTCCGGGTTGTCCACCATGGCCATGCAGCCATTCAGAACCTCCGTGAGGTTATGAGGCGGCATGTTGGTAGCCATACCTACGGCAATACCGGAAGATCCGTTTACCAACAGGTTGGGTATACAAGCCGGGAGTACTGTAGGCTCCTCCTCCTTATTATCGTAGTTGGGGACGAAGTCGACGGTGTTCTTGTTTATGTCCTGCATCATCTCCTCGCCGATCTTTCTGAGTCTAACCTCAGTGTAACGCATGGCGGCCGGGCTGTCTCCGTCTATGGAGCCGAAGTTTCCCTGTCCGTCAACGAGCGGATAACGCATGATCCAATCCTGTGCCAGACGCACAAGAGCACCATATACTGAAGAGTCGCCATGGGGATGGAAGTGACCGAGCACATCACCTACTGTACGGGCCGATTTGCGATACCCCTTGTCTGATGTGTTTCCGTCACGCATCATGCTATACAGGATACGACGGTGTACGGGTTTCAGTCCGTCACGAGCATCCGGTAGAGCTCTGGCTACTATCACTGACATTGAATAGTCAATGTATGAGGACTTCATCTCCTCCTCAATGTTCACCCTGATAATTCTGTCCTGGTTTTCCAATTTCTTATCTTTTAAAGACTTCTACAAAGCTTATACTGCATTGCTGCATTAAGCATTCAAAATTACTCCAAAAATAGTTCATAAGCAACTTTACGCGCGTATTTTTAATAAGGTGTTAATAAGATTTTCCGGGCATGAATAAGACTTTATGACATATTGTGTGAAATTGGCACATGATTTGTTGATATCTTGTTGCCGAAAATTAAATTAACCGGTTTGAAACCGATTATCTTTGCAATGATGGAATACAGGATTTCTGATAAACTTAACTCTATACTGACGCTCTCCAAAGAGGAGGCTGAGCGTCTCACCCACTCTGAGGTTACGGCCGAACATCTTCTGCTGGGCATGATCAGGGATGGGCATAACAACGCTGTTGAACTGCTCGTCAAGATGGGCGTTAATCTGACAGAGTTGCGTATGCGCCTGGAATCTGAAAATCAGGTTCCCGATGCGAATGCAGACAAGGTTCCCATTGAAAAAATCGCCCTGTCTGTAGCAGTTACCAGACTGCTCAAGATCAGCATGCTTGAGGCCAGACTCCAGAAAAAGGAGGAGGCTGACGCCGAGCATCTTCTTCTTGCTATGGTCCGTGACCGTGCCAGCAGTACAGCACGGATTCTTTCAGAGTATGAGATTGATTACCGTCATCTGCTTGACTGCATAAACAATACCTCTATGGAACCGCAGATGGGCATGGGTCTGACCGATGACGATGATGAGGAAGAAGATGATGATATGATGTCTTCACGTAAAGATGCATCCCAATCCAAGACTACCGCCACAACCTCCAAGTCAGGCAGCAAGACTCCGGTCCTTGATACATTCAGTACTGATATGACATTGGCCGCTATGGAAGGTAAACTGGATCCTGTGGTAGGCCGTGAAAAAGAGATAGAACGTCTGTCGCAGATACTAACCCGCCGTAAAAAGAACAATCCGGTCCTGATAGGTGAATCTGGTGTCGGCAAGTCTGCCATAGTAGAGGGGTTATCACAGCGTATCGTACAGCGTAAGGTATCACGGATGCTGTTCGGCAAACGGGTGCTTGCGCTGGACATGGCTGCAGTCGTAGCCGGAACGAAATACCGCGGACAGTTTGAGGAGAGGCTGCGTTCAATTATCCAGGAACTTAAGAAAAACCCTGACATTATCCTGTTTATAGACGAGATACATACAATAATCGGTGCCGGTTCCGCTCCCGGTTCGATGGATGCTGCAAACATGCTAAAACCTGCCCTCTCCCGCGGAGAGGTCCAGTGCATCGGAGCAACTACGGTAGATGAATACCGCAAGTCAATCGAGAAGGATGGAGCATTGGAGCGTCGTTTCCAAAAGATCCTGGTGGAGCCTACTTCGCCCGAAGAGACGCTCTCGATACTTGAGAATATAAAGGATCGTTATGAGGAACACCATAACGTGACATATACATCAAGCGCGCTCAAGGCCTGCGTAAGTCTGGCTCAGCGTTACATAACAGACCGCGCATTCCCGGACAAGGCCATCGATGTTATGGATGAGGCCGGTTCAAGGACACATCTTTCAAATCTCTCCGTTCCAAAGGAAATAGAGGATAAGGAGCATCAGATAGACTTTACCCGTCAGGGTAAGAATGATGCCGTGGCCCGTCAGGACTTTGAGCTTGCCGCACGTTTCCGTGATCAGGAAAAGGTTTTGGAGGGTGAACTGGAACAGATGCGCAAGGAGTGGGAACAGTCTCTCAAGACACATCGTGAGACCGTCGATGATGAGAATATCGCCACTGTGGTATCGATGATGAGCGGCATACCCGTACAGAAACTGGCCCATGAGGAGGGGGAGCGCCTCAAGGTCCTGGCTCCAACTCTCAAATCCAAAGTCATTGCACAGGATTCGGCTATAGACCTGCTGTCAAGAGCAATCCGCCGCAGTCGCGTAGGATTGAAAAATCCCAACAAACCGATAGGTTCTTTCCTGTTTCTGGGACCGACCGGTGTGGGTAAGACTCTGCTTGCCAAGGAGCTTGCCAATCAGATGTTCGGAACTAGTGATGCCCTGATACGCGTCGATATGAGTGAGTTTATGGAGAAATTTGCCGTATCACGTCTGGTGGGTGCACCTCCGGGCTATGTCGGATACGAGGATGGCGGACAACTGACAGAGAAAGTACGCCGTAAACCCTACTCCATCATCCTCTTGGATGAGATAGAGAAAGCACACCAGGATGTTTTCAATATCCTGCTTCAGGTCATGGATGAGGGACGTCTTACTGACAGCGAGAGCCGTACGGTTGATTTCCGTAACACCATTATTATTATGACATCCAATATCGGATCGCGCCAGATTCAGGAATATGGTCGCGGAATAGGTTTCGGAATATCTGATGCCGGAACAGATGTTGCACGCCAGGATATCATCCGAAAGGCTCTGAACAAGTCATTTGCCCCTGAATTCATCAACCGCATAGATGAGATAATCACATTCAACCAGCTGGACCGTGAAGCAGTGGGACGCATTGTGGATATAGAGTTGTCACAACTCTCATCCCGTATGGAAAACATGGGTTATAGGCTTTCTGTGACAGATAATGCCAGATCGTTCCTGGCAGACAAGGGCTATAGCCGTGAGTACGGTGCCCGTCCGCTAAAGCGAGCCATCCAGACATATGTCGAAGACAAGCTGGCCGAGCTCCTTATAGACGGCGACTGTCCTGTCGGGTCGGTGCTTGTGGTTGATGCCTTGACCGAAGGAACTGACCTTGCGGTTAGCGTCGGTAACAGATAATTTGACATAGAGTCACAGAGAGACTCCTATTCGGCCAAAATGTCAGTCGGGATGCCGTCTGGCATTTTTGTTGTATAATATACCACACAATGAAATAGCTAAAATATAAAGATATGCAGACAGGTAAAATCGGGGTAACAACAGAAAACATATTCCCCATTATAAAACAGTTTCTCTACAGTGACAGGGAGATTTTCCTCCGTGAGATAGTTTCAAATGCCGTCGATGCCACCCAGAAGCTCAAGACTCTGGCATCAAAGGGCGATTTCAAGGGAGAGATGGGCGATCTGACGGTTCACGTGACCGTTGGCAAGGACACCATCACCGTGAGCGACCGCGGCATCGGTATGACCGCTGCCGAGATTGACAAGTATATCAACCAGATAGCCTTCTCGGGCGCCAATGATTTCCTGGAGAAATACAAGAATGACGCCAACGCCATCATCGGTCATTTCGGACTTGGTTTCTACTCGGCATTCATGGTTTCAAAGAAGGTTGAGATAATCACCAAATCCTATCAGGAGGGTGCACAGGCCGTAAAATGGAGTTGTGACGGATCTCCCGAATTCCAGCTTACCGATGCCGACAAGGCCGACCGTGGTACGGACATAATCCTCTACCTGGACGATGACAGCAAGGAGTACCTGCAGGAGACAGCCATTCAGGGCCTGCTCAAGAAATACTGCCGGTTCCTGCCGGTACAGATTGCCTGTGGCAAGAAGAAGGAGTGGAAAGACGGCAAGGAGGTTGAGACAGACCAGGATAACATAATCAATAATGTGGAGCCACTCTGGACCAAGACCCCCAGCGAGCTTAAGGATGATGAATACAAGGCATTCTACCGCGAACTCTATCCCATGCAGGACGAGCCGCTGTTCTGGATTCATCTGAACGTTGATTTCCCGTTCCACCTGACAGGTATCCTGTACTTCCCCAAGATCAAGACCAATCTGGATTTGCAGAAGAACCGCATACAGTTGTACTGCAACCAGGTATTCGTGACCGACAGCGTCGAAGGCATCGTACCGGACTTCCTCACCCTGCTTCATGGTGTAATAGATTCACCGGACATACCTCTTAACGTATCGCGTTCATATCTGCAGAGTGACTCCAACGTCAAGAAGATATCGGGATACATCACCAAGAAGGTGGCAGACCGTCTTACATCGATATTCAAGAACGACCGCAAGGAGTTTGAACAGAAATGGGATGACGTCAAGCTGTTCATCAACTACGGAATGCTGACCGAGGAGGATTTCTACAACAGGATGGAGAAAGTTGCCCTCTTCAAGGATACAGAAGGCAAATACTTTACATTCGAAGAGTACAAGAAACTCATCGAGGCAGCCCAGACGGATAAGAACAAGAACCTTATTTACCTGTATGCCACAAACAGGGAGGAACAGTACGGCTACATAGAGGCTGCCAAGAATAAGGGCTACAGCGTGTTGCTGATGGACAACCAGCTGGATATTCCTGTAATCGGAATGCTGGAGCAGAAATTCGGAAACAGCAGCCGTTTCCAGAGAGTTGACAGCGACTCCATAGACAATCTCATAGCCAAGGATGACAACAAGGCTGTGGATCTGCCGGCCGGTCAGCTGCGTATGATAACCAAGATATTCAGCAGTCAGATGCCCAAGGTTGAGAAAGCCGATTTTCATGTAGATGCGCAGAGCCTTGGAGAGTCTGCCCTACCCGTTATGGTAACCTGCAGCGAATATATGCGCCGAATGAAAGATATGGCAGCCATACAGCCCGGAATGAGTTTTTACGGTGATATGCCCGATATGTACACTGTCATACTCAACAAGGACCACAAACTCATCAGACAGGTGCTTGACGAGGCAGGTGCGGCATGTGATGCCAAAGTCAAACCTGAAGATGACAAGTTGAATGCCCTGAAAGAACGTCAGGCTGAACTGCGTAAGTCACGTGAAGGCAAAAAAGATGATGAAGTTCCCCAGGCTGAGAAGGATGAGATGACAGAGATTGACGGCAAGATTACAGAGACCGAGAACGCAATCTCCGGTATCTATACCGAATATGCGGCAGGCAACAAGATTGTCCATGAACTGATAGACCTGGCATTGCTGCAGAACGGAATGCTTAAGGGTGAGGCTCTGGCCGCATTCATACGCCGCAGCGTTGAACTTATCTGATAATTACATTTATCAATTAAAGTGGGCACTGAGAATATCAGTGCCCATTTTTTTTACATATATTTGTGATAATAATTGTCAGATATGTTTAAAAGGGTCTGTATTTTACTGATTGTCACAGCCTTGTCTTTCTCTGTCCAGGCACAGAAAGTGGGGCTTGTGCTCAGTGGCGGCGGTGCTAAGGGCATGGCCCATATCGGTGTGATACGCGCCCTTGAGGAGAATGGAATACCCATTGATTATATTGCCGGTACCTCCATGGGAGCAATCATAGGTTCGCTTTATGCCATGGGTTATTCTCCCGATGAGATGGCCGAACTTATCCGTTCGGACGATTTCAAGAACTGGTATATGGGATCCAAGGACATGAACTATCAGTTCTATTTCAAGCAGAACCCTCCCACCCCGGGCTTTATATCGGCTCAGATTGCCATCAGGGATTCAATGACCGTTATACGTCCTATGGTCAACAGCGTGGTGGATCCACTTCAGATGAATCTGGCTTTCGTCGATGTGTTTGCCGGTGCATCGGCTGCCTGTGACAACAACTTTGATAATCTGATGGTGCCGTTCAGGGCTGTGGCATCGGATGTATTCAACAAGAACTCCATAGTACTTTCAAAAGGAGATCTGGGTGACGCTGTGCGTGCTTCAATGTCATTTCCATTTGTGTTCCGACCAATCATGATTGACTCCATAATTGCCTATGATGGAGGTATTTATGATAACTTTCCTGTAGATGTCATGATCCGGAATTTCCATCCTGATTTCATAGTGGGAAGTGTTGTGGCAGTTGCGCCGGATGCACCGGAGATAAACATTCCTGATGCGTTTGACCTGATGGGCCAGGTAACCAGTATGATCAAGCAGAAGAGTGATTACAGTCTTGACCCTGATCTCGGAGTCAAAGTGGAGTTTGACCTGCGCAATGTCAGCCTGCTTGATTTTCATAAGATTGATGAGGTATCGGAACTGGGCTACAGAAATACCATGCTTCTGATTGATTCAATAAAAGGAAGATTATCAGTACGTCGTGATTCGTCCGAGGTGCAGAAAAAGCGCGCAGAGTTCAAAAAGACAATTCCTTCGCTAAAATTCCACGAAGTGGTTGTTACCGGAGTCAATCAGGCTCAGGAACGTTATATAGAAAAAGAACTGAATGCAACCGACGGTTATTTTGGCTTTGAAGATTTTAAGACCGGTTATTTCAAGCTCCTATCTGACGATGCCATAAGCGAGATAGTTCCAAGCACAAAGTTTTCGGAGCGGGATTCAACTTTTTCACTGACCCTGAACGTCAATCTGGATGATCATCCTACCTTCAGTCTCGGCGGAGGGCTTTCCACATCTATTTCAAGTCAACTGTACGGTTCGGTATCATACAGTCATATCGGCGATGCATCGGAATCATATCTGCTGGAAGGTCAGTTCGGAAGGTCATACAATAATGCTCAGCTGCTGACCCGGCTGGATATGGCCACAACGATACCGATGTCTTTTACAGTACAGCTGGCATACAACAATATGAACTATTTCCGCTCAGATGATTTTATCTTCTCATCGGATAAGTTTATGCCGGCATTGAACAAGTCTATTGAGTTTTTCGGAAAGGTCAAGATGTCACGTCCTTTCCTGAACAATTATAAGACCGTGTTGTCATTGGGCATAGCACATCACAAAGACTTCTATTCGCAGTCCCGCAATGTTGATTTGAGAGAGTTCAGATATGATTGTAACCGCCACAACATATTTGGCGGTTCCGTCACATTTACCGGTAATACCCTCAACACTATACAATATCCCACCAGCGGCCGGTCCGAGACAATACGTGCGTTCATAGGAACAGAGAATGACCTGTACCGCCCTCAGAATGAGTATTCGCCCGATTATCATTCTATCGACCGCTCCTGGCTGCAGATTGAGGCTAATCTGGAGCATTATTTCAAGATAGGTTCACATCTGACATTGGGTTCCATGCTGGAGGGCTATTATTCGTCCAGGAATTTCTCTACAAACTATATGGCTACGGTGATGCAGGCCGGACAGTTCAGACCTACCGTAAACAGTCAGTTCATATTTGATCCTGATTATTGCGCCAATGCATATTTTGCAGCAGGTATCAAGCCGATATTCATCATCAACAGCATTTTCCATCTGCGTTCCGAATTATACTATTTCCAGCCTACACGTCCTATTACCAATGTTGACGGTAAAGCTGTATATGGAAAAGTGTTGGGGGGGACACAGTTTATGGGCGAATTGGCTTTTGTGGCTAAATACCAGAAGTTTTCATTCAATGCTTTCATTGATATGTCGACTTCAAACAACACACCTTACATGATGGGACTTACGTTAGGTATCCTGATGCCTAATGAATGGTTTATTGAATAGCCTCTCCCTGTTGTTCCCTCTGTTTCCTGAGCCAGACCGAAGGTGATGAGCCGGTGATTTTCTGAAACTGTCTGTAGAAAGTTGAACTGCTTAAATAACCGCATGAGTATTCTACATTTTTGGCAGATTCTCCTTTAAGCAGAAGTTGCTGAGCATACATTATTCTGGCATAATTGACATAGTCTGAAAATGACTTGCCGGTGAACTGCTTGACAGCCAGTGAGAGATATGTCCTGTTTGTGCCAAGTCTTTGGGCCAGTTCTATCAGGTTCAGGTCAGGTTCCAGAAAAACCTTTTGTTCATTCATAAGACTTTCCAGGTTTTTCCAGCAGTTAGAGATGGTCATTTCCTGTCTGTTCTCGTTGAATATGTTCCTGGAGAGTCTTGCATCGCCCTTTTCTATCATATGGCGTATGTCGTCGGCACTGTATTCAATGTTGAAAGCCATAATGGTGAGAGCCAGTTGGAATATGAACGTAACCAGTATCAGAATAATCTTCTGAAGATTTATCTGTTGTTCATAGTCAGGCACGGCTTCGCGCAGAAGGACAACCACTACTCCGATTGTGGTAAGTACCGATATCAGTTTTGACTGGCTGACAGATTTGCCGCTATTTGATGAGAAATAGTCATTTACGGTATCTTCATACTTCAGCATACACCAACCGCACCAAAGCAGAACACCTGCTTCGAACCAGAAAGTAACAGTTCTTGCAAAATTAAAGCACAGATATTCAATAACATTGATGCCTTTTGGACCGGACAACGCTTCTTTTCCCAGAATCACGTTTTCATGCATGATCTGTATTGTACTCTGGCTTACTCCCATATAGATGATAAGGAACAGAGTGGATATGACTGCCATCGGAATAAATACCATGTAATCCTTTGTGGTAATGCCTTTCAACTTGGTCAGTTCAATAGTGAAGAGGTAGAACAGCGGTGCATATGCCAAGCTCATTATAATATATAGCGGCCAGGTCCAGACAACCTGATATCTTTCGGGATTGAAAAGCTGAGCGTAGATAAGCATACGCACGCTCCATACAAACTGAATAGCCATAAGAATCCAATGGCATTTGTTCTTGTCACGCTTGAACAGGGCTATTGCAAGGGCACAGGTGAAACTGAAAACGCCAAGTAAGGTATATAGGAGATGAACAGGTATATTGCTCATTTTGAAAAAGGTTACTAATTCTTTGAATACGAAAATACAAAAAATGGTAATGACTTATCCATTAAAATAATATTTTTGTGCAAATAATTACAATGACTGATTATGGAGAAATATCCACATTATCTGGAAAGGCTTCAGGCCGCGACACGCAAGTACTGGGACAAACCCGCATTGAACAACATCGGTGGTGAGACATTCACATATGCCCAGATGGCGCGTTCCATAGCACGCTTTCATATCGTATTTGAATACGCAGGCATAAAGAAAGGTGACCATATAGCCCTGTGCGCACAGAACGGTGCCCGCTGGGGATTCGCCTATCTTGCCGTAAATACATACGGAACGGTTATAGTGCCCATTCTGGCCGATTTCAAGCCCGACAGCGTAATGGGACTTGTCAACCACTCGGAGAGCATAGTTCTCTTTACCGATGCCGGCCGATGGGCAAAGATGGACAGCGCCAAGATGCCCAATGTACGTGCCGTGTTTGACGTAAACGAACTCAAACTGCTGTTCTGCAACGATGACAAGATACAATATGGCTTTGACCATCTTGACGAGCTGTTTGACAAGAAGTATCCCGGCGGTTTCGGTCCTGACGATGTGGTATTCCCCACCGATAACTGGGATGACCTGTCCACCATCAACTATACATCGGGCTCAACAGGTGATCCCAAGGGCGTGATGCTAACCTACCGCAACTTCTCATCTATAGTGGATTACAGCCAGCGTCACGTTCCCGCAGGCGACAAGATGGTCTCAATGCTCCCCATGGCCCATATGTACGGACTGGTAATAGAGTTCCTCTATCCGCTCAGCAACGGCACTTCCATATATTGGCTGGGTGCCGCCCCCACTCCGGCAGCCCTCATGAAAGCCTTCGCCGATGTAAAGCCCTATCTGCTCATAACCGTTCCACTGGTTATGGAAAAGATCTACAAGTCCAAGATCAAGCCCATGATCGATAAACCCCTCATAAAGTTCCTGCTTCATGTTCCGGGTATTAACTCTATCATTTACAAGAAGATAAAAGATGGGCTTGTAACTGCTTTCGGTGGCAATTGTGAGGAGTTCATCATGGGTGGCGCCGCCCTTAACCCCGAGGTTGAGCGCATATTCAAGAAGATCAAGTTCCCCTATCTGGTAGGTTACGGAATGACTGAGGCCTGCCCCCTGCTGGCCTATGAGCACTGGACCAAATACGTGCCGGGATCATGCGGCAAGCCGGTAGACGTTGCAGAGGTACGTATTGACTCTGATGATCCGCAGCACACTGTAGGTGAGATTCAGGCCCGCGGCGAGAACATAACCATAGGTTATTACAACAATCCCGAGGCTACAGCAAATGCATTTACTGATGACGGCTGGCTCAAGACGGGCGATCTGGGTATAATGGATGCTGACGGCAACATATTCATCCGTGGCCGCAGCAAGAACATGATACTTGGTCCATCGGGTCAGAATATTTACCCTGAGGAGGTTGAGGCTGTTGTGAACAACCAGGACTATGTTATTGAATCTGTGGTTGTGGACCGTGGCGGAAAACTGGTGGCCCTGGTATATCTGGATGAGCAGGCCATAGCCAAGTCTCTGCTTGACGCTGAGGCCAAGGATGCTATACCGGAGAATATCCGCCTTACCTCAAACCGTCAGCTCCCGGTATACAGTCAGTTGGCTAAAGTGGAGGTTCAGGCCGTTCCGTTTGAGAAGACTCCCAAGATGTCTATCCGCCGCTTCCTCTACAAATGATACAAAAGGGGAAGGTTTAGCTCGACGAAGTCACTGTCCCCTTTTGTATTTTTATCATGTGTTACTGTTTGTTGAAGAGGTAACCTTGATCATAAAATACGGTGTATGCCGTATTGTCGTTGGCTATAAACGCGAATGATATTCCTTTCTCTTTATAGTTATAAACATTTAGAGATTGGGCAGTCTGCCACTGACTGTCAAAGGGATCTGCGGCATTAATGCTATTTTTCCCACCATCGATCGCAAACATTTCATTTTGGCCGACGGATACTATGCCGTCTTTATAAGTGTATGCGCCTAACGTTGTCACCGCTAAAGCGTAAAGCCATTGTTATAACGCCATCTTTATCCTTGGAGCACCATGTACCCTGGAGTAAAGACTTATCGGACGGCAGATTGGTGGCTCCTTCCTTAAAATAGAGATACACACGCTCTACATCCTGAGATGTAGGCGTTGGCGTATCATAGAAGTATTCAAAACACAATACTGACCCTTGGCAAGGAAAGCTTATACGTGTGGTGTCTGTGAGGATGTTTTCAGGTATTGTATCCCATCTGGCCTGCTCAATATCATCAACAAGTAAAGCATAACGTTCTCTGGCCATTGTGATGTCTTCTACGATAAGATTGCCAATAACAAAATGACCGTATTTGCCCTCGTCGCGGTACTCGTAGAATGGCTTATACTCATCTTCCTCTTTCTCATAAGGAGAATAAATGTATGAGTATTGGTATGAACCATCGGGGTTTATATAATATGTTTCAGAACTTATTTCATAGGGAGTGACAAGTGTAATGTTCCAGTCTCCTGCCAGATCCTGTAATGTAATGGCAGCCGCCGGCTGATTATCATCACCAATCTTATCATCATTGTTACATGCTACCAGTAACGGCATGGCTATAATTGCACATGCAAAAGTCCTTTTTATATCCATTGTTTTTTCAGTTTATGTAAGATGTTGGGCAAAGATAGTAAAACTGACACTGGTTGAGAAATCGGGGCCCTTTAATTTCAATTATTTGAAAATTTCTTTTGTTATCTTTGCTGTATATATCATAAGAGGATATTAAACATTCATTAGAAGGAGAAATATTATTATAAAGGACAACGTTATGAAACAACCTATCAAGACTACTGAGGCTATATTTCCGATGCCGGTTCTGCTTATAGCCACTTACAATGAGGACGGCTCTATAGATGTTATGAACGCAGCCTGGGGCACTATGTTGGAGCGCGACCGCGTGGCACTGAACCTGACCGAGACCCACAAGACGGTTGAGAACATAAAGCGCACCAGGGGTTTTGTGATTCATATTGCCGATGCCGCTCATGTGGTTGAGGCCGATTATTTTGGCGTGGTGTCGGGCCATAAGGAGAAGGATAAGTTCCTGAACAGCGGTCTGACCGCCACAAAGTCAAAGCTGGTCAATGCTCCTGTTATCAATGAATTGCCTATAGCTATGGAGTGTGAGTTCATTGAATACCAAAGTGATGAGACCGGCATAGGTGTTATTGGCAAGGTTCTGCAGACATCGGTTGAGGCTGACAAGATGAAGGACGGCAAGGTTGATGTGGATGCCCTCAAAGCCATCACATTTGATCCTTACACCCACGGCTATTACCTGGTTGCCGGACGTGTAGGCGAGGCTTTCAAGGATGGACTGAAACTTAAGAAATGATGCTGAGGTTATCTGTGTGATACCTCTTACAGGCTGAAGCCTTTTTTATGTCGGAATTGGTTTAATAAAAACTAAAAATATTCCGCCGCGAACAATGTTTTTTGCATTTTCGTGGCGGAATATTTATTTTAATTATGAGATCACTTATTGTTGTACACAAAATGCCAAAACGATAGATAACCGATTCATAAAACAGTTTTACTAATTGAATTAGAAGGTTAAGACCATGGAGGCACCTACACCCATATCTCTTTGTGCCGTCATCATAAGAGATGGGGCAAAATTGATTGTGGATGAATATGAACGACCTGAATTGTATGTATCCTTAACCCAGTTAAGACGGCCCTTTCCGATGCCTCTGAATATGCATCCTAGACATATCCCCAAATCTGCCCCATAAGCAAAGATTTGTGCCATTGCTATATTTGAATCAAGATCTTCCTTTGTGGCCGCACTTGAAGCGGAGTTCAATGATATTACGGCGATAGCCAGGCACCCAAGACCTAACCCCAGAAATGTATTTCCTGTTTTGAATTGCTTTTGAGCCCCATTGAAAGTGCTCAATAATTCACCGTCAAGGATGGTCTCATATTCTCGCTTGGTCAAATTCTTTCCATTATCCCTCCAATAGAAATCACTCCCCTTACGGTTTATCAGACCATATGTACTGACTTTGTCAAACGCAGCCTGATCAGGATCTTCTTTGCTTACGTGATCCACATCAGACAGGGAATAGACAAACAGACTGCCATCTGATGTCTGAATCTTAACTCCGTTAGTAGGATCCATTTCTACCACACTGCCTTTTATCTTGCTGCCATTCTTTAAATAAAGAACATCTGTCTGGGCTAAACTAGTTGATGCCAATCCCCAAAGGGCAATTGTTAATACTATCAGTTTTATGTGCTTCATTACGGTTTTTGTACTCATAATTGTTAGAAAAGGGTTAGTATTTGCAAATTAAGGGATTATCCATGGTATTTGCAATAGTAGCGCGGAAGATTCAGCGTGCTGGATATCGGCCGTGAGGGCATCGGCCTCAAAGAATGCATTGCATCAAGGCCTCTTCGGCATCATCGGATATTATATGGAAGCCGGCTTTCTGGTACATACGCATGGCATAGTTTGCCTTCTGAACGGAGAGGGAGACGCTCTTATACCCATCGGCTTTGAGGAGTTCCAGCATCTGGCGGAGCATATCTGTGCCTATACCCAGGTTCCGATATTCTTTATACAGGGAGATTGCTATTGATGGGACATCATCGGCTATATGGCCATAGTCGTTCATGATGCGGCTCCAGATAGCACCTACTATCTTATCCCCCACCTCTGCTACCAGGCAACGGTCATCGGGCATCTGACCAAAGTCACGGATATAGACCTGCAGGTTCTCATCATCGAGGATACTTCTGGGAGGTGCGGCAACACCTTCGGGGATGAAGATTGCCTCATAGAGGAAATCTCCAAGTATTGGTATTTCTTCTTTCCTTATTGGTCTTATCTGGTAATTCATTAGATGCTTGAATTTATTGGCGCAAAAGTACCTAAAAAAATAATGATTATGGGCTGGTAGCGATACTGGTCTTTTCTATTAATACTGATATGAGGATTAACTGTCTTATATTAACCAATGTCACTCTACTACTGGCAGACGGGACGGACGGAAAGACCACACATACGCATTTGTGTTAGTACACCTTTGCCTCCCCAAAAATCTATTGACAGATAACAGGCGTGATCATTTTCATCAATGTAAATATCATATTCATCCCAAGGATACCATCTGCCGAGCGTGCTTGACCAATAATTACCTTGGGTACCACCTGGATTAGACAGGAATGTACTTCCGGCAAAAGGCAGAAATATGGAGCGGCCCTCATATCCCAGGACCTTGCTTGTAAAAAGAGCACCCCATACGCCATTCTTTGTTCTTGGGCTCATGGTACAGCTGTCCAACAGCTCTCGCCATTCATCCGCAGTGGGAATACGCCATTTGCCACCCCATAGGATATGGGCCACATCATCCTTGGGTTCAAGCGTTGTCTTGTCATCAGTGAAACCCTCATAACCATAATGACTGTTTTTGCAGTACTTGGTCATACTGGTATCAGAACCGTTGCAATAGATGTAACTATCCCAAGAATAACCAGTCTCATAAGATGTAGCAGTCATCCCCCAGGCATATATATCACCATACGATTCAGGTGTATCTGCACCTACATTACAGGTTGCCCACTTGACGCTCAACCCCAGATCAATGTACTCATGACTGTTTTCCATGTTACGGGGTTGTTGAGCAGATGCTGGTGCCCAGAAGAATAGCAACAATGCTATAGGTATGATTTCTGACGCTCTCATTAGAACTTAATTTGTAACAAAAGTAATTCTTATATCAGCGAACTGCAAGAGTTATGCGCTGCAAAACTGTTGCATTTGAAAATTGAAGGATACAACGGAATAAATAGACACCGGATTTGGTCTTTTAATGGGGATGATTTACTTTTGCCACTGCAAACAAGGAGAGAGAAGATTGGTCGTGAGACCGGTTCATCTAAATTTCAATTATTGGAAAAGGACTGAGAAGGCTGGTAGCGATACCGGCTTTTTCTATAGTAATAATATGGAATCTGGAGAGAATGATTATATTTGCAAAAATCATTGTCTAACCTAATAATTGAAATCAAAATGGAAGAATTAAGAAAGGATGCTAAAACGTTGGCTTACGCAAATCTCTTCATCCCCCTGGTATTCATGGTACTGGGTATTATCTCACTTGGAAGTTTTGTATCAAACAACATGATTGACGGAATCAAGTACCATGTAACATTCATGGTCTTTGCCGAGTTGTTATTGTATATATTCTACTTCTTTTTCTGGTTTAAGTTCCTTGAAAGCTTCCGGCAAAGTTATCAAGGGAGCAACACCATAATCCCTGCGGTAAACATTGCAAAAGTGATAATGATACTCAAGATTGTATTCATGTTCTTTGGAATCATAGTAACTATTGTAGCAGTTACCAAAAGAGGCGGATGGCCTGGCAATATTATTACCGATGAATGGGGACTTTATACTGAAGGAACCATCAAATACATATATATAGGTCTGAGAGTTATTGTATTTGCACTCACCTCAATCATGTATTTCCTGCTGAGCGAGAGTACAGAACGCAAGAGTGAGATGTGGTTTATTTCGCTGACATTAATTGCACTTGCAATAGTTACATGTGTAACCGATATCAAATCTGAGGCTTATGGCTGGCTTATCCTGAAGTATGTTTATTATATCCTGGAATTTGTGTTCCTGTACAGGATTGCCCAGGGTTATGAGTTTAAGGGATGTAAAAAACAAGAGATTACAGAATAAACGTGACGCAAAGGGGGCGTTTAATAATGCGTCACAGATTAGGTTAATCTTGCTTGGATTGAGAATCCTTGTTCTCTGTCCACTGGCTTTTGTAGCGGCGGAAGAAACCCAATATTACTGCGCTGATAATAAATAAGACACTGAATATCTGGGCTACAATATCCGTGTCCAACATGTATGAGTAACGTATGGCAGCAATCAAGCCCACAAAAGAAGCAATCATGCAGAAGAAGCTGGCTCTGTAGACAGACTTTTTGGTTGATGGCTTCAATGAATCCAGTCTGTTGCTGGGATTAAAAACAATCATCCAGACAATGCTTGCTACGGCCATAATACCACAGGGCAAAGCAACAAGCTTAGCTCTATGTGAGGCCAGGGCAACAAGGAAAATGCCGACAGCCACTACCAGCCCGATGATACTAATCATGTAGATGTCTCTTTTTGAATCAGATTTCATAACGTTAGTATGGAATGATGGTTGTTATTTCTGATAAGCTTACTCTTTCTTGCTCTCTTCCTCCTGTTGATTCTCTTGAGGATCGTAAATCTTTCTGGGTATGAAGATAATTGTGCCAAGAAGAATTATAAAACCTATGACTGAAATTGGGAAGAATTTTCCCATCTCTTTACCTGTGATTATTAAATAGTTGGAAAGAAACGTAAGAATAATAGCCACATAGAACCATACAAGGCCTTTAGGAAATCTGGTTTTTGTACTCATAATTGTTAGAAAAGGGTTAGTATTTGCAAATTAAGGGATTATCCCTGGTATTTGCAATAGTAGCACGGAAGATTATGCGTGCCGGATGGCGGGATGCGGAGGCCGATGGCTGAGGGTCGCTGGCTGCTACCTCTATAGGGCGGGGCCGTAAGTAAAACTCTGCTGCTATTTGCAGAAAGGTTCCTGATACAGACTGTCCAGCCCGCGATATAGGGATATCGGCCGTGAAGACATCTGCCCTACTTCTGGTTGGGGTCAGGGTTATTGGGATCAACTTCCAACATTTCGGGAACACGGGTCAGGGCACGGCCATCGGGAGTGATAAGCTCGTGATGCGGTATTGCCGTGAAGTTGAAGAGACCGCTCAGGGCATTGTAATCATCGGTTGATATACGATATGATTCCGCACCTTCAAGCCACTCTTTGCGGAACGGTTCATATCGGCTTTGAGAATCATCGGTTATAAAGACCATAACGAAATTATCATATTTCCGGGTCATTATATAATGGCGGTTATTGAAGGTATTCTTGATCCCTGAGATACAAGGTCCGCAGGTGGTGGACCAGAAGTCCAGATAGACATACTTGCCGGGGTATTTGTCAAGGATGGTCTGCAAGACTCTCTTGCCGGTGCAATCGGGCAGTTCCTTGTAGGGGACGCGACTCAGGTTAAATTGCTCATATACGGCATCGGCCATTGATTCAAGGCGCTTGTCTTTTATCTGGCTGCGGGCCGATGTAAAGTAGCGTGCTATAACCTCATCGGCCGTAGTTGACGGTTCATCTTTAAGTATGCTGGCATACAATTCGATAATATCACCTATCCACTGGATAAAGCATATCTTACCCATCAATGACGGTTCATCGGAATTAAAGAGACGGCTGTCATTGGCAAGGTAATATGCGCTGTTGATGATATCCACATCACAGCTGGTGTTGGCGTATATAACACGGTCATTATTCCACACTCTTGAGACAGAATCCCTATAATAAACCGGATCATACTTGTACCTGTTGAACAAGGCCCATTTGTAAGGCATGGCCAGCATCAGTGTGTCATTATAGGGGAATTCACGCATGAGGCTGTAAAATGTAGTATCGGTGAGATAGGCTTTTGAGATGGAATCCAATTGATGGTATCTGTCCATATCAGAAGCACCGAAACGGAGGTAATGCTGGTCTGCCATATCCCTCACCTGATTGCGATAGCTAAGGAGGCAGGTGATTAACTCCATGTCATCCATCAGGCTCTCATACTGATATTCAAAGGCAGTATAGTGATACTTACGGGCATTATTGTTAAGGATTTCACGGCATTGCTCCATACACTGACGTGCATACTCCACTACCTGAGTTATGTTGTGGGAGTCATCATAACGGAACATGCTGTTATCAAACTTAAGTCCGCTGCGGGACACCTGGTCAATATGTTCCAGAAGATACGGGCGGCCATCAGACAGGGAGAAAGTACAGTTTCCCAGCAAGCTGAACTCGGCAAGCAGCGTATCGCCTGCCTGGGCAATGAAATTATGCCATTTGTCACGGCTGTCAACTATGCAGCCGCCTATGGTAAAGGGAACATCAAATGATATCTCAAAGTGACCAAGAGAGTCAATGTCAAGTGTCTTTGAGTTATGTATATCATCAAAATAATTGCAATAGTACAACTGGTAGGTCTTGACACCGAGTTTACTGTTGTATCCTTTTATGGTACCGCGTATTGTTACTGAGCCAGGGGTGAAAAGGTTGTTGCGTATCTGTTCTGCCTGCTGCAGCTCTGCTGCGCTGAATTTGGGAGCTTTAGTGCTACTTGACTGGTTGATGCAACCTATCAGCAAACTGAACAGGATGATGTAGATTGGGATTAACAGGCGTTTCTTCATATTGGAATTCATTAGGTTTATTGATTGACGCAAAGGTAAGGAATAAAAGGCTGATTAGATGTGATATTTTTAAGATAATGATGTATTTTTGCTACTGCAAACAAGGAGAGAGAAGATTGATTGTTACATACCCTATTGTACATCGAACTTCGGGGTTCAGGGAGGCAGCGATGCTACCCTGTTCTTTTTTTATGACGGTGAGGTTCCTGAGTGAGGTGCGGCCATTATCAGACCGCCCCGTAATCATCAGCTTTCGTGAAAGGTGATGGTTGCGGGACGGAACCGATGCTGTGCATCGGATGTATATTAGTTATTCTTATTGATAAGGTTCACCACGACCTTTACCATAATATCCTTCTCCTCTGTACGGCTTTCGGCAATCATCAGAGTCAGGGCAACCAGAGTATTGTCGGCAATACGTTTTGAATGGTCGGGATTATATAACACCTTGTTATTGTTCAGAAACCACAAGAACAAGGTAGCTGCAATACGTTTGTTGCCGTCGCTGAAAGAATGATTCTTTGTAACCAGATATAGCAACATGGCGGCCTTCTCCTCCACGCTGGGATATAGCTCTTGTCCGCCAAAAGTCTGGTATATCTGCCCTATACTGCTCTTGAACGAATCATCCTTCTCATTGCCAAACAAAGCCGAACCTCCAAACCTGTTCTTAAGACGAATTATCTGCTCCATGGCATTCTCGTATGTGGCATGGAACGGCTCTTCTTTAGTAGTTTGGCCGATGGTCAGACGCTGATAATCATAATTATCGAGCGTATCTAGCGCATAGGTGTAGTCTGTCACCACCTCAAACAGGGCCTCACTCTCCTCTGTACTGAGCGCTTCGTGTCGATGCACACGACCAAGCATACCCACAAGCTGGCGCAACTCGCCTATCTGCTCTCTATGAATTCGTTGATTTACAGCATAACCTTTAACAAGATAATCCTTCAGTATTTGTCTCGCCCATATACGAAAATCTGTGCCACGTTTGCTTTTTACACGATAGCCGACCGATATTATAACGTCTAAATTGTAATATTTGACATTACGAGATACCTTCCTGTTTCCTTCTTGTTGAACTGTCAAGTATTCCTTGACTGTTGATGCTTGAGTCAGTTCACCTTCCTTGAATACATTCCCAACATGCAAACTTACATTCTGCTTTGTGGTTTGAAATAGTTCAGTCATTTGAGACTGTGTCAGCCACACAGTTTCACCATCCAGCCGGACATCAATCTGAGTCTGCCCGTCCTCTGTCTCATAAATTACAATCTGATTTGTCTCTTTGTTTTTCATAATTAAAAAGTTTTGATGTTAGTAAATAGTGTCTTGGTATCACAATTCAATACTGCAAGCACATGGCTGTTGCAAATATAAAAAATCCAAACAAATGTATCAAATGACGCAAAGCGAAACGATCATAATGCGTCATCGTTTTGCATCATCTGGCAAAACATGAAATGGATAAATGGCAGGGCTTGTAAAATACGATAGTTTAACCTCAATTGTGTGACAAAAAATTTAAAATGGGGCACAAAAGTGGCACAAATTTGAATATTTAAAAATTAATGTGCCCCAGAAATACTTCTGAGGCACATTTTTGTGATTCCGCCGGGATTAGGTTTTTTGAATTTGGATGAGTTTTGTTTGTGCTTATGTTGTTGATTATTAGGGATATATTGGTCGGAGGAGTTAAATGAAGTAAAATGGGGAAAAGAAATTATGGTACATTTATGGTACATTTGGTTTTATTCGTATCTTTGTGATGTAAATCAAATTAACCAATAGTATGCCAACCAATTTCTTGTTTAAGGAGGATGGTGCTGTGACCATCCGTGTCCGTATTCTCCGACGGGAGAACAATGAGAATCATGAGTTATTGAGTATGAGACGGTACATAACCGGGCTTCATATCTCAAAGAAGGATTGGGAAACGTATAAGGGACTTAAGACGCAGAATGCGCGTGAGTCCTATCTGCGTAAGAATCCTGAGTTTGCTGAGAGTATCTATAAGCTTGATGAAATACGCAAGCGTATTGATGAGTATGGCCTTAATCTGAGCAAGGAGAACTTTAATGATATACTCCACTCTGTACTGCATGCCAAGGAGATTGAGGAGATGCGTAAAAACCAGGAGGCAGCTGAGAGAAAGAAGCTGGAACGTGAGGAGGCAGCGCGGCGGAAGAAGCAGATGACGCTGTCTAAGTTTATTGATCAGTACATTAAGGATATTAAGGAGGAGAAGCGCACTACCCTTCAGTATGGGCGGTCTTACTCACGGGGATCTAAGTTCAATACGGCTAATGCTCTGGGGCACTTTAAGGAGTTTATGGAGGATACGGGCATTGTGTATGACTTCCAGGATGTGGATTTGGATTGCTACAGCAAGTATAAGACTTGGCTGATGAACCGTGACATCAGTACGGTGAAGTTTAAGGATACTGAGCGCAATTATAAGAACAGCCGTAAGATACCTAAGGGCGAGGAATTGCATTACTCTGACAATACTATTGGAAGGTTCATCAAGCAGCTTAAGGCTGTGCTCAGAGCGGCTGAGAGCCGTGGGTATCCGGTTAATCCGGCTTATAAGAGTATTGAGTTCAAGGGGCAGGTGCAGGATATTGACGCTATCTATCTGACCAAGGCTGAGCTGGAGGCTATGGAGGCTGTTAAGTTGAACAAGGAGGAGGACGGTAAGAATCTGGAACTGGCCAGGGACATCTTTATGATTGGGGTTTGGCTGGCTCAGCGTGTGTCTGACTACAATAACCTGAAGCCTGAGAACATCAAGGTAATTGACAATGGCGGGACTCCCATTACTTACGTGTCGATACATCAGCAGAAGACCGGGCGCCTGGTGGAGATTCCTTGTAATGCAAAAATCCGGGCTATTCTGGATAAATATCCAAAGGGACTGCCCCACCTCAGCGATGAGAAGATTAACACTTACATCAAGAGGATTGGGCGAATGGCCAAGATCAATGAGCTGATTGAGGTGAAGGAGTCACGGGGCGGCAAGGTGTATAAAAACTACTATAAGAAGTGCGACTTAATTTGCACACATACAGCACGTAGGACCGGTGCTACGCTTATGTACCTGGACGGGATTCCTATCTATGATATCATGAAGGTGACGGGTCACAGGAGCGTTGCTACGCTGGAGAAATACATCAGGGCGGATAAGCTGGAGGTGGCCCAGAAACTGGTTCTGAAGTACGACTACTTTAAGTAGGATTGGTGCTGAAACGCGAAAAAAGGCATAATAATGTCCTTAAATGGGCTTTATTATGCTTTTTTAGGTTTTAAACTAAAGCATTTAATTCTATGATGTGATATATTTGCGGCCGGATTAATTGAAATTTCACAATTGCGTTTGCATAACCTTAAAATTATCGACATATGAGACTGCTATCTACATTACACTTATTGAAGCTTAGAGATGAACGAATCCGAGTTTGATGTCCAGCAGGTCGTTATTAAGCAGATTAACAACCATGAAGTCAAATTGCTTTGGGATCTGGACTGGAAAAAGATTTCGGCTGGATTTAATGCCGAGAGTTTGAGAACTATTGTTACCAGGATTAACGAGGTAGGAAACCGTATTGCCGCTGTTAGAGCGTGCCTATCCCATTACAGGTATTATCTGGTTGACAAAGATTTTAATTACTACACGGAGCATTGGGACCGCGACTGCGCTTTTAAGACTCTGTGTGAGATGATTATCTGGGACCTTGAGGAGTCTCAGTGCTTTACTGTGAAAAGCTCCAATGTGGAGCTGCAGGCAAATGACCATGATGCTCTTGCTGCGGTGTTTGGCAGCGAGAAGGCCAAGAAGCTGCTGGCCAGGCTGTCTCCTGAGTTCTGCAGGAACGGACGCTGGGGGCATGACATTAGCAAGACCTTTATTAGCCAGGTGGCCCATGTATTGAGCGGGCTCCTGGAAATCCCTGACAATAAGAAGTGGGTGTATTTTGAGAGGCTGTGGAACGTGGCCGGTCTGTCGAAGGCGTTCTATGGCCGGATGGGTAAGCCTCTGGATGAGAAGATCAAGATGCTATACCCGGAATACGTCGCATACTGACTGGTATGATGATGGTATAGTAAGGGGGTGATATTACTATCCGCCTACTATACCATTACTATCCATACTGCCCTACAACCCCTTACGGAGGGGGTTGTTACTATCCCATTCTACTATCGCATCTACTATCGCGGTATATACCGTGCTCTATCCGTTTTGGTTGTTCAACTTTGTGCCGTGACAACACGATTAGGCCTACTGAGTGTTTGCGAGAGACAAGTTGAAGTTTAACTAAAACAAAAATTACAATGGATTTAGAGAATAGCCGGATTATGGCATCACTTACCGTTGGTGAGTTCAAGGAGGTGATTGGTGCGGTTCTGGATGATAAGGTGACTCCAAAGGAGGCTCCGCACGAGTATGGGCATGGTATCAAATGTATTATGGAGCGTTACGGCGTGTCCAAGACTACGGCACAGGGACTGAAGGATAATGCCCTGAGGGAGGCTGTGACGCAGAACGGGCGTATCATCAGGGTGGATTTGACGTATGCCGATGTGTTGTTTGGTCAGAGGAAGTATAACAAGAAGATGGGCACCTATGGAAGAGCTGAAGCAGAATAAGAAGAGAGAGTTCTGGAAGCCGGAGCCTAAGAGGTTCTCATTCCTTAGGAAGGGTGTTTGGACTACGGAGCCTTGCGGGGTTATGGACCCCTACTCTGCGTATATTTATATCAGGGATGGTGTGGCCAAGTTCCAGACGGAGCGGCTTAGGGAGATTATGGACCCGGCGGCCTTTAAGAAGTATAAGCAGAGCCAGTTTGAATCAGTGATATTCAGCGGTGTGTATGAGAGGAAGTGTGATGACGGGCTGCGGGAGCCTTCGGGGTATGTGTGCCTGGACTTTGACCATGTGGATGTGAAGGCTACGCGGGAGCTGCTTATGGGGCTGGAGATGTTTGAGACGGTGCTGATGTTCGGGAGCCCCTCCGGGCACGGCGTCAAATGGGTGGTGAACAACAAGACTCTGTTTAACCATAAGGCGTTCTATGTGGCGGTGTACAACTACCTGAAAGAGACGTATCATCTGGTGGCTGATTTGGATGCGGCAGACCTATCGCACGGGTGCCTGCTGCCTTGGGATCCGGATGTGTACATCAATCCCAACTTTATGTAAATTAATGAGCATAACTTACACTAATTCAATTGACTGAATGGGTGACGTTGAATTTGATATCGAGAAGTGGTTCAAGCCGGATGGCGGGAGTGATTATACCCCGCTGTCCGGGGCGGACGCTCCCCGGAACGCTCCGCAGAGTCTGTATGAGGATGTGGAGACGGTGATAGGCAGGATTGAGGCCAGGCACCTGGATATCACGGCCGATTACAAGGACTGGATTACCATTGGGCTGGCGCTGGCGGACGGGTTTGGAGAATCAGGAAGGAGCTATTTCCATAATGTGAGCCGGTTCTACCCCAAGTATAAGGCCAAGGAGACGGATAAGGTATATAGCCAGTGCGTGAAGAGCCATAAGGGGCAGGTCACGATACGGACGTTCTTCCAGAAGGCCAAGGATGCGGGGGTTGATATCAGGACACGGAGGTATGTGAGTTCGCCAATATCGCCAGTTTCGCCAAGGCCTGAGAGTGGCGTAATTGCCAGCAGTGAGGGCGTGGCGAATATGGCGAAAGTGGCGAAGACGGAGCGGTTGGGCAGTTTTGCGGAGCGGGTTGAGCTGCAGTTGCCCGATTTCCTTAGGATGGTGGCCATGCACGGTGAGACGAGCCAGGAGAAGGACGTTTTGATACTGGGCAGCATAACTACCCTTTCGGCATGCCTTCCTAATGTGAGCGGTCTGTATGACGGCGTGGAGGTGCACCCTAACCTGTTTTTCTTTCTGACTGCAAGGGCCAGCAGCGGCAAGGGACGGCTTAATCTGTGCCGGCTACTGGTGGAGGGCATCCATGAGCGGCTGTTTGAGATCTACAAGCTGGAGAGGCAGCAGTATGAGATGAAAAAGAGCGAGTATGAGGCCAGCAAGAGCAGCGGGACTCCGCGGCCGGAGCCTCCGGTCAAGAATATGCTGTTTATACCGGCTAACAGCAGTGCTACATCGGTTTATCAGATTCTGGGTGAGAGCAATGAGCGGGGGCTTATATTTGAGACTGAGGGCGATACGCTGGCCTACTCTTTTGCAAGCGATTTTGGCAACTTTAGTGACGGGTTCAGGAAGGCGTTCCACCATGAGCCTATAAGCTACCACAGGCGCAAGGATGATGAGCATGTGGACATTAAGCACCCGCAGCTGACTACTGTATTGAGCGGCACGCCTGAACAGCTGAGGAGCCTGGTGAAGGATGCGGAGAACGGACTTTTCAGTAGGTTTATCTACTACAGGCTGGACAGTGGACTGACTTGGAAGAATGTGTTTGCTACACCTACCGGTAAGAGCCTTAACACGGTGTTTGAAGAGCTGGGACACAGCTTTGCGGAGTTTCATGCGAAGCTGATGGAGGCGCCCTACCTGCACTTTTGCCTGACGAGCGGACAGATAGAGAGGTTTAATGATTACTTTACCGGGATCCAGGAGCGGATGTACAGTCAGTTTGGTGAGAATATAATAGCCAGTGTGCGGCGAATGGGCCTTATTTTTTACCGCATAGCCATGATTCTGACCACGCTGAGGATAATGGAAACCGGTGACTTTTACTCTAACCTGGTATGCAGTGAAGAGGACTTTGGAACAACGATGTGCATGGTGGACGTGATACTGCAGCATACGGCCGATGTGTATGTGGAGGTGTGCGGCAGCGCGGAGCCGGCTGCCCAGGAGAGGCACTCACAGAGGCTGAAATTCTACGATGCCCTGCCCGGTCAGTTTGACCGGAGCGGTTATGTGAGCGTAGCCACCGGCATGGGCATTCCGTCCAGGACTGCCGACAGATATATAAACCATTTTTGCCAGAACGGGACTCTGGAGCGGACGGCGTTTGGGGCCTATAGCAAGGTTGAGCAGCAGTGACATAACCATAACCCCTGATGTGGCTGTAATATTTTTTGTTTGGACGACAGAAACGAAATAAAACAGTATATTTGCAGTGCTCTTGGGCCGGTGGGCCCAGGTTCTAACGAGAAGATTGTATTCTGCTTTAGTTTCGCGGCAACCTTAAAACTATCGACAACTATTAAGTAACCGTCAGTGAAACATGAGCCGGATGCATGTGTAAGGTGTATATGTACCCCTGAAAGGGTCCGACATATCCCCTTCCGCATGGCATCTTGGTGCTGTTTCAGACGGTTGGGGTCATGTCGATATACCTTAGGTTGGCTGGATGGCATTAAGATTGCCATGCGGATCCTTTTTATCCCTTGGCCGATAGCGCAGCGACAGCGGTTACTTAGTTGGTCAATCCCGGAACTTACAGCAACCCCAACATCCGCCCAATAACCCCCTACTCACTTCCAACACGCCACATGCAGCCGGACAGAACTGTGCCTGACTTGGATGACGGTTGGTTGATTGTGGATGACAACTCCCCTGAGTGAGTTGACCAGCAGCTGATGAGCCCACTCCTGAATGAATAAAACGCTGTGACAAAAACGGTGTGTCTTGGGGCGATGGCGGGTGTAAGGCTCAGTTATTGGACAGTCAACTAGATTACATACTCGTGATCACCACTTTAAGTTTATTCCACTACAATATTACAACACGCTGACACACCATGAAAGGTTCCGGTTATCACGGCATTGCCCGCAGCATTTGCAATGACATGACCATCTGAGTTAACAGAAGCTATTGATGGGTTATTTGATGTCCAAGTTATAGGATAAAAAACAATGTCTTCCCCCTTCTTTATTGAAAGATAAAGATTTAAGGTTTGTCCTATTTGAAGTGAAGCTGACTCTTTATTCAAAGCTACAGAAATCCCAGACCACGACCATGCTTCTGATGGACAAACGGGCCTAATAGATTGACCAAGATAGTGTTCGTATTTGGGGTGTGTGAAATGGAAAATATCGCGAATGTTATAGTAGAAGCTCCATGCACTACTAGGAAAGTCTTTATTGGGCGTGCTAGTCCAATAGTAACCGTGATTGCCAACGTCGCACTTGCCATCACCTAGACGATACCCTGCCGCTGGAAGAAAAATAAAACGATTGGTGTATCCCTTTAAATTACTAGTTACTTTATATCCAACTACACCATTAAATTCTGAGTTATCCTCCTCATAGAGCTCCCAATTGCAGTTGTTGTTGAGTTCTTCCATTTCTTCCCGGGTTGGCATACGCCATTTCCCTCCCCACTTGACATGAGCAACGTCATTTTTAAGATCAAGTGTTATTATGGAATTGGTATCTACATAATTACGAATGCTATTATTGTTGTATTTTTCAGTCTCGCCCCATGCGAAATGGTCACCATATTCATATGGCTTTGTTGCACCTACATTGAAGGTTGCCCACTTGACACTTAAACCTAAATCGACATATTCATAACCATTCTCCTTTTCCATAAAACGACTGTTTAATATGATGATATCTGCAAACTTACAAAAAAAGAGGCACAATCACTTGTACCTCTTCTGACATCTAATACCTATTGCAAATCTTTTAATCTATATGCAGCCTACTCTATGATGTACTTGCCTTGGTAGGACTGGCCATCTGAGAGGGTTAGTTTGAGGTAATACTCTCCGGAGTCTGACGATGCGGCGATACTTAGGGTATTGCCGGCAGCGGCACCACTCCAGACCTGATTGTCATAGCTGCGGATGACGTAGGCGTTGATGTAGGTGATGCTGGAGTCGGCATCGATGGACACTACCCCATCCTGATGGTAGCAGTGCGGGAACTCTGCGGTGCTGCGGGGGCCGGGATTGGGAAATGGATTGGGTGCCGGTGTGATGGGGATGGGAATGGGCTCATCGGGGATGAAGCGTGGACCGGGATTTGTAGGTGTCGGTACCTGTTTGACAGGGATGACTTCAGGATCCGGGTCTGAAGGCCCGCCTCCGGGTGACTGTGCCATTACGCTGATTGATAAACTGGGCATGAGAGCCAATGCGATCACTAAGAGTTTTTTCATGTTTGTTTTCATGATAGTGTTGATATTAAGATTAACACCCAAAATTAGGAAATAAATGGCTCACGAACAACTTACAGGGCACTTTTTGACAAACAAATTATCATGTATGAAATACCTGGAATAAGATAGAGTTCAATATAGAATAACAAGGGCTAATGAAGTATAACCTAAAAGATTTGGTTTTGTGAAAACATATGCATATGTTTGCAGTGTCTAGTACCAAAAGGGGTATTCCATTGAAGCCAAGGTGCTAGATAGGATGCCCCTTTTGGTTTATATGGTAACAAGAAACAACGTGTTTATGGTATAAAGTTTTTCATGGTATTAGATTTGGAGCCGGGAAGCCCCACATGAGCGAATAAATAAAGCAAACAAGGAGTCATAAAGGCCCTTATGTGGAACCCGGCGGGTCTAGCCTGCGCGTGATGCGTGGGCTTTGCTTTTGTTAATAAAAAACGGGCGTGCGTACCTTAAAAATGTGAAAGGAATTACTACCTTTATAGCCAATAACCAACTGATGCCTCTGGGATGAGTGGCGGATGTTGGCTCGACAAAGACCACTACGCCATTTGGCAAAACAATCATAATACTATAAAGAACTCCCTCACAGTGTAATAAGGGCTTGGTCGCCTGTCGAGACACTTTGGGGGATGTTCTTTTTTTACTAACGTGGCTAATATAACTCGTTTTCATGCACGCTACTATGCTGCATTGCTTACTCAGCAACAGGCAAATGGTGATCTGAATTCACTGTCACAGTCGCTGCTTAGTTCGACTGTAGACATAAATCCTCACCAGATAGATGCTGCCCTATTTGCTTTTAGCAGCCCGCTTTCAAAGGGTGTTGTGTTAGCCGATGAAGTTGGTCTTGGAAAAACCATTGAGGCTGGACTTGTAGTATGCCAATATTGGGCAACGGGTAAAAGAAAAATAATTATTGTTTGTCCAGCATCTCTGCGCAAACAATGGGAAGCTGAATTACTGGATAAATTTGGTATCCCAAGTGAGATTCTTGATACAAAGAATTTCAATGCCTACAAGAAAGATGGAAAGAATCCTTTGAGCCCCAAGAGAGCCATAATATGTAGTTATAATTTTGCGGCAAAGCATAAAGAGCAGATTATACTTCATTCATTTGACCTGGCGGTTATTGATGAGGCCCACAAAATGCGCAATGTGTATAGGACCTCAGCCAAGACTTCGGCAGAGGTGCGCGATGCACTGACTGGTGTACGTAAGCTGTTGCTTACTGCTACTCCATTCCAGAATTCACTTATGGAGTTGTACGGCTTAACCAGTATCATTGATGACAGACTGTTTGGAAGCGAGAAGGCTTTCCGTAAGAGATATGGAAAAGAAGAGAACCTTCAGGAATTACGGCAGCGAATTAAAAAGCTTTACACCAGGACTTTGCGTAAAGATGTACGTGAATATATAAATTACACTAACCGCTTGCCTCTGACACAGAAGTTTAATGCAACGGATGAAGAGCAGACTCTTTATTTGGAAATAAGTGAGTTCCTGCGCAGGAACGACATTTATAGTGTTCCTGCTGCACAACGCAAGCTAACCACCATGATTATCCGTAAAATTCTTGCTTCCTCAACTTATGCTCTTATATTCACCCTTGAGCACATTAAAGAACGCCTTGAGAGAATGCTGAAGAATGAGAAACAAGAGCGATTTGATATAGATGACTTGGTTGATGAGGAAGACTGGGATTTAGAAGAATTTGATGATATACCTGAAGATGAGGAAGGTTTATTTGATTCTGATGTAATTGATATACCACGACTCAAAGCGGAGATTACAACCATTGAAGGCTTTATAGAAAAAGCCAAGAATATTAAAACTGAATCAAAGGCTAAGGCCTTGATAAAGGCTCTTGAAGAAGCATTTAAGAAACTTGCGGAACAAGGTGCTGAACGTAAGGCCCTTATTTTTACAGAATCAACTAAAACGCAGACATTCTTAAAGGATTATCTTGAGTCAAATGGTTACACCGGCCGGATTGTTCTGTTTAATGGTAGAGCCAGCGAGCCACAAACTAATGAGATATACAAGAAGTGGTGTCTTGATAATCCAGACAGAGTTAGTGGCATTAAGGCAGCTGACCGTAGAGCTGCAGCTGTTGATTATTTCCAGAACCAAGCCGATATAATGATAGCGACTGAAGCTGCTGCTGAAGGTCTGAACTTGCAGTTCTGCTCCTTGGTAATCAATTATGACTTACCTTGGAATCCGCAGCGTATTGAGCAGCGTATAGGACGTTGTCACAGATATGGTCAGAAATATGATGTAGTGGTTGTTAACTTTCTGAATATGCGCAACTATGCCGATGTGCGTGTATTCAACCTACTATCCACTAAGTTCAAATTATTTGATGATGTGTTTGGTGCCAGTGATGAAGTGTTAGGCCAGGCTGATTCATTGGATATAGAATCCCGTATTTGGGAAATCTACCAGAAATGCAGAAGTGAAGAGGAAATTAACCAAGCGTTTGAACAACTCCAGAGTGAAATGCAGGAGCAAATAGATGAACGCATGACCGAAGTAAGGTCTCAGGTACTTGAGAACTTTGATATCAATGTTCAGGAGCACCTGCGTATGACAAAAGATTCCACTGGCACTTTCTTAAACCGATATGAGCACATATTCTGGCAACTTACAAAGTATATACTAAGTAAGGACGCTGTATTTGATGATGAGAATCACACTTTCATACTAAGAGTACCGGTAGCCGGTCAGAGAGCGGGTAAATACGCAATGCTACGAAATGATGAGGATGCTATGCCCTACCGTTTTAGCAGCCCGTTGGCCCAGCATGTAATAAACTCTGCGCTATCGATACCTCTTAGTGACGATGCGGAAATTGTGTTTGACCAGAAAGCTCTACCCATAAATGCGACTTTACCAGATTACCTTGAAGGCAGCAAAGGTTATCTGGTCCTATCATCACTGGGCGTATCTACGCTAAGTGATGAGCAGTATCTTCTGTTTAACGCTTATAAAGATGATGGTTCTGTCTTATCACAAGAAGATTGCGAGAAGCTATTTCTTAACGGTGGATATGAGACTCAGTTTGGCACAATCACAGATGCAGTCCGTGAAAGACTACAAGGTGATGTTGCACAGCATGCCACATCAAAGCTGAAAGACATAGATGCTCGAAATTTAAAGTATTTCCAGCAAGAAGAAAACAGAATCTATCAATGGGAACGTGATGTCATTGATGGCATTGAGGATGAGATAAGTACGATAAAACGTAATATACTGATGGCAGAACGTGACTCTAGGTCTGCCGAAACTGTCGCTGAGAAACTTGAACTTGAAAAGAAAGTTGAGGAGATGAAACGAAAGCGACGCCGCCTACGTAATGAACTAGAAGAGCGGGAGGAAGAAGTTAGCAAGCAGCGCAAGAAAATGATTACCGAGTTGGAGCAACGAATGGTAAAGTCAACAAAAACAAACGACCTTTTCATTGTAAGGTGGCAGGTTAAAGATAACTGATAATAACAAATCTATATATGGCAATTAACTATTTTGACAAGTTTGTAGCCAAGCTACAAGAGATATTCATGATGGATCATGCTGAGCTGGACTTTGGCATCTACCGCATCATGAATCAGAAACGTGATGAAATACAACAATTTCTGCAACACGACCTGTTGCCACAGGTGAAGACTGCCCTACAAGGTAATGGAGACGATATGCAGCAGGTTAAACAGCGGATGACAGAGATTGAGCATATGTTTGCTGGAATGGATATTGAAACGCTGCCAGACTCGAATCCTAATGTAGCAGAATACAAGAAGTTGAAGGCGCAGTTGGCACAGGGCGGCAGTGCTGATGATTTGGAAGGCGAAGTATTTTCGCACTTAGTGACATTCTTTAGCCGATACTATGATGGTGGTGACTTTCTGTCTAAGCGACGCTATAAGGATAATACTTATGCCATACCTTATAATGGCGAAGAAGTTAAGCTGCACTGGGCTAACAGTGATCAGTACTATATCAAGACCTCTGAGTATTTCCGCGACTATACTTTTGTGCTGCCAACATCACGTAAGAAAGTCCACTTTGTGTTGAAAGATGCAAGCACAGAGCAGAATAACAACCGTGCCGCCAACAATATGGAGCGACGCTTTGCACTCTGGAAACCAGAAAACGAAGGTGAACAANNNTTAGAAGCGGTCACGCCTTTAGTTCCAGCCGATTTTGAGGAGCTGCTGACGGTTAAGATACCTACCAAGGACAATGGCAACCGCACCCTGTTGGAGAAACACCTGACAGACTATACTTCCAAAAACTCGTTCGACTATTTTATTCATAAAGACCTTGGTGGTTTTCTGAGTCGTGAACTTGATTTCTATATAAAGAACGAGGTACTGCATATTGATGATCTTGATCCACAACACATCAATAGCCAGTTGTCTGTCGTAAAGGCAATCAAGCAGGTAGGTCAAAAAATTATCCAGATGTTGGCTCAGTTGGAGAATTTCCAGAAGAAGCTGTGGTTGAAGAAAAAGTTTGTGGTACAGAGCGACTACTGCATTACGCTTGACCGCGTACCAGAGAAACTCTATCCCGAGATTATTGCAAACGCAGCCCAACGTAAGGAATGGGTGCGTCTGTTTGCCATTGATGAGATTCAAGGTGACATGATGACTGAGGCATACAGCGAACCTCTCACTATCGAGTTCCTGAAACAGAACCAATTCCTTGTCCTCGACACTGCTTTCTTCGATGCCAAATTCAAGCATCAGTTGGTGAAGAGCATGGAGAATATTGATGAGCAGACAAATGGATTGCTTATAAATAGCGAAAATTTCCAAGCGTTGCAGTTGTTACAGGAGAAGTATAAGAAAGGTATAAAATGTGCGTATTATGATCCTCCTTACAACACTTCAGAGGGTACTTTTGTTTATAAGAATAGTTACCAACATTCAAGCTGGTGTTCAATGTTAGAAAACAGATTATCTCTTACACAGCCCCTATTGTCTTTAGATGGAGTAAACGAAGTCGCTATTGATGATTTTGAACAGCCCTACCTTTCGGGTATCCTAGATTATATTTACGGATTTGATAACCGTCTTGGGTCTTTGGTAGTAGAAATAAAGCCTTCAGGAAGAACGAATGATTATTTTTTAGCTACTAGCCATGAATACTTATTATGCTATGCCAAGGATTATAACGAAGTAACTATTAACTTTTTCCCATTAAGCGAAGAGCAAAGACGAGCATATTCTGAAACTACAGATGATGGAACTCCAAATAAGTGGAGAGATTTTTTGCGAACAGGAGGTTATTCGACGCCAGAAGAACGCCCCAACTCATATTATCCAATCTTTTTTGATCCAGAAACAAATGATATAACAATAGAAGAAAAATATGGGTATATAAAAATTTTGCCAATAGATTCTACGGGGAAGCATAGAGTATGGCGTAAAACCATACCATCATTTATTAATCACTTGAATAAGGGTGAAATAAAGATTGAAAAAAGAGGTGACCAATATAAAGTCCGAATTATCGATAAAATAAAAGATGGAGTACGCCCTAAAAGTGTTTGGATAGGTAGTAAATATGATGCTTCAACACATGGAACGAAGCTTATACAAGCTATGTTTGGGAGCTCACAATTTTCATTTCCGAAATCTATTGGAAATGTATACGATTCACTTTATATGGTTTGCAATGAAGGTGACGTTATTTTAGATGCTTTTGCTGGTTCAGGTACCACAGGCCATGCTGTTGTTGAGCTTAATAGAAATGCAGAAGATGATTTCTATAAATTTATCCTTTGTGAAGTTAACGATTACTGCAATGCCGTTACTAAGCCGAGGATCCAAAAGTCTATCTATTCTTCGAATTGGCGAGATGCAAAACCTGTTTCTCGTAATGGTATTTCCCAATGCTTCAAATACATACGCCTGGAGCAATACGAAGACACACTGAACAACCTTGAAATAAAGAAACAGCAAACTGAATTACAAACTGATGAATTCAACGAGAGTTATATGTTGAGTTATATGCTTGATACAGAAACTCGTGATTCTCTGCTGAATCTTAAGTGGTTTGAGAATCCTTTTGAGATGACTCTAAAGACTACCAAGGATAACGAACTTGTGACTACTAATGTAGATATGGTTGAAACGTTCAATTACCTTATTGGCTTGAATGTGGAAACAGAGGACTGGTATCAAGATGATAATATATGTGTGGTGCAGGGTAAGACTCATCGTGAAGGTTTGAAGACATTGGTTATCTGGCGTAATTGCAAGCAAGTTGATAACAAAAAGCTTGATGAATTCTTCGACAAAATGGATTTCCGCACCCGTGATACTGAGTTTGATATTATCTACGTAAATGGTGATAATACCCTACCCAATCTACGCCGCGATGAGGAACACTGGAAGGTTGTGCTAACAGAAGAAGAATTCCAAAAACGTATGTTTGAAGAAGTGTAAGCTATGCCTGGAGTTAGAAGAATTAATAATCAGCCAGCACGATTGCAAGATGCGCTTGTGCTGCACAAATATTTACTGCAGCTTTTAGGTTGTAAGGATCTGGAAGCCCTAAGTCGCGACCTTAAAGATCCAGCCTTAGAAGGTGTTGATGATGAAGGTGTATCAAGACTGTATTATGCTCTGAAGCAACACCTATACGGATCCCAATCTGTTACACAAGAGATGTTGTTTGAGTATGACCAGAATATAGTGCGTTATACCAACGAGATAAATGAGCGTAGAACTGATAAGATAGTCTGGAAATATTTCCAGTATCTGGCGCTTTTGTTCACTGAGATATATTTAGACCGCTATTTTGCTAACAAAGAAGAACTGCGAAATCATATTAATGTTTTCCTTAATGATGAATTCAACTTCCGCCCTGAAACCTGGCATGGAATTGATGAGTTTAGGGATAGCGATATGAATAAATTGGCATTTTGGTGCGCAACCGGTTCCGGTAAGACGTTGATGATGCACATCAATATAAAGCAATATCTGCATTACTCGGAAAAGTACCATGCAAAGCCCCTAAACCGTATTCTGATTCTTACGCCAAATGAAGGATTGTCAAACCAGCATCTGAGAATGCTTACACAATCAAACTTCAGTGCGGAGCTATTCTCAAAACAAGCACGTGGTGGCGTATTTACCGGTAAGACCATAGAAGTTATTGATATTAATAAATTGGCTGATACGGATGGCGATAAGACAGTAGCCGTAGAAAGCTTTGAAGGCAATAACCTGGTATTAGTAGATGAAGGACATAAAGGTTCTGGAGGTGATGTATGGAAAGGTTATAGAAATGTGTTGACACAAGAAGGTTTCTCTTTTGAGTATTCAGCTACGTTTGGACAAGCTATTGCAGCGCAGTCTGGAACCGGTAGAGATGATTTACTTAAAGAATACGGTAAGGCTACATTGTTTGACTATAGTTACCGGTATTTTTATAACGACGGATACGGGAAAGATTACCGAATAATGAATATGGCCTCATGGGATGATGAGGAACTATTCAATATGTACTTGACAGCATATCTGTTATGTCTTTATGAACAGACACTGGTCTATGAGTCTACGCCGACCGTAAAAAACCGCTTTCTAATTGCCAAGCCCTTGGGTATATTTGTAGGAGGTTCTGTAAATGCCGTAAAGAAAGTACGTGGTCAGGATGTAAGTGATGTGGTCCAGATACTCCTATTTTTACAGGCTTTTATAGAAAAGCCACAAGAGTTCATTGGATATATTAAACGCCTTATGGACCCATCAGATGGCATAAAGAACCCGCGTGGCTACTCTCTGTTTGCCAATAGCTTTACTAAGATAAAAGATGGAACACAAATAGTTACAGATGAAAAAGCTGGTGCTATCTATAAAAGCATTATAAGCACACTGTTTCATTCAACCGTTTCCAATGCACATCTGTATTTAGATAAGCAAAAAAGCGGAGATAAGGAGATTGGACTAAGAATTGGTACAGCAGATTATTTTGGCGTTATCAACGTAGGTGATAGCGATTCACTGATGAAGCTTTGTGAAAATAGTGGATTGAACTGTGAGACCAAAGAATTTGGGTCATCTTCACTTTTTAGTCAAATCAATGATGAGGATTCTACAATCAACATACTGATAGGTTCTAAGAAGTTTAGCGAAGGTTGGAGCAGCTGGCGTGTATCAGCTATGGGGCTTATGAATGTTGGCCGTAGTGAAGGCTCCGAAATCATACAATTGTTTGGTCGTGGAGTACGCTTAAAAGGATACAAATACTCTCTGAAACGAAGTAATGCGCTTGACTCCAGTTATAATCCGGGGCCCATACCCAAAGGGTTGCGTGAGATAGAGACGCTGAACATCTTTGGCGTGAGAGCCGACTATATGGACACATTCCGTAAATATCTGGAGGATGAAGGCTTGCCAAGTAATGAAGATACTTATACCCAAGTACAGATTCCTACAGTAAATCTACTGGCTGATAAGAAATTAAAGATTGTACGCGTTAAGAGCGGATATGACTTCAAAAAAATGGTTGTGGTGAAGCCTGAGACTATGATTACTGGCATGAATGTCAAGGTTGACTGGCTACCTAAAGTTGATGCTATCTGGAGTGAAAGAGCAGGAGTTGTATCTTATGCCGACTATAAACAGAACAAACTTAAGCCAGCCCACATAAATCTTCTTAACTGGAACCGCATATTCTTTGCAATTGAGCAGATGAAGAATGAACGGGGATGGTATAATATGGAGATAAGTAAGGATTCGTTGTACAATTTGATGCTTGAGCCCAGCTGGTATGAATTAACCATACAAGATGCAGACCTTGAATTCCATGATTTTGGGCGGGATGTTGCCCGGTGGGAGGAGATAACAATTGCATTGCTACGCGGATTCATGGAACGTGCTTACAAAAGGAGTAAAGGTAAATGGGAGTCCAATTATATGGAAACGGTCTATATTGACCCAAGTGATCCCAACTTCTTTGATGAGTATACTGTTGAAGTGCGGAATGACCAGCAGGAATGGATTGATAAACTCAAAGAACTTAGAGAGAAAATCCTTTCTGGTAACTTTGAGAGAGACTTCCAGATAAATGGTATATTGATGCAGGCATTACGATTTGACCGGCATCTGTTCTACCCTATTCTATGTTTAAGAGATAGAGATGCAAGTGGTCGAAGAATTATGATTGATACGGATACCAATGAGCCATTAGTGAAGATTTCACCTGTGGCACTTAATAACGGCGAAACTACATTTGTTTGTGGTATCCGCGATTATTATAATGCTAATAAGGATGGAGCCTTACGAGGTAAAGAGGTCTATCTACTGAGGAATGAAAGCAGAAAAGGCATTGGTTTCTTTGAAGCCAGTAATTTCTATCCAGATTTCATACTTTGGGTTAATGATGGGCAGAAACAAAAAGTAGTATTTATTGACCCCAAGGGCATACGAAATCTAAGAGGTATTGAAGATGCTAAAATTCAACTGTACAAACAATTGAAGAATGAAATTGAACCTTCATTAAATGATCCCGATATAACGTTGGATAGCTATATTATATCCAATACTAAATATGATGAAGTAAGTTTCTGGGGTTCCAAAGCTCGTTTTACTGACAATCATGTCATATTTCAAAACGACAGTAATTATATTGATACCCTGTTTAGCAGGATATTATGATTATATAGATAGTTGTTTCAAAAAATAGATATTTATAATAATGACACATAAAATTCCATTTGATTACGGGCTTTATTCTGACAAGAATCATGTCGGCAATTTTACCGCATATGTAAACTTATCAGATAAACAGATTAAAGAGAGTAGTGATTTTATTGCCGATGGACACTTCACAGGTGAATTAGAAGATCTACCAGGTGAGGTATTCGATAAGATCAGAGATGCAATATTTAATGATGTTGGTAAGAATGTGCGTAAGAACAAAATAGATGGAGAAATAGCTATACAACCGTTTCATTTATCTCCAGAGTTTATAATACTACTACCGGAGGAAGTGTATAGGAAAATAGATATGGAGTCTATTTTTGAAGAACGTGGTGTTTCTTCAATTGAAGAGCTATTAGAAAAAGCCGAACCTGAAGAAGTGAAAGAGAAATCTGATGCACCATTCATGAAGACACTGGCGATACGTCAACCCTGGGCATCACTCATTGCTTGTGGGGTTAAAGATATTGAATGCAGGGATTCTATGCCCACCAAATGCCGAAAGATATTTGTTGCTGCCAGTGGATCAAAAGTTCCTTGGAATGAACTTGACGGTATGGTAAAAAACACGCTCGCTAATCTTGAAAAGGCAGGAATACTCCCACCCTACGATAAACTACCACAGAAGTGTATTATAGGATATGTTGACATTGTTAATGTTACATTTGATCCAGTTGAATCTATCTGGGGTAGAGATTGGGATGGTATCAAGTATGTGCTTGAAAATGCACATGAGCTTGACGAGTATATATATGGCAAGAATAAAGCGACTCCGTATTTCTACAATACCGAAGGTTTCGATGAAAACAATCTGCCCGCTGCACACAAGGTGGATCTGACTGGTATCGATTTGCCTAAATAGTATATTGTTATTAAGGTAATTACTTCTTGGGATGTAAATCAGTCTCAAGCACCTTGCCCAGGTTGTAAACTACCTGCTGCATCACCCAGTCTTTGCCGCCTGCTTCATACCATATCCACTCACCTTTTTCATCCGTGAATATTTCGGTGTGAGCGTCCTTAACTTCCACTAGTGCTGAGTCACGGTCAGGGTTGTAGCCCACAAAGAAACGTATGGCATCGTACTTGATGGGAATGGAATTGCCGTTCTCATCCTCTTTATCATTACCATCATCGTCAAGTTCAATATACTTCTTGTAGGTGGTGGGCTTAATCTCTCGGAACTCCAGGGTCTTCTCTCCGGAGAGAATCTGATCAAAAAAGGTCTGCTGAATAATCAGGTTCAGTACTTTCATTGTCTTATTGTTTTTGTCATTAATAATCTCACTTGTAGTCTCTTGTAAGGTCAGTGCATCTTCCGGTCCCGGAATAACATCTGCCACTGTATCTATATCTATGCCTGGATAGCCGTAGTTGCGCAGCGTCTGGGCTGCATCACGGGCCAGCGATTCCCTGAGGTCGGCAGGTTCCAGAACTATAAGGTCACTTCCATAGCGCTGCAGCTCCTGAATCATTTCTCGGGTATAGCATACCTCAATCTCAAATAAGGCACCGTCACCGAAAGTATAGTCGATGAGTTTCTGGCTATTGTGCATGGGGCTTTGCAGCAGGTATGGCCATACCTGGACTGATGCCCAGAAGCGTATGGTGCGCTTTTCCCTGTTATCACTGCTTGCGGTGGCTCCTATGCGCTCATCAAAAAACTTCTGCAGGTCCACTTTACAATCGTGGTACTTGCGCTCTATAGGCTTGATTGACTCTATACGGTCCAGGCCTAAGCACTCCAGCTTGTCATTACGTACATTACCTGCCATTAGGTACCACAGGTGGCCACTCTGCTTGAGGTAATACGGCCATATCTTCATGACCATCTTACCCTTCTTGGTCCAGTCCCAGTACTCTATCTCCAGAGTCTGACGCTGGGTGATGGCCTCAAAAAGGGGCAGCAGGTTGCGGTTGCCCACGTACTCCGGATTGGTGTCAAAGCCCACTACTGCGCTGCGGCCACTGTTGCGGATGGATGAGCGGATGCGCAGGTCTGTCTCGGCCAGCCAACCTGCCACCGGGAGGCCCTGGAACTGCGACATGATGCCTACTACGCTGTTAAGCAGCTTAGAGTCATCCGCTCCCAGCCCTATGTTGTAGATGCTGAAGTTGCGATTGGCATACCGGTAACGTATTATGCGGTGGTCATAGCTTTCCTTTATCTCTTCTATCTCCTGATTGTAGCGGTTGGAGATATTGGTGATATCAGCCGATATGGTGTTGAGTGAGCGGACTCCCTTGCGGCCATCGGCAATAAGGGCATCGTTACAGGCGGCCATGAGTTCCTTAAGGGTGGCTCCCTGCTCTGAGTGAAGCATGCGGTCTATTATGACTTCACGAACTGCATATTGTTGTGTGAGTGACATAGCGGTATGTTTTAATTGTTACTTATCATGTTATTGAAGTACTCCCAGATGAAGACCATGGCCATGGTGTCCAGCTCGCAGTAGCGGAGCAAGGCCTTGCTAAGGGCCTCTGACTGGGCGGTATCAGAGAACTGGAGCTTGGAGTATGCCGTGAGGGCGGCGCCTCCGTGGCAGATGGTCATGTCATCATAATCCGGCTGACGGTCAAGCTCACTGTCCGGGACATCAATGTATGTGGATACGGACGGGAGCAGATGGTACGGGTTCTCTACGGTATGGCCATCGGTCATGAGGTTGATCCAGGCTATGGGTGTAGTGGCCGGGATGTTGAGGCTGGGAATCTCTGTGCCATATATGGGGTGGCTGTACTTTTGCTGCAGGAAACGGCTTGAGTTGAGTACTGCAGGGAGGACGGCCTTGATGGAGTTGCTGCCTTTCATTGAGGGGTGATAGTAGTAACGCTTGACAAGCTCAAGCATATCGACCATATTGCGGGGGCCGGATATGGTCTTGCTGCGCTCCTTGTATTGGGTTATACTGGCGATGAAGGCCAGGAGCTCCGGAGCATCGGGCTCACGACTCTCCTGCAGCTGCTGGCTGATGTGCCTGAGTATGGAGTTCTCATGCGCAGCGTAGCGGAAGATGGTACCGCCGTCCTGCTCCAGCTGGCGCTTGAGTTCACGGACGAAGTCAAAGTTGGGGAAATGGCCCTTCTCTGTGTTGATGAACTGGCCGGCGTGACGGATGCTGTATGTGCCGTCCGGATTGAGGTCTATGATGTGGTGTGAGAACTGGAAAGCCACATCCTGATACGGACGCAGGCCTTTGTAGAACGGCAGGGCCACGGTGGTTGTCTCAAAGTCTATCATGTGCAGCGGGAAGTTCCAGCCGGACATCTCCTGATGGAGGCCATCGATATCGATGTACGCACCGTCATGGATATTGCCTGCGAAGCGGGCAAGGATGCCTGGATTACCAGTGGCCATGCCTATATGGAGCCACTTGCGGTCTGTGCTGCTGAGGCAGCCGGGACCGGGCTCCACCTTGATTTGGGACTCATCTACCTGATCCAGGAAGTATGTGCCTGAAGCTATGATATTGCCGCGTTTGATGCCGGAGCCGTTGAGGTCAAAGACTGAGGGGCGCTGGAAATCAGCATCAGAGAAGTGTGCCATTTTCTTGAAGCACTCATGACGGCCATCCCTACCTGCTGCGGTATCTTTGCCGCTGTTGTAGAAGGGGCATTTGATGCAGGCGGTGCCTACTGGTGTATCTACACGGAGATTATCACAGTAGATGGTGGACATCTTATCTACGAACTGGCCGAAGGGCATGCCCATGATGGCGGGCTGCTCGGTGGTATGGCCGGCAATTATCTGGTTGCAGAGGGAGTCTATATCAAACGGTGTGAGGATGTGCTCCACATCACGGAGCGCTGCGGCCTGCGGGGTGCGAATGATATGGGTGCGGCCGCCGTCTTTTGCGATGCGGAAGCACTGGTTGATTCCATCGACGGGGGCTACTTTGGTCTTATCAGCCATCATAAGGAAGGCACGGACGGTGAAGTCCTGACCGGGATACAGCTGCTTGAGGGCGTTTGTTACCACATACTTCTGGAAGGCTGCGTCATAGACGTATTCCTGAATGCCTGAGGCGACCTTTGAGGGGTCTCGCTTATCGGTGAAGTTGTCTTCAAGGTTATTCCAGGACTTGGCCTTGACCTCTATGAGGTTGATGGTGGAGCCCACCTTCTGTAATATATCTACGCGCACGAAACAGCGGCCGTAGCGGAATGCGGACTCGGCTATGTTGACACGGGCTGAGGACTCAAAGAGTGCGCGGGTCTGGCGGATGGACTCATCATAGTCAAGGGACTTAATATCGGCAGGGCCTTCTATCCCGTAATAGACCTTGGCAAGTTCTCCTACCTGGAAACCGCCCTCGGCAAGGGCCTGCAGGAATTCATCAGTATCACTCTGGTTGGTGTACTCCGGGTTACGTGAGTAGTATAGTTGCGTGGGGCATGTAAGGGCCACCTTGAAGGCTGATTTGGTGAAAAGTCTCTCTTTCATAGTCCTTAATTGAATTAGGTTGATACTCTTGTTGTGGTGACGCACACGGTTGCGCCCTCCGGAAGACAAAAGTATGGGCGATCCTCTCAATGGAATTGAGAATACTCAGCAAAAATGAGAAAATATTTTGGAAATGCAATATTCTCTCAGTTGGATTGAGAAATGTAGAGGTAATTTTGCCGGTGAAGGACTTAAAATGTTACAACTATGGCAACGAAAGAAGAGATTATGAAGAAGGTTAAGTATAAGGAATACTACAATGGCAAGATCCATATTGTAGAGAAGGATGAGAACGGCAAGGAAAGGGATACCGGTATGTTTCTTTGCGGTGGTATGAATATCCTGCCGGATTTTTCAGAGTTGACACGGGAGGAGATGGAGATTCTGGCAGAAAAAGATTGAATCTCTCACTTGAGCTGAGAATACGGGTAATATATTTGCATCAAGCTATAGTGCGGTCAAGGTAGGCGCATATATCGTAGACCCCGTGACTTTAAGCCAACTATGGTCGGTAATGGGATATATCTGTTACCATTATACAAAGAGCCCGATTAGTCCAGGCTCTTTTGTTATTTGTAAGGGTATTCTTTACTTGTTACACCATTGATTACAAGTATTTTTTGAAAAATAGTTTGAATCTCTCAATTCCACTGAGCAAACCCTAAATATATTTGCAACAGTTGATCTGAAATAAGTCCGCTGGGTGCATCCAAGGACCACCTTGGCCCCGGCATCCGGGCTTTGAAAAAAGCCGGCGCTCATGTAAAAAGGAGACATAAATTGTGACGCTTCAGGTCCCCGATAAGAGTGGTAGTTCTGTCGGCATAACTTTCTCCGGTGCTGTTTGCCTGCTGGGACATGTATCTAACCAAGCAATTGGGGTCCAATTCAAGGCTGTGCAACCGGCATCAGACAAAGTAACCTGCAGAGAATAATTGAACCTATTCTGGTGCGCGTCCGTTTGAAAGCCCCAGATTTATAAGGGTGATATGAAAGGTGTATAGATTCGGCTATACATCTGTTCTCTGTTAAATATGACTTTCTGGATGAGAGAGTAGCACCAGTTGGCCTGGGTTTAGCAAATCATCCGGGAAGTTTAATAAGAAGGTTAGGTAGATCCACGATGTATGGTAAAGGTGGCATAGCGACAGCTATAGAGTAGTGATTCGATTTCACCGCCTAGTCCTTCTTAAGTCCTCAATTATCTGTGGCTGCCGCAATAAGTGCGGCTGAGTGCAGATAGTTGAGGATTATTTTGAAAAAGTATGATTCTCTCAATTCCACTGAGAGAAGCGCAAATATATTTGCAGTGACGGGTACCCAAGACGACCGTTGATGCCCAAAAATTCTAAGGTACTCTATATGTGGTGTCTTCGTGCTATTAGAGGATAATATGTTCTTGTTGGATCGCGACCGTTTGAAAGCCCCAGCTTGACGGAACAAATGAAAGGTGTTTGTGATTCGGCACAGCATCTGTTCTCAAAAACGTTTGAAATAACAGCTGGGCGTGGTACAGCGCGGTCAGGTCCTCCTGTACGTTGGGGACGTGGTACTGACAGTATAACAGACGTCAGGGAGATTTCTTTCTCTTTCCCAGTAAGATAAACCTCCCGGATGAGAGAGTAGCGCCTGCTTTTCAGGGTCAAGCAAATCATCCGGGAAGTTTATTTTGATTCACGCAGTTAGGCTGAGAGTATCGCCTTTATTTTTGGTATCCTGTAAACAATTAAACGGAAAGACAATATGAAAAAGATTCTGAATTACTTGATGGCTGCACTACTCTGCTTACCACTGGTTTCATGTGAAAAAGATGATATCGATAGTAACAAAGACACTCTGGTTGGTACCAAGTGGACTATGACTTACCTTGGCGATAAATATGTTGTGGAGTTTACTTCAAAAACGGATGTACGCAGTTATGAAGCGGACGATAATTACAATTTCTCCAATTATCTGCATGAGGACACTTATTCATATAAAAACGGGATGGTAACCTTTGACTCAGGCAAGCTCTGCGTCACAGATGTGGTAGGCCTAACTATTTGCTACTATTATTATTTTGAATCGGCAACTATTGAGAATGACGTGATGCGATTAAAAACCAAAGGAGAGAAATTGACTATTAAAATGAACTCCAACTACGATATAACAGATATGAAATATGAGGATGTTAACGGGAAGAACTTTAATCTGGTTAAAGTGAATTAATGATGATGTTATTATATGACAATCCCCGCTACCAGAGCAGACGGCAGCGGGGATTTGTTTTTTGTATCAGTCTATCAGGATGAGGGTATTGATAGTCTCATCAAGACGGATGTGATGACTGAAATCTGTACTACTGCCGTCATTCACGGCAGATATGTCAATACCCCTACTCCGGAACTCAGCTATTAGTGCCTGGCCATGAACGGCACGTGCTGAGGTCCAGGCGTTGCTGCCGACCTGACGGTTGAACTCTTCTACTAAACTCTGGGTGGATGCTGCAGCGAAACGAGCTGCGAAATCCTGAACGGAATTGTTGTTTGTACTCATAATAGGATCTTGTTTTGAAGTTAATAATAAACTACCGCATCGTACCTTGACCACCGTGGCATCCTATATGCTCGGTTGGTGCGGTGGGCCCATGGGGGCACCTGCTCTTGATGCTGGGACAAAGGTATGAAGAATGTAGTTTTGGCACAATATATGTAAGAGAATTATTTATCTTTGTGACATTTACATAAGATTATTGACGAAGCCCCCTAACATACAATCAAAATGGCACACTGGATTTTTATATCAAGCCCTAAGCGTTTTAGAATGGACGATTGGCTTAAGGAGAATGATTTTGTAGAATATCTCCAGAAGAATAAAGTGCGTGTCAACGATATTGTTTACCTCTATACCACCGCACCTGTCTGCAGGATTGAATACAAGATGATTGTGGAAAGAGTTAATATACCGCTATCTGAAGCAGTTGATGATTCTGCATTTTCTCTTGACCCTCACCCGGTCAAACATTGGCCACAAGCTTTGTTTATACGCTTGATGTTAATAAAGAGGGTTAATGATCCACGGCTTAGCCTTTCCAATCTAAGGGAACACGGCCTAAAATCAAGTATGCAGGGAAACTTAAAGGTTCCTGATTGCCTGATTGATTATATAGATGGTTGTTTTAAATAACATATGCTTTTATGAAGTATTGGATAGTACCCAGCAACAATAAGCTCTTTAGGATGGAAGCTGCACTTAGAGCTAATAATGGAATCCTGGATTGGCAAACCGGAAAGATGTCAGTAGGTGATATAGTATTCATGTACAAAACCATGCCTGACGGATGCATTAAGTATATGATGGAAGTTGTTAAAACTGGTTTTACCAGGCATGAAGCAATTGACCAAAGGGTATTCTGGGAGGATAAGCAACAGTTGGAAAACAGTAACAAGATATACTCCAGGCTGAAACTGATTGAAACGCTGGATGCTAGGAAGCTGTCTCTATATAACTTGAGATTGCATGGGGTTAATGGTAACATTCAGGGAAAACGGAGCTGCCCTAAAGAAACAGTTGAGTTTATCTTAAGTACCCTATAGTAATTAGGCTTAATATAATGTTAGAACTAGACGTATAGAATTATGATTCAAAGTGTAAACAAGTACCATATTTATGAAATACTGTCATCTGACGGTAATTTCTACTATAGTATTCCAAAGTATCAGCGTGAATATACCTGGAGTTACCGAGAATGGGAAGCACTATACGATGATATAAGTGAAAACAACAATGAGTATTTCATTGGGTCAATTATATGTATACCCTTGGGTGATGCTATAAGGCCTTACATGGAAGTAATTGATGGCCAACAACGTCTTACCACCCTAAGCTTATTGCTAACGGCTATCTATAAGATGCTTAAAGAGCACAAAGAATATTTGAGCGAAGATGATGAAGATGTACTACCCTCTTTAAGGAAATCCTTAAAGAGTAATATTTCTGCCAATGAGATGAAATTGATACCTCAGGTGCAGAACTATAATCTTGATGATTTCAACTTCATAATGACTGAGAATGGTCTTAGAAAGGCGGGAGCGACTAAGCA
>ONMR01000019.1:0-14415 GCA_900318995.1 uncultured Prevotellaceae bacterium | reverse complement strand
GCAGATGTTATTCATATTTTCTGGATCGTTTGAGCGAGGAGATAAAAGGACAGGAGCTCGATGATGCCGTAAAAACACTTCTGGGAAAATACGACAAGGTTAAACAAGCAATGCTAGTGAAGATTGAGGTTTCAAGCCATTCTGACGCATATGTATTGTTTGAGTCTCTGAATAACAGAGGAACTCCATTGACAGCAATTGACTTGATGAAAAACCTTATTATGGCACGTGCCGAGGTAAATAAGCTTACCATTGACGATTGCTTTAATAGGTGGCAGCAGTTATTAAAGTGTTTGTCGGATGACTATAGTACTCAAGAACGTTTCTTCCGTCAGTACTATAATGCTTTCAAACACAAACTAAATGAGCCATTCCAGAATGATAATGACCGTAAGAAAGACCCGCTGGGTGTTGTTGCTACACGTTCTAATTTGCTGAACATATTTGAGAGTTTAATCAATAAAGACTTACCGGCCTTCTTGGAAGATATAGTTGACTGTGGACAGCTTTATTCCTGGCTAATCCTTCAAGATCCGACAGAGAAGATATTCAGGAAAGCACTAGAAGACCTGGATCATATACAGGGCGCTCCATCATATTTGCTTTTGCTTTATCTGCTTAGGAACAAAGAAGAACTTCAGATTACTGATGTGCAAATCAACAAATTAATTCAACAGCTCTCAATATATTTTGTTAGACGTAATTTAACTGACTATCCCAATACCCGTGACCTGACTAGAATCTTCATGGATATTATCAGTAGAATCGAAGAAGAATGTCCGACTGGTACTGATGTAATTAACTTGATTATTGAAGTATTAAGCTTACCTGAAAATTGTGCCTCTGATGAATCATTTAAGCGCAAGCTAAAAGGAGATGTATACAAGGATAATGTTGGTGCAACGAGGTATATTTTGTGCAAACTTGCCGAGAAGGCCATGACGCAAGAATCATGGACGGATTTGTGGAAAAGAACAGATAAAAAGGTTTTTGTATGGACGATTGAACATATATTCCCTGAAGGAGAAAACATACCGCAGTGTTGGGTTGATATGATTGCCGGAGGAGACAGAAGTTTGGCCGACAAATACTTGGAAGAGTACGTGCATAAGATTGGAAACTTAACGATTACCGGATATAATAGTACCCTAAGCAATAAGTCATTTGAAGAGAAAAGAGATCGTAAGAGTAAAGATGGTCGTTACATAGGTTACAAGAATGGACTTGAGATAAATAAAGATATTGCTCAAAAAGGTGCTTGGACTATTGAAGATATTAAAACCAGGACAAAGAGTCTGGTTGAGGAAATAATAACTGTATTCACATTCCCAGGCTGAGCAATTAACCACAAAAACTAATAATTACCGCTATGTTGGATTGGGATGACTTTGAGATGCATGAGTTCGATGAGGAAGAAGAACTCCGGATACAACTGGAACAGAAACGGCGGGATGACGAACGCCGCCGAAACACATAATGATTGTATAAATGTAGCGAGCCACCCAGAAGGATGGCTCGCTTTTAACACTTTAAATCTTTTAGTTATGTCACAAAAGATGACGCAAATATAATTAAATAATCTTACTCCAATCGCCTTCTTTGAAATATTTGCAATACTCTTGATTCCCGGAGTTTAGCGTTATGCCTAAGAAGAATGCAGCACGAGATACGCCCACATATATATAACGTTTAACTAAGTCTGGAGTTAATGATGTGCTATCTATGTTATGGAAGAATACGACATCAAACTCCATACCTTTAACCACGTCTATGGGATAAACTCTGATTTGATTGGAATCTGCCAATACATTACCTCCGCTGCCATCAACCACGTTGATGCTTGATTCATAAATAAAATCAGTGTCTTGTAATTGTTCTACGAATGGTTTGATGGCATTCTTATCATTTAAGAATATGGCTATAGATGGTAATCTCTTTCCATAAGCTTTATATACTTCCTGGATTCTCTGTTCTATCCAGTTAATCTTTGAGGATTCATTTTGACTGACATACATCAAAGGAGAAGGTACTTTCCTAGACTTCATATAAGCCACATAATTCGGTTCCTGTCCAATTGTGTCAGTGTACATTTCTCTTGCCACATCAAGCAGAATAGAGCTCTGTCTATATGATGTCTTCAGACTTACCAGCTTGAGCTTATCCTTGGGAATTATGGTATTCAGCTCACCCCATTGATTAAATCCTGATGTTGTAAGTCTCTGCATAATATCACCGCAAAGTGTGATTGAACTGAATTCTGTCCGTGCTATTGACATCATGGCGTAGATATCGACAATGGAGAAGTCTGTAACCTCATCGATGCCTATTATAGGCCTTGTAATCTCCCGGTAAGCTTCAATGTAGCGATGAGTTATCTTGTCATTTGGTAAACTGCGGATAATCGACTTAACAAGATTATTGATAAAGCCAATCAAGAGAGCCTCTTCTTGTCGATGTAACTGACGGCCATTTCTGGTTGTAATAATTGTGCTCAATAGATCGAGATTCCAACCATCCCTCTTTGTCTTTAATATATCTCTTCTGAATGCCTTATATTTAGCTGGCAGCCCTGTCAATAAGTTTGATTTGACGCCCCGAGTATATTTTGAAAAGTTCTCAAATAGAACCAACTCACCTATCTCTTTCATGGTTGATTCTAATTCAAGTTGCTTGCATAATGGAGCCAATATCTCAGTCAATTGTTCTTGGCGCTTAGTTAGTTTGATAGCCGAGTATACTTGCTTATAGGAATATCGACGGAGCCATGACTTGACACTACGGTAAATTGCGTCATCAAGAGCTGCTTCTGAATCTGTTTCATCTTCAGCATCCTCTACATCATCATCAAGAGATATATCATCAGTAGTATCTGTATCATCCTCGGATAAAGATTCTACCAGTTCCTGAAGCTTGTCTTTGATGGACGGTGCGGTATTTATTGTAGCTTGCACTGTTAATGAGGTTGACCTTATCAGTTCATTGTAACGTTGGGTCCATACCCTGCATTCGGAAGAATATGTTCTTTCCAGATTGGCGAATAAACTGATAAAGCCGGTAATGGTATAATCATCAATAGAGTCGAATCTTCTTTGTATGTTAGAGGCAAGAGTAATCCATTTAAAATCTGTCCTGTCGATTATGGGGAATTTACTCTTGATTTGCTTTAAGAGATTCAAAAAATAAGTATTCAAGTCATTGATGACATTACTGTCATTGTATATAAGGACCGTTTCGTTATCACGGCATTTGATAAAGGGAGAACTAGTGATTGTGGGATCAATCAATCCATATACATCACGGATAATATCTGTTTTATAACGCTCCCAGTTGTGCACTCTTGAATTGGTGTTGGGTAAACCCTCACGGTTCATTGCATCTGCCAAATAATCTTTCAGCAATTCAGAAGGTGAGAAGAAAACCCAATCCTTATTGCTGTTAACAAGAACCTCAAGCAAGTTGCGATTAGGGTTGCTAAGATTAAATGCTTTCTCTTCAAGCTCTACATCCTCCTTTATGGCCTCTAAGTTGATGAGGTATTTTAAGCGTTGGATCATGGTGGTTGTTTTACCCGTTCCCGGACCACCATCTATTACCAACACCTGGCCATCATACAGATTATTTGTTTTTATTCTATTCTGAATAGGATCCAGTATAGGGTTAAAACGTAGTTTACCCTGCTCGTGAATGAAGCGAGTTATTTGCTTTAATTCTTCTTGCTGATGTGTTAGCGCTAAATGTGCGTCTTTTAATTGATTTATTTCCTTTTGAATAACGCCACGTCTATGAGCATCGGCTTCTTGACGTTTTTGTTCTTCAAGCTGCTTGGTTTTTTCCTCATTACTTATGATTGCTTGATCAGCCTGCTGTAGTTGCAGAAGGAAATCAGTTAGGTTATCATAGGTATATAAGACGGGATTGCCTGATATTCTGATTGTCCTATTGGTAAAGTCTGCCATATTCAGCACTTTTGCTTTATGGTCAATAAGACGGCCATGATAGTCCTTTCCAGCCTTGAATTCAAACTCTATACCTAAATCGCTGTTGAGAATCTTCTTACCGAGCGCAGAGTCACGATTGACATATTTACCGATAGCACGCAGAGGCTCAGGTGAATTTTTTACATCCCCCAGATACATCCATAAGCAAAAATCATCTGAATCATGGATAGTTCTATAACGGCCAATCAGGTTGTAAAATCTATATTTTTGATTAAGCTCAACACCGTTCTTACAACTCGCCACTATGTCAATCAGACGTTCCTCCATAAGCAATGTGAATTTTTTAAATTAGGTTAGGTTTTCAAATGTAGACATTTTCTCTTTAAAGTCTTATTGGGAGAGCCAACAATTAGATCCTTTACCGGTTTTGTGGATTGTAATGTTTAAATGCCTCTGACAAAACCGCTTCAGGAACGGCATCTTTTGGACGGCTGATATTGATGATTGGACGGGATGACACTATACGATAGTTGCCGGCCAAAAGGAAATGTGCATTGGGAAACTGTTCTATCAGAAACTGATTCTGGTAATTGAAGTGATGCATGCCTTTGAACAGTTTCGGACAATAACCCTCCCGATAGAACATAAGGAAGTAATCCACTCCACTCTCTGCCAGTATCTTGAGATACGGCTGCATGAAGTATGAGGCGGCACCGAAGGTGGCCAGCACAACAGCCGAGCCCTGTTTCCAGTAGTTGACTGACTCCTCGAATGAATTGATGAATAGACGGCGTGAGAGCTCCGGATGTGCGGTCTTGAACTGTTCTATTGCTTTCTTGCTGGGGTCAATGCCGCGGTACTTGTATGGATCCTGATGGAAACGATTAAATGTGATCCCGGTACCGCAACCGGCCTCATACACATCGCGGCCGGGGAAAGTATCATGGAAGAGCTGTGATACCTGATTGTAGAGTTCATCAGGCTGCTGTTCTTCTACAGCGTCGATACTGTCAAATTCCGAGAAAACTTTCTGACGGTTGATGACGGTGGTCTCATCAATTGGACTGCCCATGGTCCAGTACTTGTAACCGTCTATATAGAGATATGGGAAGTTGTACTTGTGCCATTGTTCCGGAATGCCGTATTCACGCTGAGCGTTGATGAGATAAACGAACTCTGCGTCAGTGAGCCCACACTTATCGCGGACTATGTATTCATGCGGAATGGATATGTAGGTCTTGGCCCAGGTCCATTGACAACGGGCTATTAATGAGCGGGCGTAGGATTCATCATATTCCATGGCCTTTTATCCTAATTATTCATACCAGGCTTTCTGCCTTTCAACGGTTTCAACTTCTTGACCATCCGGCTTCTTTTCCCACACAATTACTGGATTTGATGACATGTAAATCTTACACCTCTTAAGTAGCCGGTCTCTCAGTCTGAATTGTTCACACCTTCTGGCATCAACTGTATCACAAGGTATAATGATACCCTTCTCTCTAAACTCTCTTATGCATCCTTTTTCATTATTATTATAAAGCTGACATAATTGGCAAACCTTTACATCATATCCTTTCTCTATAGCCAAAGAATTACAATAGAGCCAGAAAGAATTAGGGTGATAAATATAGTCCTTGATGGCCACAACTTCCATAATAGCCTTTGGGTGATGATGGTGATAGGTCCAGCATTTTGCTTCACCCCTATTATACAAATGTGACTTTAAAGTATCTGAGAATAAAGTATATTTGATCAATTCAGGTCTTCCATCTATATCTTTTGGATCAATCTTAATGATGTCAAAGTTGTTGAATGTAACAGTTTCAGATTCCACGATTGGATGATTAGGCAACCATTCGAGTTCACTTACTGTCTTCAATCTGATTTCTATGATTTTGTATTTAGAAGACATCTTTTTTTCTGAACTCTTATGCTTACTCCAGATTTCAATAAAAATGGGATCATGTTTGCCGGTATTATCCACTAAGCACAGGTCCGGGATAAAATCATCAACCTTCTTCTCTACGATGCAATCAGAGTACCATTTCTTCAAATCAAAGTGTTCAACTTGTTCCTTCACACATGATTGGTAACCATGCATCTTAAGAATCTTACAATTATCATTCTTACACACCCTACGAACGGTCATAACGACCTCGAAGGGTTCATCACTTTCCCATTTCTCTTTTAGTAGTTTTTCGGCGGTTGAATGTATATACTTATCAATATCACAACGTTCACCTTTCTTATGAGAGAAACAATGTCTGCGTTTGGTACCTAGTTTAGGCAAAAGTTCCTTCTTGCAATATGGACAGGTATAATTGTAGCTCCGTCTATTATCATTTGTAACAGAGCTTATGTGAAGCAATTTGGGAGCACCCACATCAGCATACGGATACTGAACGTCACCATCAAATTCCGGGTGAATGCCGTCAATACTGATTGAAGGATTCGTTGTATCTGACATAGTAGAAATTATTAGAATATAGCAACTTAAGCCATATGCTCTTTGCACTATTTCCCTTTGCGAAAGTAGCCAAAAATTTCACCACAAATCCAGATAAATGCTGCAATGTACATTAACATAGTCCTGTAAGTTTATTGATTATATGTCGACAAAAATATTTGGAAGTTGTACCACAACTTGATACAAGTTGTATAAATTTGCCTAAAATTGTGACCTAATTACTAAAGGACTATGAAGATTCCATCTCTATTTAAGGAGTATATCTGGCTTATTGAGACCATTAGAAGGAATGGCCGAATGACGCTGGGCGAGATAAGCGATCTATGGCAGCAGCAGGAGCAAAGCGGCGGGCAGGAGCTTTCCAGAACCACTTTTAACCGGCACAGGGATTCTATCCTGGATATATTTGGCGTAATAATAGAATGTGACCGTAAGGACGGATACCGGTATTACATAGAGAACGAGGAGGTGCTGAAGGAGAACAGCATACAGAACTGGATGTTCTCTACCCTGAGCGTAAGCAATATGCTGGATGGCAATGCTGGACTGCAGGACCGGATCCTGCTGGAAAGTATTCCGAGCGGAGATGATAAGTTGCAACTGATTTTTAGCGCTATGCGTGATAATAGGCGCATCAGGATGCAGTATCACCGGTATTCGGATGCAGGATCAAACCAATTCATTGTAGAACCATACTGTGTAAAGTTATTTAAACGAAGATGGTATGTTGTGGTGAAGATTATTGAAGCCTCTTTTGCTCATGATAAGGATGAAAAGAAGGACAATCTTTACGTTTTTGCCCTGGACAGAATTGAACATATTGAGATACTGCAGACCAAGTTTACAGTTGATAAGGACTTTGATGCGGCCGGTTATTTTTATGACTGTTTTGGCATTGTGGCCAATAGCAGCCTGAAACCGGAAAGGATTGTTATAAGGGCTTATGGACTGGAGCCACATTATCTAAGAGACCTTCCACTACACCACTCACAGAAGGAGATTGAGAGCACTAATGAGTATACTGACTTTGAACTGAGACTGAAGCCCACTAATGACTTTAAGACGCACCTGCTATCCTTGAACAGTTGGGTACGTATTATTGAACCTGATTGGCTGGCTGAGGAGATGAAAGACTGGCTCAAGGAGGCTCTGAGCCGATATGATGAGAAAAAATGATATTTCTTAAGGTTGTACCGACTTTTGGTACAACAGTGCCATAATTTAGCTCCGGAAATATAGATGTTGAACCTAAAAGGACTTAAATTATGGAAGCAAAGAAGAAGTATTTTATGGATTGCCACCTGGCGGGAAAGCAGTATCACGATGCTGATGAAGTATGGGATAAGCTTAAGGTTAATACTGAGCTGAAGCTTGTGCGTGACATTGAAAACAAGTATGATCCTGATGCTGTGGCGGTGGTATATCGTGATGAAGAGAGGCAGGAAGATTTCTGTATAGGTTACATACCCAGCTCTGAAAACAAAGAGATTGCCACAATCCTGGAAATGGGATGGAATGACATTTTTGAGTGCAGAATAAGCAGTATCAATGAAAAGGCGCACCCTGAGCAACAGATTTATTTGACGATCAAGGTCAAGAAGAATAGCAAATGATGTTTATGCATTCAATTACCATAATACCTGCAAGGGTTGCAGGTATTTGAGAAAAGAATAATGTGGTGGTAGTTTTGCATCAGGATTAACCAAAATGAACTGATGATATGAGAAAGAAAGAGGAAAAGGTGGCTGAGGTGCCGCAGAAGGTGATGCACAACCTTATTATTCTAGATGAGAGCGGGTCTATGGAGAGGATTAAGAAACAGGCGCTGGATGGTGTAAATGAAACTATCAAGACCATCAGGCGGGCTCAGGAGGAGATGCCGTGTATGAAACAGATGCTTACTTATGTGACTTTTGATTCTCTCTATGGCGAATCGGACGTGCGTACTGTTATGGATAATCTGCCTGTTGATGAAGTGAATGATGTGGAAGAACGCAGTTATTGCCCAGGTGGTGGTACCCCACTCTATGACGCCATGGGAATATCATTGGCTAAACTCCAAACTCAGGTTCAGGCAGGAGAGCATGCGCTTGTGACTATTATTACCGATGGTCTGGAAAACGCATCCCGTGAATACAGTGCCAAGGCTATCAAGAGCATTGTATCATTGCTGCGCGAGAAAGGCTGGGTATTTGTATATATAGGCGCCAATCAGGACGCCGTTGAGGTGGCCAGGGAGATGAACATTAACAATGCTATGGAATATGCTGCCACACCTGAGGGTTATACCCATATGGTTAACGAGGAGAATGCCCATAGGATGAGTTTCTTTAAGAGGTGCTATGAAGGGTTGATGAATGCCGGTGAGAATTTCTTTGATGACGATGAGGACGGGCAATAAATTGCACTATCTTTGAAAACACCGCAAAGGACTATGTTTTATGATAAGCCTGCTTAAAGAATTTGAACTGGCATTTGGTGAGTTGCCTAACGAGCCTGAGGGCAATCAGGTTATCTATGTTGACAACGGGCTGAATCCGGACCTTACGCTCTTTATGGAGCATAAGCTGGATATAGTGAAAAGGATATTCGGTAATTACGGACTTAAGTTTATCTATCTTAAGGATTGGATTAAAGGCGTAAGCGATACCGACCTGAGTAACATTGCCAAATACTACCTGCCATGGGTGCAACCTGATGATATTGATACGCTGCGTAATGCATTTGCCATCAACATTGAAGAACTGGAAGAGAAACTTGTTCCGAAAGATGCAGCCGGAGCGGTTATAGGCTCTAAGAGGCAGGCATTCAAGATTGACGTAAGCAAGCCGTTTCTTTATGAGGAGCAGTTCAGGCAGATTGCGGAAGCTTACAGCAGGTACAACAGAGCAACATACCCCTATCCGACATTATATGAACTTGAAATAGGTGAATCGGCACAAATATGTCGTGATGAAGGAGTGATTCTATATCAGCCCCAGAGTACACCTGGTACAAATGATGATATAGATACCTCCACGGATGATGAAATCACAACTCTGTTCAAGAAGGTAAGAGGGCTGCTGCCTGAATGGGCAGTAAAACAGATGCTACTTGATAAGCTCCAGCAGCAGGAGGTTATAAGCCGTATCTGGATTACTCATAGAAGGACTATAGAGCTGCCTGATTACAATATTTCAATAAGACTGAGGCCGGTTGAAATGGCTTTCTACATCCTGTTCTTGAAACATCCTGAAGGGATTAACTTTAAGGACCTGATTGACTATAGGGATGAACTGATGGGATATTATAGCCACTATGCAGCAAACTCTAATCCTGATGACATGAGGAAGGCTATCGACAGCGTGGTGAACCCGCTTAATGACAGCAACAGGAATATTCAGCGTTCACGTATCCAGAAAGCAATAAATGATGCTTTCAGGAATCAGTTCTGCGAGGCCTATGCCAGTCATTACATGATTACTGGCGCAAGAGCTGAAGACAAGAAGATTACGCTGCCCCGTGAAAAAGTGGTTTGGTTTATTGACCTGTGATTGTTAAGAATCAAGGTTCTTGAAACGGAAGAGTCTGTCCCTGCGCAGCGGCGGCCTGACTCTTCTTTTCTTTTGCTTTACCGGCCTTTGCTTTTATCTTCTCAATACGGCTGCTGAACTGTTTGTTATACTTGAAGACCAGACCTTCTCTGTAATTCATTTTGTGCTCAAGCATCTGGATTATCTTGCCGGCTGCCGAAAACACCAATTCCGGGCTGACATCTGTTGGTATAATCTCGTTCGATTCAAGATATCCTGCTAGGTATTCACGTGTGATAGAATCGGTGCTGTAGCCGAAATGGTCAAATACCAGTTCGGCTACAGATTCAGCTTCAAACTCTTTGGCTACCTTACTTATTTGACGTTCATTCCAGGCATCCTCGGCTGAAGGATCAGGATGAGACAGATGATGGCAATAGAGATGCCCCAGTTCATGTAGGGTTGTCAGTAAACGACCCATTTCATTAAGATCTTCTTTGACCATTACGCAGTAATATGCGTGGGCGGTTTCAAACCAGCCTTCTTTTTTATTTATCTGGATGTTTACATTGTACTTATGTTTGGAATCGACAGGCCTTATATCACCGGCATGCTCTGTACCCCTTTTGACAGTTTCAATGAATATTCCTTCAAGCTGGAGATTGTGGTAAAGGTTCTCAAATAGTTTACTGATATTATACAGGTGTTTTGGGTTGAACTGATTTCTGATACGTTCCAGAATGTCATCTTCAGTCTCTTGGAACAAGGGTTGGTCTATGGCCATTGTATCGGAGAGGTCAAAGACAAAATCGACCGGACTGAAAGGCATAAGAATAACTATGGGACGGGCTGAATACTTGATGGCACGACCTTGCTCCATCCATTTGTCGGCAGTAAGAAGGAAACGGGCACCGGGCATCTGGAAATTGGCCAGCATGGCGTTGTATGGACCTAGGTGGCGCATTTTCTTGCAGAATAGAATCATCTTTTGGTACTCAAGACTCTTGGTGTACTGTTTTGCATCGTGGAAGAGGTCATCCAGTTTGTGCAGTTTAGGATCCTGTGCCATAGTTGTATGTTTTGATTTGTTCTTGAAACAAAGATATTATAAAGATGGAGATTATTCTATATTTCTGCAAGGGTTGCAGGGATTGGGCGAGACTTGATTATGTACCTAAATTTGTTGCGACTGAGGTGTGGATGTTAGGATATGTATCACGACATCATCCAGGTATCTGTTTTCTTTATATAATAAACTCAAAGAGTACTACAATGACTGAAGAAGAAAGGCTGAGATATTATTATAATGAGGTTAAGAATGTGACCGCCGTATGTATGTCAAAAATGTGTTGGATAAGGGGTGAGTATCCGGAGCTGGAGATAGGAAAAACATATAATGTTACTCATATCGGTGTGCGCAGATCTTGCACTTTTATCAAATTGGCTGGCTTTGAAAAGAATGAATATAATTCTACTTGCTTTGATATCATGGAGAATGGTGTTTCCATTGATGGAAGCATAGCTAGAGATAGTCGTTTTCTGGCACCTTATCTTAAGAGATTATATCTGAGAAGTAATATGGTGAGAGTGGCTATACCTGATCATCTTAGAGATATTGAGAAAGAATACAACGTGAAAATACTGTTGGCTGTAGAATCCGGAAGCCGAGCCTGGGGGTTTGAATCTGACAATAGTGATTGGGATGTGCGGTTTGTATATGTTCACAAACCGGAATGGTATATAAGGATTGAGGAACAGCGAGATGTAATTGAGCATGTATATGAAGATAATGTGGATTTAGCAGGATGGGAACTAAGAAAGACTCTGGCGCTTTTGAAACGAAGCAACCCTTCTTTACTTGAATGGTTTCATTCGCCTATTGTTTATTTTATGGATGATGACTTTATGAAACGGATAAACACTGTTGAGAATGAGTTTTTTAATCCTGTGGGTGCAATGTATCATTACAATCACATTTATAACAAGCATAATGAGCGCTATCTGCAACGGGAAGAGTGTAATATGAAACGTTTTCTTTACTATTTGCGCGGTATCCTGGCCTGCAGATGGATTGAAATGTATAAGACATTGCCTCCCGTTCCTTTTTACCAGCTTGTAGATGCAACAGTAGATGATGCTGACTTAAGAGATAAGATTGATAAACTGATTAAGATTAAGGCATATGGTGATGAATGCGATTTACATGTTGTAGATTTTGAACTAAAGAAATATGCTGAGCAATGGGCAAACTATTACAATGAGAATGTTAGTAAGTTTAGACCTGAAATGAATGAAAAGCATACTGGTAAACTTGATTCTATTCTTTATGATATGGTTATGAAACAATTGTCATAGTCGTCTAGGACGTTTAGCCCGCGAGTTACAGTTGGATCTGTGGCCTCTAAGGCATCTGGCATTATAAAGTTCTGAACGGTAAAAGCCAGGGGATCAATCCCAAGCTTATTGTTTGGGGCTTAAATCATCCGGAGGCGACAGCCCTGCATCCTTAATTGCTTTCAGGGGTAGCGAGGGTGAAAGCGGGATGATTATTTACAGTGTTTTGCTGAGTAGCTGTGTCATTCAGCTTGCCTCAATAAGAGGTCCCGGCAGTGTCTGTACTATTGTTGGGGACACTGTATTATAATTCCCGGCATTATTTACAGATAGTTCTGAAAGATGAAAAAGTATCAATTTGCCGATATTGAGGCAAGGCCATTCCCGAATATCTTGGAATTGAAGAACCCCCATATTTATGGGCGTGCTGGAGTTGTTATTAATGTGTCGGAGAAGGAGTATCCTGATAATGATAGACTATACTTAGTACAGCATGGAAAGACATTGTGGCATTTGCCTTTGTCTGAAACAGGAAATGATATGGGGCTGGAGAATATCATGAATTGTATAAGAATACTGGAGCAAGCTGATATACTTAACACACCCGTAATAGTCCATTGCGACGGTGGCAACAACCGAAGCCGTGTTGTAGTGGAATGTTATCATTACAGAAAGATGGGATTTCAATTGGATGATGAGTATAAAGGGGCTGTGAATCACCTGATTTACAATTGCAGTATTGGGGTATTACCTCGTATTTGGTTAGTTGAGGAAATGATACGTTTGCTGTTAATATGAAGTAGCCAGACACCGAACTAATCGGACAAAAAGAAAGGGACACCGGAAAAGTGCCCCTTTTGTTATGCGCATGTGCCAACCTATTATTTGCGGAGCAATACCTTTAGGAAGGACTCGGGCAGATAGACGTTGGTGAGGTCTTTGGCATCGGCAAAGAAGGGGGCGATTTCTTGGGCCGTGTAGCCGGCTATGCCGCAGCCTATGGGGGTTACTAGGAAGGTGTATTCTTGGTGCTGGCGGGCGAAGGCTATGAAGCGGTCTACGGCGGCGCGGGTGCTGGGGAGGCCTTCCATGGTGGGGATGGCGTAGCTTTGGCCTTGGAGGCCTTCACCGTTACCCCACTCGGCTCCGAAGTGGTCCAGGGCGAAGCGGGCGGCGCCACCAGCATGATGTCCAAAATGGTTGGAGCCGAAGACGAAGATATGGCCGGGTTGGAGGGAACTGATGCGTTCGGGGGTGATTCGGTAGGCGGAGTCCATAAATTTCAATCAAATATCGGGGTACAAATTTACGATGAGTATGGACCAATAAAAACTAATTAAAGACCAATGAGGAATAAAGTTGCACAAGTGACGGTTTTGTGTGTAAAAAAGGGCTCTGAATAGTTGCAAAAGGCATTTTTAGTGTATATTTTTGTATTGGTCATTTTTGATACTAGATACATTCTGATACCATGAAAACACTCTCTTCTATTCCGTTTGGGGCGATGTCCGGCAGCGCGGGTGCGGTCACAGCCCGCAGCACTAGATTCGGAACTATACTTTCCGGACATTGCCATCAATCGGGACGTGTTACTCCCAATCAGAAAAACAGTCGTGCTCTGTTTGCCCGTGTGGGCAGAAGTTATACCCGGCTAACTGTGGAGCAGGCTGAGGCGTGGGCTGCGTTTGCTGCAGCCTATGCCTTTGGGAGCCGCATGAGGACTAAGAGTGCGGCGGTGAATGCTTATGTTACCCTGAACTGTAACAGGGCGCTGCTGGGTCTGGAGATGTTGACGATGCCCCCTACTCTTATTCCGGTGATTCCTGATGTGGAGTATGGGAATTTGATTGTTACTCCTGGACTGATTCAGTTCTCTCGTTTGGTTAATCCGGGTGCGGGTTATAGGCTGGCAGTGCGGATGAGTGCTGCAGCAAGTGCCGGGAAGACCTATGGCGGCGGGCTGCCGGTACTGGTGGATGCGGGGTTTATTCCGGAGCGGAACTTTGCGGATGTTACCAAAGTCTATACGGATAGGCTGACGGTTAAGCCTACTCCTGGACTTAAGTACTTTGTTGAGACGGCTTGGATGAGCGTGGCCACGGGGCTGGCCGGAGCCACCAGGTGCGATGACAGGATATGTCAAAACGATTTATAACTACGG
>ONMR01000012.1 GCA_900318995.1 uncultured Prevotellaceae bacterium | reverse complement strand
CAGAAATAACCTCATCATTGCTTATGGCGACGATAACGTCTTCGCCACCCAGCTGCTGAATTCTTTGACCGGTACGGCCAACAGGTTCCCCATTACTTTGGTATGTGTCCCCAATTGGGAAAAGAACGAAAAGCTGCTTGTCGACAACTTGCTGAAGATGAACGCTATCTATGTCGCCAATGGCTTTGCCGACTACTCGTCGGACGAGGTGAAGCGCTTCGTGCTCAAGTTCAGAAGCAAGTATTCGACCGAGCCGCGCCACTATGCCTTTGAAGGCTATGACGTGGCCACCTATTTCCTGGGTGCTTTGATGAACTATGGCGACGAGATGAGTATCATATACGAGTATTCAATGAGTCCCAGCGGCAGCGAATGGGTGAGCAATCCCGCCGGTATGAACCGTTTCTCATTCTCAAAGCTCGGATTCGGCCGATATACGCTATACGTGCGTGCAAGACTGAATGATATAGTGTCGGTTCCCAAGGCGTACAATATCAGGATAGAGGCTCCCTGGTATGCGTCCTCGATAGCCGTGATGATCTATATATTCCTGGCTTTGGTGATCCTGATGGTCTCATTGCGAATCAGGAAGAAAGCGCGCTTAAGGGAGATGGACGAGGCCAAATTCCAGTCTTTCATAAATGTTGCACATGAGATTTGTGCACCTATGACGATGGTGATATCGCCATTGGAGGAGATGCTTCACGATGAAAAGACTCCAGTAGAGATGCAGGCAAATCTGAAGCAGATGCACAAGAGTTCCACAAGAATACTCTCTCTGATAAACCAGTTGCTGGATATGCGTAAGTATGATGAAGGACAGATGCAACTGCATTTTGCTGAGACGGACCTGATAAACTTCCTGATGGGACCGTTTGAGCTCTATACACAGACTGCCGAAAGACGCGGTATAGAGTTCACGTTCAGCCACACAATGGCCGAGCAACCAGTATGGATAGATCGCGACAGTATTGACAAGGTAATGATGAACCTGCTCTCAAACGCCTTCAAGTACACTCCCGACGAGGGAACTATTGAGATTGATGTTGAGGTAGGGACCGATGACCATGAGAAGGGACCTCTGCGCAACTACGTTGAAGTATCGGTTTCGGATACGGGAATCGGTCTGGACAAGGATGATGTGAACAAGATTTTCGATCGTTTCTATAGAGCAGACAATGAGTTTACATCAGTTACCATTGGCATGGGGATAGGTCTGAATTACAGTCAGATGCTTATTGGTATGCACCACGGTACCATAAAGGCTTCAGGACGTCATGACGGACAGAGCGGAAGCGTGTTCTCATTCCGTCTGCCGCTTGGCAACAGCCATATCGCACAAGAGGATATGGTGGATGCAGCTACGGTTGAGCGTCAGCAACTGGAACGCAACCGGGTGAGCCTGAGCATTGACGAACCTGAAACCGGAAAGCAAACCAAAGGCTCGATCAAGGTTCTTATCGTAGATGATGATGACTCTATGTTGGATTACCTGTTTGACGCTCTCAAGAGCAGCTATAAGATTATTACAGCCCGAAACGGTAAGGAGGGACTTAAACTGGCCGTTTCTCAAGCCCCGGACTTGATCATTACGGATGTGGTTATGCCCGAAATGGATGGTATTCAACTTGTTAAATCACTGAAGGGTAACTCTCTGGTCAGTCATATCCCGGTTATAATGCTGTCGGGCAAGAACAAGCTTCAGGACCGCATGATGGGCATTGATACCGGTGCCGACAGCTACCTGCCCAAACCTTTCTATTTGAGTGAGCTGAAGTCTATCATGGTTAACCTTATCAATAACCGACTGATAGTTAAGGGTAAATACTCGGGGCAGCAGGAGCAGGCGGAGCAGGTGGCACCTGTACGGTTTGAATCCAGTGATGAGTTGTTTATGAAGCGTGTCATGGAGATTGTGAATGCAAATATCTCCAACAGCGAATTCAATATCACTCAGATGGTGGATGAGGTGGGAATGAGCCGCACTCAACTGCATCGCAAGCTCAAGGAGCTTACCGGATTCTCGGCTGCACGCTTTATGCAGAACATACGTATGCAGCAGGCTATGAAACTGCTCAAGGAGAAGCGCGTAAACGTATCCCAGATTGCCTACAGCGTAGGTTTTTCATCCCAGACCCACTTCTCAACTACCTTCAAGCAGTACTACGGCGTCAGCCCCACGGAGTATATCCGACAACTCGAGGCCGACGAGCAGAAGTGACAAAGAGAAATTCGGGGGTATAGTCTCAGGAACCATGGCCGCCCGTGGGCTTGTGAACGGGAGGGGCCCGTGCTCAAGAAGATGCTCTGGGAGGTAGGAGTTTACTCATGCCTTCCAGAGCGTCTTATTGGGGATGGGAGGGATAGCGCGAAGCGCGTAGTTCAGGAGACTATACCCCCGAATTTCCTTTGTCACTTCTCTTCCAAATCGTGAAGAAGCTTTATTTCATCGACCCAGAGGGATTCGTCGGGGGTTTCCAGGATGAAGGGGATTTGGTTCAGGTTGGGGTCTTGCATTATCTTTTTGAAGAAGTCCAGACCCAGGAAGCCTTTTCCTATGGAATCGTGGCGGTCTACGCGGGAGCCAAGTTCCTTCTTGCTGTCGTTCAGGTGGATGGCACGCAGGTAGGAGAGGCCGATTTCGTTGTCAAACTCCTCCCAGACGCTCTCGTACGCGTTTTTTAGGTCGTAGCCGGCGGTATAGGTGTGGCATGTGTCTATGCAGACTCCTACGCGGGACTTATCGGTCACTCCGTCTATTATGCGCTTTATCTGCCAGAAAGCGAATCCCATGTTGGAGCCCTGTCCGGCGGTATTTTCGATGACTGCGGTAACGCCGCTGGTCTTTTCAAGAGTCAGGTTGATGCTCTCTGCAATGCGGTCCAGACACTCCTCGGGCGTGATCTGCTTAAGGTGGCTGCCGGGGTGGAAGTTGAGCATGGTCAGTCCCAACTGCTCACAGCGCTGCATCTCATCCAAAAACGATGCGCGTGATTTCTCCAATCCTTCCGCATCCGGACTACCCAGATTAATCAAATAACTGTCATGAGGAAGTATGTATCGGGCCTCAATTCCCGACTTCAACACTTCAGCCTTAAATCGCTCAATTTCAGTTTGTTGCAGAGGTGTACTAAACCATTGTCTCTGGTTCTTGGTAAACAAAGCAAAGGCCGAAGCCCCAACTGCCATAGCATTGATGGGAGCATTAAAAACACCCCCCGAAGCCGATACATGTGGACCAATTTTCTTCATAATTTTCAAAAATAGTACCAATGGGGCCTGACCCCAATGGTATCATTTTAACCTAAATCTACTACTGTGATGCCGTGGCCTCCGAACTGGATGTGCTCGTCGTGGTAGTCCTTGACGGCAGGAACGGTGTGCAGATACTGGCGGATAAGGTTGCGCAGTATGCCGTTGCCGGTACCGTGCAGGATGCGTACGCGACTCATGCCGATGAGCGTGGCATCGTCAATAAAGTGCATAACGGTCTGGATAGCCTCATCGCCACGCATGCCGCGAACATCGATATCGGGCTTGAAAGCCAGTTTGCGGTTATAGATGTCATCGTGAGTCTGCTTGCTCACGTATGTGGCGGTGCGGATCTCCTGAACCTTTATAGGATCAGCCGGCTCCAGACGGTTAGCCTTGACCGATGTCTTGATAAGTCCGAATGCAACGGTAACATCATTCTTGTTGACCGATATCACCTCGCCAACCTGAGTTTGACCGGCCAGGCGGACCGTGTCACCAACCTTGATGGTTTGACTTTGGCGTTGGCTTTGGCGTTGGCTTCCATCCGGTGCGTGGCTGCCATCCGGTGCGTTAGTTGTCTGAAGAACGGGTTGCTGGGGTCGGAGAGCCTTGTCGCGCTTGCGCTGTTGGCGGCGTTCCTGACTCTGACGGATGCGCTCCATCTTGCGCTGTATCTTGAGTTCCTCCTCGCTATTGGCCTGGCGGTCATCGATAGTCTCCTTGAAATCAGTGAGTTCCTGACGTGCCAGACGGGTCAGTTCCTTATCGGCCTGAGACTCCTTGATGGTGCGTATTGTGTTCTCAATCATGGCGTTGGAGTCCTGGATAAGCTGATCGGCCTTCTCCTTGGCCTCACGGATGATTGATTTGCGCTCTTTCTGCAGCGACTCAAGTTCCTGACGGTGCTGCTCAATCTGCTGGTCCAGCTGTTTCTCCAGCTGATGCACGTTTTGGCGCTTGTTCTCCCAGTATCGCTTGTCACGCACAATGTCCTGCAGGTACTTATCGGCATTCACATAATCACGTCCGACAATCTGGGTGGCATCCTCAATGACATCCTCGGGAAGACCAATCTTGCGGGCAATCTCCACGGCGAATGAGCTGCCGGGGTTGCCAATCTGCAGTATATAGAGCGGTTGCATCAGGTGACGGTCATAGAGCATGGCGCCGTTGCGGATGCCCTCATTGCTATCGGCATAATGCTTAAGGTTCTGATAGTGTGTGGTTATGATGCCGAATACACGGTTGCGGTTAAAACGCATCAGCACCGACTCGGCAATGGCACCGCCTATGTTGGGCTCCGTACCGCTTCCGAACTCATCAATCAAAATGAGTGAGCGGTTATCGGCATACTTAATCATGTTCTTCATGTTGAGCAGATGGCTGGAGTATGTACTCAGGTCATCGTCAATGCTCTGCTCGTCGCCGATGTCTATGAATATGCTCTTGAATATGCCGGCATGGCTGTTGGGGCGCATGGGTATGGGAATTCCACACTGCAGCATGTACTGTAGCAGGCCTACGGTCTTTAGGCACACTGACTTACCGCCGGCATTGGGGCCCGATATCAACAGTATGCTGTTCTTGGAATCCAGGTCAATGTCCAGCGGAACCACTGTCTTGTCATGCTTGGCAAGCGAGAGTTTGAGCAGCGGATGCACGGCCTGCACCCAATCAACCACGGTCTTACGCTCCATGATGGGCTTGCAGGCGTCAAAATCAAGCGTCAGACGGGCTTTGGCGCGGATAAAGTCTATCTGTGCCATGAATCCGTATGATTCCAGGATTGACGGAATCTGGGGGCGTATGGAGTCTGTAAATGCAATCAGTATGCGGGTGACCTCACGTTTCTCATCGGCCTCAAGTTCACGGATGCGGTTATTGGCCTCAACAACCTCCTCGGGCTCTATGAATACGGTCTTGCCCGATGCGGACTCATCGTGTACTATACCGCGTATCTTGCGCTTGAGTCCGGGTGCCACGGGCAGTACAAGTCGGCCGTCACGCATGGTGGGAACGGCATCCTTATCCACAAGACCATCGGACTGGGCCTGTTTGAGAATGCTGTTTAGTATGCGTGATATGCTGAACGAAGTGTTGGTAAGGTCCATGCGGATGCGGTAGAGCTCGGGACTGGCGTTGTCCTTGAGCTTTCCGAACTTGGTCAGTATCTTGGCTATTCCCTGTGTGATGGTGGGGAATACCGCTACGCTCTGGGCAAGTTCGGTAAGGTTGGGGTAGAGTCCCTGATTGTCTTCTTTGTTAAGGAATTCCACTATGCCGCTGATGGTCTCCAGAGAGCGCCACAAACCAAGCAGTTCGGCCTCATCGAGCCATGTGCCTACCACCTTTATGCGGGCCAGTGCCTCACGCAGGTCGTGATAGTTCTGATCGGGGAATGATTTGCCCTCGGTGAGTATCCTGACAAATTCCATGGTCTGGTCCAGCGCCTTCTCAATTGGCTGGAAATCAGTCATGAACTGCATATCGTCAACCAGCTGGACACCCAGCGGGCATATGCAACGGTCGGCGAGCATCTGTCTGATTTCTTCAAAACCGGTCTTATGTTCAAAATTGTCAGGATATATCATCTTACTTGACAAGAATGTTAATGTTGGTGGCACCGGCCCGTTTGGTGAGCCAGTCCTTTATCAGATCAATCTTGGGCTGTATATCGGTACCATCACGGAATGAGATGATGCAGATATATGCGGTGTCAGTGGCCGCACCGTCGGTATTGTATGAAATATGGCGCTGAAGCGACATGTCGTTAATCTCGGGCACGAATATGCCAAGTTCGCGGGTCATGCTGCTCACGGCAAGCGTATCGGCCGTACGTATGGATGAGAGTTGCTCCTGCAGATGTGATATCTGGCGGTTCTTCTCGTTGAGCATCTCGGTGTAGTTGCTCTGCAGGGCCGTTATGGCTATTCCGCCGTCCTCTTGGTTGGACTGACGCACTACAAGGTCAACCTTGGGCAGATGGTAAACGCTTGACATCTGGCCGCGTATGTTGTTGATTACGTTGTCCGGTAACGGCTCACCGAACAGACGCACCTCAATCACAGACTGTTTGCGCGGGTTGGCGTTGTACTCATATTTGGATTCAACTACGAAAGTGTTGTCATATTTGAAAGCCTCGTCCACAAAGTTCCGGTAATTGGCCTCGAATGCAGACCTCTGTATGATTGAGATGGCTATCAGCACGCTGGGCAGGGTAACTATGATGATGACCGCAACCATTGCGCGCTTGAGTTTCTTCAGTTTGTCGGGCTCCAACTCACCTATCATCTTGAAATTCATTACACGGGTTACAATGAATGATGCCAGCGCAATGAAAATGGAGTTGATGGTAAAGAGATACAGCGCACCAAGCATAAAGCGGAACTGGAAAGTGGCCAGTCCGTAACCGACGGTGCAGAGTGGTGGCATAAGGGCGGTTGCAATGGCCACACCCGGAATAACGGTTCCGGTGCGGTCCTTACGTGTCTGGGCAACCATGCCGGCCAGACCGCCGAAGAGCGCTATCAGTATATCATATGTGGTGGGTTGCGTACGTGCCAGCAACTCGCTCTGGGTGGAAGTGATGAGCGGAAGCGTAAAGAATATGGCCGATGTGATAAGGCTTACCACAATCATAAACAGGAAGTTACGCAGTGATTCCTTGAGCAGGTTGAAATCATACACTCCCATTGAATAACCCATGCCGATGATGGGGCCCATGAGTGGGGATATAAGCATGGCGCCTATGATAACGGCGGTTGAGTTGGTGTTAAGACCCAGAGAAGCAATGAATATGGCGAATATCAGGACCCAAAGGTTTGTGCCCCGAATCATTATTCCCTTATGGATATTGGAATTAACCTCCTCCTGCGATGCCGCATCGGCCCCTAATGCAAATCTCTCCAGCACCCTGTGTTTAAGGAACTCAGTAACCTTATTCTTGTCCATATTATAAATATTGGGTTATTTTTTCTGCAAAGTAATCAAAAAAGTGGGAGAGTGCTTGCTGTTTCCAAAAAAAATATCCACCTTTGCACCGCTCAAACGGAGAGAAATCCGGGTTGGGTTTGGAAGGATGGCAGAGTGGTCGAATGCGGCGGTCTTGAAAACCGTTGACCTTCACGGGTCCGGGGGTTCGAATCCCTCTTCTTCCGCAAAAGCAGGCGCCTATGGGGCGCCTGTTTTGCTTCAGAAGAGGGATTCGGTAAACCTCATTTTAATTTGCTACGCAAATGCGCTCCATTTCATTTCGCTTGGCGGCCCTCCGGGACCGCGGTCTCGTTCCATGATACAATTGGGGACAGACCCCTTTTGTATCATTTTTGATTTTCTAATTAATGAAAAAAGCGTCCAGATGGGGTTCCGGACGCTTTTGGGGGTAAAATGATACAAAAGGGGTCTGTCCCCAATTGTATCATTTGCTGATATTGATCTTGTAGACCTTGGTCTGCTTGCTGGTGGTACCGGGGAAGAGGTACTCGGCAGTGATTGTGGCTGTGCCTTCATCGCCCTTGACCTGATCTACCCAGAACTGCATGGTTGACCAGAGGCACTCTACAGAAATTCTTGACTTCTGACCTGGCTCCAGCTTGTAGTCCATCTCATAATGAGTGTTGTCTGTATAGCCGTTGTTGTCATTTGAGTGAACAGGCTCAGCCGGGAGCTCAACTTCCTTACCTCCGATGGTTACGTTAAGGGTGGGAGGTACAGGACGCTTGAGAGAAGTTGTCTTGGTGTTGAAACCGCAACCGTAGAACTGGCCGAGAGCACCGTCCACAGCAGCATCGAATACCAGATAGATGGCATGCTTGCCTTCTACATCATCAACGAACTCAGATACGTCGATTGTGTATTTCTCCAGCTTGTCAACAGGTGATGAAGCCGGAATCTTAATCTTACCGATCTCCTTTCCTTTCCAAACGTCGTTTGCCCAGGGACCGTCCATCATGACCTTGATGTTGATACCACCCTCACCGACGGTACGCTTGAACCATACGTTGAATGATGAGTGCTGCTTTGATGTGGTACCATCGAAAGCCTCGATACCCTTGCTGTCTTTTTTAAGACCGCCCAGACCGAAGTATTTGTAACCGATGATATCGCCTGCGTCAACATTGCAAATCTGCTCGTTGTTCCAGATATCCCAGTTGTCCTGTAGTGAGTTGCGGTTCTGACCGCCGTTCCTGTTCATGAATACGCAAGCGTAACCTGCTGAATAGTAAGCGTATGGGGGAAGACCGTAGATGTTGAATCCTTCGGATGTAACCTCAGCACCGCTGTAAGTGTCACCGTTTGAAGCCTTGGCCTCCCAGATCTCATCGGGAGCATAGGGATCATATCCGTGAAGCACAACCTTACCGCCTTCTGATACAGGCTTCTCATCCCACTCAATCTTGATAGGAGCAACCATGGCCTGACGGGCGTTACCGTTGCCTCTCGGGGGACGATGGTAGAATATGTACCACTGGTCGCCGATTTGCTGGATACTGCCGTGGGTGTTGTGTGCAAAGTTGCTGGTCATGAGCTTGGTACCGTCCTCATTCAGGGTGACACCACGTGAATCAACAGCTACACCGCCGCTCTTCCAGGGGCCCAGAGGAGAGTCTGCATAGCAGTAACGCAGAGCTGAGTTGGTTGAACCCAGACCGTAGTCAGGACCTGAGTAGCCTGAGAATATCATCACGTATTTGTTACCAACCTGACGGATGGATGAAGCCTCGAAGAAGTTGAACTCGCCGGGATTCTGGCCCTCAGCAAGAGCTGTGTAGACTGTTCCCTGACGGTCACGTACCACACCGTAGCGTGAGCTGGCGGGAAGAAGGGGATCAACCGGAGATGTGCCGGGACGTACAGAGTACATGGTCTCCTGGTCAAGCTGGGCACCTGTTGAGTGCTGGAAGCCCCAGTAACCGTATGCACGGAAGCCCTTTGCATAGTCGGGATCGTTCTTATCGGTTATATTCTCAATGAATACAGAGGGGTCGAATCCTATGCAGCTACCTGCGATGGCAGCCCCGTTCTCATCTAGGTTGAGCGGAGTGAAGGGGCCGTCGGGACGGTCACCCTTGCAGACCATTGCCTCACGACGGGGCCCACGGCTATGGGGATAGAGGTAGTAAACCTTCTTTTCCTTACCTTTATCATCCTTTTCAATTACTTCAACCAGGTCAGGGGCATACATCACGTCCCAGCGTCCGTTGGCTGCCTGATAAGTGAAAACAGGACCTTCATCACGCCATTCGTTCAGGTTCTCGATAGGTGCTGACCAGATACGGATATCGGGACCGCAGTAGCGGTTGGCACTTACATCGTGTGAACCGATTATATATGCACGGTAGTGGCCTTTGTGGTCGGGATCTTCAAAAACCTTAGGCTCTCCGTCGGGAACATGCTCCCAAAGAGGCAGATAGGGGTTACCGCGACCGCCGTAGTTATGCACAAAACGCTGTGAAGCTTTCATCTGGCCCTCCTGGACCTTCTTGGCAGCAGACAGATCCTGAGTAGACAGGACTACGGTGCATGACATAATCAACGCACCGATAAAAAGTCTATTAGCTCTCATTTGTAGTAAAATAATTATTATTGGTTTTAGGTTAATCTCCTTATTAGATTACAAAAATAGGAAAAAGTTAAGTTAACGGAAATATTTTTGGAGATGTATTCAAATCAGATCGAGCATTAGCGGAAAATCCTGCTCCGAGATGCCTTTGCTGATAAGTACGGGTTGGTCTTTCTCAAATTCGGTCTCAAACTGTTCGCGCCCCATCATCGAAGCGCTCCTGCGGTACAGCATTGCGGCGTGCTGGATATTGCCGTTTACCCAATAGGCGTGACCGGCATTAAGGCAGTCGGTTCCGCAAGGGGCCGATGCCAGAAGCTTGTCATAGTACTCAATTGAACGCTCTATGCGTCCTGCCAGGAATGCACACCAGCCTATGGCACGCCAGGCCTTTACATAGTCCGGTTTGAGATAATCCACCTTGAAGAACCGTGTAAGGGCCTCATCATACCGTTTCAGGTCTACAAGACAGTCACCTATCTGGATTTGCAGTGAAAGATTGTCGGGATTGGTCTTTTCGGCATCCAGTAGCAGCTTAAGAGCCTCCTGTGGCTCTCCGAGTATTCGCAGGCATTGTGCTGAGTGACGCATGGTCCAGTTGTTGTCCGGCTGCAGGATATCAGACCTGCGGTAAGCCTCCAAAGCATCACGGTAGGATTGGGTCCGCTGCAGTGCGTATCCCAACTGCTGATAGAACCGGTAGTCCGAAGAGTAGGGGTTGGCGTCCTTTTCCATTAGTTTGTAAGCCGGGACAACTTCATCAAAGTAGTTTTTCTGCAACAGCCAGGCTGCTATCTTCTGCTCCGAATCATCAGTTTGAAGAAGAATGGACAATGGAGTGTCAATAAGTAGGTTAAGGTTGTCGGAGAACGGGTCGTGGAACTCGTGGCGACGGCTGAAAAGATTGAAGAACCTGTAGAGGTCCTGGACATACTGGCGCGCCAGGAGAGTCTCTGTGACATCGGCAGTAACCTGTCCCATCCCAATCTCCCTGAGTTCATCGGATGCCTGCTCTGAAAGCTGTCCTGTAATCATTTCACGCTGCTCACGCGGTATTTGTGAAAATGTTAGTGCAAAGGAGTATTTGTCCGAATTGCAGAAAACGCTACCGGTCAGCATTGACTTGCCCAGAATAGTGTCGGCTATGCCGTCATTACCGAATGAACTCTTTACGTCCGGCTGGTCCAAGCTGAAGACGCGGAACCAGTTGGATATCTCACGAAAGAAAGGATAGTTCTTGAGGTTGGCGAACGTACTCATGTAGACATCGGCGCCTTCCATCTGCAATTCACTCATCTGCAGTAGCTTGTCTTTCACATCACTGCGTTCTATCCAGTCTGCCCAATCCGGGCTGACATCATCCCGCTCCAGTTCCTCGCGCATAAGGTCACCCAGTTTGGGGTTGCGCAGCATGATGGGGATTATCTCCTCACGCATACGGCGGTCAATCTCCTTGGTTTCACGGCACTGAAGCAGTGACATCTGAACCTTCAGCATCCGTCCGGTTACAGCCGGATCATCGGAGAGAAGCCTGATACGGGCATTTATCTCCGGAAAATAGGGCAGTATATCCTTATAACCGGTAAGCGAGACTGCCAATCCGGTTAGAGCCCTGACCGATACGGCAGTACTGATGCTTTGGGCTGCCTGACACAGGAAAAGGCATTTGAGAGGATCAAACCGTTGCATAAGAGCAAGTGTGACAGCACTTATGGCAAAAGCTGAATCATCATCCGAAACAAGTGGCGAGTCAATCAGTTCCTGAAGCTGAGCCGAATCCTCTGCGCTCCACTGACCGTTGGTCCATAAAAGGTCAAAGAGAATGGCGAGAGCCCTCTCATGGGCGTTGACATCGGCCGTGTCGATAAATGACTCAAGAACCATCCTTATTGTTTCAAGGTTCTCGGTGCGGGACTGGCAGGAGCGCAGATGCTGGTAATAAAGAAGCATAGACTGCGATTGCATTCGTACCTGGAGAAGTTCGTCATTGAGCAGAAGCGAACGGCGTACCAGCTGACGGTACAGCTCAATACGGTGCTCATCCGGAGATCCCTGGCTGAAATACTGCAGCATATAGCGGTATGAACGGTCAATATCCTCAAATCGGGTTACTACCGACCAGTCAGATACACCGGCCATCTGGTTCTGCATCAGTTCCAAAGCTTCCTTGAGTTGCGAACCCAACAGAAGTTCACGGATGCGATCGGAACGTTTCTTTATGTCATCTTCAACACTCATACAAAAGAAACCGCAGGAGTTTTGCTCCCGCGGTTTCAAATATAGGAATTTTTTATGAATTATCCCTTGATGGCAGCAATACCGGGCAGAACTTTACCCTCGATAGCCTCAAGCAGGGCGCCGCCACCGGTAGATACATATGATACCTTGTCGGCAAAACCGAACTGCTTTACAGCGCTTACGGAGTCACCGCCGCCTACGAGTGAGAATGCACCGTTATTGGCAGTTGCATTGGCAACAGCGGTAGCGATAGCCTTTGTACCGGCCTGGAAGTTGCTGAACTCGAATACACCGGCAGGACCGTTCCAGAGGATAGTCTTGGATGACTCGATTACACCGGCCATAGCCTTGGCAGAAGCAGGACCTATATCCATACCTTCCCAACCGTCGGGCACGTTGTTGTTGTCAACAACCTGGGTGTTGGCCTCGTTGTCAAACTTATCGGCTGCAAGGCAGTCAACGGGAAGAACGATGTTTACGCCCAGCTCCTTAGCCTTGGCAAGAACTGCCAGAGCAACGTCTACCTGATCGGGCTCGCAGAGTGAGTTACCAACCTTACCGCCCTTGGCAAGAACGAATGTGTAGGCCATACCGCCTATGATTACCAGGTTGTCAACCTTCTGAAGCAGGTTCTCGATGATGGTGATCTTAGAAGATACCTTTGAACCACCGATGATAGCGGTTACAGGCTTTACTGAGTTATTGAGAACCTTCTCAACAGCTACAACCTCCTTCTCCATCAGATAACCGAACATCTTGTGGTCGGCATCAAAGAAATCGGCCATAACGGCTGTGGTGGCGTGCTTGCGGTGAGCGGTACCGAATGCGTCGTTTACATAAACATCGGCGTATGAAGCCAGAGTCTTGGCAAATTCCTTCTGGGCGGCCTTGAGCTCCTTCTTGGCAGCATCGTATGCGGGATCCTCCTTCTCGATGCCACGGGGCTTGCCTTCCTCCTCGGCGTAGAAACGTACGTTCTCAAGCAGCAGAGCCTCGCCGTCCTTAAGAGCGGCAACCTGCTCCTGAGCCTTAGCGCAGTCCTCAGCAAACTTAACGTCAACACCAAGGCACTCTGAAACGTGCTTCAGGATGTGCTTGAGTGAGTACTTGGGGTCCGGGTTCTTCTTGGGACGACCCATGTGTGAAGCGATGATAAGACGACCGCCATCGGCGATGATCTTCTTCAGGGTGGGCATAGCAGCGACGATACGGGTATCATCGGTGATGTTGAAGTTCTCATCAACAGGAACGTTGAAGTCTACGCGTACGAAAGTCTTCTTTCCGGCGAAATTGAATTGATCAATTGTCATAATTACTGTTTGTTTATGGTTAATTTATTTCTCTCTGTTCTGAAAAAACTTGGAGTGGGGAGGCAGGTCCTGCGTGAGCCATACGTTACCTCCTATTATGGTGTCATGTCCGATGGTTATGCGGCCAAGCACCGATGTGTTGGAGTATATGACCACATTGTCCTCGATGATAGGATGACGCGGTACGTTTATGGGATTGCCGTTCTCATCAAACTTGAAACTCTTGGCACCAAGCGTAACTCCCTGATAGAGTTGAACATGATTGCCTATGATTGCAGTCTCTCCGATAACCACACCGGTACCGTGGTCTATGCTGAAATACTCACCGATGCGGGCACCCGGATGGATGTCGATACCGGTAAGCGAGTGTGCAAGTTCGGTGATTATGCGGGGCAGGATGGGTACTCCCAGCTCAAGCAGGCGGTGTGCCATACGGTAGTGGTACATGGCTACAAGTGACGGATAGCACAGGATTACCTCCTCGTGGCTTACAGCTGCGGGGTCACCGTCAAAGATGGCCTTGACATCTGTACCCAGCATACGGCGGAGTTCCGGTATGCTCTCTATGAACTGCTGTGAAATCTCCTCGGCCGGGCAGGGCATGGACTCATGGAATATCCGGCTGATATAGTCAATCTGATGGGACAGAATGGTATACAGGCGGCTTAAAGACGTGGAAAGGTCAACTGCTCCGAAGAAATTGCCGAACACCACATGACGGAACAGCTTGACCGCCTCCTTTATTTCGGCACGGTCAATGGAGCGCTCCTCAACCTTGGGGATGTACTGATCGGCTTTCTGAAGGGATTTTTTAACGTCCCTGATGCTTTCAAAAATGTCTTTCTTTTCCATTGCCTGATGGTAACAGACCGCAAAATTAATCAAAATCGCGCAAACATATGTCATTAAGACAGCAATTTGAACATTTTGGTGCGCGCGCGGTGCATACATATCGGCCATGCAGAATGAGCCAGTGGTGAGCACGTGAAAGCAGTTCTTTCGGGAAGTGCTTAACCAGCTCTTTCTCAACGCTTAACGGGGTGGTGCACCGCTTGCTTACCAGACCTATGCGGTGACTCAGGCGGAACACGTGGGTATCAACCGGCATGGCCTGGCCGTTAAATGCCACGGCAAGCATCACGTTTGCTGTCTTTCGGCCTACGCCGGGCAGTGATGTCATATCTTCCATAGTCTCAGGTATCCGGCCGTCAAAACGGTCACATACCATGCGGGCCATCCCGGCAAGATGATCGGCTTTTGAGTTGGGATATGATACACTCTTTATGTAAGGAAATATCTGTTCCGGAGAGGCTGAGGCCAAGTCCTGAACAGTAGGAAACGCTTCAAACAGTGCCGGAGTGACCAGGTTGACGCGCTTGTCGGTACATTGGGCCGACAGCATGACCGCCACCAGCAACTCGTATGGAGACGAAAAATGCAGCTCGGTACCAGCCTCAGGGTATGCCTGAGATAGTCTCTCGCTGCATTTATTATATAAATCCCTCTTTTTCATAGGGATAGTCCGTTATCAGTTGGCTGCCTCAAACTCCTTGAGGAAACGTACGTCGTTCTCGGAGAACATACGCAGGTCCTTAACCTGATATTTGAGGTTGGTTATGCGCTCAATACCCATGCCGAGTGCGAATCCGGTGTATTCCTTGCTGTTAATTCCGTTCAGTTCCAGCACGTTAGGGTGAACCATTCCGCAACCCAGTATCTCAACCCATCCGGTACCCTTGCAGAATGCACATCCCTTGCCGCCGCAAATGTTGCAGCTTATGTCCATCTCGGCCGAAGGCTCCGTGAACGGGAAGTAGCTGGGACGCAGGCGTATCTTGGTATCCGGACCGAACATCTGCTGTGCGAAAGATAGCAGCACCTGCTTGAGGTCAGTAAAGCTTACGTTCTTGTCAACGTACAGAGCCTCAACCTGATGGAAGAAACAGTGTGCACGGTAACTGATAGCTTCATTGCGGTATACACGTCCCGGGCAGATGATACGGATAGGGGGCTGTGTAACCTCCATGACACGGCTCTGAACGGATGATGTGTGAGTACGCAGGATGATATCGGGATGTGCCTCTACAAAGAAGGTGTCCTGCATATCGCGTGCCGGATGATCCTCGGCAAAGTTCATGGCGGAGAACACGTGCCAGTCATCCTCTACCTCGGGACCGTCGGCCAGGACAAAGCCAAGGCGTGAGAATATCTCGATTATCTCATTCTTGACGATATTGAGCGGATGGCGTGAGCCCAACTCTACGGGATAGGCGGTACGTGTCAGGTCCGGCTTCTCGTCAACGGCCTTCTGTGCCTCGAATGCCTCCTTAAGGCTGTTTATCTTATCCTGTGCCATGACCTTCAGCTCATTGAGTTTCTGGCCTACCTCACGCTTCTGCTCGGCGGGAACGTTGCGGAAATCGGCCATAAGATCATTGATGGCACCTTTCTTGCTCAGATATTTAAGACGGAGAGATTCCAACTCTTCGGCCGATGCAGCCTTGAGAGCGTTTACCTCTTTAATTAGCTGTTCAATTTTCTCTAACATCGCTGACTTCAAGTTTTTCGAGGCGCAAATTTAGCATTTTTTGGGTGGAAAAGCAATTAGATTCTGTAAATTTGCGGTCATGACAATAAGAGACAACTGTTCGCTGGCCGGCAAGAACACTTTCGGCATGGATGTAAGGGCAGACCATATGCTAGAATGGTCCACTCCCGATGAGCTTAAGGGTCAGCTTCATGATATTGAAAAGCCCTTCCTGATGATAGGAGGCGGCAGCAACCTGCTTTTTATGGGTGATTTCAACGGCACCGTGATCCATTCGACAATCTCTACGATAGAGATTATCGGAAGTACCGATGATGACGTTCATGTCAAGGTGGGATCAGGCGTGGTCTGGGACGATTTCGTTGCCTGGAGCGTGATAAATGGATTCTGGGGCGTCGAAAACCTCTCCGCCATTCCAGGTGAAGTAGGTGCCAGCGCGGTCCAGAACATCGGCGCCTACGGAGTTGAGGCAAAGGATGTCATCGATACTGTCCAGACAATCTGCCTGGCCGATGGTTCCGAACGTGATTTCAGCAATGCCGAGTGCGGTTATTCATACCGCCAGAGCATTTTCAAGAATGAGCTGAAAGGGCAGTACGCCGTAGCTTACGTGATATTCAGGCTCTCCAAGGCAGCAGCCCCCAAATTGGGTTACGGAGCGTTGGAGCAAGAGGTGGAGCGTCGTGGAGGTCCTACGCTTGCAAATATTCGTCATGCTGTCATCAGCATCCGTGAGAGTAAGCTGCCAGATCCCAAGGTTCTGGGCAATGCCGGCAGTTTCTTTATGAATCCGGTTATCCCGTCGGCACAGTTTGATGCGCTAAAGGTATCGTGGCCGGAGATACCGTCCTATCCGGCCAACGATGGTATGATAAAGGTGCCGGCCGGTTGGCTGATAGAGAAATGCGGCTGGAAAGGCCGTTCACTTGGTCCTGCCGCAGTGTATGACAGGCAGGCTCTGGTTCTGGTCAACAAAGGCGGTGCCACAGGTGCCGATATCAAGCGCCTGGCAGATGCCGTAATTCAAGACGTGTACAGCAGATTCGGTATTACCTTATCTACAGAGGTTAACTACATATGAGACTGACTTTCCTTGGAACAGGAACATCTATCGGAGTGCCCGAGATGCGCTGCCACTGCCAGACATGCATGTCGGCAGACCCTCACGACAAGCGTCTGCGCACATCGGCCCTGATAGAGACCGATACCACAAAAATCATTATAGACTGTGGTCCGGACTTCCGTCAGCAGGCTTTAAGAGCCGGTATTGAACAACTTGATGCTGTGATTGTTACGCATGAACATTACGACCATATAGGAGGGCTTGATGACCTGCGTCCTTATTGCACTACGACCACCATTCCCATCTATGCCGAGAGGAACGTGATAGCTCATATCGTGCAGAGTATGCCGTACTGCTTCAACCAGAATATCAATCCACGTGTGCCTCATATGGAACTGTGTGAGATCCAGCCGGACAAAAAGTTTAAGGTGGGTGACTTGGAGATAATGCCCATACGCGTAATGCACGGCAGTCTGCCCATTCTGGGTTTCAGGATAGGAAAACTGACATACATTACCGATATGAAGAGCATGGACGAGGAGTCTTTCAAGCTGCTTGAAGGTACTGAGACTCTCGTGGTCAACGCCCTGCATACCAAGGAGCATCCAACGCACCAGAACGTGCGTCAGGCTGTGCTGTTTGCAGAGAGAGTGGGCGCACGCGAGACATATTTCGTGCATATGAGCCATCGGGCCGGAATGCACGCCATAATGAACGCCAAATTCCCGCCACACATGCAGTTTGCCTATGACGGGCTCTGTGTAGAGTTTTTCTGATTGTTACAAATCTGTTAAGATTTTGTTAAGCTCCATTTGAAATATTGTTACCTTTGTACCACAATTGACAGACTACAAAGGTGGATTCATTATTTTATCAGATTCTTACGATGCTTGGCTGCCTTGCCCTTTTCCTTTGGGGCATGAACCTGATGAGCAGCAGCCTTCAGAGATTTGCAGGCAAGGGTTTGCGTTCCTTTATTGAGAAGATGACTTCAAATACCGGTAAATGCCTGTTTACCGGTTTTTTGGTGACCGTCCTGGTACAGTCATCGACCGCAACGACACTTATGCTGGTAAGTTTCGTGAATGCGGGACTTATGACACTCAAGAGCGCCATCGGTGTGATTATGGGTGCCAACATCGGCACAACGGTAACGGCATGGCTGTTTGCAGTCAGCATGGACGGCTCGTTCAGTCTGGGAGCCATCGCCATACCGCTTATTTTCGTGGGATTCGTATTGTCTTCTTTTTTCAAAAAGCAGAAGACTAAGGATTTCGGCTCGTTTCTGATAGGATTCGCATTCCTGTTCCTGGGTCTGAGCATGCTTAAGGATACATCTTATCCGCTGCTCTCAAGCGAACCGGTACGTAACTTCCTGGCTCCGATTACAGATATGGGCCTGAGCACAGTCCTGTTCATTATAATAGGTGCTGTAATGACTTTCTGCCTTCAGTCATCGGCTGCCGCTACCAGTATCACCATGTTGCTGTTGGCATCGGGCGCCATTACATTCCCTAATGCCGTGGCATTCATCCTGGGTGAGAATATCGGTACCACAATCACATCAAACCTGGCCGCCACATCGACAAATGTCAGTTCCAAGCGTACTGCACGTGCGCATCTGGTGTTCAACCTGTTCGGCTCAGTACTGGTAATAGCGCTGTTCCGCCCATATATGATGCTCAACGCACAGATTGTGGAGTGGCTGGGATTCCCCAATCCGCTGACTGCCGACTTCAGCATACTGTCACAGACAGGTCTGGAGGGTGAAGCCCTTAAAAGCCAGACTGTTTTGGCCAGCAGCCTGCCGTACAGTGTTGCAATAGTACACTCCCTTTTCAATATTATTACAACCCTGATACTTGTATGGTTCATCCCGCAGCTTGAGAAACTTGTCATGAAGATGGTTCCCAACAAGGAAGAGGAGAAAGAGGTATTCCATCTGGTATATATCGGTAAGGGCAATGCCAACCTGGCAGAGTTGTCCATCACCGAGGCCCGTAAGGAAATCAATCACTACGCCGAGATATGCACAAAGGGGTTCGGTTATGTACGACAGGCCATAAAGGAGTCCGAGTCTGACGGATTTGAGGAGTTCAGGCAAAAACTTGTCAAATATGAGGAGATTACTGACCGTATTGAGTTTGAGATAGCCACATATCTTAATCAGGTAAGCCAGAATGACATATCGGATGAGTCCCGCATGCAGGTCAAGGCATATTTCAAGATAATAGGTGAGCTGGAGTCGTTAGGGGATTCGGGTGAGGCTATTTCCCGTCTTCTGCAGCGCAAGCGTGACCACGGCAAGGTATTTGACAAACTGATGCTGGAGCGTATCAACGAGATGCTTGACATAATGCAGAAGGCATACGATGTGATGAACGAGAACCTGAATATGCCTAAGGTAAGTGATATATCCAATGCTTATCAGGCCGAGGACGCCATTAACGATATGCGTGACCGTCTGCGTGAGGAACACCTCAAGAATATGGAGGTAAAATCATATGACTACACTGCCGGCGTTTATTACTTTGACCTTATACATGAACTGGAGACGATGGGAGATTTCATGATAAACATATCCCAAGCTCTTGCAGGACTTAAATAATCCCTGATAATCAAGGAAATAAGAAAGGCTTGCGGTTCCGATCACAAGCCTTTCTTAAGTTTATTATCTTACGTTGCTCCTCAGGACATCCTGAATATTGTTCTTGAGTTCCATTATAATCTCATCGGTCCTGGACTGTTTGTCCGGTATGTACAATTTGTTGTATTGCGGCCTTACAAGACGTATGTGCTTAATGGGGCTCTCGGCAATATCATTGATAGAACCGCTTATGCTGACTCCCAGGGAGATGGGGAGCGGTGAGTCAATGAGTGAGACTGTATACTTGCAGTCAAGGTCCTTGTTGATGAAGTGACGTCCGTCTATGATGGCGGTATACCTGTCCATATGTACCCTGAACGGATATAGAGTAACCCTGTTGCGTATTACCTGCATCTGTACGTCAATGCTGTCAATTACGTTCTGGGCATTCTTGCTCATCAGCAGTTTGCGCTTGATGCCGTCAAATACCTCATTGTCAAGAAGCACCAGGTTCTTGCCGTCGATAGCCGCTGCACCAAGCAGGGTGGACATGATAGGAGTATTGTCTTTGAGGAATGTTTCGGCTGCCAGATGGAAATTGGCCTGACCGCTGAATGCCTTCAACATAGGAACGATTGAGTCAACAGATGGTATGAGGTCAATCAACTCATCAATCTCAATGTCAAGCAGATGGAAATCAAGTTCAATGAACGGATCATCCTGGGGTGAGGGGGTCCGGTATATGGCTGTCAGCTGCATCTCGGCCGCATCGGATGAGAATCCCAACTCCTGGAGTATTGCAACTCCGTCCTTGATAGTGACATCTCCGCCTACATTATTGAAAAGATGATCATTGAAATTGATTTCAGACAGATTGGTATACATTGTCAGGTCTATGCCTTTGGGTACAATGAACGGCATGGCTGACAATGTATCCTTACCGGCCTCAATCTCCTCTATGGCCTCTTCCGTGTTCTGAACTGTCTCGTCATCAGCGCTGAACAACTGCATCAGTTTTGTAACGTCAACATAATCGGACTCCAGGAACAGTTCTCCGGTCAGCAGGCCGGTGCCGTCAATGTACTCTCCGATATTGTAGACGTCACCCCAAAGCATGATGTCCGAGTTGTCAATCTCCACGCGGCAGTCATTTATATTGAAACGTCCGAGAGAGAAGTCCATATCCAACACAGGAAGCAGGATAGGTTCATCAAGCATCTCCAGGTTACCGTCCTCGAACGTGACTTTAATGCGCGGATTATACTTGAGCAGCAGATCATCCTTTGACTCATCATACTGGGCTACCGCAAGCAGGTCTGTCTTGCCAAGTGAGGCGTTAAGGGTACTTCCGACGGATGCGGACAGGTCATTGAAAGCTATATTGGCCATCATAGCAGTGGTGCTTTCGGCCGGTGCTATGGTAAGGCTTATATCGGCATTATCCAGTGTACCGGATATGGTATCCATGTCGGCCTTGAGTTTTTCGGCGCGAAGGTCCATGATGATGTTCATCTTGTCAGTCTCTTCATCAAGACCGGCTACCGATGCATTCAGGTCGAGGTTGTCAAATGATGCGTTGATAGTGGTTGAATCTATTACAGATACGGCCAGGTCTGCAGCCTTCAGAACGATATCTGCAGTCTGGCGGTCCTTGTCAACAGCAATCCTGCTGGGGTATGTGATATCGGCCGAAAGCTGGTCTGACACAGCCTTGAGCGAATCATTCAGCATAGCATCAAGGTTCTTGAGTGAAAGCTGCGCTCTGGCATCATCCACTACAGGTCCGTTTTCACCTACGGCACCCCTGACGTTAAGGTCAAGTCCAAGTATTCCGTGAATGTCTATTCCGTCCAGAACATCCCGGAATGCGTCGGGTATCATGGATATAAGCCTGTCAATATCAAGATTATTTATGGTTTTTATCCTGGCTCTGCCAGCTACAGCCTGTTGTCCGCCAAGAGTACCGTTGGCGCTGAAACCTATCTTCTGGCCATCTATATTGATGTTTGCTCCTTCTTTTATGTTGAACCTGTCCATATCCATGGTGGTCTCAAGAGGTACTGTGAGGCTCAAAGGCCAGCCGGGAACATAGACATCGCCGCCCATCGTCAAATTGATGGCCGGGGTGACGAATGTTGAATTCAGTTCCACATCCTTGCCGTTTATCCGGCCGTCGGCAATGAATGAAACATTGTCTGTTACCACACTCATAGGTGATTCTCCTCCTGATTCAAATCTGGTTCCCTCAAGAGTAAGTTCCAGACCGGTATCTACGCTTGTCATGTCCAGTTTCAAGCCCCCGTCAATACCCAGATTAACCTTGTCGACCGATGCCACTGACACAGCACCGGCTGAATCCACAAGGTTCAGACCGATTGTGCGTGAGTCAAAGACAAATCCGGTAATGTTGATGCTGTCGCCTGTGTATATGGCTTTATCGGCTTTCATGGAGATGGCACCTGTAGATGTCGACATTCCATCCGATGAGAATTTCAGATCCTTTGCTGTCATTGCCAGACCGGCCATGAGGTCATTGAGTCCTTCCTTAGCGAGAATAAACGAGAGGTCATTTATATCGAGTGTCAGATCATTCAGGTCGGCATCCATAGTTCCGGAACGGGCGGTCGACTCCTTGAGTGTCAGTTTGATATCGGCATCGATATCATCCTTATACTTTGTCAGGTTACCGTTCAGCCTAAGGTCATTGAGAGTGGCTGCAGCATCGATGGAATCATTACTGATGACGGCTTTCAAAGCTGCCAACTTTAGATTCGCCCTGGCATCCAGGCTGTCATAATTGAGGAGTCCCTTAAGGTCTATGTCTATGCCACTGATTCCTGCGTCTATTCCGGACTGAAGGTCCTTGTAAGAGGCGTTTACATCATTAATGAATATTTTCTGAAGGTCAGCGTATATGTTCATATCACTGTCATCCCTTACAGTATCCTTATCATCGGATGTTCCGAACACATCCAGGTTTGAACGGCCGTCTGAAGCACTGAATACATTGGCATATATTCCGTTTACAAACAGGTTGGTAAGGATGATTTTTTTCTCCTTGTACAACGTCTTGAAATCAACCGTTACCGTCAGTTCATTGATGGCGGCAAGTGTATCATACGGAGAGTCCTCCATGTCATCATATATTACCAGACCGTTCAAACGGAACCCGAGGAACGGATAGGTCTTGACCAGTTTAAGATCGACGTCATCTATTTTGGCACGGGCAGGAGAATACTTGTCAAGGGCTTTCTCCGCGACTTTTGTAAGGCCGGCTGATGAGAATATCAACCAGCATGCCACAGCAACAATTATAAGCACCAGACCGATCAGTGAACCCAGTGTGATGCCTGTTATCTTTAAGACCTTTTTTGTCTTTGCTTCCATACTACCTGGTAAATGTGTATGTATAATCGTCACCTACAAGATGAGCTTCCATGCGTGACGACGTGAGTTTCTCCAATATGAACACCTCTCTACTTGGCTTGCCCAAAGTACCGCTCTTCTTGTACTCAATGGTAAGCTCATCACTATATAGTTCCCATGTAAAGTCCATTCCTTTATCGTCGGAATCAAAGCATCTGCCGGAGCCGTATTCTTCAAATCGGTACGAGAAGCCGTCGGAACACTTCCAGGTGCCGACAAGCATATCTTCGTCAAATTCATCTTTGCCGCAACCGGCAAACAATACAAGTACTGTTGCCAGCACCAGAGACAAACGGATTATTCCCTTTTTCATCAGTCCAGTTAAGAAGGTTTATACCTTAAATATATATAAAACAGTGCGAAGTTAAGCATTTTCCCCGTTAGAACAAATCAGACGTCATTATTATGCAGTTATCAAACAAAAAAGTAACTTTGCAGGTCTTTAAATAGATATAGCGAATATGTTCAGAACTAAAACATGCGGAGAGCTCCGTCTGGCCGATGCCGGCACTACCGTGACACTGGCAGGATGGGTTCAGAGAGTAAGGAAAATGGGCGGTATGGTCTTTGTCGACCTGCGTGACCGCTACGGTATTACCCAGCTTGTGTTTGACGATGCCACCGATGCCGCCCTGTGCGAGCAGGCCAGCCGTCTGGGACGCGAATTCGTGATCCAGATTACCGGTAAGGTGAGCGAGCGTTCAAGCAAGAACTCCAAGATTCCTACAGGTGATATAGAGATCCTGGTTAATAATCTGAATGTTATCAATGCGGCCGATACGCCTCCCTTCACAATCGAGGACGATACCGACGGCGGCGATGACCTGCGCATGAAATACCGCTATCTTGACCTGCGCCGCCAGTGCGTACGCAAGAACCTGGAACTGCGCCACAAGATGGTCATGGAGATCCGCAAGTTCCTGGATGACCTTAACTTCATGGAGGTTGAGACACCTATTCTTATCAACTCCACTCCAGAGGGTGCACGTGATTTCGTGGTGCCTTCACGCATGAATCCCGGTCAGTTCTACGCTCTGCCTCAGAGCCCCCAGATCCTTAAGCAGCTGCTTATGGTATCAGGTTTTGACCGTTACTTCCAGATAGCCAAGTGCTTCCGTGACGAGGACCTGCGTGCTGACCGTCAGCCGGAATTCACCCAGATTGACTGCGAGATGTCATTCGTGGAGCAGGAGGATATCCTGCAGATCTTTGAGGCTATGGCCAAGCATCTGTTCAAGAGCATCCTGGGTATTGATTTCAAGGAGCCTTTCCAGCGTATGACCTGGCAGGACGCAATGAAATACTACGGCAGTGACAAACCGGACCTTAGGTTTGACATGCACTTTGTAGAGCTGATGGATGTTCTCAAGGGACACGGATTCGGCGTATTTGACAGCGCCGCATACATAGGCGGTATCTGCGCCAAGGGTGCCGCTACATACACCCGTAAGCAGATTGATGCTCTTACAGAATATGTTAAGCGCCCGCAGATTGGTGCCAAGGGTATGGTTTACGCCCGTGTCGAGGAGGATGGCAGCGTCAAGTCATCGGTCGATAAGTTCTACTCCCAGGAGGTTCTGCAGCAGTTAAAGGCTGCCATGAACGCCGAGGCCGGTGACCTTATCCTGATCCTCTCAGGTGATGACGCAATGAAGACCCGCAAGCAGCTCTCAGAACTGCGTCTTAAGGTGGCCGATGAACTTGGCCTGCGTGACAAGAACCAGTTCAAGTGCCTGTGGGTGATTGACTTCCCCATGTACGAGTGGTCCGATGAGGAGAACCGCCTGATGGCTATGCACCATCCGTTCACATCACCCAAGCCTGAGGATATTCCTCTGCTTGATACTGATCCTGCAAGCGTTCGCGCCAATGCATACGATATGGTTATAAACGGTATCGAGGTTGGCGGCGGTTCTATCCGTATCCACGACAGCAAGCTGCAGGCAACCATATTCAAGATCCTGGGCTTTACACCCGAGCAGGCTCAGGCCAAGTTCGGATTCCTGATGAACGCCTTCAAGTTCGGTGCACCTCCTCACGGTGGTCTGGCATTCGGTTTGGACCGCTTTGTGAGCATCTTTGCAAAGCTTGACAGCATCCGCGACTGCATTGCGTTCCCCAAGAACAACTCCGGCCGCGACGTCATGCTGGATGCTCCCGGTCCTCTCGACCAGTCCCAGCTAGACGAGCTCCAGCTCAAAATTGACCTAAAATGATACCAATGGGGTCAGGCCCCTTTGGTACTATTTTTAGCCGCTTCTCGTTATTGAGGAGCGGTTTTCTTTTACACGTGATACAAAAGGGGTCTGACCCCTTTTGTATCATTTTGTATCAAAGCATCTCAGAAATTGTAAATGAAAGACCTACACCAAAAAAGAGATTTGATAATTTAGTCCATCCTCCTCTTATACTTAATCCAAAATCGTCAGATTTGGAGAGTGGTATAAAAGCACAACCGAATACTCCGGCATCAAAAGCACGTTTTGTATCCTCCTGCTTTGTAACCACTTTATATTTAGCAACGCCCGATGTCGTATCCATTACACGATAATTAACTCCATAAACATTTGACTGGATACCCATGCTTCCGCCAACTGAAATATGTTCGGTTATATTATAACCTAAATCCAAATAAAAGCCACCGTTAAACCACCATCCTTCAGTGCCGGTCTTTTCTTTAATTGCATTTTTGAAATCCTTTATTTCAGTTGAATTTGTCGTGAAAATTTTACTCTTTTCTTCATTTGCAAATAAAAGGATAGAACCAGCATACAGTTTTTTATATCGCACTTGGAATCCTCCTCCATTTACTGGAGTGTCACGCAGATAACATGTAGAACCATGTACAAATTCAACACCTAGGCAGTAAAATCATCTTGCGCCACACTATTAATATTAACTGTAAATAAAACAAATGATAACAGGATAAGAAAACGTTTTATACTCATAAGGCGATCAAATTATGTTGAATGAATAATGCAACAGATATAGTCATTCTTAGAATAACCAGTTCTGATTTGTTAGTATGGCAAATATATAGATTTATTGCGTTTTTCAATTTACTTTTGAGAGTTTTCTGCAACTATATGGTAGAGACGCTGATATGAACAGACAGGAATTTGAACAGTTTTCAGGCCGCATACGGAGCAGGTTGGTTTTGATGGCCAGCCGGTTCGTTAAGGATTCAGGTATCATTGATGATGCCGATGATATTGTTCAGGAATCTCTGCTGGTTCTTTGGCGTCAGACTGAGAACGGGTATGATATGCAGAATCCTGATGCTTTGGCCGTTACGATAACAAAGAAGGTTTGTCTTGCTCATCTGCGCGGTAACAGGGCGGTGATGCAGCCTATTGACGGGGTTGATTTGGCGGGTGGTCCGTCGGCATCGGATTTGACTGATGAGGCCGATATGAATGCCGTCAGGGAGTCGCTGTTGGCAATGCTCACGCCTACGCAGAGGCATTATCTGCATCTAAGGAATGAGATGGGACTCTCTCTTGATGAGATGGAGGAGGTGACGGGATGTCCCAAAACCAGTATTAAAACAACGCTTTCAGCAGCCCGCAGGCTGATGATGGAACACATAAAGAAGGACTTATGAATACTATGCTTGAAAACAAACAGTTCCGCAAGGCTCTTGCAGAGCGATATCTGGATGCCGATACTACCATCCGCGAGGAGCAGATGCTGGCCCAGTACTATGCATCGCACCAGCCTGATGCCGATGAGGAGCAGATTGCGGCACTTATCAAGATGACGCACGCGGGTGCATCGGACATGATTGATACGGCCGATTTTGACCGCATTACCAAGAGCAGAAGGCCTGTACGCGTGATTCTCAGGTGGAGTTCGGTGGCAGCCGCTGCAATCATACTGATGCTTGTGTGCCTGCATATCGGCCATAAACAGATTCTGCCGGAAAATCAGCCCGCTATCAGCACCATGCAGATTCTGGAGGGTATGGAGATGATCTCCAAGATTGAGGTGGGAGAGATTGAATCCGTTAAGGCCGAACCTCACGGCAGTACGGTTGTCATAACCGTTAAACTCACAAACGGCAAGGAAAGATTGTACTCTATGACGTGTAATTCCGATGCCAGTTCGCTATCATTCACTGCATTAAACTAACTTTAATAATTGATTGAATATGAACGCATTATTAATCTCAGCACTGTTTGCTACGCTGTCAGTTTCCAATGAAATTGCAGCCCCGACCGACACAATCAACCGCTATGTAATAGACGGTCAGACCATTACCGCATTTGACGGCTCTCAACTGGTCTCAAAGACCATCGTCAAGTATGACATAAACTACAAGAACTCTACCGAAGGGGTAATCAAAGAGCATAACATCAAGACAAAAATATCGGACCCATTTGATATGTTCATGAGTTCAGATGTTAATACAGACCCAACGGGCAAATCATCAACAACATATAAGTCTTCAACGTGGGAATCAGGAAGCACGACATCTTCTACATATAACTCCAACGGCTTTTCTGAGGGGGAACTGAAGAGTGCCTTTAAAGAAGGTGAAACACCGCTCATTATTGTAGACGATGAAGTCTTCAACGGAAGCATCGAAGATATAGATGCTGAAAACGTCCGGTCCATGACCGTTCTGAAAGGAAAAGCTGCAGTAACCGTCTGGGGCGAGAAAGGAAAGAACGGAGTAATAGAAATCAAAACCAAAAAATGATACAAAAGGGGACAGACCCCTTTTGTACTTTATGGGTGCACGTGGCATTCCGGTTTACGGAGCCTGTATATAAGTATTCGGGAGCGTCAGTGAAGGGGCGTGAGCGAAGGCCCTGGAGAGACCGTTAAGAACATCGTTACGTCCAACGACCGTTAGACACCTTCAGGTGGCTAAAAGGGAGGCGATCGATGTTTAGGTCTCGGAGGGGTTCTGAGTAGCCCCGTAACGTCGTCTCCAGAATACTTATATTCAGGTGGAGGAAACCGGCCTTACCATTTATCATAAACTTTATCTTTTTTAGCAGAAAAAGCTTTGCAGAGTCGCGTAGAAAGCGGAAATTTGCAGGCGTAAAACTTCAGGGTGGGGCGCAATTCCCCGACCGGCGGTAGAGTCCGCGAGCCGAAAGGCCGAACCGTTGCAACTACGGTACCGACAGTATAGTCTGGATGGAAGAAGAATTTATGAGTATCAAAACAGTCCTGTCAGGCGTTATCGCGCCTGCAAAACTCATTTGTGCCAAGGGCGTGAATGAGACATCCGAGTTCAGTTTTTCGGCTATGGCCGACAGTATGTCATTCAGACTCATCGGGTTTGCGTGCCTATGCGTGTTGTTGTTTGCCAGCACAGGGGCATGGTCTCAGAACACTACAGCATCCATCAGCGGTTCCGTGAAAGACTCTGACGGAGAGCCGCTCCAGGCAGCATCGGTAGTGGTTACCAACAATGAGACCAGCGCATTCTACGGCGCGGTTGCCAATAAGTACGGCATCTTTTCCCTGTCGGGACTCAAGCCAGGCAAGTATCTGGTGACGGTATCGTTCCTGGGTTATCAGGATGTGGCTTATGACAATGTGGTGCTCTCTATGGGTAAGGATTACAATTTTAATGTAGTTCTTAAGGAGGAGACCAGAAACATCCCGACCGTGACCATACGCGGCGAGAGTACGCACTTTAATGAGACCCGTACCGGCCAGACCTATCACATTGGCAGGGAGAGCATGGCGCTGCTGCCGTCAGTTAACCGCAGCATGCTGGATTACACCCGTCTGTCGCCCTACAGCGGCATTGAGAACACCATGGCCGGACGTGACGGCCGCGGTACCACACTCACAATCGATGGGGCAGTACTGAACAACAGCTTTGGTCTTTCGGCCGATCTGCCCGGTGGCGGAACACCTATATCTATTGATGCAGTCGAGGAGATGCAGGTGGCTATTGCGCCTTACGATGTACGTCAGAGCAACTTTACCGGCGGTGGCATCAATGTAATCACCAAGTCCGGTACAAACACTTTCAAGGGCACTGCCTATACCTATTTCCATAATGAGAAGATGCGCGGCAACCGTATTGACGGCGTGGATCTGGGCGACAGGGTTAGCAACAGTCATACTACAGTTGGATTCACTTTGGGTGGTCCGATACTTAAGGACAAGCTGTTCTATTTTGTTAATGCTGAGTATGTTACCACACCCGGTCCGATAACCGAGTACAAGCTTTCACAGGACGGCGTGGGAGATGATGCCGCTAAGATAAGCCGCGTTACCGCAGCCGATATGGATCAGTTTGCCGCTGCACTCAAGGCTTACGGTTATGATGCAGGCGGATATGACCTTACCAACGGTGACCAGACCAATACCAAGATCCTAGCACGTATTGACTGGAACATCAACAACAATCATAACCTGATGCTGCGTTACAACTGGACCGGCAACAAGCAGTGGAACACTCCAAATGCCAAGAGCACTGTAGGTGCCAAGGCTGCATCGGACCGCATATCAAAGAACTCGTACGCATTCCTTAATAACTGCTTCAGTATCAACGACAACGCATGGTCGGCAGTGGCTGAGCTCAACAGCCGCCTGAGCGGACATATGAGCAACAAGTTCTCTGCCAGCGTATCGGACGTGAGCAATCTGAGAGGTTCGGAATCGGCTTGGTTCCCTCATATCGATATACGTAAGGATGGTGACGCATTCATGAGTGCTGGTTATGAGGCATTCTCAAACGGCACCGGAAACTACGTGCGTACATACAGTTTCAGTGACCATATACGCTGGACACTGGCTCACAGCACCATTACGGCCGGTCTGAGCTATCAGTACCAGAAGGGTGCCACCAACTACCGCATGTACGGAACGGGTTACTACCGATACAACTCACTCGAGGATTTTATCAATCAGGCTGCTCCTGCGGCATTCGGAATGACTTACACCTATGACGGGATTGATGATCCTGCATCACGTACATCATTTGGTCAGACCGCCGCTTTCCTGCAGGCTGAGTCACATATAACAGACAAGTTTACTGTTACATACGGACTCAGGGCAGACCATATGCAGTATTATGAGCCGCTGCAGACCAATGAGTCATTCAAGGCTCTGGACTGGACCAGCCACTTCTATTCAACCGAACAGATAACAGGTCCTAAGGCTCCGGTCATAGACAACGGCAAGTGGCCCAAGGCAAACGTGCAGCTGTCACCGAGAGTAGGATTCAACTGGAATGTGGACGATGCCCGCACACTGACTGTTCACGGCGGTGCAGGTCTGTTTACCGGCCGTATCCCTCTGGTTTTCTTTGCCACAATCCCCAATAGCAGCGGTATGCTGCAAAACACGGTTATGTTCCCAACGGCAGGCGATGCCTTCCTGACGGGTCTGCAGGGCAAATTCCTCTATACCGAGGCTGATTTGAGGAACTATCTGATCCAGCAGGGGCTGCCCATGACGGCTAATCCCAATCCCGTGCTCAAGGGTGCATCTATTACCGGTATTCAGGATAATTTCAAACTGCCGCAGGTATTCAAGACATCCCTTGCCATTGACTATGAGCCCGACGACCTGGCATTCCCGCTGGCAGTATCGGTTGAGGGTATATACAACAAGGATATTAACGCCGTATATATTGAGAACTACAACCAGGTTCACGACGATGCTGCAGGACGTTTTAGCGGAACTGATAACAGAGTGAATTACAATACGGTAGCACCCGTTTATTCGACAGTATCCAAGTCAGGTGGCGCCATGGTTATCAGTAATACCGACAAGGGTTACAGTTGGTCATTGGGCGGAACTGTCAAGGCTGAACCCGTGTACGGTCTTAAGACTGAACTTGCTTACATACATCAGGTTTCAATGTCCGTGCAGGATATGAAGGGATCGGCCCTGAACTCGGCCTGGAGCAACGATGTGAACGTGAACAGCCCCAACGAACTGGGTCTGCGCCCATCGGCCTATGTTATTCCGGATAAGCTGTCAGCAATGGCTACATACCGTATCGGTTATGCCAGAAATAAGTTCATGAGTACTGAGGTTGGAGTGTTCTACACTGGTTATACAGCCGGTACATACAGCTACACCTACAGCAATGACATGAACGGTGACGGTATCACGAATGACCTTATTTACATACCGGCAAGTAAGGATGAGGTAAAGTTTGTGGACAATGGAGCTATAACTGCAGAGATGCAGCAGCAGGCTTTCTGGGACTTTGTCAACCAGGACAGGTATCTGAGCAGCCACAAAGGTGAGTATGCCGATGCAAACGCCGCCCATATGCCATGGCTGAACCGCCTGGACCTGCATCTGGCCCAGAACTTCAATGTAGGTGCCCTGAGAGGCTCCAAACACAACAACGAGACTCTGCAGGTGTCACTGGATATCATGAACGTAGGAAACCTGCTTAGCAGCAAGTGGGGTGTAATGCAGACTCCTGCAGCCTGCAACAACGCTAAACTGCTTGATTACAAGGGCACTGATGCTGAGGGATATCCGCAGTTCACTATGGCTACAAACAAAGACGGCCTTGTTTCAAAGACCTTTGATCTGGATAAATCCAACTCCAACTGCTGGTATTTCCAGCTGGGAGTAAAACTGATATTCGATTAAAATAGTACAAAAGGGGTCTGTCCCCTTTTGTATCATTTTAGATGCAGAGCAGGGCAATTGAGACCGCAGCAAGTACCATTCCGAGTATTTGGTGCGGTTTCATCTTTTCATGGAATGCCCACATGCCTACCAGGGCTCCGATGGCTACTATTCCGATGTTGTGAAGGGGGAACAGCAGGGAGGAGTCTATGGTCTTCATGGCCAGCATCAGGGTGTAGGTGCAGAAATAGTTGATAAGGCCCAGTGCTGCACCTCCCAGAATGTTCTTGAACCGGATAGGGGCGCGCTTGCCGTTCTCATCCTTGGTAAAGAATGAATAGGAGCAAATTATCATGGCCACAAAGAATACCGATGCGGTAACCAGTGATAGTTCGCTGTTGATGGCCTGCTGGGAGAGTCCGGCGGCTGTATCGGCCACAGTAACCTTATGCTGTAACACCTTGAGGAATGAGTTGCTGGCTCCGAATGCAATGAATACTGAAAGCGGGGCCAGTATGTCCATGACGGTGATTTTGTGTCCGCTTTCCTGCTTTCCGGTCCATACGGTAAGGGTCATGGAAACCAGAACCAGACAAATAAGCAGCCATTTGGGCTTGTCGCTGCCCTGAATCATCAGATATGATACTATGATGGGTATTACCATCGATGCGCGGCTGCAGACCGTGGAAATGGCTACACCTACACGACGGGTGGATTCGGACAGCAGGACCATACCTGCCATGAAAATGAATCCCAGTATGATTACGGGCACCAGCCAACTGGCCTTGAATGGGTTGACAACCACCTCACCGTGAAGTGAGAACAGCACACCCATAACAAAGGCTATCAGGTAGTTGAAAAAGATTGCCTGGTGTGAATCAATATCTTTGCGATGAAAGATCTTGAACGCTACAGAGAACATTGCGGCGCATACGGTCGCAATGATGAGAAACAGAATTCCTGCTAAAGTCATATTTACAAATATCAATCAATTAATCCACGGTTACGTAACATTGCCTCGGTCTTGGGATCGCTGCCTCTGAACTGGCGGTACAGTTTCATCAGGTCATCGCTGCCGCCTTTCTCCAGTATGTTCTGACGATAGCGCCTGCCGGTTTCCTTATTGAGGAGGCCCTCCTCCTGGAAACACTGGAAGGCGTCGCAGTCCAGAACCTCGGCCCAGAGATAACTGTAATAGCCTGCACAGTAGTCGTTATTGAATATGTGGTTAAAGAATGTGCCGCGGTAACGGTATTCAATCTGCGGTATCATACCCAGTTTGGCCGATATCTCATCCTCGAACTTCTGGTCATCAAAGTCCGTGTAGTCCTTGAGCATATGATACTCCATATCCAGCAGGGCGGCTCCTACAAGCTCTACGGTCTCGAATCCTGTATTGAAATGGCCGGCGTTCTGCATCTTCTCAATCAGAGCGTCGGGGATAGGCTCTCCTGTCTTGTAGTGGAATGCGTACTGCTTTAATATTGAGGGATCTATGGCCCAGTGCTCCATGATTTGTGAGCACATCTCGACAAAGTCATTCGGTGTGGCAGTACCGCTTACTGTAGGATAGTGGCACTGTGTGAGCATTCCGTGCAGGGCGTGTCCGAACTCGTGGAATACGGTGCGGGCATCATCTATGGAGAGCAGGCAGGGAAGGGTATCGGTAGGCACGGAGAAGTTGCATACGTTCACGATGGTGGGACGCTGGCTGCGGCCTCCGTAGTTGAATTCATCTGTAAAGTTAGTCATCCAGGCTCCCTGACGCTTGGTGGGGCGCACAAAGCAGTCGGTGTAGAAGTAGGCCAGGTGGCTGCCGTCGGCATCCAGACACTCCCAGGTCTCCACCGAAGGATGGTAGACGGGCAGGTTATCGACCTTCTTGAACTTGATGCCGAAGAGGGTCTCGGCAACCATGAATGAGCCCTTGCGTACGTTGTCAAGACTAAAGTAGGGCATCAGCTGTGACTCGTCCAGATCATATTTCTGCTTGCGCAGCTTCTCGGCGTAGTACCACCAGTCCCAAGCCTCCAGCTTGAACTTACCGCCTTCGGCATCGATGATCTTCTGCATCTCGTCACGCTCGCGCTCGGCCTGCGGCAGGGCGAATTTCCATATTTCCATAAGCAGGTCATAGGCTGCCTGCGGGGTCTTGGCCATGCGGTCCTCAAGCTGATAATCGGCAAACGTCTCATAACCAAGCAGATTGGCCAGTTCCAGGCGTAAGGTGAGTATCTCCTTTACGATGGCCTTGTTGTCAAATTCGTTATTGTTGTTGCCGCGACTGTAGTATGCCTTGTACATCTGCTCGCGCAGGTTGCGGTCCTTACATGTCTGCAGGAACGGTATCCAGCAGGGTTTCTGTACGTTGAATGCCCAACCCTGCAGGCCTTTTTCCTTAGCGCGAGTGGCAGCAGCCTCCAACTGGTCCTGACTGAGTCCCTCAAGACGCTTTATGTCAGTTACGTTCAGAACGTAGGCATTGCTCTCGTCAAGATTGTTCTTGGCAAACTTGATGCGGAGTTCACCCAGACGGTTCTGAATCTCTACAAAACGGGCCTTAGCCTTGTCATCCAGCAGGGCGCCTCCCTTGATAAAACGGCGGTAGTATTTCTCCAATACCTTGATCTGTTCTGTGGTAAGGCCTCCATTATCTTTACTGTCATATAACTGCTTGATTCTTTTAAAGATAACCTCATTCATGTAAAGATAGGAGTCAGCCTCGGTCTGCATGGGAATGACCTTCTCCTCGGTCTCTTTCATCAGGTCATCGGCATCGGTCTCCATCAGGTTGAAGAATACGGCACTTACCTTGTTCAGAAGCCGGCCGCTTGACTCCAGGGCCTCGATTGTGTTCTGGAAGGTGGGGGCATCGGGACAAGCAGCCACAGCGTCAATATCGGCCTTGAACTGGCGGAATCCCTCCTCAAAGGCGGGCAGATAATCACTTGACTGTATCTTGTCAAACTCTACAGCGCCATATGGCAACTGGCTTTCCTGTAAGAACGGATTGTTCTTTAATTCACTGCATGACATAGTCAACAATACCGTCACTACGGCTACTAATAGTTTTGATTTGTTCATTTATCTGTTATTATTGTTTCTTGGCAGGTTTAATCTTTTGATAATCGCCACAGTATATGGGCATCAGGAAAGTACCGAAGCATTTCTTAAAGTCATTCAGACCTTTGTATTTGCCCCGCCGAAGGTAAGGGTAGGCTCCTCCCGTCTCAAAGTATCCTGTTTTGCCGAAACTATCACGAATCAGGCATATCACCTTGAAAAGCAGATACTTATTGACGCCTATCTCTTTCTCGTTCCTGGAATCTCCCCACCAGTAGTAGGCGGTATTGCCATATATCAGGACAGCTACCGTTGCTATTACCTGGCCGGTCTCATTCTCCTTCAGGAAAAAGACACGGCAGATTCCTTTGGGGATAAGGTTAAAGAATATGTTGTGGTGATAATCATCGGCTATTATGTCTTTTGCGGCACCTGTACGGGTATAAGTCTCCTTGTGCAGGTCGATATAAATCCGGCAATCCTCTTGTGTGGATTTGGCTTCAACCATTTCATAACGGCCCGATGCCTCTAACTTTCGTACTGCCTGACGGGTTGTCTCCTCACAGTCGGCCAGCATGCGGTCATCGGGCTTGGACAGATCAACCACCCATGTGTATCTGATTCTAGGTTTGAAATCAAAGAAGACCAGCGGATTAATGCCATCCCTATGATTGAGGCGGTCCTGTGTTACGGGAGCCAGGTCGGCACTGAAAAGCTTTATGGGATTATCGGCCAGATAATGGTCAATATAGTTCTCAAAGCACTCCTTAACCAGTCTTTGGTGTTTCCTGACCAGTCCGTCCTTGATTACATAACCCCATCGGCTTTTAAGTTTTTCCTTGAAAAAGGGGAATCCGATTCTTGTCAGGAATCCGTACTTTGAGGTGCGGTGAAGCTGCATAATGAACAGTATATCATCATTGTTATCCTGATCAACAATGGCAAATGACAGATTCCGGTATGAGGCGTACCTGTCTATAGCTATAACTTCATAAAGGAAATGTGCCCATCCCATGGAGTTGGCCCGGACAAACTCATTCCATTTGACGGGGTCGATATCTGTCTGCTGTCTTACTATGCACCGCATTTGTCAGGGTCGTTTAAATGTGATGTCAAAGGTACACAAATGTGAGTTGATAAACAAACAAGTTTGTTTTTACTCTTAAAAGCATTAATTTTGCAGTCTCAAATACAATTTTATTGAAATGAAAGTATTAAAGATTTTTGCCGCAGCAGCCATAGTTATGGCAATGGTGGCATGCACAGGAAACAAGACACAGAAAGCTATGACAGACCGTGAACCAGCCAACATTATGGTAGTTGTGGACCTCCAGAAGGATTTCATTGACGGAAACCTTCCCGCTACCGACGGTACCCGCGTTGTGGATCCCATCAAGAGTAAGCTTACGTCTTTTGACAGAGTTTATTTCACTCTTGACTGGCATCCTTGGAACCACTGCTCATTCAAGGCTAACGGCGGTATCTGGCCGCAGCACTGCGTACGCTATACCGTTGGTGCAGCACTTCCAGACGGCATTCTGGACAACCTGAACATTGACAATGTACGTTTTCTCCCCAAGGGCCAGGCTCAGGACAAGGAGGAGTACGGTCAGTTTGAGAATACTAAGGGTAATGACCAGGATCTTTTTGTAAAGGGTGACAAGGTTGTGGTATGCGGTATCGCTGCCGAGTACTGCGTCCTGGAGACCTTGAAGAACCTGGTTCGTCTGAGCAAGGAGGTAGGTTTTGAACTCTCGGTTTACCTGGAGGGTGTAGCATCGATAGAGAGCAACGAACCCCTGGTGACCTACATGAACGAGAATAAGATAAAGATTTATAAATAAGGATTTTATGGAGAGCACTATTGTAAAAAGCATGCTGGAGAATGACCTCTACAAATTCTCCATGTCATACTACTACCAACGGACTACTCCCGAGGGTATAGGCACATTCAGTTTCAATGACCGCAACGGCATGAAATTCACGCCGGAGTTTGTGGACCTGTTGCGCAAGGAGTTCAAGAAACTGGAGACGCTGGCCCTGACCGATGAGGAGTTCAAATGGTGCCTCTCCAATATATATTTCATACCTCAGTGCTATTTTGAGTGGCTCAAAGGATTCCGGTTTGATGCCGACATAATTGATATATCGCTTGATGAGGAGGGCCACCTGCACATTGAGGCAAAAGACCTTATCTACAAGGTCACTCTGTATGAAATCCCCATTCTGAGTACGGTATCGGAGGTATATTATAAGATATATGAAAAAACCGAGCCGGACTGGGCATACATTGACAGCCATCTGGAAAAGAAGGTTGCAATATCAAACGAGAACAAGCTCAAGTTTGCAAACTTTGGTATGCGCCGCCGCTACTCACGTGAGGTTGAGGATCATGTAACCGAGTATCTGACACGTAACGCCAAGTATTTCATCGGCTCATCGACCGTATATTTCGCAATGAAATACCAGTCAATCCGTCCGGACCTGAAGCCTATTGGCACAATGGCGCACGAGCTTATGATGGCTACGGCTGCATTCATGGGCCCCAAGGAAGCAAACTACTACGTGATGCGCAACTGGGCACAGATATTCGGCGGAAACATGGGTACCATGCTGCCTGACTGCTTCACTACACGCGTATTCCTGCGCAACTTCTCACTGGATATGGCAAAACTCTATGACGGCGTACGTCACGACAGCGGCGATCCGTTTGAGTTCGGCGACAAGATCATAGCCAAATACGAATCATACCACATAGACCCCATGACAAAGTCAATCGTATTCAGTGACGCCCTTGACTTTGACCGTGCCCTGGCCATCCAGAAGTACTTTGAAGGTAGGATAAAGGTATCGTTCGGCATCGGCACAAACCTCACCAACGATGTCGGTACCGTAGCGCCCCTGAACATCGTAATGAAACTCAAGACCTTCCAGGTGAACCCCCGCCAGCACGTCTACCGCTGCGTGAAACTGTCCGACACCCCGGGCAAGGAGCTGGGTGATCCGGATGAGGTTCATTCTTACAAAGTGATATTGGGCTTGATTTAAAAATTGAGAATTGAGAATTGAGAATTGAGAATTGCCATGCGGTGCGTGGCAATTTTTTTTACGCAGGTTCTGCGTATTAATTCTCAATTCTCAATTCTCAATTCTCAATTAAATTGTGTATCTTTGCAGCACACTTTAAGGAAAGGTGATGAAAATCAGGGAGGTAATTGATGCCCTTGAGAGTTTCGCGCCTCTGCCACTGCAGGATGATTACGATAATTCAGGCTTGCAGGTTGGAACTACAGAGACCGAAGTTTCAGGGGTTTTATTGTGTCTGGACGTAACCCGTCAAGTGGTTGACGAGGCCATCAACAACGGATGCAATATGATTATTTCGCACCATCCGCTGCTGTTCCGTCCGCTCAAACGCCTTACCGATGACAGCATAGGTAGTATCGTGATGAGCGCCGTACGCGTGGGTATTACAATCTACGCAAGCCACACCAACCTGGACAACGCCAGCAAGGGCGTGAACATGCGCATAGCAAACGTTCTGGGACTGACCGATGTCAAGCCCCTGGATGAGCAGCCCGACGGTAATGGCGCCGGTATTATCGGCCGATTCCCTAAGCAAATGACAGAGAATCAGTTACTGGCTCTGGTTAAAGAGAAGTTCGGAGTGACATGCATCAGACACAACGGTGAACTTGGCCGCCCGATAAAACGTATGGCTGTATGCGGAGGCGCAGGTGCATTCCTGACCGATAAGGCAGTAGAGCAGGGCGCTGATGCATTCATGACCGGTGAGATTGGATATCACCGTTTCTTTGGCTACGACGGCACCATCAAACTGATTGAGGCCGGACATTTTGAGAGCGAGCAGTTCACGGTTGACCTGATTGCCGACATCCTTAAGGAGGCATTCCCGGAGCTGAGAGTGCTCAAGACCGCAAACAAGACGAATCCGATAAATTATTACATATAAATTATGGCTACAAACACTAAGAAAGACCCCAGCGAGTACTCTGTAGAGGAGAAACTCCAGTCACTGTATCAGCTGCAGACCATGCTGACCGAGATTGACAAGATCAAGACACTGCGCGGCGAACTGCCTCTTGAGGTTCAGGACCTTGAGGACGAGATTGCCGGTCTTACAACACGAATCGAAAAGGCCAGCGCCGATGTCGTTGATATGACCAAGGGCGTTGCTGAAAACAAGAACGTAATAGAGGTTTCCAAAGCTGCAATTGCAAAATATCAGGAACAGCAGGACCACGTAAGCAACAACCGTGAGTTTGACTCACTCAACAAGGAGATTGAATTCAAGAACCTGGAGGTTGAGTTGGCCGAGAAGCGTATCCGCGAGTTTACTGCCGCAATCAACGCCAAGAAAGAGGAGATAGAGAGCAATAAGGCGCTTGTTGAGGAGAAGAAACAGGACCTTGAAATCAAGAAGTCAGAGCTTCATGAGATCATTGAGGAGAACCGCCAGGAAGAGGAGAGACTGCGCGAGAAGTGCAAGGTTCTTGAGCAGAATATCGAGCCTCGTCTGCTCCAGTCATTCCGTCGTATACGTAACAATACCCGCAACGGACTTGGTATCGTATATGTACAGCGTGAGTCATGCGGCGGTTGCTTCAACAAGATTCCGCCTCAGCGTCAGCTGGACATCCGCATGCGCAAGAAAATCATCGTTTGCGAATATTGCGGACGTATCATGATAGATCCCGAACTGGCTGGTGTAAAAGTGGAGGTCAAGCAAGTGGAGGCTGCTCCTAAACGCCGTACACGCAAGGCTGCCGCCGAAGAGGAGTAATCCTACAAATCAGAATAACCCGGAATATCCTGCAGGAATGTATACTTTCCTGTGGGATATTCCATTTTTACGCAGTAGTGTTTGAGTCCATTGCTGACTATCAGGTAGTCTACATGTAAGACAAGATTGTAGCGAGAGATCTGGTCAAAGACTTTCTGGGATATGGTTACAGTCGGTGCTTTATATTCAACTATAACCTTAGGATGTCCGGCTTTGTCATATATTACAGAGTCACAACGCCTGCTCATGCCATTCAATCCGATAGTCTGTTCATTAGCTATATGTGATATCGGATATCCTTTATGACATACAAGATATGAAACGAAAGATTGTCTGACATTTTCTTCGGGGGTAAATGCCACCCAAAGCTTGCGAACAGGGTCCCAGGTTACGATTTTCCCTTCCCGTTCGGATATTTTTGGCTCAAATGATGGCAAATTCAGATTATCAATCATATCTTTGTAATCGACTGTTATTCAAATAGGCATTTCTGATGCCGCGAAGTTAATAAAAGGATTTGGAATGGCAACATCAGGTTCAACATACCGTCAGATCATGAAAGATCTGGAATCCGGAATCTATAAGACAATTTATTATCTTATGGGAGACGAGGGGTTCTTTATTGATTCTATTTCTGACTATATTAGAGATAATGCCCTTCCCGAAGAGGCGAGGGATTTCAACCAGCTGATTCTCTATGGTAATGAGACCACAATGAATGAGGTTATCCAGAGAGCCAGGGCATACCCGATGGGCTCCGACAGACAGGTTATCATTGTGAAAGAGGCTCAACACCTGATGAAAAAGGACTCGGATTCGGCTCCTGCTTCACCTTCCGAAATCCTGATGGCTTACTTGCAGCACCCTCAAAAAAGCACGGTATTGGTGTTCTGTCACAAGAACGGATCCCTTGACCGGCGCAAGAAAGTTGTAGCGGTAATCGAAAAGGAAGGGGTTCTGTTTGAATCAAAGAAGGTCAGGGATGACGCACTGCCACAATTTGTTGAAGAGTTTATTGATGAACGCCGTCTGAAAATGTCCCCCAAGGCCATATCAATGATTTGTGAGTCTGTCGGCACTGATCTGAGCCGTCTTAACGGTGAACTCAATAAACTTGTTACCGGTTTACCCGATGGACAGCAAGAGATAACACCGGAATTCATTGAAGAGAGGGTGGGAATAAGCAAAGACTTCAATATTTTTGAATTCAAGGATGCCATAATCAACAAAAACATTCTCAAAGCCAATCAGATTGCTTCATATTACGAGAGTAACCCCAAGATGTATCCTATGCAACTGGTTACAGCCGCCATTTTTCCGTACTTTGCCAATCTGATGCTGGCTTTTTATGCTCCTGACAAGACGGACAGGGGGATAGCCGATCAGCTGGACCTTAAGAACACTTGGGGGGTAAGGGACTATACTACCGGAATGCGGAATTATACCGCAACACAGACCATGAACATAATTAGTACAATCCGAAAATATGACGCCAAGTCAAAAGGGGTAGAAACTACCTCAAATACAGGCGAGGGACTACTCAGGGAATTGCTTTACATGATTCTGCACTGATCATTCCTTGTCACAGCTCGTTTTTTTGCTTACATCTGTACACATTGTCGTCAAATATTGAAATCTCAGCGATAAGGGGATTTCATGTTTGCCGGCAGCACTTCATTTAACTATTTTTCACGCAAACATTTGTATTATATAGTCGATACATATGTATATTTACATGTGTACTGAAGCTGTTTGTGGCTACAAATGTGTTTTTTCATACAGTGGCTCACAAAAGGAATAAAAAGAACATCAGCTTATATGCAAAATTTTATACAAAGCAGCTTCTTATATATAAAACTCTATTAATCAGTGTATTTATATTGAGTTACCTGCACTTGTTTTTAGGTTCTCGGCAAATTGTATGCAAAACGCTCAAGCGGAATGGGAAATCGAATATCTATTTGATTATAATTTATATATTTCCAATATATTATATATAAAAATCAAACTATTTTCAAAGTAATATTCCGGTAGAGTGTTTAGCAGAATCCCTGATGCATTATATATGCAGATACATTTGTACAACCTACAAATGTAAACACAAATATTGTTTATACAAATGGATTCTTGTTGGATACAAAAATTCGTTATACATTTGTTCCAACAACAAAAACACCACCCAAATGAAAGAAAGACTGATTCAATTGATGCAGATGCTCAACTGTTCACCGACGCAGTTTGCAAATGCTATAGGAGTACAAAGGGCAACACTTCAACATATACTGAATGGAAGAAATGAGCCAAGCCTGAAGATCATCATGGCTATACATGATGGTTTTCCTCAGGTTGATCTTGAATGGCTGTTATATGGAAAAGGTAATACTTTTGGTGAGACATCGGCTCCATCTCAGGATAACAGCATTGACTATCCTCTATTTTCAGGAAACGAGAGTGCTTTATTTCGGCCAAATACCAGAGATAATTCGGATTTTTCAAACCTAAACGAGGTAAAGACGCCCGTTCAGTCTCGTAAAAGGCTTAATAATAAGGATGTTAGCGATAAATCAAACACACTTGCCAATGATCACCAAAAGAGAATTAAAGAAGTGGTTGTATTTTTTGAAGACGGTACATATCAAAAATTATTACCTGATTTAAAAAAATAATACCGTTTTTTTGATTTTTTAGTTTTTGATGTTTATATTTGCTAAAAACAAACCAATTAAAAATATAAGGCTATGAAAAAATATCTATTTGTTGTCCTGGTTTCTACCATTTGCATGGTCGGTTGCCGTTCAAGCAAAGAAGCATCAAAAACAAATCAGAAAGAGGTTTGGCAAACGTTGCTGGTTAAACAGTTGGATGCAAAAGTTGAGGATCAGATTGTCACCGTTAAATATAATAACGGTACCACCCTCTGTTATAAGATTCTCGACAACTTTGGAAATGTAACCCTTACCTGGGACCGGACAAACGGACGTAAGAATTATGATGACGGTGCCAGCAGTTACAAGGGCGATATAAGTATACCTTCGTTTATAACCACGGGTGAGAATGATGAATTTACGTTCCGCGTAGTAGAGATTGACCAGAACGCATTCTATGGTTGTACCGGAGTCACATCAATCGATATACCTTATAGTGTATTACGCATTGTGGATGGCGCTTTCAAGGGCTGTAGTGCCATTAAGAAGTTCACTGTAAATGAGAATAATCAGTCTTATAAGGATGTTGACGGAGTCCTGTTCAGCAAGGATAATAAGATGCTGGTCAAATACCCCGCCAAGAAGGAGACAGCCGAATATGTTATCTCAGAAGAAGTTTCAATAATCTGTACAGAAGCTTTTATGGACAATACCTTCCTTAAAAGGGTATTTATAGGAAACTTTGTGACAGCCATCAGTGACAACTCATTCAAGAACTGCACAGCTCTTGAGGAAGTTGAGCTGGGAGGTAATGTCAGAATCATCGGTGCAGAGTCATTCAAGAACTGCCCCAAGCTGATGCTTGTCAACGCCCATGGTATGTGGCCGGCTCACTGCCCGAACGCTTTTGACGATGCCGCCAAGCAGAACGCCAAGCTGTATGTCCCCAGAGGCCAGGTGCTCAACTATAAGAGACGCATGGAGTGGCGTGACTTTAAGAATGTTCAGGAATACTGATCAATTAAACCTATAACTAACCTGGTGCAGCCTTTTGGGGTTGCACCTTTTTTTGTACCTTCGCAGTGCTATTTTACAACATATGAAGAAATTCCAGACAGATATGACGGTGGCCGACAACCGCCTTGTCGGACCATGCGCCACACTGCTTACATTGCAATATCCGGGCAATCTGCCAGATATGGTTGCCGGACAGTTTGCCGAACTCCAGGTGCCATCAGCTAAAGTACTGCTACGCAGACCAATCTCCATACATGCTATAGACCGCACAAACAATCTTGTTGAATTCCTTATACAGATTGTCGGCGAGGGTACGCAGTCTCTTGCCGATGCCAAGGCCGGCGATAAGATAAACGTGCTGCTGCCGCTTGGAAACGGATTCAACTACCGCAGCACCCATGTGGCCAAACCTCTGCTTATTGGCGGAGGAGTAGGTGTGGCGCCATTGCTGTTTCTGGGACAGGAGTTTGCAGAGCACGGAATACGTCCTGCATTCCTGTTCGGAGGCCGCACGGCAGACCTTATCCTGCGTAAGGAGGAGTTCCTGAAGTATGGAAACCTGTTCATGACTACCGAGGACGGATCGGCCGGCGAAAAGGGTTTTGTTACCAACCATAGCCTACTTATGGACAGCGAGGCATTTGACTGCATTTATGCCTGTGGTCCTACGCCTATGCTTAAGGCTGTGGCCCGATGGGCGCAGGAGCATGAGATGGCCTGTGAAGTATCTCTGGAGCATAAGATGGCTTGCGGAATAGGGGCTTGCCTCTGCTGCGTTGAGGATACTGCCGATCAGGGTAACGTTTGTGTTTGTAAAGAGGGTCCGGTTTTTGAAATTGACAGACTGAAATGGTTCAACTGAATACTAAGATAGGTTCACTGGAGCTCAAGAATCCGGTGATGACGGCATCGGGCACGTTCGGATACGGCACCGAGTACGCCGATTTTATGGATATCAGCCGTCTGGGTGCCATTATTGTAAAAGGTACTACTCTCAATCCGCGTCAGGGTAATCCATATCCGCGTATGGCGGAGACTCCTTCCGGTATGCTCAATGCCGTCGGTCTCCAAAATAAGGGTGTGGATTACTTTGTGGATTATATCTATCCTGAGGTCAGAAAAATTCAGACAAACATCATAGTCAACGTGTCCGGTTCCTGTATTGATGATTACGTACAGACTGCCGGCATTATCAATACTCTTGATGACATACCTGCCATTGAGCTCAATATCTCTTGCCCTAATGTAAAGCAGGGCGGCATGGCGTTCGGTGTCAATCCGGAGAGCGCTGCCCAGGTTGTGGCAGCCGTGCGCAAGGCTTATGATAAGACTCTGATTGTCAAGCTTTCGCCTAACGTTACTGATATTACTGAAATTGCCCGTGCAGTTGAGGGCGCCGGTGCCGATAGCGTATCGCTCATCAACACTATGCTGGGTATGGCTATCGATGCCGAGAAGCGTAAGCCAATCCTGTCAACCGTTACCGGCGGCATGAGTGGTCCTGCTGTCAAGCCTGTTGCCATGCGTATGGTGTGGCAGACGGCAAAGGCGGTAAAAATTCCTGTCATCGGACTGGGCGGTATCTGCTCGGCTACCGATGCAATCGAGTTCCTGCTTGCAGGTGCATCGGCCATCCAGATCGGTACCGCAAACTTTATCGACCCCTCAATCTCTGAGAAAGTCATTGACGGCATCGAAGAATACCTCAATCGCCATGGCTTTACATCCGTCCAGGAAATCATAGGCGCTTTAGAATGATACAAAAGGGGACAGGCCCCAGTTGTATCATTTTGCAGTAAATCCGCTAAGCGAGCGGAACTTTTGGGTTGTTAGCAGGCAAAACCATAGACGCCCATGTCTCTGTGAATGGGAGGGGCCCGCGCCAAAGGCGTGGGAGGGATAGCGCGAAGCGCGTAGTTTTGACGCTAACAACCCAAAAGTTCCCCCAGAAAACAATTAATCTCAAAAATAGTACAAAAGGGGTCTGTCCCCAATTGTATCATTTTAGGAGATCGGGACGGAGGCGTTTAGTGCGCTCCATTGATTGTTGGAACTCCCAATCGTCTATCAGGGCTTGGTTGCCGGAGAGGAGGACGTCGGGGACTCGCCAGCCTTTGTAGTCGGCTGGACGGGTGTAGACTGGGGGTGCCAGGAGGTTGTCCTGGAAGCAGTCGGATAGGGCGGACTGCTCATCGGACAGGACACCAGGTATAAGGCGTACTATGCTGTCGGTCATTACTGCGGCGGCAAGTTCACCTCCGGTCAGGACGTAGTCTCCGATGCTTATCTCGCGGGTTATCAGATGCTCACGGATGCGGTAGTCGATTCCTTTGTAGTGACCGCACAGGATGATTATGTTGTTTAGCAGGGATAGGCTGTTGGCGGTTTTCTGGTTGAACTGCTCGCCGTCGGGCGATGTGTATATCACCTCATCGTATTCACGCTGTGACTTGAGGTCGGTAATGAGGCGGTCAATGGGTTCTATCTTCATTACAAGGCCGGCGCAGCCACCAAATGGGTAGTCATCGGTCTTGTGGTGCTTATCGGTGGTGTAGTCCCTTATGTCGTGCAGATGGATATCGGCAAGACCGGCTTTCTGGGCGCGTGCCATCATTGAGCAGTTAAAGAAGCCCTCAAGCATATCGGGAAATACTGTAAGTATATCTATACGCATAAATATGTGCTCTAAACGCCTGCAAAATTACAAAATTATGCGTAAATTCGCGGTTTGAAAACGGTACTTTCAGACTAAACCTAAAAATGAGCGAAACCGAACGGATAATAGAGCTGCGCGAGTTGTTGCATAAATACAACAACCTGTACTATGTCCAGAACGCTCCCGTAATATCCGATATCGAGTTCGACAAGCTTATGCATGAGCTCATTGACCTGGAAGAACGTCATCCTGAACTTTACGACCAGAATTCTCCCACACAGCGTGTAGGTAGCGACCTGAGTAAGGGTTTTGAGCAGGCTGAGCACCGTTATCCCATGCTTTCACTGGACAATACCTATAATGAGCAGGAGGTGCGGGATTTCTTTCAGCGCGTGAGCGGACTTTTGAACGAGCCGTTTGAGATATGCTGTGAGCTAAAGTATGACGGCCTTTCAATATCTCTGATTTATGAGGACGGCAAGCTGATTCAGGCTGTAACCCGCGGTGACGGCGTTAAGGGCGATATAGTGACCGATAACGTTCGCACCATCAAATCCGTACCTCTGGTACTCCAGAAAGGCAATTACCCCCGCAACTTTGAGATCCGCGGTGAAGTTTTGATGCCATGGACTTCGTTTGAGCGCCTTAATGCAGAGCGTGAGCAGCAGGAGGAGCCTCTGTTTGCCAACCCGCGCAACGCCGCATCGGGAACGCTCAAGTTGCAGAATCCTCAGGAGGTGTCACGCCGCCAGCTGGATTCATACCTCTATTATCTGCTTGGTGAGCAGTTGCCTTGTGACGGCCATTATGAGAACATGATGGAGGCTCAGAAATGGGGTTTCAAGGTATCGGACCACATGAAGAAATGCACCACTATCGATGAGGTGCTTGACTATATAAACTATTGGGACACAGAGCGTAAGAACCTTCCGGTTGCAACCGATGGCATTGTGCTCAAGGTAAATTCCCTGCGCCAGCAGCGCAATCTTGGATTCAAGGCAAAGTCACCGCGATGGGCCATTGCTTACAAGTTCCAGGCAGAGAGGCAGCTTACACGCCTTAACAGCGTATCGTATCAGGTAGGCCGAACAGGTGCCGTTACTCCGGTTGCCAACCTTGACCCCGTACAGCTTTCTGGAACTATAGTAAAGCGTGCCACACTACATAACGCTGACATTATCAAAGGTTTGGACCTTCATGTAGGCGATATGGTCTATGTGGAGAAGGGTGGCGAGATTATCCCCAAGATAACAGGCGTGGATATGGATTCCCGTTCACTTCTGATGGGCGATCCGGTAAAGTTTGCCGATGTATGCCCCGAGTGCGGCACCAAACTGATCCGATATGAGGGTGAGGCCGCATACTATTGCCCCAATGCCATAAGCTGTCCGCCCCAGATAAAAGGCCGCATAGAGCATTTTGTGAGCCGCAAGGCCATGAATATTGACGGTCTTGGTACCGAGACCATTGACCTGTTCTACCAGGCAGGTCTGATAAAGGATATCGCAGACCTTTACACACTTAAGGCAATGGATATATGCCGCCTGGAGGGGCTGGGAGAGAAATCGGCCGTAAGTATTGTGCACGGAATCGAGGACTCCAAGAAAGTACCGTTTGAGCGTGTGCTGTTTGCCATAGGAATAAGGTTTGTAGGCGAGACCGTGGCCAAGATACTGGCACGCGCATTCAAATCAATGGAGGCGCTTGAAAACGCCACTATGGAGCAGCTCACTGCGGTGAACGAGATTGGCACCAAGATTGCACAGAGCATTGTCTCTTTCTTTGCCGATGAGCGCAGCCGTGCATTGGTCAACCGCCTCAAGGAGTTCGGCCTGCAGATGGAGCTGGCTCAGGAAGAGCAGGATGGTGGATCGGACTTGCTTAAAGACAAGACAATCGTGATAAGCGGTGTGTTCAACCACCACTCTCGCGATGAATACAAGGCGCTCATTGAGCGTCACGGAGGCAAGAACTCCGGCAGCATATCGGCCAAGACATCATTTGTGCTGGCCGGTGACAATATGGGACCCGCCAAACGCGAGAAGGCTCAGGAGCTGGGCGTAAGGCTGGTCTCGGAGAATGAGTTTCTGGAAATGATTAATGAAAAACCTTCAATAACAACCAATGAATTACTCTTACCCTTTTAAGGGATTGGGCGTTGCCCTTGTAACTCCGTTCAGCAAAGACGGAAAGATTGACTACGATAGTCTGCATTCAATCGTTGAAAACCTGATTGCAGGAGGCGTTGACCACCTGTGCGTTCTGGGCACAACTGCCGAGACTCCGACATTGTCCGATGCAGAGCGTCTGCAGGTCATAAAGAGCGTGGCCGCTCAGGTTAACGGCCGGATCCCTATCATGGTGGGATGCAGCAGCAACTGCACCGCAACAGTTGTTGACCAGATAAAGAATTACCAGTTAGACGGCGTAGACGCAATTCTGAGCGCCGTTCCTTTCTATAACAAGCCTTCACAGGAGGGCATCTACTGCCATTTTGCCGAGATTGCCAAGGCATCGGCCAAACCTATAATACTCTATAACGTTCCCGGTCGTGCAGGCGTAAATATGACCGCGCAGACCACACTGCGCATAGCACGTGAGTTCAAAAACGTGATTGGTATCAAGGAGGCATCGGGCAATATGGAGCAGGTCAGGGAGATAATCGCCGGTGCTCCCGATGGTTTCCACGTTATAATAGGTGATGACAGCCTGGCAATGGAGGCAATCCGCTGTGGCGCATCGGGCGTTATATCGGTGATAGGCAACGCAATACCCAAGCGTTTCGGTGAGCTTATCCACGCTACAATGCAGGAACGTTATGCCGAGGCAGAGCAGATCCAGAAGCAGCTCTCACCGCTGTATGGACTAATGTTCCGTGAGGGAAGCCCTTGCGGAGTTAAGGCTCTGATGTCCAGCCGCGGACAACTTGAAAACGTGATGCGTCTGCCGCTTGTTCCCGTAAGCGATGCACTTAACCGCGAGATTATCAAAGGATTTGAAGGTATTGAGGGATGAGGTTTTTCCGGCGCTATATTATTGTTCTGACAGCATTGATTGCCATTACGCTGTCTTGCAAACAGAATAACGCTGTACCCGAAACCGAACCGGAGGAGACTGTCGAACCCGTACCGGTGCCGACAATGCGCTGGGGTATCAACATTGACAGTCTGGATGTTGAGGATGGAGTGATAGGGCGCAATGAACTGCTCTCCACCATATTATACCGTTACGATGTATCATCCCAGACCATCTACCATCTGGAAAAGGCATCGCAGGAGACCTGGAGCGTACGCAGAATGCAGTCCGGCAAGCCGTATCACGTAGTCCGCGACCGCGATTCGGTGGCCAAAGCCAGGTACTTTGTATACGATATAAACAAGACCGATTATGCAGTCTATTCACTGACAGACAGCATTTTCAGTTACACCGGCTCAATCGATGTCGACACCGTACTGAACTATATCAGCGGCAGTATAGAGTCATCGCTCTGGAACGCCATGATAGATCAGGGCGCCGCCCCCGATCTGGCCGGAATGCTAGCCGATATCTACTCTTGGACCATAGACTTTTTTGGAATCCAGAGGAGAGACTCATTCTCAGTCTATTACCAGGAACTCTATGCCGACAGCGTCAGAGTAGCCACAGGCGAGGTCCTGGCTGCCAATTTCATAACATCCGGCACAGACCACTACGCATTCCGATACAATTACCACAATGAGCGCGGTGAGTACTTTGACGAGAACGGCACCAGCCTCAGACGCGCTTTCCTTAAAGCCCCGTTAAGCTACACCCGCATAAGTTCTAAGTTCTCAAACGCCCGCCTGCATCCCATCAAGAAGATTGTAAGGGCACATCACGGAGTTGATTATGCGGCTCCATCGGGCACTCCTGTATATTCGGTGGGAGACGGAGTGGTGACCGCACGTGCCTGGGACAGCAAGGGTGGCGGCAACTATATCAAGATAAAGCATAACTCCACGTATACTACAGAGTATATGCACCTTAGGGGATTTGCCAGTGGCATCAGCGTAGGTACTCACGTATCGCAGGGCCAGCTGATAGGCTATGTGGGTATGACCGGAACCGCTACTGGTCCGCATCTGGACTACCGCGTATTCAAGAACGGCACCGCCATAGACCCGCTGCGCATGGATCTGCCGGCAGTTGACCCCATCGCTCCCGATGATATGTCGCAGTATCTCAAGGCTGTTAGCGGCTACATGAAAATGGTTGGTCTGGCCGCTGCGGACAGCATCATGAATGATACCATAACAAACACTGCATCAAATGATTAAAAACGTCATATTCGACTACGGAAACGTCCTTGTAGACTGGAATCCGGCATACCTGTTCATGCCCGTATTTAACGGTGATGAAGAGAAGTGCCGATACTTTACAGACAATGTCTGCAACCGTGAATGGTTCACCCGCATGGACCGGGGCGAGGATATGGACACATGCGTAGCCGAACTCCAGGCCAAGCACCCGGAGTATGCCGATGCCATAGCACTGTTCCGCGACCGCTGGTTCGATATGTGTCACGGCGATATCCCCGGCATGCTGGAGATAATCCAGGACCTAAAACAGAAAGGCTACGGAGTATTCGGTCTCACCAACTGGCCCGCCGCCACATTCGCCGAAGCCCGTCGCCGTTTCAAGACCATCGGCAGCATAGACAACTACGTAGTCTCCAGCTCCGTCCACCTGGCCAAACCCGAACCTGCCATCTATCAACTGCTGCTTTCCAAATACAATCTGAAAGCCCAGGAGTGTGTCTTCATAGACGATCGCGCCGACAACGTAAATGCCGCTATGGCATTAGGAATGAGTGGCATAGTTTATCCAGGTTCAGCAAAAGAATTGCTTCCCATCCTGAATAATCTCCTCGGTGCACGGAACTTTTAAGGGTATCAGTATCATAAATCCAAGCACCGCAGGACTATCCCCTTATAGGACGCAACGTTCCGTGGCTACTCCGCAACCCCTCCGGACCCTAAACGGCAAACTCCTCCATCTTAGCCACCTGAAGGTGTCTAATCGTCGTCAAACAAGTGCCGTTCTTAACGGGATCCTCCGGGGCGCTCCGCTTTACGCCACTGCACTGATGGTCCCATAAGGGGATAGTCCTGCTACTGCAAATGGAAAGTTCAGTGATACTGATACCCTTAAAAGTTCCTTCTCAAAAAAAGTCACAAAAATCCATTGCATATTGAACTTTTGCATATCTTTGCAGCACAAATCAAGCAAAAACGCATAATAATGACAATGCATCTTTCATTTTGGTGGTGGCTTTACTCGGGATTCATAAGATCGTGAGGTAGAGGCCATATATCCATAAATGAACATACATACAAGGCTCTTCGGTAAACTCACGAAGAGCCTTTTTTTTGTGCATATAATCAAAACAACATAATATGAATACTTATCAAATTGACAGTAACGGTTACTACGGAGAGTTTGGAGGTGCATACATCCCCGAGATACTCTACAAGACCGTAGAGACCCTTAAAGAGAGCTACCTGCCCATTATTGAGAGCCCGGAGTTCAAGAAAGAGTACCATGCACTGCTGCGTGACTATGTAGGCCGTCCCAGCCCGCTGTATTACGCATCACGCATGAGCCAGAAGTACGGCTGCAAGCTCTACCTGAAGCGTGAGGACCTGAACCACACCGGCGCCCATAAGATAAACAACTCAATAGGGCAGATCCTGCTGGCCAAGCGTATGGGCAAGACCCGCATCATTGCAGAGACCGGTGCAGGACAGCACGGTGTAGCCACAGCAACCGTATGCGCCCTTATGAATATGCCCTGCAGGGTTTATATGGGAGCGCTTGATGTGGAGCGCCAGGCTGTGAACGTGGAGCGCATGCGTATGCTGGGGGCCGAGGTGATGCCCGTTTACAGCGGCAACAAGACCCTTAAGGACGCCACAAACGAGGCTATACGTGACTGGTGCTGTCATCCTGCCGACACATTCTATATCATAGGCAGTACCGTAGGCCCGCACCCTTATCCAGATATGGTCGCCCGTCTGCAGAGTGTGATATCGGCCGAGATTAAGGAGCAGCTTATGGAGAAAGAGGGACGTGACTATCCCGACTATCTGATGGCATGCGTAGGCGGAGGCAGCAACGCTGCAGGAACAATCTATCATTATATTGATGATGAGCGTGTTAAGCTGGTTCTGGGCGAGGCCGGAGGCATGGGAATAGATACCCCTCAAACGGCTGCATCTATGGAGATTGGAACTCCCGGAATACTGCACGGAAGCCGTATCATGGTGATGCAGACCCCCGACGGCCAGATCATAGAGCCTTATTCGATATCGGCCGGACTGGATTATCCCGGCACAGGCCCAATCCACTGCAACCTTTACAAGACCGGACGCGCCCAGGTGATGGCCGTAAACGATTATGAGGCTCTTCAGGCTGCATTTGAACTTACCAGGTTGGAGGGTATAATCCCGGCACTGGAGAGCAGCCACGCACTGGCCATGCTGCCCAAGATGAAGTTCAAGAAAGACGATGTGGTTGTGCTTACCGTAAGCGGCCGCGGCGACAAAGACCTTACAACATACCTTAAACATAAAGACGAAATAGATTATGAAGCTATTTAAATACCTTACAGCCAGCCGTAAAGTGGCAGGTGACCTGCTCACTCCAGTAACGGCATACCTTAACGTACGTGACCTCTACTCACAGAGCGTACTCATGGAGAGTTCTGATTATCACGGCGTTGAGAACTCCAAGTCATTCATTGCCATCAATCCCATTGCCACAGTCAGCATTGCCCATGGCGTAGGCACCATGCTTTTCCCAGACGGAACTACGCAGGAGCACGCCATCAGTGCCGATTATGACGCAGCCAGGCTCATAAATGATTTCCTGAGCCACTTTAGCATAGAGGGCGAGGGCAGCAACTACTGCGGCCTGTACGGATTCACCACATTCAATGCCGTACGCTACTTTGAGAACATAAGCATCAAGGACGAGACCCAGAAGGAGAACGATGCGGCCGATATGCAGTACACGCTCTTTAAAAGCATCGCGGTATTTGACCATTACAGCAACGAACTTACTCTTATTGAGTTGGTTGCAGAAGGCGAGGAGAGTTCACTTGACAAGTTTGAGCACTGCCTCAGTTCACATACATTCCGCACATTCGGATTCCATGCCGTAGGCGATTGCACCAGCACCTTGACCGATGATGAGCACCGCGAGAACATACGCCGCGGAATTGCCCACTGCAAGCGCGGTGATGTATTCCAGATTGTACTCTCACGCCGTTTCAAGCAGTCCTTTACTGGCGATGATTTCCAGCTGTACCGCGCCCTTAGGAGTATCAATCCCAGTCCGTACCTGTTCTATTTTGACTTTGGCGGATTCCGCATCTTTGGCTCAAGCCCCGAGACTCACTGCCGCATTCAGGGCCGACAGGCATACATCGATCCCATTGCAGGTACCACCAAACGTACCGGAAATGCCGAGCAGGACCGAGAGAACGCCCTCTACCTTAAGAATGATCCCAAGGAGAATGCCGAGCACGTGATGCTGGTGGATCTGGCCCGTAACGACCTAAGCCGCAACTGCCACAACGTACACATAGACTTTTACAAGGATATGCAATACTACAGCCATGTAATACACCTGGTAAGCCGCGTATCGGGAGAGTTGGACAATGATGCCGATCCCGTAAAGGCATTCATTGACACTTTCCCGGCCGGCACACTGAGCGGCGCCCCAAAGGTACGCGCCATGCAGCTTATAAGTGAGTATGAGCCGCATAACCGCGGTGCCTACGGCGGATGCATAGGCTTTATAGGCTTTAACGGCGATCTGAACCAGGCCATCACCATACGCACCTTTGTGAGCCGTAACGGTGAGCTGTGGTTCCAGGCCGGCGGCGGCATTGTGGCCAAGAGCGATGTGGAGTATGAATTACAGGAGGTTAACAACAAGCTGGGCGCCCTGCGCAAGGCAATCCAAATGGCAGAGAAGTTATGATAAAGACCGTAATAATAGACAATTACGACTCATTTACATACAATCTGAGTCACCTTCTTAAGGAGCTTGGGGCAAGTGTGACCGTAGTGCGTAACGACATGTTCCGTCTTGAGGACCTGGAGCAGTATGACAGGATTGTGCTGTCTCCGGGCCCCGGAATACCCAGCGAGGCAGGACTTATGCCTCAGGTTATCAAATCATATGCCGGACGCAAACCCATATTGGGTATCTGCCTGGGACATCAGGCCATAGGCGAGGCTTTCGGTGCCAAGTTGCTCAATATAGGGAACGTGGTTCACGGTGTGGCTACTCCTGCACATATCACGATACAGGATTATCTGTTCAAGGGTCTGCCCGCAGATATTGAGGTGGGGCGTTACCACTCGTGGGTGGTCGATGACAAGGAACTGCCTGAGTGCCTGGAGGTTACCACCCGCAGCGATGACGGATACATAATGTCATTGAGACACCGTGAGTTTGACATACGCGGCATCCAGTTCCACCCCGAGAGCGTACTTACTCCGCAGGGTAAGACAATAATCAATAATTGGTTGAATAACAAATAAATAACATTGCTATATGAAACAGTATCTTTTAAAACTCATTGACGGCGCCTCACTGACTCAGGAGGAGACACACAGCATCATGCTGAACATTATTGACGGTAAGTACAACGACCAGCAGATAGCCGCTCTGCTTATGGCCATACAGGCCCGCGGAGTGACTGTAGATGAGCTTCTTGGCCTGCGCCAGGGACTGCTGGAGACCGGTAAGCACATAGACCTGGACCAGGAGAACACTCTTGACATTGTAGGTACAGGCGGTGACGGCAAGAACACGTTCAACATAAGCACCTGCTCGGCATTCGTTATTGCAGGAGCCGGCTACAAGGTTACCAAGCACGGAAACGGCGGCAGCAGCAGCGTAAGCGGTGCCAGCAACGTGCTGCAGGAGCACGGAGTAAAGTTCACCGACAACCCCGATGTACTGCGCCGTTCGCTCGATGAGGCAGGCGTATGCTACTTTCACGCACCGCTGTTTGCATACGGAATGAAGTTTGTAGGACCCACCCGCAAGGCTCTGGCCATTCCCACATGCTTCAACCTGCTGGGACCGCTTGTAAATCCCTGCCATCCCAAGAACTCGCTGCACGGAACAGCCACACAGGCCCAACTGCGTCTCTATGTCAACATCCATCAGCGCATTGGTGACAACTTTGGAGTCATTACAAGTTATGACGGCTACGATGAGATTTCACTTACCAGCGGATTCAAGGTGGTTACAAACTACTACGAGAAGGTTTATACCCCCAAGGATATGGGGCTGGACTACATCTCTCCAAGTGATATATTCGGCGGTGCAAGCATATCGGACGCATCGGCCATATTTGACAGCGTGCTGAACGGCACATCAACCACCGCACAGAAGAACGTGATCATAGCCAATGCAGCCTGCGGAATAGGTATTATGGACCGCAACATGAGCATTGAGGACAGCGTGGCAATGGCACGTGAGTCACTGGAAAGCGGCCGCGCCCTGCAGTCATTCCGTAAATTCGTAGAAATCAATCAGTAATGGCCGATATACTACAGGAAATAGTAGCCCATAAGCGGGTGGAGCTGGAGCAGCAGAAACAGTTGGTTCCGCCCCGAGAACTATACGCCCGCGTGGAGCGCCTTATGGCCGACGGCATTGCAGAACGCAGCATGAGCCGCGCTCTGGCCTCCAGCCCTTCTGGAATCATTGCGGAATTCAAGCGTAAGAGCCCCTCAAAAGGCTGGATCCATGAGGATGCACAGCCTATGGATGTGATACCCAGGTACGCAGCCGGCGGGGCATCGGCCCTGAGTATACTCACTGACAGCATGTATTTTGGCGGAACTCTGGATTTTATCCCGCAGGTGCGTGCATCGGTCGATATTCCTATACTTCGCAAGGAGTTCATTGTTGATGAGTATCAGCTGTTTGAGGCGCGTAATGCCGGAGCAGACGCTGTATTACTGATTGCTGCAGATCTGAGCAAGGAGGAGTGCCGTACTCTTACACGCACTGCGCACGACCTTAAGCTTGAGGTGCTGCTTGAGATGCACAGCGAGCAGGAACTTGACTATCTGGAGTGTGATCCGGATATGGCGGGCATAAATAACCGCAATCTGGGCACTTTCCACACCGATGTGGCCAACTCCTTCCGTCTGGCGGAGAAAATGGCTACAGAGGCCGTTAAAGTGAGCGAGAGCGGCATAAGCAACCCGGAAACTGTACGCAGCCTGCGCGAGGCGGGATTCCGTGGATTCCTTATGGGTGAGTGTTTTATGAAAGAACCGGACCCCGGCAAGGCTCTTGCCGAATTCATTGCAGCGATATGATAATCAAAGTCTGTGGAATGCGTGACGCTCAGAATATCAGGGATGTAGAGAGCCTGCGCCCGGATATGATGGGATTTATGTGCTGGAACGGTAGCAAGCGTTACGTGAGCGACAGGCCCTATTATCTGCCCGATGTGTGCAGAGTGGGGGTCTTTGTCAATCCCACGGCCGATGAGGTGGTCCAGAAGGTCCGTGAACTGGGCCTTAACCGCATACAGCTGCACGGAGCCGAGACGCCGCAACTGTCCCGCGCCATCCATAAGGTCACCGGGCTGCCTATAATGAAAGCCATACAGGTGGATTCTGCCGATGATTTTGTGCAATGCAGCGCATTTGAGCGTGCCGACGGCGTGGATATGTTCCTGTTTGACACCAAATGCAGCGGGTGGGGCGGCAGCGGCCAAAGTTTTGACTGGAGCCTGTTGGACAGCTATGACGGTGGCAACCCGTTCATCCTGGCCGGAGGCATCGGCCCCGGAGCCGAGGAGCGCCTTGTGGAGATAGAGCATCCCAAATTCCGCGGCATTGACCTGAACAGCCAGTTTGAGGTTGAGCCGGGCCTTAAAGAGATTAACAAACTGAGTGTATTTATCAATAACATACGTAATTATGAACAGAATTAATAAGTTGTTCGCTGAGAAGAAAAACGGCATCCTGTCACTTTATTTCTGCGCCGGACACCCCACGCTTGACAGCACAGCGCAGATAATCCGCACCCTTGAACAGAAGGGAGTTGATATGATAGAAGTGGGAATCCCGTTCAGCGATCCCATGGCCGACGGCCCCGTAATCCAGGACGCCGCCACCAAGGCCCTGCGCAACGGAATGACGCTCAGACTGCTGTTTGAGCAGCTCTCCGACATTCGCAAGGGCGTAAAGATGCCGCTGGTGCTTATGGGTTACCTGAATCCCATCTACCAATATGGATTCGATGCGTTCTTTAAAAAGTGTAGCGAGATTGGCGTAGACGGCGTAATCATTCCGGACCTTCCGTTCAACGACTATCTGAACCAGGTAAAGCCTGTGGCCGATAAGTACGATGTGCGTATCATCATGCTAATCACACCTGAGACCAGCGACGAGCGCATCCGTTTTATCGATGACAACACTGACGGATTCATCTACATGGTGAGCAGTGCCGCCACCACCGGTGCGCAGAAGGAGTTTGACCTTAAGAAACAGGAGTACTTTAACCACGTGAACGGGATGGGGCTAAAGCATCCGCGCATGATTGGCTTTGGAATCAGTAACAAGCAGACACTGGAGAGTGCTCAGGCAAATGCTGCAGGATGCATAATCGGCAGTAAGTTTGTGCAGCTGCTGGAGGAGATTGGTGATGCTAATCAGGCATTTGAGGCTTTGAGTGATGCTCTGCGGAAATAAAAACGTTATTTCTTGTAAAAAATAGGTCAAGAAGTGTGCGATTGTAGAAATTAAAGTGTATCTTTGCACCGCTTTTAAGGAAGCGGGGGTTGGTTGACTTCGTCTTCCTCACCACGCCACGACAAAGTAAGCTTGCGCTTACTTGATTCTTTTGAATCAACGTCAAAAATGAACTGGTTCCTTTTTGCCGTCAATTCAAAAGAATTAAAGAAAAACGGAGTTTTTCTTTGTTCGTTTGGCTTAAGGTTCGGTTCCGTAGCTTAACTGAATAGAGCATCTGACTACGGATCAGAAGGTTCCGGGTTTGAATCCCGGCGGAATCACGACAAATCGGCCTCAGAGATACTTCTGAGGCCGATTAATTTTTCCAAAAATCAAAAATGTACCATAAATGTACCATAATTTTCGGTGCATACCTTTCCCTAATGATCTATAAAGAGTGAATCCGGTACTCCTCAAGACCGAAGAATACCGGATTCGTTGTAAATCAAAAAACCAGTGTTGCCACCTTGGTTTGATGCAAATATAAGGTCTTTGCTTGATATAGGAATCCATCTTCAACCATTCTTTTGGCTGCCATAACAACTTTGTACTCTATCGTTTTCTATTTGCCTTTCTATCTCAACTTACATCTATTCAGTGACTAATAGCCTTTGGCAGATTGCACAAATTCATTATCTTTGTGCAAATACTAATGCAAAACACCCTATGTACCATGACAACAAAGCACCTCATCACACTATCCTGCATCATAACAATGATACTTCTGATGCCCGCCTGCCGCACCAGCAAGCGTACCACCGCCACATGCACATCAACCACATCCATCACCCAGAACGCCATAGACAGCGCAGCACACCGTCTCATGGCCAGCCAAAGCCATAAGTTCACCATAACCTACATCCCAGGCTTCCAAATAACCTCACCGGACCTGCCAATCCCAAGAACTAACAGCTCCCTTCAGAATCTAACCAACCAGCTAATAGAGCAGGGAGGAGGCACCCTGATAATAGAACAGGAGTCCACCACCAACCAGGCAGAAACCACAGCCACAACACACACATCAGCCCAAGACACAACCACCACACAAAACACCCAATACCATGAAAAGCAAACCCAGCAACCCCGAGCATCACCCATCCTGGACCGCCTCATAATCCTAATCATAGCGGCCACAATCTTCCTGATAGTATTCAAGATTGTCACCCGCCAAACACACACCGTTTAAACACTAACATAAATCCATAACAACCATGAAAGCAACAAATTACGCACTTTTACTTATAAAGAGTTTTGAGCAGCTACGCCTCAACTCATACCTCTGTCCGGCAGGCGTCTGGACCATCGGCTACGGCCACACCGCAGGCGTCCACCAAGGCATGCAAATAACCGAAAAAAAAGCCGATGAGCTTCTTCAACAGGACATCCGCAACGCCGAGCACTGTATCAACCAGATGGGCGCAGACCTCACTCAGGAACAGTTTGATGCCCTCATCAGCTTCGTCTTCAACATAGGAGCCCGGGGCTTCAACGTCTCCACCATCCGCAAGAAGATCCTGAGAGACCCTAATGACCCCTCCATAGCCGATGAGTTCCGCCGCTGGATCTATGCCGGCAACGAGAAAATGCCCGGACTCATCAAAAGGAGAGAGCAAGAAATCAAATTGTATTACTCATAACAGATGAATCACCATGGAAACAACAACCATATCAATAATCACAGACTGCCTGGTGCCGATGATAACAGCAGCTGCAGGTTGGCTTGCCGGCAAGCGCAAGCGCCGCAATGATGCCCTCAAGTCGATGCAAGACTCCATCGATATCCTCTCGACCGAAAACAAGCGCCTCATAGAAGACCTAACAACAGTAAATCGTGAGGTCGTGGCCCTCCGCCGTGAGAACGGAGAACTCAAGACATCAGTAGACCAACTCTGCAAGGAGAATGTCCAACTCAAGACCGAAGTCCAGGATCTCCGCAAGCAGCTGACACAAGCACCTGCGTAACCTCAGCCGCTTCGCGTCTGTTCCGTCCCGTAACTATCGCCTTTCACGAAAGCCGATAATTACGGGGCGGCTTAATTAATGCCGTAGCGCCCAGATGAAAGCCTGTGCAGTTCTTAAGGCAGGATCCTTGAAATGACCACCCTGATTAAAGACAAGTGTACTCTCCACGCCAGGCATTCCTTTAAGCAAATCAGACATTGCTCTGATATTCTGCTCTACAGTGGCCATAGTAGCATTCTTAGTCTTAGCCTCAGCATCCCCAAGGCTCAGATAAATCCTCTGCGCATTAGGCTGGCGGCCACCAATAAAGTCCATCCATTCAGGATACCATACAGATGGTGAAGCTGCTGCAACCGCATAGAACAAATCGCTCTCATACCCGCACCACAATGCGAATAATCCAGCCAGCGAATAACCACCTATGATAATATTAACTCCTCTGAGAGAGCTGAAACGATTAAGCATCTCAGGTAATACTCCATTCTTAATAAACTCAAGTGTATTTCGGGCACCATCCCCAAATGGAACTTTCCCGAAGACCGGTGCTGCCGTCCAAGGTGCAAGCTCAGTATTCCAGTCCTCAACAATCAAGGCGACATATGCGAACCGGTTCTTACATCCTTTCTTTATGGCCGATATTTCCGCATCCAATCCCTCAAACTCACGGGCATCAATGGCCTCCACCAGCAGCATCTCCGGCTCCTCATCAGCCCGATACACGCAGCGCCGTCCCTTAGTCTCAAACTCTGTGAACATGATAAGCAGATAGATCGGAATTTACTTGTTTATCTTTCTGATAAGCGAGAGGTCGCCGCTTGACAGGGCTTCAAAGTTGGCCTCAATCTTCTCAATATCCCAATCCCACCATTTCAGGTCCAGCAGATAAGCTATAAGTTCGTCATCAAAACGTTTCCTTACCACCCGGCACGGATTGCCTACAGCAACTGAATAAGGAGGAATATCTTTCGCCACAACAGAGTTGGTACCTATAATGGCACCGTCGCCAATATGAACGCCAGGCATGATAGTTACATTCTGGCCAATCCATACATCATTACCCACAACAGTATCACCCTTCAGGGGGAGCTCATTCTTCACCGGTGCAATAGCAGAACCCCAATCACCGCCTATCACATAGAATGGGTAAGTGGTCACGCCGTCCATCCGATGGTTGGCACCATTCATCACAAACTCTACACCTTTTGCGATGGCGCAGAACTTACCAATGATCAACCGGTCGCCGATGAAATCGTAGAAGTGCGTAACGTGCTTCTCAAACTGGTCTGCACCATCCACATCGTCGTAGTAAGTGTAATCTCCGATGATGATACGCGGATTCTTCACTACATTCTTGATGAAGCAGAGGCTTGGAATCTTAGGATTCGGGAAAGCTGCATTCGGGTCGGGCCTGTTTGTTATCTTCTTCATGATGATATTTAGCTTGTTGCAGGAACAAATATACTGAAAAACTCAGACCACCACCCATACAATAGAGAAAGCTGGTATCGCTACCAGCCTTCTCAGTCCTTTTCCAATAATTGAAATATAAGGGGCCCGGTTTCACAACCAGCGCCCCTCTCTCCTTGTTTGCAATGCAAATATAAAACATTATCACCTAAAAACAAATAACATAATCAATAAAATAAAGAATGAACAGGCCATCCTGCCTGCTCATCCCCACCATAAAGGTGTCGGTATATAAATGATTCCGGTACCGATATTCCTTTCCTTATTTTTCCTTCACATACTTACCTGTAATATGGTCAATGCAAAGCTCCAGTACCAGAGCCCGCGGACCGTTCTTCTGCATGTCATGCTCAATGTCATACCCTTCAGGGAAATACTTCTCACCAAGGGCCCGCAGGATAACGTCAATCTCAGCCTGGTCCGTCACCTCCCTGATACGCCCGAACACCACAACACTCATCACGTTATTCCACCATTCGCCCTCATTCTTCACAGGCTCAGAGAGTAGGGTAAAGCACACCTTATCATCCCTGCGGATAGCATCCAGCTTATGTCCCTCCTTAGCGCAATGGAACCAAATGCGCCCGCCCCGGAATACAAAGTTCAAAGGAATCCCATACGGATAACCGTTATCCCCATGCACAGCAAGGATGCCCCTTGCTGCCGATTCCAACAATCTCAGACAGGCCTCATCTGATGCCTGCTGATTGAATCTCCTCATCGCTCTGAACTCTTCCATACGATAGTGTTATAATGTCGATGAATTTGCCCGGCAAAGATAGCAAAAGAAATCGTCCGATGCTTTCTTCCGATGCTTCCACATCCGATGATCATGTATCGCGGGCTGTTCACTGCGAACCATCAACCTTATCTGCAAATAGAAGCAGAATAGTACTTACGGCCCCGCCCTGTAGAGGTAGCAGCCAGTGGCCCTGCACCATCGGCCTCCGCATCCCGCTCCAGCCGATGTAACCGTATATAGAGTAATCCTCCCGCCCAAACGCCACTGTCTGGCTTGTTTAACCCAGAACAGCCAGCGCCTGGAAACAGAGTAGGGCACGCTTCCCAACCCTAATCAGTTCCAGTCCCTGTCTGTTCTTCCCGGTGCAACCTCCTGCAGATAGCCGGCAGCATCAAACCCTCAGGCCTACCAATAACAAGGTGTTCCGCACCATTACTATATCTACACCCTCCATGGTGCAAGCACTATTCCAGGCATAGATATAGCAATCGTGCTCCACGCTTCTTTTAATTGCGGCTTCAGGCCGCAATGGGGCATGGTTCGCTTTGAGACAGTAGTGCACCTTTTTCCGCTATGTAACATAATGGAATTCTTGATTATGCCCTCCGTCGCTCCCGCACTCGCTCCTACAAGCATAATCCCCACTATGTTAAATAGCTGGTCCATCAGGCGGTCACCCTCCCTAAACAAATGCATCGCACCTGCGCTTCCTGCTGCGTGCAGCAGGCGCAACCCTTCCGGGTGCTGGGTCGTAACGTTCCACCAGAACCTTATGGGTCTGCACGGCATCCTCCATAAGGTACTGCCTCCACGTCACTCCTCGGTAGCGTGCCGCGCACCCCCGGCGGCACAGCCGCCAGCGGTCCCCGTCCCGGGCTCCTTTTAGGGTGCGGCCCCCAAAGGCCCGCATCCCGCCATCCGGTGCGCGTAATCTTCCACGCTACTATTGCAAATACCAGGGATAATCCCTTAATTTGCAAATACTAACCCTTTTCTAACAATTATGAAACCAACAACCTACAATCTGCTCAACATCATAACATATATAGTCATTTTTACTAGCTATGCACTTGAGGGAACCTGTGTATATGGCCAGGGTAGCAGAAAACTGCAAATGACTTGTTGGATAGTCTTTGGTGTCTTTGTGGTAATATCACTCATGCTTAGCGCCTTTAAGAACAAGTGGGTTAAGCAAGACTCAGATAAGTCATAATCATCATTCCATACTACCGTCATGAAACTCAAAACCTACAGGAATATCCGCATAGTAACAGCAATAGCCCTCTTAATCAGCACTGTATTAGAAGGATACTCCGTATTTGGTCCGGGGAGCAGGAAACTCTACGCAATTGGCTCAATATCATTTGGTGTGTTTTTAATATTCCATTTCGTGTTTT
>ONMR01000042.1 GCA_900318995.1 uncultured Prevotellaceae bacterium | reverse complement strand
AGGCGATACGCTCTCGTTCTTGAAATATATGTGTGCGGGAGTACCCAGAGCCTCCTCAAGCTCGTATGCACGAACCAGCGGGGTGCAGCGGTATGATGCATACTGCTGACGGATCTCATCGGGTATCTCAATCCACTCGTCTTTCTGGTTGAGTTCCTGGTTGGCGCACTCCTCAACAAAAATGGGGTACAGGTCCTCAGGCTTTAAGGGCTGACGTGTGCCGGGGTGCAGGAATGGTAAAGGTTTGTTAGGCATGATAGCCTGGATGTTGAACCATGCAGTTGGAATCTCGCTCTCGGGGAGCAGGTACTTTTTCTGTTTCATAATAATCAGTTGTAATTGGTATTTGTTGTTTTTATGATCTTTAATACCGCAAATGTACAAAATATATTTAAACCATTTGGGGAGTAGGGCATCAAATAACAGATGAAATCAATTTCCGCACTAACCGCATTGCTCACCGTACTCGCTCTGTCAGTGAGTACTACTGCCAGCGCCCAATGGGATGACCATTTTACCTCATATGACGATCCCATAGTAATTGACCAGAACGCCCCCCATTATGAGTATCACCTGGATACCGGAGGTGCCGCCCTGGATATCGGCAAGCCTGGAGTAGGGTACGGATCCATACTCTTTGAGACCAATCCCAAGGGTGCCAAGGTCTTTATCAATGACATCTATCAGGGCGTCACCCCTCTGCTTATAGACAATGTGCCCGATGGTACATACGAGGCCCGTTTTGAATACAACGGCTATCTGAACTATTACACCACGGTCAATGTGGCCGCACGTCTGCAGTCGCACGTAACAGCCGGACTACAGGTCCGCAACAAGCAGTTCTTTGACAAACGTGAGATATACACCACGCTTGTATATGAGTACAGCGATGTCAATGCCAACAGTTGGGGAGTAGGTAACTCCTGGGGCGTCTATCTGCGCAATTTCAACCTTGAGCAGTCCACGCTGGTGCACATCGGAATACTCAATACCGTTACTTTTGAGGGATTGCTGGGCTACGGATTCATGTTCGGACACTTTAACCGCTACCGTATCACGCCTCAGATAGGTTATATGGGCATTTATTTCAATGATGTCGAGAACGCCATCACCAACTGGCACGGACAGATGCGCGGAGGCGTCAATTTCAAGGCCGCCTTCACTGAGCAGTACGCGTTCTCGTTCTCCCTGTTATATGACAAAACCGGCCCTGGAATCAGAGCCGGCGTGCTGTTCTTTGTGAACTGACAAATCCTGAACTTTAACTTACATGCACAGGGTAGGCAGGTTCTGGTCTATCCACTCCCAACGTTTGCGGAACGCAGTCTTCATGGCGTTTACAGCCTCCTGGAATGTCAGGTTCCAGTCTCCGTTCTGCTTGTAATTGGTGTTGCTGTTTATTGATCCTCCGGTCTCAGTCCAGATCTGTCTGTTATAGCTTTCTGATACGCGGATGGAATCGGCCATCATGTCAATGTAGACGGGCAGACTGTCTCTCCAGACATACTTGTACTCATTCCAACGTTCTTTGAGGCAATCCTTGAACTTGCGACTTCTTTTGACGAGGTCGGCAAAATAGTACTTGTTGTTACCCTTATTGTCCATCTTAAGGAGTTCCCACTGCTTGATTCTGGAGTTCTCGCCACTGTTCTGGCCGCCCCATGGAGAAGAATATGCCGCGTCATTATACAGAGTGAACGTGTGGTAGTCAAAATCCCATACAGGGCCGTAGCAGAGCAGGCCACCGGCATCCTTATACATATATGCGCTGTGCGGTCCGGCGTTGGGCCATGTGTTGTATGAGTCATGGTTCATGGTGATCTCCTGGATGAGCACGTAGTCAACGGCCCTGTCAATATCCAGATAGTCCATCCATTTGTCCGACTGGTCCGATGTATATATGGCATCCTCCATGTTCTTGACATAATTCTGAAGGTATTTGAACGTGGCCGAACTGGAGGTCAGCGGGTTGCCGTTTTCATCCTCTTCGGGGTCCTTAAGCACGTAAGGCAGCTTGTAGCGGCTGTTTGATCCGGTGCTGCGGAATCCTATCATGGGGCTCTTGTCCTGCCTGTCGTTTGAACTGTAACCCAGGAAGTCATCAATCACCACCAGCATACCTCCGTTGGCGGGATCATTCAGGTCCGGGTCTGCAATCTCAACGCGTCCGTTCTCAATCCTTATCTGCTGGCACAGGTAATAGTTACCCATATGCTTGTCGTTCCAGACCAGTTCAACGTAGCGGCCCTTCACGGTGTACGGCATATCGGTGTGGCGTGACAGCCAGAAGGCGGCATCGTTACGCAGCAGGGTGCGGTCCTTGTAGTTGGCCAGCAGACACCAGCGCTTGCTCTTGTCCATGCCCAGAATCTTGACCTTGCTGTTCAGCTTAAGGGCATAGGGCTTCTTGTTGGTCTCGGTCCAGGTTCCGTTTCCGCGGCCCTTGAGGCTCAGCGTGCCCTCATAATCAACGGTGCCATCGGGCAACTCAATGCGCATGGTGGCGCCGGGCACCCAGGTGTCACGACGGGTCACAGACTGGCCGTTGGTCTCTATCCTCACCACCGGCAGGCCGGTATTGGTCAACTTCACGGTGTACTCCTTATGCAGGTCATACATCCAGAGAGAAAATGACAGAGGCTTGCTGATATCGAGAATGTAGTATTTGCCGCTTGTTATAATG
>ONMR01000017.1 GCA_900318995.1 uncultured Prevotellaceae bacterium | reverse complement strand
CGTGTAAAGATCAATAACCTTTTGGTAATACTGATCTTTCAAAACAGTACGATTACTCTTCATTGTTAACTCGATTTTACGAGTCAACTTTTTTTAGGGTAAGACAAATAAAAAAGGCGGCCGGGTTTTCCCGGCCGCCTTCAGTTGTAGAGCGTATGGAATCAATCGCTCAGCTTGGCAGCGATGAACTCGCGGTTCAGGCGGGCGATATTGCTGATGCTGATGCACTTGGGGCACTCGGCCTCGCAGGCGCGGGTGTTGGTGCAGTTACCGAATCCCAGCTCATCCATCTTGGAGAGCATAGCCTTGGCGCGATGGGCAGCCTCTACCTGACCCTGCGGGAGCAGAGCAAGCTGGCTTACCTTGGCACTTACAAACAGCATAGCTGAACCGTTCTTGCAGGCTGCTACGCAGGCACCGCAACCGATGCATGATGCAGCGTCCATAGCCAGGTCGGCCTTCTCCTTGGAGATAGGAATTGCATTGGCATCGGGCACACCGCCGGTGTTGATTGATACGTAACCGCCGGCCTGCATGATCTTGTCATATGCACGGCGGTCAACCATAAGGTCACGGATTACCGGGAAGCCGGCTGAACGCCAAGGCTCAACGGTAATGGTCTCACCATCCTTGAAACGGCGCATGTAGAGCTGGCAGGTGGTAGCACCTGTGGCAGGTCCGTGCGGATGTCCGTTTATGTAGAGTGAGCACATACCGCAGATACCCTCGCGGCAGTCGTGGTCAAATACCACGGGTTCCTCACCGGCATTGATGAGCTGCTCGTTCAGAATGTCAAGCATCTCAAGGAATGAGGTATCGGTGGGGATATCCTTCATTTCATACACCTTGAACTGGCCCTTCTCCTTAGGACCTCTCTGGCGCCATACTTTCAGTTTGAAGCTTATATTCTTTTCCATAGTGATGCTTTTTATCAGTTCTTGTAATTACGTGTCTGAACCTTGATGTACTCGTAGTTGAGAGGCTCCTTGAGCAGCTCAGGTGCCTTGCCCTCACCCTGATAGTTCCAGCAGGCTACGTATGAGAACTTGTCATCATGACGCAGAGCCTCGCCCTCAGGGGTCTGGTGCTCCTCGCGGAAGTGACCGCCGCATGACTCCTCACGGTTAAGACCGTCATAAGCCATCAGCTTACCAATCTCGATAAAGTCAAGCAGACGCAGGGCTTTTTCAAGTTCAACATTCAGTGTCTGGGCATCACCCGGAACACGCAGGTCTGACCAGAAGGTCTTCTCCACCTCGTCCAGTTTATTGAGAGCGGTCTCAAGAGACTCCTTGGTACGTCCCATACCAACATACTCCCACATGATGTGGCCAAGCTCCTTATGGATGGAATCAACAGAGCGCTTGCCGTTAATGCTCATGATCTTGGCAATCTTCTCCTTGACAGCCTTCTCGGCGGCATCGAACTCAGGCAGGTCTGTGCTGAAGCGCGGAACCTGGATCTGGTCGGCCAGATAGTTCTGAATGGTGTAGGGGAGTACAAAGTAACCGTCGGCAAGACCCTGCATAAGAGCAGAAGCTCCAAGACGGTTGGCTCCGTGGTCTGAGAAGTTGCACTCACCGATGGCAAACAGACCGGGGATAGAGGTCTGCAGCTCGTAGTCAACCCAGATACCGCCCATTGTGTAGTGGATGGCGGGGAATATCATCATGGGGTTCTCATACGGATTGACATCGGTAATCTCCTCATACATATCAAACAGGTTACCGTACTTATCTGCAACGGCCTGCTTGCCCAGACGCTGGATAGCGTACTTGAAATCCAGGAATACGGCCAGACCGGTGTTGTTTACACCGTAGCCCTTGTCGCAACGCTCCTTGGCGGCACGTGAAGCAACGTCACGCGGTACCAGGTTACCGAATGCGGGATAGCGGCGCTCCAGATAGAAGTCGCGGTCCTCATCGGGTATGTCGTTGGGGTTAAGTTCACCCTTCTGGAGTTTCTTGGCATCCTCAAGTTTCTTGGGAACCCAGATACGGCCGTCGTTACGCAGAGACTCTGACATCAGTGTCAGCTTGGACTGCTTGTCACCGTGTACGGGAATACAGGTGGGGTGGATCTGAGCAAATGCGGGGTTGGCAAACCACGCACCCTTGCGGTAGCACTGCATTGCGGCCGATCCGTTACTGCCCATAGCGTTGGTGCTGAGGAAGTATGTGTTTCCGTAACCGCCTGTACCGATAACAACGGCGTGGGCTGAGCAGCGCTTGATCTCACCGGTAACAAGATCACGGTAAATGATACCGCGGGCACGCTCCTTACCCTCATCGTCCTTGATCATAACCAGATCAAGCATCTCGCAGCGGGTAAACAACTCTACGTTACCCTGATGTACCTGATAACTCAGTGCAGAGTAGGCACCCAAAAGCAGCTGCTGACCGGTTTGACCGCGGGCGTAGAATGTACGCGATACCTGAGCACCGCCGAATGAACGGTTGGCCAGAGTGCCGCCGTACTCACGGGCAAAGGGAACACCCTGTGCAACGCACTGGTCAATGATGTTGTTTGATACCTCGGCCAGACGATATACGTTGGCCTCACGTGAACGGTAGTCACCGCCCTTGATGGTATCGTAGAAGAGACGATATACTGAGTCACCGTCGTTCTGATAGTTCTTGGCAGCGTTGATACCACCCTGTGCAGCGATTGAGTGGGCGCGGCGGGGTGAATCCTGGATGCAGAAGCACTTTACCTTGAAGCCGAGGTCACCAAGTGTGGCGGCTGCAGATGCGCCGGCCAGACCTGAACCTACAACGATGATGTCAAGCTTACGCTTATTGGCGGGGTTGACGAGTTTCTGATGAGCCTTGTAGTTGGACCATTTTTCAGCCAACGGGCCTTCGGGAATTTTTGAATCTATAGTAGCCATATTCAAATACTTTTACGGTTTAACAAAGGCTCTTGAAAAAGTAGAAATAAACCACGCTCAGGAAGCCCAGGATTACCAGGGTAACGTAGATGTTACCGATAACCTGCCAGCGGCGCTGCCATTTGGTGCCACTCCAGCCGACAGTCTGGAACATGCTCCAGAATCCGTGTGAAAGATGGAACCAGATAGCTGCAAGCCAAACGGTGTAGATAAGAACAAAGTACCACTGTGAGAATGTGTACTGGATAAGGAAAGCACCATCGGTAGGACCGTTCTGTCCTGCAACAAAATTAGTGCCGTGAATGAGTTCCTGAAGCTGCATTTTTGACCAGAAATTGGCTAAATGCACCAATAGGCCCACAAGCACGATGATACCCAGAACCAGCATGTTCTGTGAAGCCCACTCTACGGATTTTGGCCTCTCTGTAACAGCATATCTCTCACTGCCGCGTGCCCTCCTGTTCTGAATTGTCAGAATAAAGGCATAGACAAAATGGAGAGCCATGAGTATGGCCAAACCATAAGTACCTACCTGTGCATACCAGTTTGCTCCCAGGAATTCGCAGATGACATTGTATGCATCACCCGATATGAGGGCCACGCAGTTCATTGCCATGTGGAATGTCAGGAACAGGATCAGAGCGGCACCGGTGACGCTCATCACAACCTTACGTCCGATTGATGAATCGATTAACCACATAAAAGTTTAGTTTTTTGATTATGAATGTTTTAGTTTTGTGCGCGCAGTAAACAGTCTGCAAATATACTTAAAAGTGTGTATTAATCCTTATCTTTACGGCCACAAATGATTTCCGAATGAAAACTATGACTAACCTTTCACTTATGCTTATGTCGGTTTTAGGGCTGTTCTCATGCAGTCAAGACGGTTGGACAGATGCCGGTCCCGATGAATTCCAGACGGTTGCCTACTCTCAGGGTACCTGCCTGATAGATGTACGTACTGCACAGGAATATGAACAGGGGCACTTGCTCAACGCCATCAACATTGACTGGCAAAAAGACGGATTCACCGATGAAATTGGCCGAAAATTCAACAAAAACCTGACGCTTGCCGTATATTGCCGCAGCGGAAGGCGTAGCGCTGAAGCTGCAGCCGCACTGACCGGCGCCGGATACAAGGTAATCAACCTGAAGGAGGGTTATCAGAGCTGGACCGCCGCCGGCAAACCTGTTAGCAATTATGAGGTTGAATGTTTTATGGACGGCAATGAACCCGTAATAATCACACTTATAAAACACGGTACGCTGGCGGTTCTCTACAAGGGAGCATACATTCATTTTGACCCGGTAGCCGGCTACGGCAAAGCCACAGACTATGCAACAGAGTTCCCCAAAGCCGATGCCATTCTGGTTACACATGAGCACGGCGACCATCTGGACAAGAACGCAATTACCTCGCTTTCATCGGAAAATACCATCCTTCTGCTCAACGCCAAATCACAGGGACAGATAGGAATGGGCAAGAGCATAGCCAACTATGAGAAGGCAGACCTGCCACAGGGAATCAGACTTGATGTGGTACCGGCGTACAACACTACTCCCGGACGCGAGCAGTTCCATCCAAAGAACAACGGCAACGGTTATGTGCTTACATTCCCCGGCGGATTCAGGCTTTACGTGGCCGGCGATACCGAGGATGTTCCGGAGATGTCAGACATCAAGGATATTGACGTAGCGTTCCTGCCTGTGAACCAACCATACACAATGACTGTCGAACAGTGTGTAAAGGCAGCTAATGTCATCAAGCCAAAAGTGCTGATTCCATACCATTTCAGCCAGACAGACCTCAAGGAGCTTCCTTCACTCCTGCCCGGAATTGATGTGAGACTCCGCAACATGCAATAAACAAATACCGTTCAGCATATGATGCAATTCAAAAGAATCTGCGTTACGCTAAGCGTAGCCTTATTTACCGGCATAACATTTGCCCAGACCGAGAAAGATACCGTTTACGTATTTCTTAAGGATATGCCCGATGCCGGCATCTACCTGCCGCCACCACCCGATATGCTGAGCCCGCAATATGCCGATGACTTTGCGCAGTGGCAGTGGGGCAAGGCCGTAAGACCGACTCAGCGCGGCCAACAGGCCAACGATGATTCACAGTGGGGCATAAACGGAATGATAAGGATTCATCAGGGTACTCTGGGTTTTGAGATCAGCAAGGAAAAGACCCCCGCCATCTACAAACTGCTGTACAATGTGCTTTGGACCGAGAACCAGAGCACCCATAACGCCAAGCGTAAGTATATGCGTACCCGCCCGTTTGCACAGTACAACGAGCACACCTGGGGCCGTTTTGACAATGAGCGTGAACTGCGCTTCAACGGCTCGTATCCATCGGGACATACGGCCCTTGGATGGAGCACTGCACTGGTACTCTCAGAGATGGTCCCGGAGTTGCAGGATACACTCTTGCGCACGGGCTTCCAGTATGGCGAGAGTCGCGTGATTGTAGGAGCCCACTATCAGAGCGATGTAGATGCCGGTTATCTTTGCGGAAGTACCGCAGTAGCTGTAATGCACGCAAGCGAGTATTTCCAGAAAGACCTGGAGGCAGCCAGGAAGGAATACTGCAAGATAAAGGGTATCAAGACTGTAAGCCAAACCGAAGGATTTCCCGATGGAACCAGGGTTTTTGACGGTCCTGTGACGGAAGACAGCCACCGTTTCTACGGAGACGTGATAAAGTACTACGAGACCCTGCCCGAGCGCGATACTGAGCGTGGAGAGCTGGCCAAGGCCGATGCCGACAACAGTGTGGACGCCATGATGAAGACTTTCAGCACTCCCGCATTTGAGATAAGCCGCGAGTCCAATCCCGCCATTGCAGCCCTTATGGATTATACAAGGGATAACCTTATCAAAACCGCCGATGAATTGGGCGGTACCACATTCCGCGAGCGCCCATATGTAAAGCTCAACCCCAGGAGGAACAAGACTCTGATCAGTGAGTTTGAGGATTCCTTGAAAGCAACAACCAGCTATCCTTCCATACATTCAGAGATTGGATGGGGACTTGCCCTGCTGCTTGTAGAAATAGGTCCGCGTGAGGCAGCCAACGATATACTGAACCGCGGATTCGAGTACGGCCGCAGCCGCGTCATTGCCGGCTACAACTACCCCAGTGATGTCCAGACCGCCCGCCTGTGGGCATCGGCCACACTGGCTCACCTGCATACCATGCCCGAGTTCCAGAAACTCCTGCAGGCCGCCAAGGATGAGCTTAATCCTCCTGCCAAAGGCAAGAAGAAAAAGAAATAATATTTTGTTTCGAGCTACTTGAGAGTTGAAAGGATAATAATGCCGCAGATTCCAATATAGGCATAGACCACGTAACGGAATACCTGAGCGGGAATACGTTCAAAGACCTTGGTTCCGATATATGTTCCCAGAAAGACTCCCGCAATACCGGCTACGTAAGCCTTGCAAACGGACATGGTTAGGAATCCGCTGCCTGCGCGGAAAAATGTCATAGCCAGATTGCCCAGGCAGAAATACATGGAGATTATGGCCATGTAATGGTCCTTATCCTTCTCAGATGATATGAAATAGAGCACGGCCGGCGGTCCCTGCATGCCAAAGAAACCTCCCATGAGTCCGCTCAGACTGCCGGTGACTATCTGCGCTTTCACCGTAGGTTTTACGCGAATCTTGCCTCCAAGAGAGAGGAAATAGATGCTTATCAGGATAAGGATGATGCCAAGCGACATGGTAAGTGACCGCAACTGCATGCGGGACAGCATGTAGACCGCTCCCGCTGAAACCACGATGAATGTTATCAGAATGGGCCACAGATGCCTCCAGATAATCAGTTTCCACATCCTGCTGCATATGATCAGAGTTGTAGTAAGTGCCAACAATCCGGACAGTGTTGTTGCCTCGCCGTATGACGGCATCAGGAACGGCAGGACCGTCATGATGAATATTCCGAACCCGAATCCTGTGGTACGTTCCACGAAACTGGCTCCTACAGCAAGCAACGCTATGAGAAGATAATCTGTCATCTGATATCTGTACCCATTATGTAGTCATTCATGTAAAATCCGTTTCCAATTGGAAAATCACCCTGTCTTAGTATAGATAGTCCCTGATTGCGGTAAAATCCGACAGCAGGATTGTTGCGGTTCACATTCAACTCAATTCTGGCATTTGCAGACCACTTGCAGTCACGTACATGCTGCTTGGCAGTCTCTAAAAGCATGTGACCCAATCCTGTACCTTGTGCCGACGGCATGACATAAATCTTTTCCAGATGCCAAACCTCCGTACCATCCGCATCCACAGAGTCTTTACGCACCGACACATATCCTTGAGGCTCATTGCCCAACCAGGCAATGTAATAAGTATGTCCCAGAGCCACCTGTTTCTCAAGATTAGGAATGGAATACATCCAATCCATCATATAATCCATCTGATCAGCAGAAAGAATATTCTTGTAAGTCTCCCTGAAAACCACCTCCGCCATCTCATGAATGGTTTGAAGGTCATCCTGGCCGGCGCGTCTGATAACAATATCCATATATTGACAGTTTTCGGCAAAAGTACTATAAAAGCACCAAAGGATGATAATAGGGATGGTTCTCTTTGCAGCAACTTCCCAGTTGCAGAAGCCGGACTCAGGTTTTGGGGACCATCAGTGCAGAGGCGTAAGCGTAGCCCCCCCGGAGGATCCCGTTAAGAACGGCGTTTGTTCGAGGAACGTTAGGCCCCATAGGGGACTAAAAGGACGAGTTCGCCGTTTAGGGTCCGGAGGGGAGGCGAAGTAGCCTCGGAACGTTGCGTCCCCAAAACCTGAGTCCGGCGGTGCTTTCAAAACAAAACAAAGAGAAGCATTCCTATTATCATCCATTCCAAGAATTTGCAGTAACTTTGGAGTTTGTATGGACTTTAGGTATGATGTGATAGTTATAGGCGCGGGGCATGCAGGTTGTGAAGCCGCCGCCGCTGCCGCCCAGATGGGTTCCAAGACCTGTCTGATAACCATGGACATGAACAAGATTGCCCAAATGAGCTGTAATCCAGCCGTTGGCGGAATAGCTAAAGGTCAGATTGTCAGAGAGATAGATGCACTTGGAGGCCATATGGGACTTGTCACTGACCGCACAGCCATACAGTTCCGCATACTGAACCGCTCCAAAGGCCCCGCCATGTGGAGCCCCCGAGCACAGTGCGACCGAGCCAAATTCATCTGGGCCTGGCGCAGTGTCCTGGAGAACCAACCCAACCTGAACATCTGGCAGGACACAGTGACCGAATTGCTGGTAAAAGACGGCCAAGTAATTGGTTTAAAGACACTTGAGGGTGCCGAATTCTCTTGTAAATGCGTAGTCCTTACCGCCGGAACATTCCTGAACGGACTGATGCACATAGGCCGCGTAACCATGCCAGGCGGACGCATATCGGAACCCGCATCATACCTGCTTACAGAGTCCATAACCCGTCACGGAATACGTACCGGCCGCATGAAAACCGGCACACCCGTGCGTATAGACAAGCGCAGCGTCCACTTTGAGGATATGGAACGCCAGGACGGCGAGAATGATTTCCACCGTTTCTCATTCATGGGATCTGAGCGTCATCTCAAACAGATGTGCTGCTGGACCACATATACAAATGAAAAAGTCCATGAGGTACTCAAGTCCGGACTGGCCGACTCCCCCCTGTTTAACGGACAGATAAAGAGCATCGGCCCCAGATACTGCCCCAGCATAGAGACCAAGCTTGTAACGTTCCCAGATAAGGACCAGCATCAGCTGTTCCTGGAGCCGGAGGGCGAGGATACCAACGAGATGTACCTGAACGGATTCTCATCATCCATGCCCATGGATGTCCAGATCCGCGCGCTCAAGGAGATTCCGGCGTTCCGCGACCTGGTGATTTACCGTCCCGGTTACGCTATAGAATATGATTATTTTGATCCCACCCAGCTTAAGCATACACTTGAATCCAAGGTGGTATCGGGTCTTTTTATGGCCGGACAGGTAAATGGTACCACCGGTTATGAGGAAGCCGGCGGACAGGGCATTCTGGCCGGTATAAACGCCCACATAAGCTGCCATGGCGGGGCTCCGTTTACACTAGCCCGCGATGAGGCTTACATAGGCGTGCTGGTGGATGACCTTATAACCAAAGGTGTTGATGAGCCTTACCGTATGTTTACATCAAGGGCCGAATTCAGGATTCTTCTACGGCAGGACGATGCCGACCTGCGCCTGACCGGGCGGGCTTACGACATAGGCCTGGCCACCAGGGAGCGCTATGACAAGATGTGCACCAAATGCAACGAGACAAACCGCATAGTGGATTTTGCCAAGGGATTCTCTGTAAAACCGGCTCTGATTAATGACGCCCTTGAACAACTTGGCACCACACCGTTGCGTGAGGGGTGCAAGCTGGCCGACCTTATTGAAAGGCCGCAACTTACTCTCAACAACCTGTCAAAACATATCAAGGCTCTTAAAACTGAGCTTGACAAGACCGAGCCGGAGCGCAGGGAGGAGATTGTAGAGGCATCCGAGATCCTGATGAAATACAGCGGCTATATCAGCCGGGAGCGCCTTATTGCAGACAAGATGAAACGGCTTGAGGATATACGTATCAAAGGACGCTTTGATTATAACACGCTACAGTCTCTGTCTACCGAGTGCAGACAGAAACTGATTAAACACAACCCCGAAACACTGGCCGAAGCAAGCCGCATACCAGGCGTATCGCCCAGCGACATCAACGTTTTGTTGGTGTTACTCAACAGATAACAACAAAAATGTTCCACGTGAAACAATTTTAATGATATGAGTAAAGAGACACTGATCAGCCACTTGCGCAACATTCCAGATTACCCCATGGAGGGTGTACAGTTCAAGGATGTAACATCATGGTTAATGAATCCCGATGACATGAAAGAGATTGTGGATTCACTCTATGAGATGTACAAGGATAAAGGCATTACGAAGGTGTGCGGCATAGAATCAAGAGGATTCATAATAGGTGCTGCACTGGCTTATAAACTGAATGCCGGCTTTATTCCAATACGTAAACCAGGTAAGCTTCCATACGAGAAAGTAAGTATAGAATACAAGAAAGAGTATGGTTTTGACCGCGTTGAGATGCATAAGGACTCAATAAATAGCGATGACGTGGTACTTATACATGACGATCTGCTGGCTACGGGAGGTACACTCACGGCATCATACGAGCTGGTAAAGAAGTTCAACCCCAAAAAGGTGTTTATCAACACCATTATAGAGCTGACCAACTTCCACTCTAAGGAAAAATTCCCTAAGGAGTGTACCATAGACAGTTTTATTGCTATTGACGAATTTGACGGAATACAGTAATTGAAAGGCAGGGAAGCATACGAGAAACATCTTAAACTGATTGTCCAGAACCTACCTGAGAAACCGGGTTGCTACCAGTATCTGGACGAGCAGGGTACTGTCATATACGTAGGTAAGGCCAAAAACCTTAAACGCAGGGTCTCATCATACTTTATCAAGGAGAACCAGACAGACAAGACCCGTATGCTTGTAAGCAGGATATCGGACCTGAAATATATTGTCGTAGAGACGGAGTGGGATGCCTTCCTACTGGAAAACAATCTGATAAAACGTTATAAACCACGTTACAACATACTCCTTAAGGACGATAAGACATATCCGTCAATCTGTATTACTAAAGAAGAGTTTCCAAGAGTTTTCAAGACCCGAAAGATAATTCGCAACGGATCGGAGTACTATGGCCCTTACAGTCACGTAGGAACACTTAACGGATTGCTTCAGATAATATCCGAGGCATACAGGATAAGAACCTGCCGGTTACCGCTTACAGCAGATGCAATAAAGGCCGGAAAATTCAGGGAGTGTCTGGAATATCACATAAAAAAATGCCCTGCACCATGTCTGGGCAGCATTTCCAAAGAGGACTATAACGCTCAGATTGCCGAAATAAGGGAAATTCTGAAGGGCCGGAGCCAGGAACTTACACGTCGGATGATGCAGGATATGAAATCTCTGGCATCGGATATGCGTTTTGAAGAAGCTCAGGCTATCAAAGTAAAGTATGACACCATAATGGAGTTCCGCGAGCGGAGTCGGGTAGTTGATACTGGGCTGGACAATGTGGATGTCTATAGCATTGATCAGGACGAGGATGTGGTATTTGTTAATTATCTGCACGTATCGGGAGGATGCATAAACCAGGCGTTTACTTTTGAGTACAAGCGCAAGATGGACGAGACTCTTGAGGAGATGCTTATGCTGGCCATAGTTGAGATGAGGGGCAGATATCACAGCACCGCCCGTGAGATAATAGTTCCGTTCATGCCCGAGACAGAATACAAAGGAGTGACCTGGACAGTACCACAAAAGGGTGAAAAGAAAAAACTTCTGGAGCTATCGGCACTTAACGTTAAACAGTACAGGGCCGACCGACTTAAACGCAGCGACAAACTCAATCCCGAACAGAAACACACCAGGCTTATGAAAGAGCTTGGAAACTTGCTGGGAATGGACAAGACACCTTTCAGGATAGAGTGCTTTGACAACTCACACATTTCGGGAACCGATGCGGTAGCAGCATGTGTAGTCTACCAAAACGGCAAACCCTGCAGAAAGGATTACAGGCTGTACAATATCAAGAGCGGAGCAGGAGGGGATGACTATGGCTCCATGTATGAAGTAATGATGCGCCGATGGATGCGCGCTTTGGATGAAGGCAATCCTATGCCTGACCTCGTTATAGTAGACGGTGGTAAAGGACAGATATCAGTAGCAAAGGAAGTCGTTGATAACCTGCAGATTAGCATTAATATAGCAGGTCTGGTCAAGAATGACAGACACAAGACATCCGGACTGCTTTACGGATTCCCTCAACTGGAGGTTGGAGTAAAACCGGACAGTGAACTGTTCAGACTCTTGGAGCAGATGCAGGAAGAGGTTCACCGGGTGGCCATATCGTTCCACAAGAAGAAACGCAGCAAGCGTCAGACTCACTCCGAACTTACAGATATTAAGGGAATTGGAGAGAATACTGCCACTGCACTGATCAAGAGGTTCAAAAGCGTGAAGAGGATAAGAGAGGCCAGTCTTGAAGAACTGACATCCGAAATCGGTAAATCCAAGGCAGAAACAATCTATAACTGGTATCACAAATGAGAGCGGTAATACAGAGAGTTTCAGAGGCCTGCGTCAAGGTTGATGGAAGGGTCACGGGGTCTATAGGAAAAGGTCTGCTTATACTTGTCGGAATAGAGGATGCTGATACTCAAGAGGATATAGACTGGCTCACCAAAAAGATAGTCGGGCTGAGGATTTTTGACGATGAAAACGGAGTTATGAACCTATCGGTCATGGACATAGGAGGCAGTATCCTGGCTGTGAGCCAGTTTACACTCATGGCCAGTACCAAGAAAGGAAACCGACCATCGTACATACGGGCATCAAAAGGTGATTTTGCCCAGCCTATGTATGAAAAATTCTGTCTGGCACTTGAACAGGAATCAGGAAAGAAAACAGAAAAGGGTATATTTGGTGCGGATATGAAGGTATCACTCTTGAATGACGGTCCGGTAACAATTATTATGGATACAAAAAACAAGGAATAATATGGAGTATTACGATGATTTGGAACAAAACCAGGTAAATGAACCTACAACGGACAAGTTTAGCCAGGCTTTCAGCAAGTACAACATGAATGTAGACTCGGCATGGGTAAAATCTGTCATTGAAAAGGCCAAAAAAGAGATTCTTTCAGGCGGAGACAAGGAGACCCTGAAAAAGATATTCAGTTGCATAGACCTGACCACACTCAAGCCTACAGATAATGAAGATACTGTTCTTGCATTTGTTGAGAAAGTAAATAAAATGGAAGACAAGTACCCTGACATTCCATCGGTTGCATCCATATGCGTATATCCCTGCTTTGCTCAGTTAGTAAGCCGTTCACTTGAGGTTGAGAGTGTCAGGACTTGCTGTGTATCAGGAGGTTTCCCGTCGGCACAGACTTTCTTTGAGGTCAAGGTTGCCGAGACATCACTGGCAATACATGACGGAGCCGATGAGATAGATATTGTACAGAATGCAGGCCGTATCCTTAATGAGGACTATGAAACACTGGCCGAGGAGACAGACGAACTGAAAGCCGTATGCGCAGACAAGACCCTTAAGGTAATCCTTGAAACAGGAGCCCTGGGAACACTTGACAACGTAAAGAAAGCTGCTCTTATAGCAATGTATTCCGGTGCTGATTTCATCAAGACTTCAACCGGCAAGGAGGTTCCAGGGGCAGATCCTGAATCATTCTGCGTTATGTGCAAGACTGTGCGCGAATATGCCGATGAAACCGGACGCAATGTGGGTGTAAAAGCCGCCGGAGGTATAAGCACTGTGGATGATGCTCTGCTTTACTGGACCATCGCCAAGTTAGTGCTGGGCAAAGACTGGCTCAACAACACCCGCTTCCGCATAGGCGCCAGCCGCCTGGCTGACACGCTACTGAACGAAATCACTAAATAAGAACCGTAAAAATTGAGTATATAGTCTCCAGAACTACGGCCCTTCGGGCCTATCCCTCCCACCACTACGTGGCGGGCCCCTCCCTCTGACGCGCCGAGGGTGGCGACGGTTCTTGAGACTATATACTCAATTTTTACTAGTGCAAAGGGGATCTTCAGTGTTATTTGGAGCGGTTGATGATTAGCTCCAGATAGGCGGTGAAGGCAGCTCGGAGGGGTTCCTCCATTTGGGTGGGGAGGGCGTTCAGAGCTTTGGTTTTTAAGTCTTGCATCTTTTGGATGGCGTAGTCTATTCCTCCGTTGGAAAGGGTGTATTCGGTTACTTCACGGATCTGCTGCGGAGTGGCAGTGAGGGAACGGATGGCTTTAATATGCGCCGTCCAGTCGCGGTCGCTGTGATTAAGGGCGTAGATGGCCGGAAGAGTGAATTTACCTTCCTTGAGATCATTTCCTGAAGGCTTTCCGGTCTCCTGGCTGTTATGATAATCCAGGATATCGTCCATTATCTGGAAACATAGACCTGCAATGGTGCCGTAGGTATGGAACGCTTCAACCTGATCAGCTGAAGCACCGCTCAAAATGGCTGATAGTGTCGTGCAGGCAGCAAAAAGACTTGCCGTCTTACCGGTTATTATATCAAAATAAGCTTCCTCAGACAGAATATCACTGTTCAGAACATCCAGTTGGGTTATCTCCCCTTCGGACAAGGTCCCTATAAGCGCCGAGATAGCATTGACACACTCAAGATTCCGGGTTGCAACTACTTCCTGAAGTGATTTAGACACTATATAATCTCCCAGAAGTACGGCCAGACGATTGTCAAAAGCCGCGTTGGCAGAGGTTTGACCGCGACGGGTCTCACTCTCATCAACAACATCATCGTGTATAAGACTTCCCTGATGAACCAACTCAACAGCAGAGGCCAGATGGTAAACACTGGCTGGAATATTCTTATTAAGACATTTGGCTACAAGCAATACCAGCACAGGACGCATCATCTTGCCGTTGCGCTTAAGAAGGAACTTGAGCAGAAGGTCAACGGCAGGATTGGGACTTGAAAACAGCGATGAATACTTGGATTTGAATTCACCGAACTCAGCCTCAATAGGCAACATTATCTGCTTTCTGTTATCCATATCTGCCGCAAAATTAACAATAAATGTCCGTTTCAAGGAAAAAATTGTAATTTTACGTATCAATATTTTGCTTATGGACAAACTGTTTCTGCTTGATGCTTATGCGTTGATATACAGGGCATATTATGCTTTCCTGAAAGCCCCCAGAATCAATTCGAAAGGGTTCAACACATCGGCTGTACTGGGCTTTGTGAATACTCTGGAAGATATACTCAACAACGAGAAACCCACGCATATAGGTGTTGCTTTCGATCCCAAGGGAGGAACCTTCAGACATGAACTGTACAAAGAGTACAAGGCCCAGCGCGAGGAGACTCCGGAAGTGATACGGGAATCAGTTCCTATCATCAAACAGATACTGGAGGCATACCGGATTCCTATACTTGAAGTGGCCGGTTTTGAGGCTGATGACGTTATAGGGACATTGTCCAAAAAGGCCGATGAGAAGGGCATAACCACCTATATGATGACTCCAGACAAGGACTATTGCCAATTGGTGACTGAGAAGGCTCTGATATTCCGCCCACGATACGGCAACAACGGTTATGAGATAATGGGCCCTGAGGAGGTAAAACAGAAATACGGACTGCAGAATACCAGTCAGGTCATTGATATGCTGGGACTGATGGGCGACAGTTCGGACAACATTCCAGGCTGTCCCGGCATCGGCGAAAAAACAGCTGTCAGACTGATCTCGGAATTTGGAGGAATAGACGGTCTTCTGGCCAACACGGACAAACTGAAAGGAGCACTCAAGGAAAAAGTTGAAAATAACACAGACCAGATAAAATTCAGCCGTCTGCTGGCAACAATAAGGACAGATGTTCCTATTGAACTTGATATGGAGTCACTCAAATATCAAGGACCCGATGAACAGAAACTCTACCCGATTTTTGAGGACCTGGAGTTTCGGACTCTGATGAATAAGGTAAAAAACAAACAGGTTGCCGTATCGTCACTTTCACCCACCCGTAATGAGGACGGTGAGAAAGATCAGACAGTTCAGCCTAAACAGTCCAGAAATGACGGATTTCACGGCGATCTCTTTGACTTATTCCAGCCGGATGCACAGCCTGCTCAGGAATTTTCAAATCTCAAGGACATAAAAAACACTCAGCATAACTACTATCTGATTGAGACTGAAAAAGATGCTGAAACGTTAGCCCATAAAATGGCTGCACATGATTTTTTCTGTTTTGACACCGAAACCACCGGAACCGATGCCATTCAGGCACAAATTGTAGGATTAAGCATAGCATTAAGGGAACATGAGGCATGGTATGTTGCTATGCCATCGGATAAGGAGGGAAAGCAGCGAATGCTTGAAATTTTCCGTCCGATATTTGAAAATCCGTCAACACTTAAGATAGGTCAGAACATAAAATATGACATACTGATTCTGGGTAACTATGGCATAAGGGTTGAGGGAACTCTGTTTGACACCATGATTGCACATTACCTGCTTCAGCCCGAACTCCGTCACAATATGGATTACCTGGCAGAGATTTACCTTAACTACAGGACAATCCGTATTGAGGAACTGATAGGAGAGAAAGGCCGTAACCAAAAGAATATGGCTGACCTCAGTCCCGCTGCTGTATACGAATATGCATGCGAAGACGCCGATGTCACTCTCCAACTTAAGAACATACTGGAGAAAGAGTTGGATAGAGACGGAACAACACCTCTTTTCCGTGATGTCGAGATGCCTCTTGTACAGGTACTGGCCTATATGGAACGCAACGGTGCCATGATAGATCCTGTAGCACTTGCCGAAACTTCAAGGAACTTTACAGAAAGGATGGAGGTTCTTGAAAAACAGATATATCAAGAGGCTGGGGGAGCACAATTCAACATTCTCTCACCAAAGCAGGTTGGCGATATTCTGTTTGACAGGATGAAGATTGTAGATAAACCCAAGAAAACCAAGACCGGACAGTATGTAACATCCGAAGATGTTTTGGAATCATTGAGAGCAGAACATAAGATAGTGGATCTTATCCTACAGTATCGTGGACTGAAGAAACTGCTGGGTACCTATGTCGATGCATTGCCCGGGCTGGTAAATCCCGGCACAGGTAAGATTCATACATCATACAACCAGACAGTTACGGCAACAGGCAGGTTAAGTTCCAGTAACCCTAACCTTCAGAACATTCCGGTACGTGATGAAGACGGCAAGGAGGTGCGCAAGGCATTTATTCCGGAACCTGGTTGCAGGTTCTTCAGTGCCGACTATTCACAGATTGAACTCAGGATCATGGCTCACCTCAGTAAGGACCAGAATATGATTGAAGATTTCAGGTTGGGACATGATATACATGCTGCAACTGCAGCCAAGGTTTTCCATAAACCTATCGATCAGGTAACCAAAACTGAACGAAGCAAAGCCAAAACAGCCAATTTCGGCATTATATACGGTATTTCAGCCTTTGGTCTGGCACAACGGATGGGAGTGAGCCGCACTGAGGCCAAGGAACTCATTGAAAACTATTTCAAGACATACAGCGGAATAAAGAACTATATGGACCATTCAATAGAGGAGGCCCGTACCAAAGGTTATATAGAAACTGTTCTTAAACGTAAGCGTTATCTGCCCGATATAAATTCACATAATGCTACAGTCCGCGGTTTTGCTGAACGTAACGCAATAAACGCTCCTATTCAGGGAAGTGCAGCCGATATCATAAAGATTGCCATGATTGCCATTTACAGGAGATTCCGCCAGGAGAACATAAAATCAACAATGATACTGCAGGTTCATGATGAACTAAATTTCAATGTAGTTCCAGGCGAAGAACAGAAGGTTGAAACTATTGTAATAGAAGAGATGCAGAAAGCCTGGCCGATGTCAGTACCGCTTATTGCTGATTGCGGTTGGGGCGCCAACTGGCTTGAAGCTCACTAGAAAATATCTTTCATCTGACGGGCAAATTCCCATATAACCAATCCGGCACTCACTGATACGTTCAGCGAGTGCTTTGTTCCGTATTGAGGTATTTCAAGAGACATTTTACAAAAATCAACTACAGTCTGCTGAACACCTTTTACCTCATTACCTAAAACTAGTGCATATCTTTTATTCTTGTCAACTATAAAATTGTCAAGTTTGATGCTATCTTCAACCTGTTCGACTGCTATTGTCACATAACCTTTTGTATTCAGTTCTTTGACAACATCTGCACAATTATCAGAATAAACCCAATCAACACTTTGCTCGGCTCCCAGAGCTGTTTTATGTATCTCAACAAGATTGTTGTCAGGAGTGGCGGTTATACCACAAAGAATTATACGTTCTACCCTGAATGCATCGGATGTGCGGAATACTGAACCTACGTTGTAAAGGCTACGGACATTATCCAATATTACAGTGACAGGAAGTTTATTACTGTCCTTGTACATTTCAGCATCCATCCGACCTAATTCTGAAACATTCAGTTTTCTCATAAATGACCTTTGTTTACTGTGTAAAAGTAGTTCATTTTATGGTTTTACCTGTTTATAACAACATAAAAATATGTTGATAAAAGAAATAAAAAAAAAGGCGTATCTCTTTTGGAACATTAGATTCTATTCACGTATTGAAAAAAAATGGAGAAGAGTGTGTAGATAACCCACTTTTTTATTCGTAATTTCAAACCGGATATCAACATGTTATGAATTCAAAAATGACCGGTAATTAATTACAGATAGTTCTAAACACTCTGTTTAAAATTGTATAAATAATTGATTTCTAATTAATTAATAAATATTAAAGCTGTTGATAACAATTAAGTTGATGTTAATAAAAAAAAGTCCTTTAAAAAGAAGGAAAATATCAACAGTTTCAACAACAAATAAGAACAATTAGATTTTAAATAAAATAAGAAACATAAGTAATCATATTATCTGATTACAGTTATGGATACGCTTTCACTCTTTTTATTGTCAACGTCTGTTACTACAGCGTGATAAACTCCTGATGGAACAGGTCTGCCATTAATATCAGTCAGGTTCCAGCTGTATGATCCTCCGTTGGAAATACCTTGATGTACAAGTCTTCCTGAATTGGATAATATCCGTACTGTAGTTTCGGATGTAAGACCGGTTATGGTTACATATCCGTCAAAATCGGGTTTTACAGGATTTGGATAAACAGTGATATTTGATTCTGAGAGGTTTTCTTCAGCGTCCCTGGCCTGACCTCCATATTCGACCATTCCAAGGTTTGTACCAAAGAATAAAGAGCCATTCTGACCATTTTCTGTTATGCTTAGTATATTGTTTGAAGGAAGCGGACTGTTTTGTGTGGTAAAATGTTCCAATGTCTGCTTACCGTCGGCACTTAGAAGAAAAACTCCGTCATCAAGTGTACCTATCCATTTACGGTTTCCCTGATCTATATAGATAGCTGTTGTATATACGCCGTTGAACAGATAATCTGCAAGATTTGAATCATCATTACGTGATATTTTGATTCTCTCAAATATAGGATTAGGATTATCTATGAAATCATCAGGCTGTTTAAGAATATATATACCCTTATCAGTTCCTATCCACATCTTACCGTCAAGGTCAACTTCATAAAAGTATATATATGAAATCTCATCGGTAATACCGTCCTGATTTCTGAAATAAGGACCTGAAAACCTTATCTTGTCATCTGTATTATCTTGTATTGTACCGTTCAGATCTATACAGACAAGTCCTGCAAAATATCTTGATGAATTAATCCAAAGTTTTCCGTTATGATCAAATCTGAGTTGTTTGAATGTTGGTAATCCTGCTATTTCACTATAATACAATCCAAACCATTTTCCGTCTGGCTGAAGCACTTTTATTATTGTATCTATCTCATTGTTTGCCATCCATAGATTACCTTTTGTATCATATTGGAGCGCACTTACGCGGACGTAATTATTTCTTTCATATTCTGTATTTTTCAGGATACTTTCCAGTCCGCTGTTATTCCAGGTATGTAATTTTATAAAGTCGTTGTCTCTGAATTCATAAAGACCTTGTCCCATAGAACCGACAAAGATATGATTCCGGTCATTAGGATCCTGAACAGCTTCTGTGAGATTAAGGTATTTGACTCCTGTCTCTGATTCTATATCTTCATCAAGCGAAATCCATCTGTCATTCTCGTAAATCATGATTGTACCGGGATAATCTATGCCGGAATAGTTGTGACAACCTCCGACAACAAGCAATCTGCCATTTTCAGGCCACGATACGGAATGGAACCAATTACGTCTTGGACTGTTAGGTTTAATAGGTAGGGATTTGCAAATGATAGCGTCATCAGTTATCTGATAATGGATAAGTCCGTCATAACCCTGACTCAACCACCAATCGTTACCGTCGGTCAATACATCATTTATATGAGATTTAAAAGTATATTCTTTATAGTCGGAATACGTTTCATAAACTGAAATAACACTATCCTGAATTATGGCCAGACTATTGTTCTCTATAAATGAGACTGCGTTTACATTATCCCTGACATCCGTAAGTGATGCGTTTGTATGATTTATTGTCCATACATGGTTATCGAATGATAGTCCTGATAGTTTCCCGTCAAACACAAACAGATGTCTGAACTTTAAGTTCATGAAAAGTTTCCAATTAGCCTTGTCCAGTAGATTGTCTTTTTTAAGTCCTATATAAATGCCGTTATCGGTACTGCAAAAGAGAGAATCACCGAAAGAAACAGATGTATTGACAGCCGATTCAAAACGGTATGTCGTAGTTATCTCCCTACGGTTAATATTAAAGATCACAAGTCCGGCACTTGTTGAAATGTAAGCGGAATTTCCATCTATCCTGAGTTCGTTGATGCTTACTCCTATAACACTGTTCTTAAGGTCAGTACAGTTATATATGGTTTCATCGCTGTAGAGTATGTCAATGTTACCGTTTGAGTAGACCAGAATAACGGCATCTTCAGTCTGGCAGTATCCCATTTCGGCAATATCGGTATCACTTAATCCTCCTACCTTATCTATTGTATAGAGAGCATTGTCCGAAGGATCATAGAAATATAAAGCACCTTCGCTCAATACAAAAATGTTTCCGAAAGCCTTTACTGCATGAGTAGCATTATTATAAGCCGGATGCGCTCTCCAGGTTCCTACCGGAATACCGGCATATGCCATATTAAAAGGCAAAAGGAGCATTACCGCAGCGATTGCGATAATGGCTCCTCTTGTCAGTTTCTTTATCATAACGTTTTAAGATAATCTGCCAGTTTCCTTACGGCTCGTCCACGGTGACTCACCTGATTCTTGTTTTCAGGACTCATCTGTGAGAATGTCTCGGTAAAGCCGTCCGGTATGAACAGTGGATCATATCCGAATCCTGACTCTCCGTAATGACGCTCGGTTGCTATCCTTCCTGTCACTATTCCTTCAAACAGAACTTCCTGTCCGTTAAGTAATAACGCAACAACTGTCCTAAATTGTGCACTGCGGTCCGGTTTTTTTTCAAGTTCCTGCAGCAGTTTGGTCATATTGGCCTCCGAGTCATGGTCTCCTGCGTAGCGGGCCGAATGAACTCCCGGTGCTCCGTTCAGTGCTTTCACTTCCAGTCCGGTGTCATCGGCAAAACAGTCATAGCCGTAATGCTCCTTGACGTAACGGGCTTTCTGAAGGGCGTTGTCCTGGAAGGTGTCACCGGTCTCGGGGATATCGTCGTGGCAGTTTATGTCACTGAGTGACAGCACCTCAAAGCGATCGCCAAGTATCTGGCGCACCTCTTCAAGCTTGTGGGCGTTATTGGTGGCAAAAACCAGTCTCATGCTGCTTAGAGAACTATGTTCACAATCTTGCGCGGTACCACAATCACCTTGCGGATGGTCTGGCCGTTTATGTACCCTAAAGCCTTCTCATTGGCCAGAACGGCATCCTGAATCTGCTGCTGGGTGGCATCGGCCGGAAAGTCCATTGTAAAGCGGGTCTTGCCGTTGAATGAGATGGAGTAGGTTATGCTGTCCTCCTTGAGGTAATCCTCGTTAAACTTCGGCCATGCGGCATCGCAAACTGTGGTTTGGTTGCCAAGTGCCTGCCAGAGTTCCTCAGCGGTGTGGGGAGCAAACGGAGCGATAACCTTGGCCAGGTCTGTCAGCACGGCGCGCTTGTTGCACTTGAGTCCTGACAGCTCGTTTACGCATATCATGAATGCGGCAACCGATGTGTTGAATGAGAAGTTCTCAATATCCTCAGTAACCTTCTTTATGAGCTTGTGGATTGACTTGAGCTCATCCTTGGTGGGAGCGTCATCGCTTACAGCCAGCTTGCCGTCACGGTCAAAGTAGAGGGCCCACATCTTGCGGATAAAGCGGTGGCAGCCGTCAATGCCGTTGGTATCCCAGGGCTTTGACTGCTCAAGGGGCCCTAAGAACATCTCGTACATACGCAGCGTATCGGCTCCGTATTTCTCGATTATGTCATCGGGGTTGACTACGTTGAACATGGACTTACTCATCTTCTCAACAGCCCAGCCGCAGATGTACTTGCCGTTCTCCAGTATGAACTCGGCGTTGTTGTACTCGGGCCTCCAGGCCTTGAATGCTTCAACGTCCAGTACATCGGCACTTACAATGTTTACATCAACGTGTATGGGGGTTGTGTCATACTGGTCCTTAAGGCCCAGTGATACAAACTTGTTGGTGTCCTTGATACGATATACAAAGTTACTGCGGCCCTGGATCATACCCTGGTTGATGAGCTTGCTGAACGGCTCCTCAACCTCGCTTACGCCAAGGTCCTTGAGGAATTTGTTCCAGAACCTTGAGTATATAAGGTGACCGGTTGCGTGCTCCGATCCTCCCAGATAGAGGTCCACGCACTTCCAATAGTTATCGGCCTCCTTGCTGACGAGTGCCTTATTATTGTGCGGATCCATGTAACGCAAATAGTAGGCCGATGAGCCTGCAAATCCGGGCATGGTGTTGAGCTCCAGCGGGAATACGGTCTTGTTATCTATGAGTGACTTGTCAACAACCTTGCAGTTTTTCTCATCAAAGGCCCAGACCTTGGCGTGGCCCAGAGGAGGCTCGCCTGTCTCAGTGGGCTTGTACTCTCTGATTTCGGGGAGTTCCAGCGGCAGGCACTGCTCGGGTACCATTGTGGGTATTCCGTTCTTGTAATATACGGGGAAGGGCTCGCCCCAGTAGCGCTGACGGCTGAATATGGCGTCACGCAGACGGTAGTTAACCTTTACCTTGCCCAGTTTGTTGTCTTGTACGTATTTCTTGGTTGCGGCGATGGCCTCCTTGACGGTCAGGCCGTTCAGGTTGAGTCCGCCCTCACGGATCTGGTCGGGACGGGGTGAGTTCATCATCACTCCCTCCTTGGCGTCAAAGCTCTCCTCGGATACATCGCAACCCTCAATAAGCGGTCTTATTTCAAGTCCGAAATGCTTGGCGAATGCGTAGTCACGGCTGTCATGTGCGGGAACGGCCATGATGGCACCTGTACCGTAGCCGGCCAGCACGTAGTCACTTATCCATACGGGTACATCCTCGCCTGTCAGGGGGTTGATGGCGTATGAGCCGCTGAACACGCCAGTTACACGGCGGTCGGCTATGCGCTCGCGCTCGGTACGCTTCTTTACGGCTGCTATGTAGGCATCCACCTCTTTTTTCTGAGCGGGTGTGGTGAGCTGTGCCACCAGCTCGCTCTCGGGAGCCAGCACCATGAATGTCACGCCGAATATGGTATCGGCACGGGTGGTGAATATGGTGAATTCTATATCAGAGTCCTTTACGTGGAACTGCATCTCGGTACCCTCGGAGCGGCCTATCCAGTTGCGCTGGGTCTCCTTGATGGAATCGGACCAGTCTATCTTGTCCAGGCCGTCAAGCAGGCGCTGTGCGTAGGCCGATACACGCAGACACCACTGGCGCATCTTCTTCTGCTCTACGGGGAATCCGCCGCGTACCGATACGCCCTCTACCACCTCGTCGTTGGCAAGTACGGTGCCCAGTCCGGCGCACCAGTTTACCATTGTTTCGCCCAGGTAGGCTATGCGGTAGTTCATCAGGATGTCCGATTTCTGCTTCTCATCCATGGCTTTCCACTCGGCGGCGGTAAAGCTGAGCTCCTCGCTCTGGGCTACGTCCAGATTTGCAGAGCCCTCTTTCTCAAAGTGCTCTATCAGCTTCTCAATGGGCTGGGCACTCTGGCACTTGTTGCAGTAGAATGAGCCGAACATCTTCTGGAATGCCCACTGGGTCCAGTGGTAGTAGCCGGGCTCGCAAGTGCGGACCTCGCGGTCCCAATCAAATGAGAATCCTATCTTGTCCAGCTGCTCGCGGTAGCGGTTTATGTTCTTTTCAGTTGTAATTGCGGGGTGCTGGCCGGTCTGTATGGCGTACTGCTCGGCGGGCAGGCCGTATGCATCGTAACCCATGGGGTTCAGGACGTTGAATCCCTGCTGACGCTTGAATCGGGCGTAGATGTCCGATGCTATGTAGCCTAAGGGGTGTCCTACGTGGAGGCCGGCGCCTGAGGGGTAGGGGAACATGTTGAGTACGTAATACTTGGGTCTGGAGGCGTCCTCTGTTACCTTGTAAGTTCCCTCCTTGGCCCACTTTTCCTGCCATTTCTTTTCAATTGCTCTGAAATCGTATTCCATTATTGCGTAGAATGTTTCGTTTTGACGCGCAAAATTACATATTTTCAGGCAAAAACACTATAGTGTTTCTCATTCCTGCTCACCTTAGGGAGAAAATAGGCCGTACCTGCGTTCTGCTTCCCTAAGGTGAGGGGGTAACGCAGGTTCTGGCGTTTTTCCTGCTCACCTTAGGGAGAGAATAGGCCGTACCTGCGTTCTGCTTCCCTAAGGTGTGGGGGTAACGCAGGTTATGGCGAATTTCCGATTCACCTTAGGGAAGGAAATGGCTCTACGTGCGTTACAGTTCCCTAAGGTGTGGGGGTAGGATGCTCCGCAGGACTATAGGGGTTGGGGACACAACAGCTCCGGGCTACTACGAGCCCCTCCAGACCCTAAACGCCGAACTCGTCCTCATCGTCCCCTTCGGGGCCGAACGTTCCTCAAACAAGCGGCGTTCTTAACGGGATCTTCCGTGGGCTCTCCGCTTACGCCCTCCGCTGATGGTCCCCAACCCCTATAGTCCTGCTCCTGCAAATGGACACTTTGGTGCACAAAAAAACCGCGCAGCAGATGCCGTGCGGTTTCATTTGGTTTGAAATTATTTAAATTGAATCTTGTGCGGGTTGGGTAATGACGTTGGGATCGGGGCCGTATCTGTTTGGTCCCTCAGTGCCCGGCAGAGCACAGAAGATTATCAGTAGAATGAACCCTATAAACTTTATTATCTCCATGAATATAACTACGCCTACTGTACCGTAGTAGAGTTTCTGGTCACGTTTTCTTTATTGTTAATAGTGGGGTCTGCCTGCAGGAGTGGTTCCCAGACGTCGGGTTCAATCATTATTGGATCGCCGTTTTCTTTGTAGTAAACTATTCTCTTACCGCTACGTACATAATCCATGTAGTGAGGATAGACTTTGATGGTATCTCCCTCTGCATCCGTAAACCTGTTATAGTGTTCCGCCGGATTGAAACTTGTTTCAGTCTCAGTCCTTTCTCCAATAGACATGTGTAAAAAGGAGAAGATTATTGTAATCACGGTCATAGCCAATGGCAGAATATATGTCAATACCCACACTCCTTTGCGTTCCGTGTCATGAAGCCTGCGGACGGTTATTCCTATCAGTGGTGTTATGAATGTAAAGAACAGTATGCTCACTATTGTCAAAGCATTAAGAGGCGTTATGGGATGCTGTATCTTGAACATAAAGAAGGGAAGAAGAAAGCAGATTGCGCATATCAGAGGATAGAATACTAAGGTATAAAACAATATAAAATACCAGAATTCAGTTCTTGATGTGCGTCCTATGAACTTGAACATGTTTCTGAAGCCTGATCTGATGGCTTCACCGAATGTGATCTTTTTTGTTTTCATAACTTTTGCGTTTGATTGGTTCTGACGCAAAAGTAGGTCGGTGTCATCGGCCCCTGAAATATGTTGCGTACCATTATCGTAACATTTCTGTGTTACGGTTTTTGTTACGGTTTCTATATCCGGAAATACCAGATCGGCCCAGAATGGAGTTAGTTTTTCCTTGATACGTTTTCTCCTCATTCTAAGGCTTTCTTTCGATATGGATATACAGTCAGAGATAACTTCCGGTTTAAAGCCTGCTGCAGCAAGCGCGCAGAATATAAGGTCTGACTCTGAAAGGGATGGTGACTCGGCTCTCATGTCCAGAAATACCGGGGCAAAAGTCTTTTCTATACAGCGCGTTACGGCCATTCTGTCATCAAAGGTCAGGCGGTTCTGGCGGCTGCGGTATTCTATCAGCATGCTGGCCTCGGGCATCTGGCGGAATTGTGCCAGGCAGGATTGCAGTTTCTCAATTCTTGAATCCATAATCAGTGTTGTTTGACGCAAAGATACGCGTTATATCAGTAGCAAACCTGTATCAAACCGTAGCAAAAACGTAACATTCCAACGTTATTGACTTATAAAAGCACTATCTTCGCTTACAGAAAAATGTGCTTATGAAACAGTTTATTGCTTTTTGCGGATTGGATTGTGAGGGGTGTCAGGCCCGGTTGGCTACTGTTAATGATGACGATGAACTGCGCAGGAAAGTGGCTCTGGAATGGTCGGAACTTAACAAGGTGGAAATTACTCCCGATATGATCAATTGTACCGGATGCAGGATTGAAGGTTCCAAGACTCCGTTCTGTGACTCGATCTGTCCTATACGCAAGTGCGCCCGGGCTAAAGGTTATGAGACCTGCGGTGACTGCAGCGATATGGAAAAATGTTCCAAGCTTGCTATGATTACATCAAACAATAAGGAAGCGTTATCAAATCTCAAAATGTAAGGTGACGTGACGCAAAGGGGTTGTTTAGTTTTGCGTCGTTTCAACTCACCTTAGGGAGAGAATAGGCCGTACCTGCGTTTTGCTTCCCTAAGGTGTGGGGTAACGCAGGTTCTGGCGTATTTCCGATTCACCTTAGGGAAGGAAATGGCTCTACGTGCGTTACAGTTCCCTAAGGTGTGGGGGAGAGGAGAAAAACAGCGGATTTTATGTATTTTTGTGGATAAATATAGACAGTTATGAATATTAGACTTGAGCGGCCGGAGGACTATAGGGTGGTGGAGGAACTTACCCGTGAGGCGTTTTGGAATGTATATAAGCCGGGATGTTTGGAGCACTATGTACTTAATCAGTACAGGAACAATCCTGACTTTATTCCGGAGTTGGATTTTGTGATGGAGGAGGACGGGCTGATTATCGGCCATGTTATGTTCTCAAAGGCGGAGTTGGTGTTGGCCGATGGCACACACAAGCCTTCCTGGACTTTCGGACCTATCAGCATTCATCCGGAATATAAGCGTAAGGGGTATGGGCTCAAGCTGCTGAATTATGCTCTTGGCAAGGCACGTGATATGGGTGTTGGCTTTATCTGCATGGAGGGAAACATTGAGTTCTACAGGCATGCGGGATTCGGACTGGCCAGCAGGCTTGGCATCCATTATCATTCCGAGCCCAAGGATGCTGAGGTTCCTTACTTCCTGGCTCAGGAACTGATTCCGGGCTGGCTTGGCGGCATTGAGGCAACTTATTGCCCTCCGCAGGGTTATTTTGTGGCCGATGCTAATCCCGATGCGTTTGAGGCATACGATGCAACGTTCCCCAAGAAGGAAAAGGCTTTCCGTGAGGGACAGCTGCCGCAGTTCTGTCAGAGTTGCGGAATGCCGCTTACCCGTGTGGAGGATTGCGGCACCAATGCAGACGGCAGCACAAACTTTGACTACTGCAAGTATTGCTATAAGGATGGGCGTTTTCTTCAGGACATGACAATGGACCAGATGATAGAGCAATGTGCCCAGTTTGTGGATGAGGTAAGTAAGAACATGCCCAAGCCAATGACTAAGGATGAGTACAAGCAGATGATGTATGGTTTCTTCCCGATGCTTAGAAGATGGCGGCGTTGACTGATGAAATGTTGAGGGCCGTGAAAGGCGAGCTTGATGCGCAAGCCGTTTATCGGGAGGTAAGGCAGAAGGGTGATTTTGCGGGCTTTGCGTGCCGTTTCATGCATAGCGATGACGGACGTGTGGCGCGTAATGCGTTCTGGGTGCTTACCAAGGCTACAGACCAGGAGCTCTCGCAGTTGCAGGGTATGCTCCATGAGCTGATAGACCTGGCTCTCAAGACCGGACACTCGGCTGTACGAAGGCTTTCACTCAATATCATTGAGCGGCTCAAGATGGAAGAGGATGACCTGCGTACCGATTTCCTGGATTTCTGTCTGGAGCATATGGCCGATGTGGACGAGCTGCCGGGTATCCAGTCCATAAGCATGAAACTTGCATACCGTATGTGCAAGTTCTACCCGGAACTTATGGATGAGTTCAAAGTGACTCTGGAGTCTATGGAGACTGAGTACTATAAACCGGCTGTGAACTGTGTCCGCAGCCGGATACTCAAGGGAAAACTTTAGGGTCAGACCCCCTAACGTGTTCAGACGGTAATGAGCTCATAGTCCATTGATCCCAGACCGATCTTCTGGGCGTGCTCAACGCATGAGCGCCAGTTGGTATCGGGATGGATCATGTGCCAGTGGTCACCGTGATCGTGATTGTGGTGCTCTATGTTGTGTGAGAGCACATTTTCCGATGGGATAACGGGTGCCTTGTTGACCAGGTCGGCGCTGGCGCAATCCAGAGCGACGGGGTCGAATGATGCCAGCATTCCGATATTGGGAACTACAGGAGTATCGTTGTAACACCAGCAATCGCACTCGGGCGACACATCCATTATCAGGTTAATGTGGAAGTTGGGCTTGCCCAGCAGGGTGGCTTTGGCGTACTCGGCAATCTTATAGTTCAGAATGTCCAGCTGCTCGTCATTATCGGCTATGGCGCCTTCAAACTGGCAGGTGGCCACGCACTGTCCGCAACCTACACATTTGTTATAGTCTATGACGGCCTTGCGGTCCACCAGTGATATGGCGTGGCTGGCGCAGTTCTTTACACAGAGAGAGCATCCGCGACAGGATTCGGTGTCAATGCGGGGCTTTGAGGCGCTGTGCATCTCCTTTTTACCGGCCACACTGCCGCAACCCATTCCAAGGTTTTTCATTGCGCCTCCCAGTCCGGTCATCTCATGACCCTTTACGTGGTTGATTGATACTATGATATCGGCCTCAGCAATGGCAGCACCGATTTTGGGCGCCTTGCAATACTCACCGTCAATGGGTATCTCCACATAATCCAGACCTTTCAGGCCATCGGCAATGACTACCTGCGTACCTATGGCAAAGGGGGTGTAGCCATGCTTCATGGCGGTGTCCTGATGGTCTATGGCATTTGAGCGCTATCCTTTGTACAGGGTGTTGCAGTCGGTCAGGAACGGTTTGCCTCCCAACTCCTTGATAATCTTTACAATCACTGCGGCATAATCGGGCCTTAGATAAGCCATGTTTCCTATCTCGCCAAAGTGTATTTTGATTGCGGTGAATTTGCCGTTGAAATCAATGTTTCCGATGCCCGCTTTGCGTACAAGTTTTTCAAGTTTGTACAGCAAATGATGGTCAGGATTTGTCCTGAGGTCAGTATAATAAACTTTCGATGCCATGATAGTTAAACATTAATTTGCAGCTAAGTTACAAAATGAAAGAATAGTAACTTACGCTTTAATGTCATTTTTTTCGGTAAAGCAGACTCAGGCAGGCAATAAGGATGATGATGAATGACAGTATGAATGCCCAAATGTTTGCAGTACGTGATGTGGCGGTGATGGTGTAATCGCCGGAGAGTAGGAATCCTCCTTCAAAGCGGTAGTTTATGACTCCGTCAGTTACTGTTCCGCGGCCGGCGTCGGTAACGTGACCGGGCATCTTAAGGCTGTAAGGGGCTTTAATGAATGCTATTGCTACAGTTGACCTGAGCAGACTGTCTCCCTCGGCCTTGTATTTCTGACTATATTCGGTTGTCGATTTATAGAATATGTCATAGGCATCGGATTTGAAATAGTCTCTGAAAAGGTCCTGCTCGCCCTCAAATTCATCATACCAGTTCTCGCGGCCGAAATGCACGAGAGTATCTCTCAAGGAGAGGAATTCGGATCTGCTTACAGGAGGGTTGGCAATATCCTGATAATGGTTAGCAATCAGTTTCATGTCACAGTTGAGAAGAACTGTATATTCCCAATGGTCAAGCTTTTCCTGTAGCTTATCAAGATATTCGACCATTTCAATTCCTGTCATTCCATCGGTAAGGTTGGGATATCCCGTCCACATGAAACAGGCTTCATCCTTACTCAGATAATCTGATATGGGTATATCGATATTGTCCTCCCAGCTAAGGAAAGTCTCAGTGAAAGTGTAGTCTGTATAGAACCATTTGAAACGTTTGGTAAAAGAAGCGTCAGACTTTATCTGTTTGTCATATGCATAGAGAACAGGATCAGCAGCCATCTCCCCGACACTGCTGAAAGAATGGCGTATAATACGCGTTGCATGGTCAGAGGTGTCTTGAGGGGCAATTTCTTCCCACCGGTCGTACGGCAGGGTACACCACTCTTCATCCTTGGTGGATATCTGTCTTGTGCAGGTTCCGTCACGATTTATCTCGGTGACCATCTGTACCTGTTGATCACATGAAGTGATTATCAGAGCCGCTATCGCAGCCAGGATGCTTATTTTAGAAGTTTGCATAGAGATTCTTTATTTGGGTTTCGCGTAATTGTCTTGATTTTCTCTTTTCGGCCCTGTAATAATTCCGTTTAATGGTTGCTTTTATATCCAAATAGACGGGCTGTTCGGTCTTTATGGATTTCATGATTATCTGCACATTCTCCCCGTCTGGTTCAGTCTTTTTCTGGTTGTTAAGGCCTATGAATAATGCAATGAGTATTATCGCAGCGGCACTTGAGGCATATCTCACAACTCTTATCCACAGAGGTATTGCTGCAACCTTATGTCCTGTTTTGGAGATGGCCTCCATTATGCTGTATGTCAGCCGGTCCGGTTCGGGGACCTGCGGCACTTGCCCTTGCAGGCGTTCAAGTATATCGTCTATCTTATTCATATCCCAGTTTTTTAAGTTGTTCGCGGACGCTCTTGCGTGCCAGTGAAAGGTTGCTCTTGATCTGGGTGGCATCCATACCCGTTATCTCAGTTATCTCTTCTGTGCTCAGACCTTCCAGTTGGCTTAAGGTAAATACCAGCCTCTGCTTGTTGCTCAACCCTTGTACCAGAACCTTAACTACCGATACCCACTCGCTGCCCTCCAGCTGACGCTCGGGATTGGAGTCCGATACGTAGTTCTCCAGCACACCTATATCATCGGCCATGGGTGCCTGCCATCGGAGTTTCTTAATCCTGTCCAGGCAGAGCCTTGAGCAGATGGTGTAGACCCAGGTTGAGAAACTGTATCTGTTATCATAACTGCCTATGGACTGCCAAACCTTGATGAAAGTGTCCTGTACAATGTCCTTGGCTTCCTCGGCATCGGCCAGCATCTTGATTGAAAGCGAATATACCATAGGCTGGTACGCCTGAACGACCGCGCGGAATGAGGCAGTGTCCCCCCGCCGGCATAGTTCGATTATTTTGCTGTCAATCTGAATCATCGTCTGTCAATAATACGAATAAACTCTCAAAAGGTCAAAATATGGAGACAGCAAATGTTCCGATGTCGGATAATTATTACTTTTGCATCCAAATTATTATATGACAGATATGTTGCATTTTGATTCCGATTATATGGAGGGTGCGCATCCCACAGTGATGCAGCGTCTTGTTGAGACCAATCTTGAACAGACCGTAGGTTACGGTGAGGATGAATATACCCGTCGGGCGGCAGACCTGATACGTGAGGCTTGCGGCTGTCCCGATGCGCTGGTACGTTTCCTGGTGGGCGGAACCCAGGCCAATGCCACAATCATTGACGGACTGCTTCATCAGTATGAGGGAATCATGGCGGCCGAGACTGCCCATATCAACAATCTGGAGGCAGGCGCTGTGGAGTCATCGGGCCATAAGATACTGATTGTGCCCAACCATCAGGGAAAAGTGGCAGCCTATGATGTGGAGCGTTATCTTACGGAGTTTTATGACAATGAGAACCATCAGCATATGGTTTCGCCCGGCGCATTGTATCTTTCATTTCCTACAGAATGGGGTACACTCTATTCACTGGGTGAGCTGGAGGCTTTGAGCCGCGTCTGCCGTAAGTACAATATCCCTCTCTATATGGACGGCGCCCGTCTGGGTTACGGCCTGGCGGCATCAAAGGATGTTACGCTCAAGGATATAGCCCGCCTGTGCGATGTGTTCTACATTGGCGGAACCAAGGTTGGCGCCATGTTCGGAGAGGCTGTGGTTACCGCCCATCCGGATCTTCTGCCCCGTTTCTTTACCTTTGTAAAGCAGCACGGAGCAATGCTGGCCAAGGGCCGTCTGTTGGGCGTTCAGTTCAGTACCCTGTTTACCGATAACCTTTACCTGGAGATATCCCAGAACGCCGTCAACCAGGCCCTGCGCCTTAAGAAGGCCATGATCAAGAAAGGCTTCTCGCCATACGTGGATTCACCTACCAACCAGCAGTTCTTCTGCCTGCCCAAGTCCGAGATAGAGCGTATAAGCAAGTTTGCATCGTTCGAGATCTGGGCTCCCTGCGGTCCGCAGCAGAGTGTGGTGCGCTTTGTAACAAGCTGGAATACATCGGCAGCCGATATAGACGAATTCATCAGCAAGCTGTAAGTTCTGAATCAAAACCTGACATATGGCGATTGATGATGCAATCCTGCGCCGTTCGGAGCTGCTTCTGGGCGCAGAGTCTATGGAATGCATAAGCCGTAAACGCGTAATCATATTCGGCGTGGGCGGCGTGGGCTCCTGGTGTGCCGAGAGCCTGGTGCGCAGCGGCATAAGGCAACTCACGATAGTTGACAGTGACCGTGTCTGCATCACCAATATAAACCGCCAGCTTATGGCTACCACAAAGACTGTTGGGCAGGTTAAGGTGGATGTGCTCAAGGAGCGCCTGCTCAGCATCAACCCGAATGCCGAAATCACGGCGTTACAGAAAATTTTCACCCGCGAAACAGCCGATGAATTCGATATTTCCGGCTATGACTACATAATAGATGCCATAGACTCCCTTAAGGACAAGGCCCTTCTCATACTTATGGCCACCCGGACCAAGGCCAGGCTGTTCTCATCAATGGGTGCCGCGCTCAAGCTTGATCCTACTCGTATCAGGACTGCAGAGTTCTGGAAGGTACAGGGCGATCCTCTGGCACGTGCTCTCCGTAAAAAGTTCAAGCAGATGGGAGAGTATCCCAAGCGCAAGTTCCAGTGCGTGTATAGTGATGAACTCCTGACAAACAAGGGTTGTAATGCTACATGCGGAACCGGTCAGTGCGTATGTCCCAAGGCCCAGGCCGGTCCCGGTGACCCGTCGCTGCTCAATCATGAGTGGTGCTCTTCTAAAGCCCAGATTAACGGTACTATAGCCCATATCACCGCGATTTTCGGCTTTATGCTGGCAGGATTGGTTATTCAGAACGCAGTTTCAGTCAAGTCTTAAGGCATAAAACTGCTGACAGGATTGGCATCGGGATAAAAAATCCATTATCTTTGAGTTTCCAAAAGATATCGTTATGATTCTATCAGCAAACGGAATAGCAGTGACATCGTTCGCTGCGCCTGAGGTGTGGGATACACTCATTCAGGTGTTCATCATTGCCCTGGCCGTACTGGCCGGAAACATACTCCGCCGTAAAGTAAAGGTGCTGCGCCGCAGCCTCATTCCATCGGCCCTGCTGGGCGGTCTTATAATACTGCTGTTTAAGATTTGGGCCGATTTCAACGGCATTATCGACAAGCGTTTCATGGAGACCGTAACCTATCATGCACTGGCTATAGGATTCATCTCAATGTCATTGCGTCCGTCAAAGGAGACCGACAGAGCCAATACCCGTACGGTCATAGATACCGGTACGCTGACCATCGCCACATACATAATCCAGGGCATAATAGGTCTGCTTATCACCATCCCTATGTTCCTTTGGTGGCGCAACCCGTCGGCCGGGCATGACATATTCTACTCCGGTGGTTTGCTGCTGCCTATGGGTTACGGACAGGGTCCCGGTCAGGCGCTGAATTTCGGTACCATATATCAGATGGCCGCAGCCGATCAGGATATCACGTTCCACGGTATAGATTTCGGCCTTTCCATCGCGGCTATCGGATTCCTGGTTGGCAGCGTTGTGGGCGTGATATATATGAACATCCTTAACCGCAAAAAGAGACTTACGATACATGAGAATGTTTCAGAGAGCCGTCATACCCTTAAGGACTATGAGCAGGAGAATGACCTGCCGCATTCAGAGTCCGTGGATAAACTGACCATCGTGGTGAGTATAGTGCTGCTTACCTATTTCCTGGTCTGGCTGCTGATGTCACTGATAGGTAGTCTGGATCTGGGTAGCTTTGGCGAGAAGACTCTCAAGCCGTTGGTTTACGGATTCAACTTCTTCTGGGGCATCCTGTTCGGATCGCTGGTCAAGATCGTTATCCGCGGTCTGCGCAAGCGTGGCTGGATGACCCGCGAGTACCTGAACGAGTTCCTCTTGAACCGCGTAAGCGGATTCTCATTTGATGTCATGATTGTGGCCGGAACCGCCGCCATCAGCTTTGAGAACCTCAAGTCCATCTGGCTGCCGCTTACGCTGGTCTGCATATTCGGCGCCATAGCAACATTTGTGTATGTGAGATGGGTATCGTTCCGCATATATCCCGATTACAAATATGAAGGATTCTTCTCAATGTTCGGCATGCTGACCGGAACCGCCAGCAACGGTATGATACTGCTGCGTGAGATAGATCCGCGCTATCAGACTCCAGCCGCCAACAACCTGGTGCTGCAGAACATCCCCGCCATGATAATGGGATTCCCGGTGCTGCTCCTGATGGGGTTTGCACCCAAGGGTATGAATGCCACACTCATTACGCTGGGTGTTTTGAGTACGCTATTTATTGTAGCAACCCTGTTCCTTTTCCGTAAACGCAAGAAATAAATGTCACAGAGCAATCCCGATGAAACGCCCATGATGCGGCAGTTCTACAGCCTCAAGGAGAAACATCCCGATGCCGTACTGCTGTTCCGATGCGGAGATTTTTATGAGACATACGCACAGGATGCCGTCCAGGCCAGTGAGATTCTGGGCATAACCCTGACCCGTCGCAACAACGGCAAGAACGGAGCCGCCGCTCTTGAGATGGCCGGTTTCCCTCATCATGCTCTCGATGTCTATCTGCCCAAACTGATACGTGCGGGCCGCCGTGTGGCTATCTGTGACCAGCTGGAGGACCCCAAGCTTACCAAGACTCTCGTCAAACGCGGCATTACCGAACTGGTTACGCCCGGTGTTGCCATGAGCGACAATGTGCTGCAGAACAAGGAGAACAACTTCCTTGCTGCCGTACACTTTGGCAAGGGAGCGTGGGGCATATCGTTTCTGGACATATCCACCGGTGAATACCTTATAGCCGAAGGTCCGGCCGACCATATAGACAAGCTGCTTTCCAACTTTGCACCCAAGGAGACGCTCATTGAGCGCGGTCGCCGGCAGCAGTTTGAGCAGTCATTCGGCCCCCGTTACTGCCTGCGTGAACTTGATGACTGGGTCTTTACACAGGATTTTGCCCGCGAGAAACTCAACCGCCACTTCCATGTACGCAACCTCAAGGGGTTCGGCGTAGATCATCTGCAGAACGGCAAGGTGGCCGCCGGAGCCATTCTGGAATACCTGGCAGAGACCCTGCACAACAACATCGGCCACATATCATCCATACGCCTGATTGATGAGGAGCGTTACGTGCGTCTGGACAAGTTCACGGTACGCAACCTGGAGCTTATATCGTCAAACAATGAGGACGGCACATCGCTGCTCCAGGTTATTGACCATACGTCATCGCCCATGGGAGCGCGCCTGCTGCGCCGCTGGATGCTCTTCCCGCTCAAGGATACCGCCGCCATCAACAACCGTCTGGATGTGGTGGACCATCTGTTCCGCTATCCCGATACGGCCGATGCCCTGACCGATGCCCTGCAGCGCATGGGAGACCTGGAGCGCCTGGTATCTAAGGCTGCCGTGGGCCGAATCAACCCGCGTGAGGTGCTCTCACTCGGTATGGCACTCAAGCAGCTGGAGCCCATCAAACTGATATGCGATGCCTCCGAGAACCCGCAGCTGCGTGAGGTGGGCCAGAAGATAGACCTCTGCGAGACCCTGCGCGACAATATCATCCGTACCATCCGTCCCGATACCCCGCTGCTGATAAGCAAAGGCGGTGTAATAGCCGATGGAATCGATGCACAGCTGGACGAGCTGCGCAGTATTGCCTACAGCGGCAAGGACTACCTGATGCAGATCCAGCAGCGTGAGGCCGAGCAGACCGGCATCTCCAGCCTTAAGATTGCATACAACAACGTGTTCGGCTACTACCTGGAGGTGCGCAACACATTCAAGGACAAGGTGCCGGCTGATTGGATACGCAAGCAGACGCTGGTAAATGCCGAGCGTTACATCACTCCGGAACTCAAGGAGTATGAGGAGAAAATCCTTGGGGCAGAAGACAAGATTCTTGCGCTGGAATCGCAGATTTTTGCCAGTCTGGCCCAATCTATACTGGAGTATGTGCCTGCCATTCAGGTAAACGCCGCACAGGTGAGCCGCATAGACTGCCTGCTCTCTTTTGCCCGCGTGGCACGCGAGCACCGTTACGTGCGTCCGGTGGTTGACGAGAGCCAGATAATAGACATCAAAGAGGGCCGTCATCCGGTAATAGAGACCCAGATGGCACCGGGTGAGAGTTACATCTCCAACAACGTTTATATTGACAGCGACAAGGAGCAGATACTTATCATAACCGGTCCAAATATGGCGGGTAAATCGGCCCTTTTGCGTCAGACCGCATTGATTACCCTGCTTGCCCAGATGGGCTGCTACGTCCCGGCCGACAGCGCCCGCATCGGCCTTGTGGACCGAATATTCACCCGCGTGGGAGCCAGCGATAACATATCGGCCGGTGAATCCACCTTCATGGTCGAGATGACCGAGGCCGCCAGCATCCTGAACAATCTGACCGCCCGCAGCCTGGTGCTCTTTGACGAACTGGGACGCGGCACCTCCACGTACGATGGCATATCCATAGCCTGGGCAATCGTTGAATACATCCACGAGCACCCATCGGCCCACGCCCGCACGCTGTTTGCCACCCATTATCACGAACTCAACGAGATGGCGCAGTCGTTCCCGCGCATCCGCAACTATAACGTATCAGTAAAAGAGACTGATGGAAAGGTGCTTTTCCTGCGCAAACTGGTGCCCGGAGGCTCGGAGCACTCGTTCGGTATCCATGTGGCCGAGATGGCCGGAATGCCCCGCAGCATAGTAAAGCGCGCCGGCACCATACTCAAGGAGATGGAGGAGAGCGGAAGCGACAAGAGCATCTCCCGTCCCAGCGTAGAGACCGGTCAGCACCGCGAAGGCCTGCAGATGAGTTTCTTCCAGCTGGACGACCCCGTGCTCTGCCAGATCCGCGACCAGCTGCTCTCAATCGATGTCAACAACCTCACCCCCATCGAGGCCCTGAACAAACTCAATGACATCAAGAAGATCCTGAAAGGAAAATGATACCAAAGGGGTCAGGCCCCATTGGTACTATTTTATTATAAAACGGACTATGAGTGAGTATAAGGACATTGATTTGAGCGCTTGGACCCAAGTTGGACAAGGTGGCAACGGAATCACATATGAGAATCCGTCTCATCCGGGTTTGATTCTGAAAGTAGATAGAAAGCAGATTAACACCCTGGAGTTTGTCAAGCATGAGTTTGAAGTTTCCAGGGCTGTGGAGAGATTGGGGTTACCCACTCCCAAGATGCATGAGATGGTTCGGGTGGGTAATCTGTACGCAACCATATCGGACCGCATAAAGGACAAGAAATCTCTTTCACGTATCTGTCACGATGAGCCTCAGCGCATAGAAGAGATGGCACAGATCATGTGCAGCAACGGCAAGATACTTTTCAGCACCCAGTGTGACACGGATTTCTTTCCCAGCCGCAAGGAGCAACTCATGAGAGCCCTGGACAAGGTACAGTTCGTAAGCCGCAAGAACCGCCGCATACTCAAAGACTTTGCCCGGACCATACAGGACATAAAGACCTGCAGTCACGGTGATTTCAATATGGGAAATCTTGTACTGTCAGGTGATAAGCCGATATGGATAGACCTGGACCGATTCGGTTATGGTGACCCGATGTTTGATATCGGCCATCTATACCAGATCTGCAATGTGTATGCGCCCATGAAACAAGTTCAGGATATTTTCCACATGACAGAGCAGCAGCTACATCTGTTCTGGGATGCTTTTGCAAAAGCATACACCGGCCAGGATGACCATACTGAGTTTGACACTCAAGCCGGCAGGTTTGCCTGTCTGGACATGATACTGAGATATGAATTCCAGAAATGCAGTCTCCCTGAGAAGATGTTCTTTGGCGTATATATAAGACGCCTTATAAAGTCTTTCTATCTATAGTACAAAAGGGGACAGACCCCTTTTGTATCATTTTGTGTCATTACTTGCAGACGGGGCGTACAGGCAGTTCCCAGTTACGGTAGCAGTAGCCTGTTTTAATATTGCCCATAAAATCAAACCAAAGACTGGCAGCACCGCCATCGGGGCCGACATCTAACGAACCGGACCAGTAAGCC
>ONMR01000001.1 GCA_900318995.1 uncultured Prevotellaceae bacterium | reverse complement strand
ACCTGTTGCACATCACCACGGGCATGTTCAACGTCGAGTGCCGTGTCTGCACCGATGGCAAAGCCTATCTAATGGAGGTCTCTCCGCGTGCCGGAGGCAATCGCCTGGCCGAGATACTGAACTATGCCGCCGACGTGGACGGTGCTGTCGCGTCCCGCTTCCTGCATTATGAGCGCATAGTTCACGCACTGAGTCTTATGTGAGGCTGCCATGGACAGCTATGACAAGAAGGAAAGGCTGCGCCGCAGGGTGTTTGACCTCATACAGATCGGGCGAATTCTGTCTGCCGGTGACGGCAAGGCGGACGAACGACGCGACGTCGCCGACGTGTCCCTTGTATTTATCCGGTTCCTTTCTGTAAAGCTTCGTCTCGCGGGCGTAGCCGATCGACTCCGCTATATCCTTGCATTTTTCAAACCACGCGCTCTGATCGTCGTTTTCGTCGTACGTCGAAACGAAGCTTTCGAGCGCCGTCTTTATATCCGCTTTATCCTTGTCCGCGGGCATTTCATCGTCGCGGGTGAAGTATTTGTCGTAGAAGAACGCCATGTACGGTCTGACGTCCGCCCAGACGGCGAAGTCTTTTCTCGGCTTCGCGCCGCCTCTGCCGATCGAGAGGATGCGCTTTGCGTATTCCGGATCGCCGGTCAGCGTTTCGTAAAATTCCGGATCCTCGGTCTTTGCGTATCCGCATACTCCGTCAAACACCTGCTCCGCGTTCATACGGCTGATCACGTTTTTCGATACGTCGTTCAGCTTTTCCGTGTCGAAGAGGCAGCCGGACGCACTCATCTTCTTGATCGAGAACGGAAAGTCTCGCCAGCTCTTGTCGGGATTTTGCATGTGCCACTCCTCGTAGTTCGAGTTGAGCAGCGTCATGACGTATTCACTGACGGACGGGACGGGATAACCCATCCTGCGGTAGTCGTCGAGGTTCGCGCCCATGTCGCGCTTGGAAAGCTTTTTCTTGTTGCCGTTCTCGTCGAGGCGCATCAGCTGAGCTATGTGCATGTATTTCGGAGCCTGTGCAGGTTCAACCACAGGTGGTATGAAGTCCATCCGTATCGCAATACTGCTCAAGTCCATGCGCAACGAGTTTAACCGCATACTCCACCCCAACGCCATACTTCCGGTTCGCGTAAACGGCAAGGTGATACCACAATCCACCAGACAGGGCGTGCTCACATTCAGTATATTCTTCTTTGCTTTGGTATTTGTAGGATGGTTCTTCTATCTTGCCATCGGCATTGACATAGCCGAGGCTTACGGCATATCGCTGTCATGTCTCAGTAATATCGGCCTTACGATAGGGTATCACGGATGTAACATACCTTGGAACGATATGCCCACCATAGGCAAATGGTTCTCAACCTTCCTGATGCTGGTTGGCCGATTGGAGGTTTTCAGTGTCCTGCTGGTCATTACCCCTGCTTTCTGGAAGCATAGATAAGAATTCCTTCACATCATTACGCATACGCTGGTAAAGTTCACACTCGCGGTAGTGAGTGTTCTTGCGCAGGGCCTCGGCCAGCCCCATCTGACTGTGCTGATATGCGCTTATCTCATTCCGGTACTGCTGGTCATGCACGGCATAACGGCGTATTTCAGCCTCACGCTCCTGACGCAGGATAGTACATATCGGCGTCAGCAGTTTCATAATAATGTTCTCAACAAGATGATGCCCCTGCAGGAACAGATATGCATTATCCTCCCTCACGCCCATTGATGTCAGTTCCTCACGGAGGCTTGCCACCTCATTCACTGCATCAGGATAATGGGTTTCCAGAGAATGGACCTTGTGTCTTACCCTCTCGCTTACTCCCATGATCGAACCTTGCGGACGGCGCACATCGACAGACTTGAGACGTATGTCGATATTCAGGTCCTGCATGCTGAACTGGTTGTGCAGTTTCTTGCGGTAGAACCATACGTTCCAAACAAACAGCGGATATACAGCCTTGGAGTAGAGTTCCATGAACGCATTGAAATCTATCAGCCGATGGTCGTTAAGTGTACACTGCACACATATCTGATGCAGGCTGCCGGCCCAGCACTGATAGTTCTCTATGGCATAGGCATAGGTCTGGATTACATACGGACTGCTGATTATCTCCTTTGATGTCTGGGTGACACCCTGCAGCAGCCAGTCATAGTCACTGTCCACGCAGGCAATCAGGTTCTTGCCCAAACCATTGTGCTCAATACATGAACGCAAGGCCGATTTCTTGCCCTTGGTCAGTCCACCCCGATTGGGCAGCATAATCTGGAAATAGTGCTCCGGAGTCTCGAACTCATCCAGCAGCAGACGCCAGAAAGAGACATCGTCATAACTCTCCACAAAGGCTATGATACGCCCGCGACGCTTATTGGGAAGCAATCTGTCGGCCGCTTCAAAGTAGCGTGAGTTTATGTTATCGGTAAGTCTCTTCATGCCACCGGACTGATCACTTTACCGTAATATCATCCACATCATACACGGCATCCATCCAACCGTCCATGATAAGTGCCGGCGAATGGGTGGTCATTATTATCTGTACATTGGGATTGAGTGAACGCACACGCTGTATCAGCTGCTGTTGCCACTCAATATGAAGCGATATCTCCGGCTCATCCATAAGCAGCACTCCCGGTGTCATATCCTGAACCAGGGTAGTAAGCATTATCACCAGCAACTGTTTTTCGCCCGATGACAGGCTGTACGGCAATAGCGTCGAACCGAACTGGTCAAACAGTATCTCATTGCTGGTACGGACTATTTTCTTTCCTGTATCGGCAAATAGTTCATCCATAAAGTCCATGAACCTGATCTTGGGAGCCGATATCTCCTGAGCCTCACGGATCTTCTCAGGATCGCCCGATGTAAGCAGTTGGATAGTACGGTTACCTATATTGACCTGATAATCCAGATATCTGCGCTGCAACTTATAAAGCTGCCAATCCAGTTCAGATACTACACTCTTGTCGGACATTTTCTCCAGCAGATTGCTGTGCATAAGAGGACGGTCAATACTGCGTATAACGTCATATTTGATCTTTGACGCCCCCTCGGGATAATAATCTATCTGAACTTCAGGTGTCTCATCCTGACTTTCACCCGAAAGATAGTCAAGTCGAGCCACTGTCTTGTTAAGAATGGTACTCTTACCGGTACCGTTAACTCCGCTCAGGATATTCACGTCAGGGCGCAGTTCCCATACTATGTGCTTCCTGCCCCAAAGGGACTGAATCTCTATCCGGCTTATTCCGTCAGCATAACCACCTTCCATAATAATCTCCTTTTATGGTTTACATCCGTAAAAGTATAAAAAAAAAGAAGAGTTACCTCCAGGTACCTCTTCTCTTTTTTTGGCGGCGCGTGATTCACATCAAACGAAACCCAATGATATTTATAAAAAGGACTATCTATCTTTCAATTGCGCTATCTCCACATACACCGTTTCGATAACGCGGTACAAAGATATTCTTTATTTTTTATTTTGTATATTTTTGAGGGCAATTTAAAGGATTTTTACAGAAAATAACACTTTATCATGCTTATTTTGGTGCTACGTTGAATAATTATTCAACAACTATCAGTCCATCAAGAAGTTTCATGTATACAGGCAGCGCGTATTCCAGCTCTTGCAACCCGATGTACTCATCGGCAGTATGTGATCGGGCCGAATCACCAGGACCCATCTTGAATGACGGGCAGTCCAGGACAGCCTGATCCGAAAGCGTTGGCGAGCCGTATGGAACCAGCCCCATGCTTACGGCCTTGCGTATTATGGGATGACTTGCATCTATCCTTGATGAATTCAGGTTAAAAGAACGGGCCTGAACATCGCACCACTCCGGCAAAAGTCCTTTTATTATTTCAAACACCTCATGGTTGGAGTACAGCTCATTGGTACGTACATCGGCTGTAAAGGTGCAGGTGTCAGGAATCACGTTGTGCTGTGTTCCGGCATTTATCATGGTAATGGTGAACTTGACGGGACCAAGCAGGTCTGACACCTTATCAAACTTGAATGTACGCAGTTTCTCTATAAGTTCTGTAGCCCTGTACAGAGCATTGACGCCCTCATTCCGCGCAGCATGCCCGGCCTTGCCGTGAGCGGTAAAATCAAGCACCATCAGGCCCTTCTCGGCAATGGCGGGCTGCATTCCGGTAGGCTCACTGATAATGGCCACATCCACCTTGGGCAGGCTCTGAACTGCCAGTTTCATGCCGTTCTGACCGTTACGCTCCTCCTCGGCCGTAGCCAGGAACAGAGGATTGTAAGACTGCGGCCTGCTGTCCAACTCATAGAATGCGTAGAGCAGTGACACCAGTCCGGCGCCGTCATCATTGCTGCCCAGTCCGTAAAGACGGCCATTCTCAATGGTAGGCGTAAACGGGTCCCTGGTCCAGCCTGCCACCGGCTTTACGGTATCCATATGACTGTTGAGCAGAATAGTAGGCTTGGCGGGATCATAACTGTGGCCGTAGCACAGCAGATTAAGCCCTATGCACTCGGGCATGTAGCCATGACGCTCCATATCGGCCTTCAATATGGCCGATACCTCCTGCTCCGAACCGGTGGTTGACGGAGTGGCAATGAGCCGCTTAAGCAGTTCCAGTTGTTCCATATGCGCAAAGGTATGCAGATTTATGAAATTTCGCCTTTTTCACGGGCGGAAAGTTCCCGTATCATGCTGATGGCAAACGGCAGGGCCAGGCTGAATGTAAGCAGATCGGCCGTAGCCATTGTTGCCTCAAGACCCTGCAGACCCCAAATGGCAGGCATTATAAGAAGCGTAGGATAGAACGCTATTCCGTGACGCGTCATTGCCAGCAATGTGGCACGGCCTGTACGGCGTATGTTCTGCAGCAGCATGTTCGTAGGAGTAGTCAGGCCCACCAGCGGGAATGCAACACACTGCCAGCGAAGCACCACAGTACCTATCCTTATAAGTTCAGGATCCTCATCACGGAAGAAAGCAATTATCTCAGGAGCGAATATCCATCCTGCCGCCGATGTAACCAGCAGGATAACCACACAAAGTCCTATTGTAAAGAGGTACGACTCCCTTACTCTGCCATACAGTTTTGCGCCCCAGTTGAATCCGCAAACCGGCTGGAATCCCTGGCCCACGCCCAGAATAACCGCCATAGCGGTCTGCATAACACGCGCCACCACGGTAAACGCAGCAATAGTCGATGCCTCCTGCCCCTCCAATGCATAACTTGCTGCTGCCCAGTTCATGCATATGGCCGATATGCTGGACAGAGACTGACGCATAAGCGACGGCAGACCGCCCGCCCCTATCTCGCGGTAATGCTCCAGTGACGGAGCAAAGTTGCGCAGACTGATATGTACGTTACCCGGTAATGTGGTAGCCCACAGCAACAGGCACCACGATATGAACTGACTGATCAAAGTAGCTAGCGACGCACCGCTCACTCCCATTCCCAACCAGTTTATAAGCAGCCAGTCAAAGAATATGTTCAGCACCATTCCCACCGCAATGCCAATCATGGCCAGCATGGCATTGCCCTGCAGGCGCAACTGGTTGTTAAGCGTCATCTGCGATATCAGGAACGGAGTTGCAATCAGAATCCACCGGAGGTAGGCATTGGAGTAAGGCACCACATCGGGCGTAGCACCTAAAAGCCTTGAAAGAGGTGTCACGAACAGCATGCCCAGCACCATGAACACGATACCTATCAGGAACGATGACAGGAATCCCGTGGCCGCCATCTTTCCGGCACCCTCGGCATCACGGGCACCCAGCGCACGGGACATGTAGTTGCCTGACCCGTGTCCAAAGAAGAATCCCGTAGCCTGTATGAGTGACTGATATGCGAAAGCCACACCCACACCCGCCGTAGCGACAGTGCTGATGTGGCCCACAAACCATGAATCCACAATATTGTAGATGGCTGATATGGACATACTTATTATGGTGGGCACCGCCAGGCTCAGAACAAGCCGTGGAACCGGTGTCTCCGTGAGCCGTCTGTAACGGGCCTCACTTCTCAGTATGTCATTATTGTCGTTGTGCACCAGAATCAATTTCCTGGCACAAAATTACAGAATCTGTTTTAATTTGTTCCATGAATAAGATTATGGACTATTTTTTCTTCTGTTTTTATCGTTTTGAGGGAATAATGGAGGTCCATTATGACTGAGGAACGATGGAAACAGAGGGAAAAAGAATCCGAAAGATTGTTTATGGAAACAAGTTAAAATAGATTCTATTTATTTGTAATACTCCATGCTTTCAGGAGTCCATGACATCACTACGGAGTAATGTCCGTCCACCTGTGAGCGGGAGTAGTCCAGAAATACCTTGAGTGACTTGTCAAACAGGTCCGGAGTCTCTATTGAGTCACGAAGCAGCAGGGTGCTCATTACGCAATAGGCTGCGCTCTCCATCAGACGGCGGCCGCAGAAATCATTCATTTCGGTCTCCTTCTGGTCAGTCACGTGGGCGGTCATTGCATCCAGTTTCTCAACCATAGAGCTGATGGCTGCCTTGCTGTCAGATTCGGGCAGTGTAGCCAGCATATCCTTTACGTACTGTGAATATACGCCGCTGGTTACGTAACGAAGGGCGGCTACCACCTGAAGCTGTGTGGTACCCTCATAGATTGAGGTGATACGGGCGTCACGGTACAGGCGCTCACAGGTGTAGTCACGCATAAAGCCTGAACCTCCGTGTATCTGAATGCTGTCGTATGCGTTCTGGTTGGCGAACTCACTGGTCATACCCTTTGATATGGGAGTGAGCGCATCGGCCAAACGACTGTAACGCTTGCTCTCCTGACGCTCCTCGGGGGTAAGTGTACGCAGTTTTGATATCGCATCAAGTGACTTGTAGATATCCACGTAACGTGAAGTCTCGTACAACAGTGAGCGTGAAGCCTCAACTTTGGCTTTCATTACAGCCAGCATCTGATAGACTGCCGGGAATGTGTCAATGTTACGGCCAAACTGGCGGCGCTCTGCGGCGTATGCCACAGCCTCACGCCAGGCGGCATCCTGAATGCCCACGCTCTGAGTGGCGATACCCAGACGGGCTCCGTTCATCAGGGCCATCACATACTTGATAAGTCCCAGACGGCGGTCGCCGCAAAGCTCTGCCTTGGCATTGTTGAACACCAGCTCGCAGGTGGGTGATCCGTGGATGCCCATCTTATCCTCTATACGGCGTACGTTCACGCCGCCGTTACGTTTGTCATAGATAAAGAGTGACAGGCCGCGGCCATCGGTGGTACCCTCCTCGCTGCGGGCCAGTACCAGGTGGATATCGCTGTCACCGTTGGTTATAAAGCGCTTTACGCCATTCAAGCGCCAGCAACCGTTCTCAGGATCTTCTGTTGCCTTGAGCATCACGCTCTGCAGGTCACTACCTGCATCAGGCTCGGTCAGGTCCATTGACATGGTGGCACCATTGCTGGCCATCTTGAGGTATTTCTCTTTCTGCTCGGGGCTGCCAAACTCGTTGATGGTATCGGCGCATGACTGCAAGCCCCATACGTTCTGGAACGATGCATCGGCTCTGGAAATCATCTCACATACGGCACTGAACACTGTTACAGGCATATTCAGACCGCCGTACTGACGGGGCAGTCCGAATCCGGACAGACCGGCCTGGTGCATCACCTTAAGGTTCTGGGCAGTACCCTGAGAATACTGTACGCGACCACCGCTGCAGTGTGAGCCCTCGCGGTCAACAGCCTCGGCATTGGGTGCGATCACCTCATCACACACGCTGCCGGTAAGTTCCAGCACGCGGTCAAAGTTGTCCATTGCATCCTCAAAGTTCTGCGGTGCATAGTCATATTTGCCGGCCTCGGCATAGAAGTTCTCCTTAAGCTCCACTATGCGCTCCATGAGCGGAGAGTGCATGCGGGCACTGAGTTCAGGGGTATCCTTATAGTTGTTCATTTTGAAATCTCCTTTAAGTTACGGATCAGTTTGGGAATCACATCCTCCACGCGGCCGGTCACAACGTAATCGGCAATGGCGTTGATGGGAGCGTCGGGATCCTGGTTGATTGACATGATGAGGCTGCTCTCACGCATACCTGCTATGTGCTGGATCTGGCCCGATATACCGCAGGCAATATAAAGCTTAGGGCGTACGGTGATACCTGTCTGACCAATCTGGCGGTCATGATCCACAAAACCGGCATCAACGGCGGCACGGCTGGCACCTACCTCGGCGTGCAGCACATCGGCCAGTTTAAACAGCATGTCAAATCCCTCGCGGCTGCCCATTCCATAACCGCCGGCCACTACTATGCTGGCGCTGTCCAGATGGTGTGATGGTTTCTGCATGTGGCGCTCAATCACGCTCACTGCCAGGTCGGCCTGATTTACATAGTCCGATACCTTATGCTTAACGATCTCACCCTTATAGTCTGCCTTGAGTATCTCATTCTTCATCACACCCTGACGTACGGTCGCCATCTGCGGACGGTGGTCGGGGTTGACGATGGTGGCTATGATATTGCCGCCGAATGCGGGACGTATCTGGTAGAGCAGGTTCTCATACACCTTACCTGTCTTTTTGTCCTCATATTCACCAATCTCAAGGTTGGTGCAGTCGGCAGTAAGTCCGCTACCCAGGGCCGATGATACCCTTGGGCCCAGGTCACGGCCTATCACGGTTGCGCCCATGAGTGCAATCTGCGGCTGCTCCTCCCGGAACAGTTTTACCAGGATTGCTGAATGGGGTGCTGTAGTATAGGGAGCAAGGCTCTTGTCATCAAAGACGTGCAGTACATCTACTCCGTAGGGGAGTATCTGCTTATCTATGCTGTCCAGACCGCCGCCTATGGCTATTGCCTCAAGCTTGACGCCCAACTGGTTGGCAAGTGAACGGCCCTTGGTGAGCAGTTCCTGACTGACGGGAGCCACCTGGACTCCTTCCAGTTCGCAATATACGAATATGCTGTTCATGGCTTATCCTATTATGTGGTTTGTGGCCAGTTCCTCAATCAGAGCGGCTATTTCCTTTTCATCGGCACCATAGCGCTTGCTCTCCTTGGCCTGGAATACTATGTTCTCAATCTTCTTTACCTTGGTGGGCGAACCTGACAGTCCGCACTTGGCGGGATCGGCGTTTACATCGGCCACAGTCCATGCGGGAACGTCATAGTTCTTGCGACCCATCAGAAGGCGTGCGTTGCGGGGGCGGCAGGGGGCTGCGCTTCCGTTCACGGTGAGCAGGCAGGGCAGCGGAGCCTTTACGGTCTCCACACCGCCGGTGATCACGCGCTTTACGGTTACGCTCTTGCTGTCCATGTCAAGGATCTCCTCAACGTATGTTATCTGGTTCAGGCCCAGTTTCTCGGCCACCTGAGGGCCCACCTGGGCGGTGTCACCGTCAATTGCCTGACGGCCGCCTATTATGATATCAAACTCGCCTATCTTGCGTATTGCTGTTGACAGGGCGTATGATGTAGCCAGGGTATCGGCTCCGGCAAACAGGCGGTCGGTCAGAAGATAACCGCCGTCGGCACCGCGATATACACCCTCCATCACTATCTCTTTTGCTCTCTCAGGACCCATTGTGAGCATTGTCACTGTGCTGCCGGGAAAGCGGTCCTTGATGGCAAGGGCCTGCTCCAGGGCATTGAGGTCCTCCGGGTTGAACACTGCCGGAAGTGCGGCACGGTTAATGGTGCCGTCGGCATTCATGGCGTCCTTACCAACCTGACGGGTATCGGGCACCTGCTTTGCCAAAACTATTATATTGAACTTTTCCATAGGGGTAGCAAAGATACGGATAATGCTACCCTTAACCTTTTGGGAATTTGACAAAACGGGGCGTTTTGCACAGTCATTCTCATTTTGTAAACTCCGCCAAAGGGAAACCGGGGAGTCAGTCCTCGAGCATGGACTTTTGGTTCTGGCGCTCAAGCTTGTGGAAATCGGAGCCGGTCTTGACCTTGGCTATGGTGGCAATTACGGCATTGTAGAGTTCGCTGCCTTCACGGTAATCGCCCGGGCAGGCAAAGTTTACGCGGCCGCGGTGAACCAGATTGCGGGCCTGTGCGCGGCTGGAATCGTTGCCGGGCTTGTAAATGGCTATGGAGTGACCTCCCTCGCTCTTTACTATGCGCATGCTGGGGATATCGGTCTCTCCGTCACCCAGGTAAATCATATTCTGGAACGGAACCGGACGGCCCTCATCGGGCATTGAATCATTGATCTGGGCATTACGCCAGATGTCAAGTATGCCCTTGTTTATCATGAATATGAACTGGGTCTTGGAGGTGAAATCCACTGCCACGGCGGGCCAGACGGCCTTGTCGTTCTCATACATGAATGAGCAGGCGTATATCTGCTTGAAGTATTTTGCAATCGATGTACCCTCAATGAGTTCCTTAAGGCCCGATGAGATTATGTAGTGCTCCACATTGACACCCATCTCGGCACCCTTGCGGTTAATCAGGTCAAACCACTGCTCCACTCCGGGAAAGAACCCTATTCCGCGCCCAAACTCCACAAACTGCTGGCGGCGTATGCTTATACCGTTCTCCTGGGCCTTATCCACCATCAGTTTCATGTAGGCCAGGATAGTGCTGGACTGCTGCTTCTCGGCCAGTCCGTGCGATGCCTTCCAGAATGACTCCTTATCGGTCAGTCCTATGGCATCCATAAAATCATACTCCTGCATATATGACGGAGACAGCGTTCCGTCAAAATCATACATCAGCGCTACTGTGGGTCTATCCATATTTTTCATTTTTTTCTATTAAAGACAATCTTTATTGAATTACTGAAATTGGGTATCATTAATACAGAAAGCCAAAAGCCCATAGTGGAATCTTCTTCTTGCTTGCTACATCGATGTTGTCTATTGCCAATGCTGAACTTTTGAAATCATTTTCATCTATCTGTGAAAAATCTTTTCCTGTACCGCCTACTTCAATAACATAGTTTTTATCAATTCTGAAATCACCAGTCTTAAGTCCTCCATACTCTACTCTATGACCCGCTGATGCCAATTGATTACAGAAGAAACATTCCCTCACTGTGCCCACTTCCGGTTCTTTAATTCCATAAGCATATATCAGGTTTGTGTTATCAAGCAGTATCTTATCGGGTTTCTGCAAATCCGATATCTTATCCATTTCAGTAAACAGGTTTCTTATAAGTCTTGCCTCATTTAAGTACCTGAGATAACGGATAATAGTTACACGGTCTATGCTCACGCTTGCGGACAATTTGGATATATCCACCTGATAGGGAAACATTTCAGAGATTATCTGCAGTAGTGCTTTAATCTTCCGAACATTATCAGGACTTACTCCGCGGTATTTGGTCAGTTCTGTATCTATAATATAACTTGTAACGTTTTCAATCAATGTTTTATATGTTCTCTTCTTTTCAAATGAAAATGGATAATAACCCATCCGGAGATAATCGGAGAAAAATTCCAACGGACGATAAAGAGAACGTATTTTTGTACAGAACGTTCCTGCGTTCTCAAGCAGATAATCAAGCGTTACGGGCTCTGCTTTTTTCCCAGTCCTGAACCAAAGATACTCCCTGAACGAAAGACCCGGCATATCATACACATCTTCTCTGCGGGAAAGATCGGCCTGACCATCGTTCAGTTGGATAAGTGAAGAGCCGCTTAATACCACTTTAAGACCTTTAAACAAGTCATATATATCCTTAATCTCTGAGCTCCATCCATCATACTTGTGTATCTCATCAATAAACAGATGTCGGCCTCCTTGTCTTACAAATGCAGCAGCCGTATCAACCAGAGTATGGGTGCTGAAATAAGACGAATCTGCCGAACAGTACAGAACATGACGGTCAGAGACTTCATAATGGTTCAATATATATTGCTGCATTAGAGTGGACTTACCCACTCCTTTTGGACCACGTATAAGGATAAGGCGCGAATCCCAGTCAATAGTTTGCATCAGTTCCCGCTCAAATGCAGTCGGAACATCGGTCAGATACTCAGCGTGCCGTTCAAACAATAAGTCCATATCCTAATTTTTCTGCAATAATACAATTGTTTATCCAAATAAACAAATAATGACCAAATTTGTTTATCGTAATAAACAAACAATACAACAAAAATCAGGGAATGAGCAAAGAGGAGTCACCGTAGCTCAGGAACCGGAAACCATTGTTCAAGGCGTAGCGGTATATGGTTTTCCAGTCGCCGTTTACAAAGGCCGACACCAACAGTAACAGAGTACTCTGGGGCTGATGGAAATTCGTGACCATCATCTTGACGATGTGATACTTGTAACCCGGCGCAATTATGATCTGGGTGCTGGTCTTGAGCACTTCCAGATGATGACGGTCCAGATAATCCAATATGTATTGAAGAGCCTGTACTGATGTCATTGTAGGATTGGTCTCGTACGGAGTCCACTGCTTGACATGCATATCATCCTCAGTAGCATCGGGATGGGTACTCAGATAGATGCCAATATAGTAGAGGCTCTCCAGAGTGCGGACCGATGTGGTACCCACAGCAATGGTCTGACCGCCGTGAGCAATCAGCTTCTCAATGGTGGTGCGCTTTACGGCAATGAACTCGGTATGCATTTCATGCCCGCTTATCTCCTCCGATTTGACCGGACGGAAAGTACCCGCACCCACATGAAGCGTCAATTCCTCGCGGTCAATCCCGTGAGCATCCAGATCCCGGAGCACCCGCTCAGTAAAATGCAGACCGGCAGTAGGAGCAGCCACGCTACCCTTTATCTTGGAATATACGGTCTGATAAGTAGTCTTATCGCTCTCCTGTGACTCCCTGTTTAAGTAAGGAGGAATAGGAATCTCACCCGCAGCCTCCAGTAACTCAGCCCAACTTACACCACCGTCCCAACAGAAGTCAATCCTATGGCTTGTTCCGTGAAGCGGCCCGCGACGAGCCTCAAGAGTTATAGTCTTATCGCCTATCTGAACAGTCTTGCGCAGTACAGGAGTATCCTCCTTCCACCGCTTAAGGTTACCAACCAGGCAATACCAGCTACAGCGCTCAGTCTGAGTGAACATAACCTGATAGTCCGACGGATCAGCCGGTTCCAGAAGAAAAATCTCAATCAAAGCCCCGGTAGACTTAGGCCCACCCGTAGCCTCCTTGCGGAAATGAAGCCGCGCCTGAATCACCTTAGTGTTATTGAACACCATCATTGCCCCGGCCGGCAGATACTCAGGAAGATTACGGAAGACATCCTCACTAACCTCCCCCTGCCTGTACACCAACAGCTTTGAACTGTCCCTCTCAGCCAAAGGAAATTTAGCAATCCGCTCATCCGGCAAAGGATAATTGAACTCCGCAATCCTGATATGTTTTACGCTCTCTTCCATTTCCACCTGCAAAGATAGCAAAATATGATAATGCTTCATTTTGCAGGAGCCGAACCTTCAGTTCGGGGACCATTGTGGAGAGGCGTAAGCGGAGAGCCCACGGAGGATCCCGTTAAGAACGGCGTTTGTTCAAGGAACGTTCGGCCCCAAAGGGGACGATGAGGACGAGTTCGCCGTTTAGGGTCCGTAGGGGCTCGGAGTAGCCTCGGAGCGTTGTGTCCCCGAACTGAAGGTTCGGCGAGGCGTAGTTTTGACGTCAATGCCCCCAAAAAAGTAATCCGGAATGCGCTCCCCAGTTAGTCTGCTACAGCAAGAGTAAAAACACTAACCTTAAGGTCAGGAATCATAAGTTCCATAGTATCGATAAGAGAACAAAGGGTAGCTCCGGTTGTAATGACATCATCGACGATGAGAATATGCTTTGCCTGCAGTGCCGCAATATCAGACACCTGAAACAAATCCTGAGCATTATTCCACCGCTGGTACTTGCCCAGTCCAGCCTGCTTGGAATGAGCCCTGACACACTTTACCGCATTATTGACAATGGGAAGCCCCGTAGCCTGCCTAATTCCCTTAGCAATATAGGAACACTGGTTATACCCACGTTTAATCTCCTTCCAGTAGGTAATTGGCATAGGTACAATACAATCTACACCCGCAAAGAACCCCTTATCCATAAGTTCCTTAGCCCCGATAGTCCCCAGCCACTGTCCCACCCTGGGATGATGCCAGTACTTAAGATGGAACAGGATATTGCTGTACTCACTGTCCTTGTCATAAATAAACATGGACGAAGCCCTGACCAGACTCCTTTCGGCCAGAAGCATCCGCTCCGTAGGATTGATAACGTTCATATCATACTCCAGCCTTGGCATACCCAGATAGCACGAAATGCAGAGCTGCTCCTCGGACGGATCAAGCCGACGCCCGCACACCTTGCAGTAGCGCGGGAACACAAACTCAAACAGCATTCTCACAAGCCCCGGCCTGTGAAAACGGCAAACATCCTCATCCATAGTTTAACAGTCAATGTCGGGAGTATCGGACATGCTTAGAACCTTGCGCACAAGCGCCGGCTCGTATCCTCGACTGCAGACAGATTTCATGGTCTTGATCTTTCGCTCATACTCAGTGGCGCCCTTGGTCTGGCGGTAACGTGAGGCGACAACATCCTTAAGGGCAGCCATGTACTCATCCTCATCGATAGAGGCCAATGCCTCATCGGCCACACCGGCAGGGATACGTTTCTGCCAGAGAGCCTGGGCAATCTTGGCCCTGCCCCATTTGGCAAACCGCACCTTGTCATGCACAAACGCAGCGGCATAACGGGACTCATCAATATATCCCTCCTTGATCAGATAACGGATTATGCGCTCAATATCAGCGCTCTCCGCCTTACGGCGTTCCAGCATCTGCCGCACCTCAAGGCAGCAGTGCTCCGCTCCCGAGCAGTATCGCTCGGCCAGTGTCTTTCCTTCAGATTCAGTCATAGTAAAGCTTTTATCATTCGTAGTTTTCCAAAAATATCCTTACGCAATTCAATATTATGGTATCCCGCTTCTTCCAGCATCCCCTTTAAGGCCGATGCCTCCAGCGGGTTGATTTCAAAAAACAGTTTGCCGCCCGTAACAAGGGCTTTTTTTCCAAACTCCGCTATTGCCCGATAAAACAGAAGCGGATCATTATCAGACACGAACAGAGCCAAGTGAGGCTCATAATCCAGCACCGTATCCTCCATCTGAGCCTTCTCGGACTCCATAACATAAGGAGGGTTGCTCACAATCACATCGAACCTGCAATCCTGTTCAGCCTTAAGGATATCAACCTTTCTAAACTCGACCTCAGTACCATTAAGAGTATTGTTATCACGGGCCACCTCAAGAGCGCCCTCGCTGATATCCCACCCCTGCACTTTCCAGCCGGGAAGACGGTGAGCCAGACTTATGGCTATGCATCCGCTGCCGGTACCCACGTCCAGCAGAGAACCGCCGGGAGCAGCATCCTCTGCCACCCAATCTACAAGCTCTGCAGTCTCGGGACGCGGTATCAACACCCGCCCGTCAACCCTGAAAGTAAGGCCGCAAAAAGGTGTTGAACCAATCACATACTGTAAAGGCTCGCCTTTAGCCAAACGCTCCAGAGCCCTATCCAGCTTTTCCGTATCGGCAGACAGTTTTTCTTTGGTATAAAAAGAGACGGCACTGGTGCCCAGAAGTTCCAGACACAGTGCCTTCTTTATGGTTTCAAGCTCTGCCGCAGCATACCGGCCGCCCAAAGCGTCTTCTATGCGCTGCAGAATCTCTTTCATAGGATTTATGCTATCTCAAGTGCCACCTTCATCATGTTGGTAAAGCTGCTGCGACGCTCCTCGGTCGATGCATACTTGCGGTGAACCAGCTGGTCCGATATGGTGCAGATGGTAAGCGCCTTCTTGCCCGATGCGGCAGCGTTGATATAGAGTCCGGCCGATTCCATCTCGACTGCCTTCACTCCGAACTTGCCCCATTTCATCTGCTTGTCTGACTCATCGTAGAACACATCGGCACTGTATATGTTACCCACCTGGAACGGGAATCCGTTCTCACGGGCCACACGTGCGGCACTCTCCAGCAGACCGAAATCAGCAATAGGAGCAAACCTGGCGGGGAATCCGTACTGATGTCCGTAATCGGAGTCAGTGCAGGCAGCCTGTGCAAACAGCATATCGCCTATCTTCATGTCTGCAGTCAATGCACCAGCCGTACCTACCCTGATGATGTTCTCTACATCAAAGAAGTTGAACAGCTCGTAAGAGTAGATACCTATTGATGGGATACCCATTCCGTGACCCATAACCGATACACGCTTGCCCTTGTAAAGACCGGTATAACCCAGCATTCCGCGAACCTCATTAAATAGTTTGGGACTTTCCAGATACTTCTCGGCAATGAACTTGGCACGGAGAGGGTCTCCGCACATTATCACAGTCTTGGCTATATCATCATACTGCGCTGCGATATGAGCCGTGGGGGTGTCTTCTCTACTCATAAGCCTATATTTTTTCCTCGAGTGCCGGCGAAACCAGGCAACCCTCTATGTAATCAATCTTTTTTACCGGACCGGCAGCGGGAGCCACTATAACCTTGTGTCCCTCAGTGCTGATACGGCCCTCTGAGAACCACTGCAGTGCCTGCGGGAAAATCCTGTGCTCCATGCGGTGTATCTGAGCCTCAAGTTCATCGACGGTACCGTTTACCGGCACGCCAGCCTGAATTATCACCGGACCTGCATCAAGTTCCGGAGTTACCAGATGGACCGAGCAGCCGGTTATCCTCACTCCATGCTCATACGCATCAACAATGGCCGTAGCACCCTTAAAACTGGGCAGCAAAGCCGGATGCAGATTAAGGATACGGCCTTCATAAGCATTCACGAATACCTCACTCAGTATCCTCATCCAACCCGCCAGAGCAATGGTGTCAACATCATATTTCTTAAGGGCATCAACCACAAGAGCATCATACTCCGCACGGTTTCTGTGTCCCTTGGATGGTATTATCTCCACGGGCACTCCCAGCCTGCGGGCGCGCTCTATCACCCCCGCATCCTCCTTGTTGGTAAGTACCACCTTTACATCGGCATCCAACCCACCCGCACGCACAGCCTCAATTATTGCCTGCGCGTTTGTACCATTGGCCGATGCCAGAATCGCTAATCGTATCATAGTCACAAAGGTACACAAAAAAGGCGCGCGAATAATCATCGCGCGCCTTTTTTCAATTATCTGATAGGATTACATCATGCCGTCCATGCCGCCCATTCCGGGATTCATGGCAGGCATAGGTTTATCTTCCTTCTTCTCTACGATTACGCACTCGGTTGTCAGGAACATACCTGCAATAGAGGCGGCGTTCTCAAGAGCCACACGTGTAACCTTGGCGGGATCAACCACACCGGCCTTTACCAGATCCTCATAGCGGTCATAGCGGGCGTTGTAACCAAAGTCACCCTTGCCCTCCAGAACCTTCTGGACTACTACAGAGCCCTCCTTACCAGCGTTGAACACAATCTGACGCAGAGGCTCCTCGATGGCGCGACGGATAATCTGGATACCGGTCTGCTCATCGGCATTGTCACCCTTAAGCTTGTCAAGGGCGCTGATGGCACGGATGTAAGCTACACCGCCACCTGCTACGATACCCTCCTCGATTGCGGCACGGGTAGCGCACAGAGCATCGTCCACGCGGTCCTTCTTCTCCTTCATCTCAGTCTCACTGGGAGCACCAACCTTGATTACTGCAACACCGCCTGACAGTTTGGCAAGACGCTCCTGGAGTTTCTCCTTGTCATAGTCACTTGTGGTGGTCTTGATCTGAGCCTTGATCTGAGCTACGCGGTCGGCAATCTTGGCCTTCTCACCCTTACCGTTAACGATAGTAGTGTTGTCCTTGGTGATGGTAATCTTCTCGGCTGTGCCAAGCATATCCATTGTAGCCTGCTCCAGCTTTACGCCACGCTCCTCGCTGATTACGAATCCGCCTGTCAGTACGGCGATATCCTCAAGCATCTCCTTACGACGATCACCGAATCCCGGTGCCTTAACGGCGCAGATCTTAAGACCTGAACGCAGACGGTTTACAACCAGTGTGGTCAGGGCCTCTGAGTCAACATCCTCGGCAATGATAAGTAATGGACGGCCGCTCTGAACGGCGGGCTCCAGGATAGGAAGCAGATCCTTGAGGTTTGATATCTTCTTGTCATGGATAAGGATCAGAGGATTCTCCATAACGCAGTTCATCTTCTCGGTATCGGTTACAAAGTATGATGACAGGTAACCGCGGTCAAACTGCATACCCTCAACAACGTCGATGTATGTGTCACGGCCCTTGGCCTCCTCGATGGTGATAACACCATCCTTTGAAACCTTCTGCATGGCCTCGGCAATGTGCTTACCAATCTCGGCATCGTTGTTGGCAGAGATAGTGGCAACCTGCTCAATCTTGTCAAAGTTGTCACCAACAGCCTTTGACTGCTTCTTGATGTTCTCAACAACAGCTGCAACGGCCTTGTCTATACCGCGCTTAAGGTCCATGGGGTTGGCACCGGCGGTAACATTCTTAAGACCTACGTTCACGATGCTCTGAGCCAGAACGGTAGCGGTTGTAGTACCGTCACCTGCATCCTCACCGGTCTTGGAGGCAACGCTCTTTACCAGCTGAGCACCTGTGTTCTTGAATGAATCGGCCAACTCAATCTCCTTGGCTACGGTAACGCCGTCCTTGGTGATCTGGGGAGCACCGAACTTCTTCTCTATGATAACGTTGCGGCCCTTAGGTCCAAGTGTTACCTTGACTGCATTTGCAAGCTCGTCAACACCCTGACGCATAAGGTCACGGGCATCCATATTGAAAAGTATCTCTTTTGCTGCCATAATTGTATCTCCTTATTATTTTTCAACCACTGCCAGAACGTCGCTCTGACGCATAATCAAGTATTTCTCACCCTCAACTTCAAGCTCGGTGCCTGAATATTTGCCATACAGTACCTGGTCACCCTTCTTGAGAACCATTGCCTCATCCTTGGTGCCGTTACCTACTGCTATTACCTCACCCTTAAGGGGTTTCTCCTTGGCTGTATCGGGGATAATGATTCCGCCGATGGTCTTCTCCTCGGCTGCTGCCGGAAGAATCAGAACTCTGTCTGCTAACGGTTTAATGTTCATAATCTTATGTTTTAAGTTATTTGTCTTTCTGTCAAAAGCCCCTCATCGGGCACATGGTATAGAGCCAAAAATGTGCCAAACCGCAACCGGGGCCGATTATGTCACCCCGGCTGACAGTTTGACACATAAGACAATATTCTATCTGACATTCTCCACCAGGAACTGTGTCAGTTGCTCCGCAGTCAAGTCCCTCTGGTAAGATCCCTTATAGAAAACCGTTATCTGTCCTGTCTCTTCCGATACCACCACCGCTACAGCATTGGTCTTCTCGGCAATACCCATTGCCGAGCGGTGACGCAGTCCGAACGCTTTTGGCAGCTCTTCTGACTGCGACAGAGGCAATATACATGCTGCCGACTCTATTCTGTCGCCCACAATGATCATGGCTCCGTCATGGAGAGGGCTGTTCTTGAAGAATATGTTCTCAATAAGCAGCTGGTTGACATTGGCATTGACAGTCTCACCGGTGGCTATCACATCGTGCAGCTCATCATTCTGCCCAATCACTATCAATGCGCCCTCCTTATGGTGGCTCATGCTGTCGCAGGCCTTGACCACGGGCTCCCATTTGGCGGCATCGTTATTGGCACTGCGCCTTCTGACCAGCCAATGGAACAGCTTGCGGGTACGGGTTGATGTGCCGATGTCCCTGAAGAAATGGCGGATGTCATCGGCAAAAAGCACAATCAGCGCTATCACGCCCACATCGACCAACTTGTCCAGTACGGCACCCAACAACTGCATCTTAAGGACCTGAGATACAATCATCCACACAAATATGAACACCAGTATGCCGATGAACATATTGAGCGACCCCGTCCTCTTCATCAGTTTGTAGAGATAGAACAGAAGCAGCGATACGCACAATACGTCTATCAGGTCCTTAATGCCGAATAAATCAAAATAATCACCCATGTTAATAATTTGCTTTTAGTGCCTGTACTATCCTGACGGTCTGGACTGCTTCGCGGACATCGTGCACGCGTATCCAGTCGGCACCGTTCAGAAGAGCTATCGTATTCATTGAAACCGTAGCGGGAAGAGCCTCTTCAGGGGTTATCTCCAGCAGTTTCCAGGCCATAGACTTGCGTGAGAGTGCCGATAATACCGGAAGCCCCAGCTTGCGCAGTTCAGCCTGATGAGCCAGTATGGTGTAGTTCCGCTCAAGAGTCTTACCGAATCCGTATCCGGGGTCCAGGATCACCTGACGGTTTACATCCACGCCGGCCTTCTCCATAATCTGCAGCCTCTCCTTAAAGAATGACATCATCTCACTTACGGGATCCTCTTTTATGGTTTCAGGCCACATAAGCACATACTGCACTCCTGTATCTGCCACCACCCTATACATATCGTCGTTGCCACCGTAAACATCATTTATGATATTCACGTTCCACTCTCTGACACAGCGCTCAGCAATATCCGGGCGGTAGGTGTCAACCGACAACAGTATATCCGGAAACTCCGTCCTTATAGCATCCAGTCCCCACTCCAGACGCTCCATCTCCTCATCAGCCGATGCCTGCACGGCACCGGGACGTGTGGAGCAGCCGCCTACGTCAATGGCATCGGCCCCCTGGGAAATCATCTGCCGGACACGCTCCACAAGAGTGGTCTTATCCTGCACTCTTGACCCGCTCCAGAATGAGTCAGGAGTCACGTTTATGATTCCCATGATTCTGGCCATATCACTTCTTCTCAGCGTCCAGGAAAGCCTGTACCTGCTCGGCAATCTTGGTCATACCGGCGGCGGTAGGATGGTTCATGCGCTTCTCAATGCCCTCCACTGCAATTACGGGCACACCGTAGTGCTTGCATATCTCCCTCATTGACTCACCCAGGTTCTCACTCATACCGTCGTTAAGCAGTGAGTAGATCTTCATCTTGGGATACAGCTTCTTAAGGTTGTCAAGCAGATAAGCAAAAGCCGGACGGTAGAAATAGAGATCCTCCTTGGTCCAGCCGGAGTACTTGTAGTCGCCGAAAGGCTCGTGTGTCCAGTCATCATTGGTACCTCCGAATATGAACAGGATATCGGGAGCGCCGATGCAGTTCAGACGGGTCACGAATGCGCGGTCAGAGTAATCGTCATGATTGTAACCGCGGCAGCAAACCGTACTGCCTGACCATGAGTCATTCTTTTCAAGCACCCATCCGTTCTTCTCGATAACCTGAGCCCACCACTGCTGGCTCTGCTCTGTAACACCGCAGAACTGGTTGGGATAGAATGTGTCATAATACCTGGGCATGGAACCCGTAAATGTAGAGTAAGAGTCACCCATAACGGAGACTTTCAACTGTGCGGACATCACGCCGCACAACATAACACATGCAAAAAGAACTGCCAGTTTCTTCATAATTATAAATTGGTTATTGTTTTGGTTAATCCTATACTGTTGGAACCCTTTATCAGGATAGTCTTTCCTGCAACGGGCTCTTTACTGAGCGCCACGTTTACAGCCTCCACATCCGGGAATAGTCTGAATCCAGCCCCCTGGGCTGCCTTTCCGAACTCACTTCCCACAAGCCATACCTGAGTGAACCCCTTACGTTTGAGCAAATCCACGATGTTGATATGCTCGGCCTGCGACACATCGCCCAGTTCACGCATATCACCCAGAATCAGCATCTTGTCCTGTGCCTGGATCATGCTGAAATTATCAATTGCAGCGGCCATACTGGTGGGATTGGCGTTATATGCATCCACAACCAGATGATTGCGCCCGGTCTCAGTAAGCTGTGAGCGGTTGTTCTGAGGCTTGTATCCGGCAACGGCGGCCGATGCATCAGCCTCGGTAACCCCGAAATGCAGACCTACGGTTATTGCGGCCAGTGCATTGTCAACATTATAAGCCCCTATCAGGTTGGTCTGGACCGTATGCCACTGCCCGCTGCCTCTGCGCCAGCGGAACTTTACAAACGGGTTACACTCCAGCACATTGCCCTCAACCAGCAGTCCGTCCTGCCCGGGTTTGCCGTACTCAATCATTGGCAGCCCCTGGCACATCTGCTGCAGATGCTCATTGTCTCGGTTAACGAATGCCGTCCCTTTATGCTCACGCAGCCAGTCATAGAGTTCACCCTTGGTACGCTTTACGCCCTCAAATGACCCGAATCCCAGCAGATGGGCCTTACCCACATTGGTAATCAGTCCGTAGTCAGGCTGGCTGACCTCTACAAGTTCCCTTATATCACCGGGATGGCTTGCCCCCATCTCCACAATGGCATACTGATGCTCCGGCTTAAGTCCCAGGACAGTTAGCGGAACACCTATTGAATTATTGAGATTACCCTGAGTACAGAGCACATTGTAAGTTGTGCCCATCACGGCATTGGTAAGTTCCTTGGTGGTGGTCTTACCGTTGGTTCCGGTAATGCCTATAACAGGCGTCCCTAACCGGCGCCTATGCAAAGCGGCTACCTGTTGCAGGGTTAACAGCACATTATCCACCAGTATCATACGCCCATCGGCCGCATCATAAAGGCCGGCATTATCCATAACGGCATACGGACAGCCCTGCTCCAACGCTCCGCGCACAAACTCATTGCCGTCAAAACGCTCACCCTTAAGAGCAAAGAACATCAGTCCCGGCCCGCACTTGCGGCTGTCGGTAGTAACCCCGGCGCACTCACTTAACCTGCTGTAAATCTCCTCAATTGTCATATTACCGCAAAAATAGTAAAAAAGTAAGTTCCTGTGCCGCTTACGGTTATTAAGATGCCACCCGCTCCGGCCATTTGTCCCGATTTTGTCCTGCCCGGGAGTAAAACAAACTCAGTTATTATCCATATATTTGTTCAAACGTTTTGAAAAACAAATGAGAGGCAGCAAAGGATTATTGTTTTTATTAAACTTATTGTGCATTTCAGTTCTGATTTCATGTAGTGATAGCAATAGCAGTCTGCGAGAGGTTGAGAATCTGTTGGAAACTGATATACATGCAGCCGATTCCGCCATGTCGTCTATTCAGTTACCGTCATCACGCCGGAGCAATGCACTGTATGCCATACTTAAGACTCAGATTGATTATGAATTGGGAAGGCCATTCTCGTCAGACAGCCTTATAATAACCGCCACAGACTATTATGGTTCCAGGCGCAAGAGTTATCACGCAGCCTTGGCATGGTACTCACAAGGGTGCGTGTATTCCAGAATGAAAAAAAATCATGCTGCCATCTACGCATACCTCAAGGCTAAAGACCTCTTCCCGGATACGCTTGTCAGATACTATGCGCTGACTGAGAAGAACCTTGGTAGCCGCTATTACGAAAAAAAGAAGTATGACTGTGCCTATGATGAATTCTACAAATGCAGGATCAATGCTGACAGAATTCAGGATTCATCGTTGTCATATTATGCAACAGTTTTCTCCGCCTTATCCAGACTAAAGGATCCAAATGTGCAGAATACGGACGAAAAGTCATCACAGTTCTCTTTTATCCTTAATGAAGTATCTGAAGCTGAAAATACCTGGACAGACACTCTTTTTAAAATCCCCGTATACAATTCTTCATCATTGGATAATCCTGGCGATACTTCTTTCAGGACAGTTACAATAACAAGGTTTTTTCAAAAGGAGAAGAACAGCAATCCAATCCCACCGGGAGCTTACAACAATATGAAAGCCACCTCGTTTTATTATTCAGAAGATTTAGATTCCGCGTATTTATACTTCAAAAAATCAATCCCCGACATATCAGATGCCAACGCCAGGATAATAATATATGATAGATTGGCAGAGATTTCGGCTAAAAAAGGCAATGCCGCCGAAGTCCTTATGTGGCATCAGCAATACTCCGAACTTCGAGATTCAATCGAGATGGTTAAGCAGTCTGATTCGAGGGAGATAATGGATTTGCAGTACCTGCACAAAGAAGAACTTAAGGAAGAGAAAATGCAGGGCAGGCATAAGCGCTTTGTCCTGATTTGCATATTCTCTTTCATTGCCATAACCATTATTACGGTTCTTATATACGTCCTGTTCAAGAACAGGGAGAAGAAACGCATTATAGAAAAACAGGAGGAACTTATCAGATTGGAACAGGAAATACGCCGAAGCAGCATTTCCATTCTTGAATCCAGGGTAAGAGAACAGTCCCAAACTGACCCCGGGGCGCGTGCCGTACTGATGAATCTGTATCGGCACAGGATAGAAATAAACAAGAAGTACTTTTATAATAGTGAAGCGTTCAGAACACTTACATCCGATTCCTTAGGTCAAGAGCTGGACTCCAGCAAGAAGGCTATGGTCATTGAAACCATCAAGCACTCATTCAGCGATACTATTGCAGATATGCAGATAGAGTATCCCGGAATAGATACAGAAGAATCCCTGACGTTGTTGTTGTCAGCTATGCACTTTAAGAATGAACTGGTTGCAAAGCTATTGGGTAACGTAACTGCCGATGCAATCAGGAAACGTAAGTACAGGTTCAGTAAAAGAAATCCAGACTATTATTCTCTTTTTTGCTGAAAGTCACGCGTCAGGCATACGGCTAAGGGCATTTGTCCCGATTTTGTCCCAAGCTCCACCGCCATTGTATGACATATTGCACCTACTTTTGTGACAAAAAGTAGACAAGAAATTAACTGCTTGGCTTATGAGAAGATTGGTTCTTTTTATTGTATGTGCGGCACTGTTTTCAGAAGGTAGGACAATGGCCGATAATGAATCGCTTATGCGTTTTGCCGGAAACATCCACCAATTCAATGAGCTGTTTCCTCAGGAGAAGGTATATCTACAGTTTGACAACACATCCTATTATCAGGGTGATGACATCTGGTTTAAGGCTTTCGTGGTCAAATCATCAAACCTGGGCAGGTCAGAGTCCGGTGTGCTGTATGTGGATCTGCTATCCCCAAGCGGTGTACTGCTACAGCAGCAGAAACTTAAGATAGTAGCCGGACAGGCAGACGGCCGCATACAGCTTGTAGACTATGCTACCGGGCAGGCGCGCCAACTGCGCGGCGTACGTCCGTATCCCAGTGGTTATTATGAGGTCAGGGCATACACGCAGTACATGCTGAATTTTGAACCGGACATTATATTCTCACGTGTGCTGCCGGTGTATCAGACTCCGGATCAGGAGGGCGATTTCAGCAATCCCACCATAGTATCGGACCCGGACAGATATGGGCAGGAGCGCCCCGACATGGAGAAACTGCGTGATGTGAATGTTACATTCTACCCTGAAGGCGGCAATCTTGTAAGCGGATTGCCTAGCCGGGTTGCATTCAAGGCCGTTGACGGCAATGGAGCCGGATTGCAGGGCAAGCTTTCGATAGTGACTGATGACGGCCAAAAGATAGTAGCCGAAAGCGGTCATGAAGGAATGGGGTCATTTGATATAATACCAGGCAGGAGACGTACAGATGCTACGTTTGAGTTTAACGGCAGGAAATTCTCCTCAGCACTGCCATTGGCCAAGGGTAGCGGTTATGTAATGAAGGCCGATATGGATGACCGCAAAAACATTCTTACGCTTGATATAAACCGTTCTCAGTCAAGGAGGGAGCAGACAATAGGAGTCACCGTTACCTGCAGGGGTGAGTTGGTGGCGTTCAATGAGCTGAATATGGACGGTAAGGAGTACAGGCTATCAATTGACACCAAAGAATGGCCGGCTGGTGTATGCCGTATCGTTCTGTTTACTGACAGGGGCGAGGTACTTTCGGCACGTAGTGTATATAACGGCAACCTTAAGTATGTACCGCCCACAATTGATGTCAAGACCGATAAGCGTCATTATGATTCATTCGGGAAGATGCGTCTTACTTTCCAACTGAAGGACAAGAACGGAAAACCGCTGCATGACCGTTTCTGCGTTTCAGTGCGCGATGCATCTGATTATGGTACACAGTACGCAGACAACCTGCTTACTGATTTTCTGCTCACATCAGACCTGAAGGGATTCATACAAAATCCTTCATACTATTTTGAGTCTGCCGACAAACAGCATCTCAAGGATCTGGACCTACTCTGTATGGTACAAGGTTGGGAACGCTATGACTGGGAGTATATGACAGATAACAAGGTGTTCACAGAGAAGCGCAGGATGGAGACCAGTCTGAGTCTTAACGGAATGATAATGACCAACCGCATTACAAGGGACCGCGCCATGGATGATGTCAAGGTGTATGTGGCAATATCACCCCGTGATGGTGAGACTGTTGAATACGGGCAGTTTGTAACTGACAAGAACGGTTACTTTGGGTTTGACATGAATGATTTCTACGGCAAGGCAGACCTGACCATGCGCCTTACCAAGGCCAGGAACCAGAATGAGCCTGAAGCCAAGATACGTCTGGACAGAGCTATGCTGCCAGAGGCAAGGGCATTCAGCAGGCAGGAGCTTCAGCCGGGTTGGTCAGTCAAAAGCCCCATAGCAGACGCCCAAGATAAAGCCCAAGGTGGCACGCTTAAGGATTATCCCGCAATCATTAATGAGTCCGAGGGGCTTGTACTGCCCACGATACGCATTGACGGAAACCGCAAGTATGTGGACTATTTCACATTCAAGTCTTTTGATGTTGAAAAGGATGTTGATAAGGAGCTTGATCTGGGTAACCATTCGACAAATCTGTCCGGTTATCTGATTGATAAGGGTTATTCTGTACAAACACCTATTGATTTGAGCGCTGCATTGGATTATTTATACAGTGATGAATACCTTTTCAATTACACCAACTATCTGGATTACAGATATGACTATGAGCACTATAGCCACATTGATGAAAATTTAACATACATGAGTACTTATTACTTTAACAAGAGTAAGAGTGAATCCATTCTTAATTATGATCCCAATAAGAACTATATCTATGTGGAAGACAATAATTTCAGGATCAACGGTAACCTAGTGCTCTGTTACGTGCATGATGACAGAGGATTCTATACAAGCGGTAAATATTCCAAACCGTGGAAAATAGATACTCAGGATATTGAGAGCATATTGGTGTTTGATGACCTTAAGAACAAGTCTGAAATAGGAGATTATGCACCAGACTACCTGAATTATCTGAACCAGTACAGCGCCGTACAGAACGTTTCTACCAGCAGGACAGGTAACTTTGGAGACAGGATGGTACTGATGGATATCAAACTCAAGGCCGTTCACCGTATGACCGACAACCCGGACAGATTCAATCTGGGCAGACGTGTAACAACGATGCAGGGGTTCAGCAACAGCCATGAGTTCTACTCACCTGAATATCCCAACGGTGCCGTGACAGGTGATGTGGATTACCGGCGCACACTATACTGGAACCCCAATGTCATAGCCGATGAAAACGGCAAGGCCGAGATAGAATTCTACAACAACTCCTACAGCAGGAAATTTAACGTCAGCGGAGCTGGCATCACCGCATCAGGCATGCCATACATCCTGGATAAAGAGTTTTGATGAAGAGCCGTTACCCAAAGCCCATACAAACAGAAAAGGTGGCTATACGGCCACCTTTTCTGTTTGTACGGGCGATAGGACTCGAACCTACACATCTAAGATACTAGATCCTAAGTCTAGCGCGTCTACCAATTCCGCCACGCCCGCCTGGCAAAGCGCGTCCCCTATCTGGAACGCGCTGCAAAAGTAGTTCTTTTTATGACACCAACCAAGCCCTACTTGATTTCCATCATGCTCTCCATACGGAGCATCATGGAAGGAGTGCGGAGCTCACGCATACGGGCAATAGCAGGGAACAGGTCTGTGAGCGAAGGCTGAGACTCCACGCTGGTGGTAAGTGTCTCTTCCGGGTCATCGGATGCACCGCCCGAGAGCATCTGCAGGAGCGATACCTCCTTGGCAACGGGATATATGCTCAGGCGATAATCCTCCTTGCTGAGACCAACTTTCTGAGCTGCATAATCAATTGCATCCTGAATGCCGCCCTGCTTGTCAACCAGGCCTATGCGCATGGCATCGGCACCAGACCATACACGGCCCTGGCCAATGGCATCGACACTGTCCTTGGACATTCCGCGGCCGTTGGATACCAGGCTGGTAAAGTCATCGTATATCTTCTCTATCTGACGCTGGACATACTCAACCTCCTGGTCATTGAGCTTACGCATGCCGCTCATCATATCGCTGTGCGATGTGGTACCCACGGTCTCTATGTTGACCTTGAGATTCTTGCGGATGGCATTGCCCACGCTGGGAATAAGTCCGAACACGCCAATTGAACCTGTCAGGGTGTTGTAGTCAGAGAATATGTAGTCTGACTCGGCCGATATCCAGTAACCGCCCGATGCGGCATAGTCACCAAAACTGACAATGACCGGTTTCTCGGCACGCAGCAGCTGCAGCTCATGCCTGATAGCCTCGGCAGCCTGAGCGCTTCCTCCAGGTGAGTTTACACGGAATACCACAGCCTTGACCTTCTTGTCCTCACGTACCTTGCGCAGGGTGTTGGCCATCTTGGAGCCCACGATATCGGCATCCGATCCGGAATTGACAATCTCGCCGTCTGCATAGACTACTGCAATCTTGTTCTTGCGGCTGCCTTTCTTGAGCTTTGAGGCATACTTGTTTATCTTGACAAAGCTTACCTCCGATATTTTGCTCACTCCGTTCTGCTCACAGAGATACTTGTCAACCTCATCCTTGTACCATGTCTCGTCAACCAGACCTTTAGCCTTGTAATCGGCGGCATGGATCATGTCCAGGTTCTCAACCCATTGGTTGAACTGCTCCGGGGTGCATCCGCGTGATGCTGCAATCTGCGTTGAGATGGTTTTCCAGATTGAACCTACCAGGACCTCGTTCTGTAAGCGGTTCTCGGGGCTGGCCTCACTGCGTGTATACATCTCTCCGGCAGCCTTGTACTTGCCGTGACGGATAAGCTGGACATCTACGCCCAGGGCATCCAGAACATCCTTGAGGAAAATCATCTGGGTACCAACGCCGGTAATCATGCTCTCGGATGCCGGGTCCAGGATGACCTTGTCGGCCACCGATGCCAGATAATAGGATCCGTTGCTGAAATTCTCACAGTATGCCACGATAGGCTTGCCAGCCTTACGGAAACGCTCCAGGGCGGCACGCAACTCCTCCAGCTGGGCAGTTCCGCATGAGACGTTTTCGGGCGTCATATAGATCATGCCTATGTTCTTGTCCTGAGCTGCAGCGTCGATAGCGCTTATGTAGCTGAGCAGCGTTACAGAGCCGGGGGTTCCGTTAACGATAGACATAAGGTCCATAGATGAGCCTCCCGACTTACGCTCGGCAATGGGATTCTTGAAATCAATCTTAAGTACTTTAGCTTTTCCGGCAAAAGCCATCATCGGCAGAACTGCCAAGACGGCAACGATAAACAAACGTAATTTTTTCATATTGTTAAGGATTTACCAATTTGTCATTTATAAACTTGCGGGCACGCTCAATATAGGTGTCTTTCCCGGCCTTGATATCATCATCGTCCATATCAAGACGTATATCGGGCGCTACCCCGAACTCCACATCATTCATCTCTGAATCATATGTCGGAGCCGATGAGAACCTGACCACCCATCCGTTTGGCAACTCGGATGACATAGGCAGACCTCCACCGCCTCCTGTCGTATCACCCATCAGAGTCACGTTTTCCAGAGCCTTCATGGTAAATGCGAAATCATTGGCACTGCTGAAACAGCCGCGGTTGGTCAGAAGCACAACCGGTTTGATCCATCTCATATCCTCTTTGGCAGGAGTCAGAATATTGGTGTACAATTTGGAGAAATCATTGTGCCCCGGTCCGGTCTTGTAACATGAATAGCTGACCGGAAGACTCTTCTCCGTAAAATGGGAAGCCAGGAACTCGGCAGCTCTAAGGTCACCGCCTCCGTTGTCCCTGATATCTATAATCAGGCCATTACACAACAACATATTGCCAAACATCACATTAATACGGTTACTTGAGATAAAACTGCCGAAACTCTCCACCACAAGATAACCTATATTGTCATCCAGAATACGATAAAAGTATCCGTCACCGGCTATCACATAGTCCTTGCCAAGATATTTTTCCCTAAGGTCTGCCGAATAGTTTGATGGATAATCCGTCTTCCAGCTCCAGTTGCGGCCGTAGTCATACGGGCTTGTCAGGTTTACATGACCGTCCCTGAGTTCGCCAATCATACTGCAAAGCACCTCGAATAGGGATTTGCTTGACATCTCATTCGAAATACTAGCCGCATATCTCTCCTGTACCTCATCCCAATCCACTCCCAACTGCTCTTTCTTTAAATCAAAGAAACAGTAGCGCTCATCCATTATAGTCCAGAGCGACAGGAAATTACCAGCCGGAGTATTGGAGAACTCCATATCTTCTCTCTCAGTTTTCTGAGAACATGCAACCATCAGCAATATCAGTACTACTGATGCTGTCAGCCTGATGTAAATCTCCCTTTTCATTGATTCCACTCCTTGTTTTGGAACCTTAGGGCACAACCTATTGTAAACATGCCGTTGAAAATATTGCGGCTATGACCACCCAGCCGGTTTCCGATATAATCAAATGAGTAACCTACCCTGAACCTGGTGCCTCGGCACGGAAGCACAAATGCAACCTGCTGCAGAAACGCCGGATTGTTGAAGGGCGTTATAAAGTGCAGAGCCTTGCCGTAATCTCCGTAGTTGTACATGTACCAATAAGGCTGGTCATAATCGGGAGCAAAGCCCAATCCGGCAAGCGGGGCATAAAACGTAGCCTGCATTGCCATATCATATCTGAGCAGGCTGAAACGAAGCGAATAATCCACCGACAGGCCACCAGCCAAATAGCCCGCACCATTGACAGGATTGTTAGAGTTCTGCCTGTTGTAAAGTACATTGGCCTTAAACATTGCCGAAGGTCCTATCAGCAGGTCTTGCCTGTTGTTCCTTATTGCCGGCCACAGGAATGCCAGATAGTCAGATATACCAGCCTCCAGAGTACTGCCTCCGTCCAGACGGTTGGTCATGGGACTGAAAAAAACAGATGAAAGCGAACGGCCGTAACTGAAAAGCCTGTCAGGCCTGTAACCGGTCCAGCTGTCACCTTCAAGACCTATAGCCCATCCGTCATAACGTGAAGCCGACAGATAGGTGTCACGGGCAAATGCATTGCCTGCTGCAACGGATATCACCCTGACAGTCTCATTGTGCTCCGGCAAATACCAGACTCCGCTTTGTGCCAAAGCCGAAACCGGCAGCAGCATCAGCAGCAATGCGGCAGACAATCCCGACAGTTCATCAGAACAGCGAGAGCTGACCATCGTCAGAATTTTCTGTATTATCTTCATTGTGAGCCGATTCTTCGGTTTGGTTTTCATCAGGCACATCAGTCTCAGGGAGAGGTTCAGGAACACGCAATGGTTCCAGTTCCGACACCGATGCCACATTGAACGTTGTGACTCTGCGGCCACGGGCCTTGACGCCTTTCACTCCCACGAATTGTTCAGCATCTATCTCCATAGCGTCACGGAAACTGTCAGCACCTCCCATGGTAACCAAAAGACGTGGATAGGCGGTATCTGTTAACAGGACCAGCCTGCTTTCTTTCTCGTCGCCCAGGATATTTATGCGTTTGGCCGACGGATCCAGATTGAATCTCTTAAGATACAGGTATTTCTTCTGGGAGGCATCAAACAGTACTGCTGTCCAAACCTTACCCTGGTCATATTTCTCTATACGCAGCAATCCGGCGTCAAAATGACAGTTGGCATCGGGGGCTGTAGTATAATACTCTCCGTCCGCATTTACCACCAGCAGAAGGTCATCGCTGTCAAACTCACCCAGATACTCGCCGTGTCCGTCAAAATCCAGACGCAGGATATCCCTGTCAAACCAGACCTTACGGCCTCCCAATGTAGAGGTACCCTGTGACTTGAGTCCTATTCTCTGCACCTCATTGCGCGTAAGAAGGTTACCCATTGACTGACGGCCTTTTATCATCAACTCACTGAAATCCTTGTCAAATACAGGTTTCTTGAGCTTGGGATTGGGTTTGAGCGTAATCTTGATAACCTCCGCCTCACCATTATGGTTGGCCGAGAAGTACATCACCTTTGAGCCGGCCTTACCCTGTGTAAGGTCATACTCCTTGTCACGTGTCAGGCCGGTGGCGGCAAACCTTTTTATAAAGTATGCGCCGTTGCGGCCGTCACGGTAAACCACATTGTAAATTGTGCGCTTGTCATTCTTCTTGAATACGTCAAGGTAGAGCACGTTCTGGCCCACAAACAGCTTGTCGGCAACCTTGACCACCTTGTAGCGTCCATCCTTGTAGAACAGGATTATATCATCCAGGTCAGAGCAGTTACAAACATACTCATCCTTCTTGAGTTCCATTCCGATGAATCCGTCGGCACGGTTTATATATAGCTTCTGGTTGGCCTCGACCACCTTTGTGGCTACAATAGTGTCAAAGTTCTTTATCTCAGTGCGGCGCTCATACTGTGCCCCGTACTTGTCCTTGAGCATAGTGAACCACTTGATTGTAACCGCCACCATATTGCTCAGGTCTTTGTCGATGCGGGCTATGTCCGCCTTCATCCTGGCAATTGCCTCCTCGGCCTTGTCCTTATTGAACTTGAGTATACGGGCCATCTTTATCTCCATAAGTTTAAGGATATCATCCTTTGTAACCTCACGGATCATCTGCGGATAATAAGGGGTCAGGCGGTCGTCGATATGCTCACAGGCGGCATCCATGCTTGGAGCCTCCTCAAACTCACGGTCCTTATAGATACGTTCCTCAATGAATATCTTTTCAAGTGATGCAAAATGGAGTTGCTCCAGTATCTCACCCCGCTCAATCTCCAGCTCCCGGCGAAGCAGGTCCTTTGTGTTGTCAACCGACTTGCGCAACACGTCACTTACCGTCAGGAAATGCGGCTTGTTCTCATCGATGACGCAGCAGTTGGGCGATATGCTGACCTCGCAGTTGGTAAATGCATAGAGAGCATCTATCGTCTTGTCCGATGACACACCCGGCGCCAGCGATATGCGGATCTCAACCTTATCGGCTGTAAGGTTCTCCACCTTACGGATCTTTATCTTGCCTTTCTCTCCCGCCTTGACGATTGATTCACAGAGGGTCATCACGTTCTCTCCGAACGGAATCTCACTTATGACCAGTGTCTTATTGTCAGCTTCTTTCGTAATTTTGGCACGTATACGCACCATACCTCCACGCTCACCGTCATTATAACGGGATACGTCTATTGCACCTCCAGTCTGGAAATCCGGATAAAGATGGAACTCCTCATCCCTCAAATATGCCACGGCAGCGTCACACAACTCATTGAAATTATGCGGAAGTATCTTGCACGACAAGCCCACTGCAATTCCTTCGGCTCCCTGTGCCAGCAGTAGCGGGAACTTTACCGGAAGTGTGACGGGTTCCCTGTTGCGGCCGTCATATGAGAGTTTCCATTCTGTCGTCTTGGGATTGAACAGCGTTTCCAGGGCGAATTTTGACAGACGGGCCTCGATGTATCGGGGTGCGGCAGCCCGATGTCCCGTAAGGATATTTCCCCAGTTTCCCTGACACTCTATCAGCAGGTCCTTCTGGCCCATCTGAACCAGGGCGTCACCTATTGATGCATCTCCGTGCGGATGGAACTGCATGGTATGGCCCACGATATTGGCCACCTTGTTGAAACGGCCGTCATCAAGTCGTTTCATGGAGTGAAGTATGCGTCTCTGAACAGGTTTCAGTCCATCCACGAAATGTGGCACCGCACGCTCAAGAATAACATATGATGCATAGTCCAGGAACCAGCCCTGGTACATTCCTGAAAGCTGATGCCTTATCATTCCGTTATCATCGGTAACAGGCTGATAGGTGGAGTGCCCGGCACTCAGTTCTTCTTCATTGTTGTCAAGTTCGCTCATTGCCGCAAATAAGTGTCATCCGACGCGAAATTACTGCTTTCCGTCGACAATTCCCAATTCCGGACGTCCAACTTGCCGCATTACCGGTATGAACTTTTCAACAGTTTTATGTAATTATACACCCCTTATCCAAAACACCGGCTATCACCTTTTTTAAGAGCGCCGGTTTCTTTTTTTAATAAATAAAAGAGTACCTTTGCGGAAATTTTCGGAAAAAAGGCTCAATATGGCACAAGAAGACGTTTTCAAAAAGATCGTTGCGCATTGCAAAGAGTACGGTTTCGTATTCCCTTCAAGTGAGATTTATGACGGACTCGGAGCTGTTTACGACTACGGACAGCTGGGAGTTGAGATGAAGAACAACATCAAGACCTACTGGTGGCAGAGCATGGTCCTGCTGCATGACAATATTGTCGGTATCGACTCTTCTATTTTCATGCACCCTACCATTTGGAAGGCTTCGGGTCATGTGGATGCATTCAATGACCCTCTCATTGACAACCGCGACTCCAAGAAAAGGTACCGTGCCGATGTCCTTATTGAGGACCAGATAGCCAAGTATGATGAAAAGATCGAGAAGGAGGTAGCCAAGGCACGCAAGCGTTTCGGAGACTCTTTCGATGAGGCCAAGTACCGCGCCACAAGCGCCAACGTACTGGAGCATGTAGCCAAGCGTGACGCCCTGCACGAGCGTTACAAGAAGGCCATGAATGACGGTGACCTGAATGAACTCAAGCAGATAATTTTGGATGAGGGTATCGTATGCCCCATAAGCGGAACACGTAACTGGACCGATGTGCGCCAGTTCAACCTGATGTTCCAGACCGAGATGGGTTCAACGGCCGACGGCGCCATGAAGATATACCTGCGTCCCGAAACCGCCCAGGGAATATTCGTAAACTACCTGAATGTACAGAAGACCGGCCGCATGAAGATTCCTTTCGGAATTGCCCAGATAGGTAAGGCATTCCGTAACGAGATAGTTGCCCGCCAGTTCATATTCCGTATGCGTGAGTTCGAGCAGATGGAGATGCAGTTCTTCATCAAGCCCGGCACAGAGCTTGACTGGTTCGCCAAGTGGAAAGAGACCCGTATGAAATGGCACCAGGCTTTGGGATTCGGAGCAGACCACTACCGTTTCCACGATCATGACAAGCTGGCCCACTATGCCAACGCCGCTACGGATATCGAGTTCCTCATGCCTTTCGGATTCAAGGAGGTGGAGGGTATCCACAGCCGCACCAACTTTGACCTCTCACAGCACGAGAAGTTCAGCGGCAAGAGCATCAAGTACTTTGACCCCGAGACCAATGAGAGCTACACTCCGTTCGTCATCGAGACATCCATCGGCGTTGACCGTATGTTCCTGAGCGTGATGTGCGCATCGTATGAGGAGCAGCAGCTGGAGAACGGCGAGACCCGCACAGTGTTGCATCTGCCCGCACCGCTGGCACCCATCAAGCTGGCTATCCTGCCGTTGGTCAAGAAGGACGGACTGCCCGAACTGGCACGCAGCATCCAGAACGACCTCAAGTTCCACTTCAACTGCCAGTATGATGAAAAGGACTCTATCGGCAAGCGTTACCGCCGTCAGGATGCTATCGGCACCCCGTTCTGCGTAACAGTCGATCATCAGTCGCTCGAAGACCAGACAGTAACCCTGCGCAACCGTGACACCATGGAGCAGCAGCGCGTCAGGATTGCAGACCTCTGCGGCATACTGTCAGATACAGTTTCAATAACCAGCGTCCTCAAGACACTCTGAATATGAAACGCACACTGAATCTTTTCCCCGTTCTGCTGACAGTTCTCATGCTCTTTACACTCTCCTGCGCCGAAACAAAGGAGACCGACGACCATGCCAACTGGAAAGAGAGGAATACGGATTTCATCAACAATATTGCCGCCAACTGCGGCAACGCTGATCCTGAGAGCGCAACCGAAGGCCAATCCTTCAGGCTTCTCTCATTCAAGCTTGATCCCGATGCCGATTGGGGAAACAGTGGATACGTTTATTGCTATGTACTCAAAAAAGGAACGGACACGATTTCACCCAATTACACGGACAGTGTACGGATTAACTACCGCGTACGTCTGATTCCTACTGACAACTACCCCGAAGGTCAGGTCGTAGACCAGTCATTCAAGACTGACAATCTGGACCCCACGGTCAATATCCCGTATTCTTTCAGGGTATCAGGTCTGATTGAAGGAGTAACCACCGCCCTCATGCACATGCATTGCGGTGATTACTGGAAACTGTACATTCCATACGGCATGGCATACGGAACATCCGATAAAGGAACCATTCCCGCATATTCAGCACTGATTTTTGAGATCAACCTCACAGAGACTGCCCGCACAGGGCAAAGCCTGTCTCCAAGATAGTTTATACCAATAACCATACCAATAATAACAGTTTTTATCATGGCAAAAATTAGAGGTGCCGTAACAGTTGACGCCGAGCGCTGCAAAGGCTGTGAGCTATGTGTATTCACCTGTGACAAACAGGTGTTGGGCATGTCGACAGCCGTTAACAGCAAGGGTTACCACTATGCCTATATGGCCAACCCCGAAGCATGCATAGGTTGCACCAACTGCGGTATTATCTGCCCTGACGGAGTAATAGCCGTCTATAGGGTAAAAGTAGAGGAGTAATTATGGAAGAGAGAGAAATGAGACTTATGAAAGGCAACGAGGCGATTGCCGAGGCCGCAATACGCGCCGGCGCCGATGCCTTTTACGGTTACCCCATCACTCCGCAGACGGAGGTAATGGAGTACCTTATGGAGACTGATGCCACTGCCCGCACAGGCATGGCCGTACTCCAGGCAGAGAGTGAAGTTTCCGCCATCAACATGGTATATGGCGGTGCATCTACAGGACACAGGGTTATGACATCCTCATCAAGCCCGGGTATCAGCCTTATGAGTGAAGGAATTTCATTCATTGCGGGCGCCGAGCTCCCCTGCCTTCTTATCAACGTGTCACGCGGAGGTCCCGGACTTGGAACCATCCAGCCCAGCCAGGCCGACTATTTCCAGACAGTAAAGGGCGGCGGTCACGGTGACTACAAGCTGCTTACCCTGGCACCATCATCGGTTCAGGAACTGGCCGATTTCATATCACTTGGCTTTGACCTTGCTTTCAAATACCGTAACCCCACCATGATCCTGGCCGACGGAGCTCTGGGTCAGATGATGGAGAAGATATATCTGCCCGCACCGCGTCCCCGCATGACCGAGTATCCTGACTGGGCCACCAACGGTACCCCCGAGGGTAAGGAGCGCCGTTTCATCACCTCCCTGAACCTGCTGCCGCAGGAGCATGAGCTGGTGAACATCCGTCTCCAAAAGAAATACCGCGAGATGGAAAAGAATGAGGTGCGTTACGAGATGATACAGTGCGATGACGCCGAATACGTAATAGTAGCCTTCGGAATCATAGCCCGCATAGCACAGAAGAGCATCGAGCTGGCACGCGCCAAAGGCCACAAGATAGGTCTTTTCCGCCCCATCACTCTCTATCCTTTCCCATATGACCAGATACGTGAACTGGCAGACAACAGCCGCATCAAGGGCTTCATGTCTGTAGAGCTCAGCGCCGGTCAGATGATTGAGGACATCCGTCTGGCTGTAGAGGGCCGCAAGCCAGTAGGTTTCTTCGGACGCCTGGGTGGTATGGTCCCCACCCCTGAGGAAATTGAGAAAGCTCTCTATGATTACTTTAATATCAAATGATCAGCACAATGGAAATAAACGATATCATCAAACCTGAAAACCTGGTCTATCAGAAAAGCCGTCTGATGGCCGAGAAGCAGTTCAACTTCTGCCCCGGTTGCGGTCACGGTGTTGTTGTCCGCACCATTGCCGAGGTTATCGAGGAGATGGGCATTGAGCATGACGTTATCGGAATCTCACCGGTAGGCTGCTCAGTGTTCCTTTATGATTTCTATAAGTTCGATGTGGTTGAGGCCGCTCACGGACGTGCCTGCGCAGTTGCCACCGGCATCAAACGCGTGCAGCCCGACAAGTTCGTCTTCACCTATCAGGGTGACGGCGATCTGGCAGCCATAGGTACAGGCGAGACAATGCACGCCTGCAACCGCGGTGAAAATATAGTGATAGTATTCATCAACAACGGTATCTACGGAATGACCGGTGGCCAGATGGCACCCACCACACTGGAGGGAATGAAGACCACAACCTGCCCGCGCGGACGTGACGTCAAGACCATGGGTTATCCGCTCAACATAACCCCGCTTCTGGCTCAGCTGGACGGCGTATGTTACGTGACACGTCATTCGGTACACACCCCCGCCAATGTACGCAAACTCAAGAAGGCTCTGCGCCAGGCCTTTGAGAACCAGCGTGACAAGAAAGGCACATCAATAGTCGAGGTTGTATCCAACTGTAATTCCGGTTGGGGCCTTTCACCCAAGGCCGCCAATGACTGGATGGTAGAGAACATGTTCAAGAAATACCCTCTGGGCGACATGAAAGTTGACGGCAAGCTTGTCATGGACATGAACGCACCCAGATAAAATAAGGAACAATATCATGACAGAAGAGATAATCATAGCCGGATTCGGAGGGCAGGGAGTCCTCTCAATGGGCAAGATAATAGCTTATTCAGGCCTTATGCAAGGTCTGGAAGTATCGTGGATGCCGTCTTACGGTCCTGAGATACGCGGCGGCACAGCAAACGTGACGGTTATCCTGAGCGACAGCCGTATCAGCTCACCTATCCTGCAAAAGTTCAGCACGGCAATCATACTGAACCAGCAGTCCATGGACAAGTTCGAGCCGATGGTAAAGCCCGGTGGCGTGCTCATCTACACCCCCAGCACCATCACCCGCAAGCCCACTCGTACCGACATAACCATCTACCCCATCAAGGCCATCGAGGAGGCAGCCAAGATCAATGCCACCAAGGTAGCCAACATGTTCCTGCTTGGAGCGTTCATGAAGATTCGCCCCATCCTGGATGTGGAGTACGTTATGGAGGGTATCAAGCACTCCGTATCGGAGCGCAACTGGAAATACCTGCCCCTGAATGAGAAGGCCATCAAGGCCGGCATGGAGCTGGTAAAGTAAAAACAGTAATCACAGTATCTCCTTATGAGACACCGCTTTACAGCAACAGTTTTGGCAGCCGTATTGTCTATAGGCAGTATGACTGCCAAAACTTTTGATATTGATCCTGATTTCTGGTTGGGTTTTAATGCCGGAACCACAGGTACAGGCATGACACTCGGATCACGTATAAACCGTTATGTGGCAGTAAGGACAGGTTTTGATTTCATGCCCCATTTTGAGTTCCCGATGCATTTCAGCATACAGGTAGGTGACGACGGAGACCCGGGATATGACTCAGAGGGACACTCCAGGTTTGACCGTATGGCAGGCTACCTTGAAGAGATGACAGGATTCAAGATAGATCAGCAGGTGGACATGATAGGAGAACCACACTTCCATAATTTCAAACTGCTTGTCGACGTGTTTCCGTTCAGGAACGGGAACTGGCATTTCACTGCCGGATTTTACGCCGGACCGTCTGTAATAGGACGAGCTTACAACCGCACCGAAGATATGACCACTCTCATGTCTGTTGCCATGTACAACAACATCTATGACAAAGTATATGAAATAGAAAACAATGATGAGTGTGAACTGAATGGCGTATTTATGGGATTGGAACTGCCGCCTGCCGTCAATGAGAAAATCCTCAATTCCGGAAGAATGGGTATGCATGTGGGTGACTTTCCTGACGGAACTCCCTACATGATGGAGCCGGATCAGGACAACATGGTCAAGGCCGAAATGAAAGTAAACTCATTCAAGCCTTATCTTGGCGCCGGGTACAACGGGTTGATTGACAAGAATAATGACCGTCTTAAGTTTACCGCAGACTGCGGCATCATGCTTTGGGGAGGTTCGCCAAGAGTCTATGCCCAACCAGGCACAGATAAAGAAACAGAAATAACAAAGCTGAATAACATTAACGGCCAGGTGGGTAAATACATAGACTTATCAAACAAGTTCAAGGTATTCCCCTTGCTGAACCTGAGCATATCGTACAGGTTATACCGGTAATAGTCGTCCTGTCAACGGTCTATAACGACCTTACGTTTACCGATTATATATACGCCTGCAGGCAGCATCTCAATCTCCTCGGCTGTAAGCTCACCTACAAACCTGCCGGAAATCTGATATACCTTATTAAGGGGCTTGGCGGAAACTGCCACATTTACCGAAGCAACGATGGCTGCGATAGAATCGGCACGTCGGGCAAGCAAAGCCTGATACTCTGCTTCTGTAATAATTGGGACTGAGTTCGGAATACCTTCACCCACAGGCAGATAAGACTGGTTGGCCAGCAGGGACTGCTTGTGTGTATCGGCATCGGGCTGGACATCGGACAGGACATAGCCCAGAGAACCGTTGGCCATAACACCAAGAACCCTCATTGTGGCAGGATCAAAAACCGTCCTGGCATCCTGTGACTTGGTCCTTTTGGGATTATTGAAGTATACACCCTTAAGCTTATTGTCAGCCGGACCTGCGGTATAATCCTTGATCAGATCTATACGGTTCAGTGACGGATCGGAGGATGAACATTCAATTATAACCGGTGTACGTGCCGGTACAGTATCGCCAGTAAACTCCTTGATTACTACACCGTCACTGTCCACCTCGGATATATACCACACTTTCATGCCATCCGACAGACAACTGAAACCGAAATCGGCATAGAACGGGTGGAACTTACGTCCGCCTGTCTCAATAGACGGAGTTATGCCGAAAAACTCGTCCTGATTGTCAATCCTGGATACTATCCATTTCCTGTAGTCACCGGTGCGTTTGGTTCCCATTGAGCCCTGGGGACCTGTGCCATAGTTGTCATCCGAAAGATATTTTCCTTCGGCATAAACCTGATAGAATCCTCCCGAAAAATGGGCGTAGAGATAATAACCGATTATAGAATAGGTACTCGTACCTTGTGACTGGAGGTCATAGTAATCACCTCCGGAATTACTGCCTTTCTTTTCAATATATATGACCGAAGCAGGATCGCTGTAGGTCCTTGAATGGTCTGTCCAAAGCTGTATGGCGCCCATCTCGGCAGTGGTGGCCTGAACATTGATTGAACCGGTATTGTCTGTTACATATGCATAACGGCCCGTTTTATAGTTCGAAACCCTATAATAGCCGTCACCTGTTATCTGAGCACAGATGTGTAGTGACAACAACCCTGCAAATATTGAAAGAATAAGCCTTTTCATCAGTTACATTATTTAATTAAAAAAGAACTTGCCCGTTGCCTGTCAGGAAAAGGCAGACAACAGGCAAGTTCATTATTGATATCCGCTTTGTTTATTTAACAGTGCAGATAGATACACGGTTAAGATTCATATCCTCACCCTTATACATGTTCTCGCTTGAACCATGTGCGGAGTAGGTGATACGGGACTCATCGATACCGTTGTCCTTCAACAGCTTAACCACATTGTTGGCACGGCGCTCAGAAATCTTCTGATTGTACTCGGCAGTACCTGTAGCAGCATCAGCATGTGAAGAAACCTCAATCTTGGCATCAGGATTTGCCTTCATGAACTCAACAATGCGACGGATCTTGTACATCTCGGCACGGCTAACCTCATCCTTGTTGATATCATAGTAGATCTCCTCATATACGGTAGTCTTTTCAACCTCAACAGGCTTCTCAACAATCTCCTTGATAACCTCGGGCTCAACCTCAGGACACTCAGGAGCCTGTGATGCAGGAATCATCTTCTCCTTCGGAGTCTTGCTGTGAGTAGGACCGAAGCAGTACTTGACACCAATCAGGCCATTGAAATACCAGTCTGTATTCCAGGTCTTCTTGGAGTTGTACTGGTCTGACAGTGTGTTGGCCTGCAACTCAAGACCTACGGCCCAATTGTCATTGATATGATAATCAACGAAACCTCCGAAACGGAACGGCCAGTAGAGAGTGCGCCTGTTTTCAACGTACTCCATTACATCACCGCTGATATCTACGGTTGTATTGTATGCAGCGATAAGGTCCTGCTTGGCGTTCTCTGCCTCCTCATTGCTGAAAACGAAGTTTGCACCGATACCAGCCAGCAGACCGGCACTGAGTTTGCGCTCAGGGTTAAAGCCGCCAATCATGTTGGTAAGGTCAAACATCAAATCCAGAGAAGGAGAAACATAGTTCCAGCTCCATGAATATCTGTTACCGTCGGGAGTAAAGTTCTCATCTATACCACCAAAACTCTTCCATCCGTTCACTGACAGACGTAAAGCAACAGAAGGTGTGAACTCATAGCCGAATCCCAACTGAGCATTGAAATAAGTCAGGTCAAAGAAGGGAATCTCGCCAAGAGTATACTGTCCGCCAATATTGCCCTGAATAAAGAAGTGGGGATTGAATGTATAATCATACTCCTGCTTCTCATTTTCCTGAGCTGGCAACACGGCACATACTGAAAGCAGTAACGCCGTTGTTAGTATTCTAAATCTTTTCATTGTCCAATAATCATTTTAGGTTCCTGAAATCACTCAACTGTAACATAGAATCTCTGTGCGGTAACCACACCTGAGTAGTCAACAGCACTGTAGTAGATTGTGTATGTACCAGTTGTTGTAGGAGCAAACGGGATAGCATAACGCTTACCGTCTATAGGAGTATTGTAGTACTCACCACTGTTGATGTTGGAAACAGCTACACCAGGACCATCAACAACTGCAATGAACTTCTGATATGCAGGAGCCAGAAGCTCACCTGTGTAAGAAGTGGGGTAGAGAACTATACCGCCACCTGCAGCTGTGAATGTTGAAGGATGAGCGGGATCATTACTCATTGGGTGGAATGAACCGTCACTGGCCTCATACAGGATAACAGGCTGCAGAATTGCATTTACATCCAGGTCAAGTTTGCTGTTGATACGGCTGGTAACTGCGTTGATGCGGCTGATGAGTGAATTCATTTTGCTGAAGTAGCTGTTGTATCCGCTCAGTGAGTTGTTGATTGAATTCTTGACACTCTCAAGCATCTTGTCAATCTCAGTGTTCAGTTTACCTGCAATCTGGTTCTTTACAAGATTCTCAACCTGAGTCTTGATCTGATTCATTATGTTGTCAATGGCATTGTTTACACCAGTCTGCCATTCAACTACTTTACCGTTAAATGCTGTCTCAACATCAGTCAGGACTCCAGCAATACCATCAACAGTGTATGTTGTAGGAACTGTTGCATTTATGATATTACCCGAACCATCCACATGGTCTGGCATATAGATGTCAACACTGATCACTCCGGCTGATGATATAGACACTGTACCGAATGATATATGGGCAAGAGTGCCGTCAACTGTGAATGTTATGTCATTCAGATTGATAGGAGTGAATGAAGGCTTGGATATTGACAGTTCGGTCAGCGGGCTGATGGTGGGCAGTCTGCGAGAAGTACCGATGCCCTGACCTGCTGAATATGACAGAGGCTGGATGGCTGTTACAGCTACATCATACTGTGATGTTACGCTGTGGTCGCCCATGCTGTCTGTCCACTCTACCCTTACTGCATTGGCATCAAGTGATGTCTCTGCAAGTTTGAACACTGCACCTGCTATACCTGACAGATTGAAGCCGTCCTTGTAATCAATAACATCCTTTGCGATATTCTTGAGCTGATCCTTGGTTACTGAGAAGTTAGGTGCAAGCTGGCTTGCTGCGCTCTCCTCAATCTTGATTCCAGCCTCATAGAAACCGGTATTGGCGGCTGCACGGTTGGAGAGTCCGAATGTGAGTTTCTCCTGTGAAGGTTTGAGAGTATCAAACACAACTGGTGTTGAATCGCCAAGGCTGTTCACGAAATAGAACTTGTAGGTTGAGTCAATCTGAACCTCATTGGGGTTGATTGTCAGGAATATGCGGCCTGCGTTGTTGGCAGAATCGCTGATGATGGTGTTACCCTGTGAGATTGAAGTCTGGGTAGGTGTACCGATAACTGCAAGTTCTGCTGCTGACAACTCCATACCGGGATCGAGCACTGCGCTCAGGTCTGCGTCATTGGCTGTTGCAGGGAATGTAACATTGTTCAGAGCCTCACCATAGTAGCAGCTCAGGATATTTGAGCGGATTCCCATGGGAAGTGCGAATGAACCGAATGTGGGATTAACCGTACCCTGAACATAGAGGCTGGTGATACGCCTTCTCTCTGCATCCATCAGGCTGTCAACCCTCTGCTCCAGAGTATCAACGCGCCACTCGAGAGTGTCAATACGACGCTTGAGTGTATCGATTCTCATCTCGAGAGTGTCGACACGCCAGTTGACTGTATCGATTCTGCGGGAGTTGTAACGGATTGAGTCAATGTAGACGTGCAGAACTGAATCCACCTCGTGAATGCTCTTCTTGAGAACCTTTACTGAATCAAACAGAGGAACAGTGTCATAATCGGCAATCTTCATGATGCTGTCAAGCTCATGCCTCATTCTGGTTATGACGGTGTCGATTGAGTCATTGTACTGTTTTGCAGAATCGGCAGTACCCTTAACTGCATTTACCTTCTGGCTCAGGAGATTGAATCTTCCGAGAACTGAATTTGAATCACCGGCGATGGTGTCAATCAGATTCCTGACATCATTTGTCAATGTGTCAATTACTTTTTTGAGAGAGTCGCAATTCACTTCGCACATCTTGAGAGTATCAAGTCTGGCGCGCAAACTGTCGATTGATTTTGTGTTTCCGTTGATTGCATTCCACATCTGAGTGTGGTCAATCTTACTCTGAGTCCTCAAGTCAGAATAATCATCATAGTCCTTACAAGAACTCACCAATGCCAAACCCGTCACGGAAATGGCAATTAAAAAACTACATAAAAGCCTTTTTTTCATTGCTTTGAGATTAATATTTAATTGGATTAACATTTGTTACAATGTCGGAAATCGCAATTCGGCATAAAACCTATGCAACTTTCAAGGCGCAAAGATAACTTAATTAATTAATATTATAATAAAAACATATAAAAAAAACGCCTTTTCAAGCGTTTTTCTGTGCATCCCTGTCGCGGATTTCCACCCGTCGGATTTTGCCGCTTATTGTTTTGGGCAACTCATCCACGAATTCCACCACACGCGGGTACTTGTACGGAGCCGATACTTTTTTGACATGATTCTGTATCTCCTTGACCAGAGCCTCCTTGTCAGGATAGTCACGATACTCCTTGGACAGTATGATAGTGGCCTTGACCACCTGGCCGCGGACCTCGTCCGGAACACCGGTTACGGCACACTCCACAACTGCTGGATGTGTCATCAGGGCGCTCTCCACCTCAAACGGTCCTATACGGTAACCCGAACTCTTGATTACGTCATCAGTACGGCCCACAAACCAGTAGTAGCCGTCACTGTCACGCCAAGCCACATCACCTGTATGATAAATTCCGTTATTGTGGACGGTCCTGGTCAGTTCCGGATTATGGTAGTACTCCTCGAACAGGCCAAGCGGAATGCGCTTGTCGGTATGCAGGATAATCTCACCGCTCTCACCGTCCTCGGCCGAACGTCCGTCATTTGTAAGCAGGTCCATGTCATATGCCGGATTGGGAACGCCCAGAGATCCGGGTTTGGGTTTCATCCATGGGAATGTACCTATTGTCATGGCCGTTTCTGTCTGGCCGAATCCTTCATGGATATCAAGTCCTGTATGCTCCTTCCAGAATTCAAACACGCTGGGATTCAGCGGTTCGCCTGCAGTCGTGCAGTATTTCAGGGCACTCAGGTCATACTGGCTCAAGTCTTCACGAATAAGATAACGGTAGATTGTGGGAGGAGCGCAGAATGATGTAACCTTATACTTGGACATTGCCGCCAGGATATTGGCCGGCGTAAACTTTTCATGGTCGTAAACGAATACGGCCGCGCCGGACAGCCATTGTCCGTAAAGTTTACCCCAGACAGCCTTGCCCCAGCCGGTATCGGCCACAGTAAGATGCAAGCTGTTTTCATTGACGTTATGCCAGTACCTGGCAGTCACGATGTGCCCCAACGGGTATAAGAAATTGTGGGCTACCATCTTGGGGTTACCGCTTGAGCCGGAAGTAAAGTAGAGCAACGATATGTCATGATTGTCATTGACATGGGCAGGACGTACAAACTCAGGCGCATTCCTCATGCCCTCATCCATGCTGTGCCAGCCATCCTTGTTGTATGACCCGGTAGCCACCAGGACCTTGACCGATGGTGCATCCTTAAGGCAGTCGTTGACATGTTGTATCATGATAGGCTCATCGGCAGATACAATCATCTTGATCTGTGCCGAGTTGGCTCTGTAAATAAGGTCTTTGGGTGTTAGAAGATGTGTGGCCGGAATAGCCACTGCGCCCAGTTTATGCAGGGCAACTATCGAAAACCAGAACTCGGCACGGCGTTTGAGCATCATCATGACGCAGTCCCCACGGCCTATTCCCAATGACTGATAGAATGAGGCCACCTGATCCGATTTGCGTTTTATGTCGGCAAAAGTATAGCGGTGTTCCTCACCTTCGTCATTAGTCCACAGCAATGCCAGCTTATCCGGATCGGTGCGGGCCCATTCGTCAACCACGTCATAGCCGAAGTTGAAATTCTCAGGTACTATTATCTCAAAATTGTCAAGGAAATCCTCAAGTGAGTCAAACTCTACTTTCCGTAAGTATTTTTCAAGCATAAAAATCAAACTATAATTGCAAAGAAACGGGCAGGTTCTCCGTTAAGCGCTTTCATTCCGTGAGGTTGGGTGGCATCAAAATAAATGCTGTCCCCGGGGTTCAGGACCAACTCCTTGCCGCCGATGCTCAACAGCAGGGTTCCCTTAAGCACCAGGTTGAATTCCTGACCTTCATGTGAATTGAGATGCATATGCTCCTCCATCTTAGGGTCAACGGTCACAATGAACGGAGATGCCTTGGCGTGTTTGAATCCCATGGCAAGTGCCTGATACTTATAGGCTTTCTGACGTTCAATTACCGGACCTTTACCCTTGCGGACCAGCCAGTAGCTTGTCATGTTGGGTGAGTCGCCGGCAAACAGCTCAAGAGGCTCAACCCCCAGCACTGCGGCAGCATTGCAAAGGAAATTCATGGGGATATCCGATTCCCCTGACTCGTAGCGTTTCAGTTCATCTGGGGTGATTCCACACTTGGATGCCACCTCCTCTACGGTCATGTCCAAATCCTCGCGGAGTCCGCGCAGGCGCATGGCCATCTGTTTTATTTGTTCGTTTATTTCCATATCAAATCACTTCTATTCCCTGCTCTTCACAAAGCTTGAGGCTAAGCTCGCGAAGCTTGAATTTCTGAATCTTTCCACTGCCGGTAAGGGGATATTCCTTTACAAAGAATACATATTTCGGTATCTTGTAGCGGGCTATCTTGCCGCGGCAGTAATCACGCACCACGTCCTCTGTCAGAGCGGCCCCTTCTTCGGCAATTATGAATGCGCCTACCTCCTCTCCGTATTTTTTGGAAGGTACTCCGGCCACCTGGACGTCACGCACGCCGGGCAGATGATAAAGAAACTCCTCTATCTCACGCGGATATATATTCTCACCACCGCGTATGATCATATCCTTGATACGGCCGGTTATACGGTAGTTGCCGTTCTCATCCATTATACCCAGGTCACCTGAATGCAGATAGCCGTTGCTGTCTATTACCTCGGCAGTGGCCTTGGGATTCTTGTAATAACCTTTCATCACATTGAATCCCTTGCAGCACATCTCCCCCTGAACTCCTGCGGGAACCTCCTTATTTGTCTCAGGGTCCAGCACCTTGACATCCACGAACTCGTAGTCACGGCCCACTGTGGTATAGCGCACCTCGTCGGGATCGTCTATACGTGTCTGGCTCATTCCCGGAGATGACTCGGTAAGGCCGTATACGCTGGTCACTCGCAAGTGCATCTTATCCTCAACCTTACGCATCAGTTCAATAGGACAAAGAGATCCGGCCATGATACCGGTACGCAGGCATGTAAGGTCAAACATATCGAACATGGGGTGGTTCAGTTCGGCTATAAACATGGTGGGCACTCCGTACAGGGCGGTACAGCGCTCCTTATGCACTGAGGCCAACGTCACCAACGGGTCAAAACGCTCCACCACAACCTCGGTACAGCCATGGGTCAGGCAGTTCATTGTTGCCAGCACCACTCCGAAACAGTGGAACAGAGGTACACAGACGCAAAGCTTGTCATCCTGCGTGAATTTCATGTGCTCACCGGTCAGGAAGCCGTCATTGGCGATATTATAGTGAGTAAGCATTACGCCCTTGGGAAAGCCCGTGGTACCGGATGTGTATTGCATGTTGACAACGTCATGACAGGTTACGGACCTGCGCAGGCGCAGGAACTCATCATCATCGGTATTCTCACCCAGAAGGAGTATCTCGGCGGTATTGTACATACCGCGATACTTCTCCTGACCTATATAAACCACATTCTTAAGCTTTGGGAAACGCTTGCTCTCCAGATGTCCGCGCTGACATTCGCGAAGCTCCGGCAGCATGGTATAGGCCATGTCCACATAACTGCTCTCCCAAGTGCCGTCGGTAAGGCAGAGTGTGTGCATATCGGAGTCCTTGCACAGATACTCCAGCTCATTCTGTTTGTAATTGGTATTTACCGTTATGCACACGGCGCCGATCTTGGCGCATGCATAGAGAAAAGTAAGCCAGTCGGGCACATTCTGGGCCCATAGACCCACATGGGTTCCCTTTGTCACGCCGATGGCTATCAGACCCCTGGCCATGTCGTCGACCCTCTCATTGAACTGCTTCCAGGTAAAACGCAGGTCACGGTCCGAATAAACGATATATTCCCTGTCAGGCGAAACCTTGGCCCAATGCTCAAGATAATCGCCCAGAGTCTTTTCCGAAAGTTCAGGCATAATGTCAGATTGGTGTATAAACTACGGCTAGGATACGTGCTTTCTGGCCGTTGTAGCCGTGTACATGATGTTTTACGATTGAATCGTAGTATATGCTGTCGCCTTTCTCCAAAACATAGGTGTTCTTACCGTAGTTTATCTCGACATATCCTTCAAGAACGTAGATAAACTCCTCACCTTCATGTGTGGACAGATCAAACTTGGGGTCCTCGGCCGGAAGGATGTCAATCACGAAAGGTTCCAGATGACGGTTATCCTTACCCTCGGACAGAGAATGGTATATCATATTCTCATGACCTTCAGAACCATGGTTTGAGAAACGGACGCTTTCACGCTCTTCTTCATGGCGGCTTACCACAGCGCCCACGCTCTGCTGGTCATCCAGAAATGTGCCAAGCCTGACGCCCAGCACACGGGCTATCTTAATAAGGGGTGCCAGGCCCGGAAGAGGTCCGTCGTTCTCAATAGCTTTAACCTGTTCCAATGGTAACTGGGCACGTTCTGCCAGCACCTCAATCTCCATCTGTTTTGATTCTCTCAGGGAGCGGATTTTCTTTCCGACCTGTACTTTGCTTTTCATATATTTTGTATTAATATACAGGTTAATTATACATTTTGCTGCAAAAATACAAAAAAGACAAAACAAATACGTATATAAGGACATTTATATTGAAAAATACAATTTTTAAATAATGTGGTGTCACTTTTTTTATCTATCTTTGTATGACATATTAAAACAGAAAATGAGCGAAGAAATACTCAACGGTCAGGCCAATTATTCAGCACAGAACATACAGGTCCTGGAGGGTTTGGAGGCAGTACGCAAGCGTCCTGCCATGTATATAGGAGATATCAGTGAAAAGGGCCTTCATCATCTGGTCTATGAGGTGGTAGACAACTCTATAGATGAGTCAATGGCCGGCTATTGCACCCATATCGAAGTGGCCATAAACAAGGATGGCTCAATCACCGTACAGGATAACGGACGCGGTATACCGGTGGATATGCACCCCAAAGAGCATAAATCGGCACTTGAGGTAGTAATGACCGTTCTTCATGCCGGCGGTAAGTTCGACAAAGGCTCATACAAGGTTTCCGGCGGTCTGCACGGCGTAGGCGTATCGTGTGTAAACGCCCTCTCCACCAAGATGGTAACCGAGGTGTTCCGTGAAGGTAAGGTATACCGTCAGGAATACTCCTGCGGTAAGCCCGTAACTGCCGTAGAATGCGTCGGAACAACCGATATCAATGGCACCCGCCAGACATTCTGGCCGGACGGCTCCATTTTCACAACCACAGAGTACAAGTATGACATACTCGCCGCACGTCTGCATGAGCTGGCCTTCCTGAACGCCGGCCTTAAGATATCCCTTACAGACTACCGCGTAATGGAAGAAGGACAGCCCAAGAAAGACGTATACTTCTCAAACGAAGGCCTTAAGGAATTCGTAGCCTACATTGACGAGAATCGCGTACACCTTATCCAGGAGCCCATCTACCTGAATACGGAAAAGCAGGGCGTACCAATTGAGGTGGCTATCCTTTACAATACGGAATACAAGGAGACTATCCGTTCATTCGTAAACAACATCAACACTATAGAAGGCGGCACACACCTGGTAGGCTTCCGCACCGCCCTGACCCGCACTCTTAAGAAATATGCCGATGACAACAAGTTCCTTGAGAAAGCAAAGGTAGAGATTGAGGGTGAGGATTTCCGCGAGGGTTTGACCGCAGTTATTTCCGTAAAGGTTGCCGAACCTCAGTTTGAAGGTCAGACCAAGACCAAACTTGGCAACTCAGAGGTTGCAGGAGCCGTTCAGCAGGCTGTAGGCGAAGCTCTCACCAACTACCTTGAGGAGCACCCCAAGGAGGCCAAGCTGATTGTCGACAAGGTCATACTGGCCGCCCAGGCACGAGTAGCAGCCCGTAAGGCACGTGAGAGCGTACAGCGCAAGAGCCCGCTCTCAGGCAGCGGACTTCCCGGCAAGCTGGCCGACTGTTCCGACAAGGATCCCGCCAACTGCGAGCTCTTCATAGTAGAGGGAGATTCTGCAGGCGGCAGCGCCAAGCAGGGCCGCGACCGCCACACCCAGGCAATCCTTCCCATCCGCGGTAAGATATTCAACGTGGAACGCGTAATGTGGCACAAGGCATTTGATCATGAGGAGGTGAACAACATCATACAGGCTTTAGGCGTTCGTTTCGGACTGAACCCGGATGATTCAAAAGCCGCAAACTATGACAAGCTCCGTTATTATAAGGTGATTATTATGACTGATGCCGATGTCGACGGCTCGCACATCGACACCCTTATCATGACCCTGTTCTTCCGCTACATGCCGGAACTCATAGAAAACGGACACCTGTACATAGCAACCCCGCCTCTCTACCTCTGCACAAAAGGCAAGGTCAAAGAGTATTGCTACGATGACGTACAGCGCCAGCGTTTCATTGACCAGTACGGTGCAGGCCTGGAGTCAAATATCATCACACAGCGATATAAAGGTCTGGGTGAGATGAATCCCGAGCAGCTCTGGGACACCACCATGAATCCCGAGAACCGTCTGCTCAAGCAGGTTCACATCCAGGATGCCGCCGAGGCTGACCGCATATTCAGCATGCTTATGGGAGAAGACGTCGGCACCCGCCGGGAATTCATAGAACGAAATGCGACGTACGCAAACATCGATGCGTAAAACAAAAAAGGTTGGTTCTGCAGAACCAACCTATTTTTTTTACCATAAGCGTACTTACTATTAAGCGAGCTTAGCGATGTGAGCGCAGAGCTTTGACTTGAGGTTAGCGGCCTTGTTCTTGTGGATGAGCTTGGTCTTGGCCAGCTTATCAAGAAGCTTCTGAACCTTAGGATAGGTTGCAACGGCCTCCTCCTTGTTGGTCATGGCGCGAAGCTGACGAACTGCATTACGCATTGTCTTTGCATAATAACGGTTGTGAAGTCTTCTCTTCTCGCTCTTTCTGATAGCCTTCAAGGCTGATTTGTGGTTTGCCATTATAAATCAATTATTTATTTGTTATCACTTTGTAGCGCGTATGAGAGTCGAACTCATCTTGCAAGAATGAAAATCTTGAGTACTAGCCGATATACGAACGCGCCATCCTTCCCGGTAGCCTCTTGGAGGCTGCCCTATAAAGCGGATGCAAAAGTAGTTACATTTTTCCAAACGGCAAACTTTCTCCATTATTTTTTTATATCTTCGCTAAGTCAAAGACAAAAGCCTGACTCTCATATGTGGGAACCTGAAAGAGGTATAATGATAGGTTCGGTCCGTCATAACGACAGGACAAGCGTAGCCCATATATTTACCAACCGGCACGGTATGGTACCATTTATATGGTTTTTGTCGGGCAACAGCAAGAACGCAGCACGGAACACGCTGCTGCAGCCTCTTACACAGTTGGAGTTCCAGGCTGAGTTTGTTCCCACCGAATCACTACAGCACATAAAGGATATAAAGAACAGCTCACCGTACAGCGATATACCCGGAAATCCCTTTAAAAGCGCCATAGCGTTGTTCCTGTCGGAATTCCTGACTTACGCACTTAAGGGTGAGCAGGATAACCCGCAGTTGTTCCGCTATATATCGGAATCTGTCAGATGGCTGGATGAAGCCGCAGAAGGCAGTTATGCCAATTTCCACATAGCTTTCATGATAGGCACAGCATCGTACACCGGTGTATGCCCCAATGCCGATGACTATAGCCCGGGATGTGTATTGGACCTGAGAGAGGGATGCTTCAGCAATCTTGAGCCCACACACTCCGACTGGATAGATTCCCGGTTGTCATATAAGCTCCATCTGCTTATGACGTCTGGTTTTGATGATATAAAAGACGCGCCCCTGACCGGTCAGGAACGCGTACTGTTACTCAACGCACTCAACAACTGGTTCAGACTGCATGTTCCGGCATTCCCGGTACTCAAGTCTATCCAAGTCCTTGAGGCTGTATTTGATTAGGCTCTAAGGGACTTTATTTCGGCAAGTCCTACGGAATTGCGCAGGTATGACGGAGATGATTCAATGGAATCTACAAGCGCATCATTATCAAGATCGTCATCGGACAGTTCATACAGATAGAGCTGACGTTTGTTGATACGGCCGCCGTAAATATTCTCTATCACCCTGTCTGTCTCCTCTTCATCTTCCATCATCGGGATACTCTCAATGCCGAATCCCGTAGCAAGCACCGTAATCTTGACCTCGTCCGTAAGGGTATCATCATTTGCAAGGCCCCATATTACCTCTATGTTCTTATCCTCAAACTTATCCATAAAGTGACGGACCTCATTCATCTCATCCAGCATGAGCTGATGTTCAGCTTGTGTACTCTGATAGATATTGAAGAGTATCTTCTTTGATTTATGGATGTCGTTGTTATACAGAAGCGGAGACTTGAGTGCGGCATCAAAAGCCTGATTCACGCGGTTTTCACCTTTGGCCACACCGGTACTCATTATTGCTACGCCACCTTTGCTCAGTATCTTCTTGACATCACGGAAATCCAGATTGATTATACCGTGACATGTAATAAGCTCAGCAATACTCTTGGTAGCCGTGGTCAGAGTCTCGTCAACATGCTTGAATCCGGTAGCCACGCTCTTGTCGGGATAAATCTCAAGCAGTTTTTCATTGCTTATGACAAGCAGGGCATCCACATGCTGTGACATCTCACGCACTCCCTTAAGCGCCTGTTTGATTTTGGGGCGCATCTCGAATTTGAACGGGATGGTAACTATTCCGACAGTCAGCATTCCGCACTCTTTTGCACATCTGGCTATCACAGGAGCTGCGCCGGTTCCGGTTCCGCCGCCCATACCGGCTGTTATGAAAACCATTTGGGTATCGTCCTTGAACTGAGCCTTGATGTCCTCTATACTCTCTTCGGCGGCCTTACGCGCCACCTCAGGGTCATTTCCGGCACCCAAGCCATTGGTAGTCTGGCGTCCCAGCTGCAGTTTAATGGGTATCTCGGAGTCTGCCAGTGCCTGCTGGTCGGTATTGGCGATAACAAACACCACATCGTGGATACCTTCGCGATACATGTTCTTTACAGCATTGCCGCCTCCGCCACCGACACCGATCACTTTGATTATCTTGCGCGACTCCGTCGGAAAGTCAAACGGCAGGATCTCATTCTCCTCAAAATCCTTAATATCCTGGTTCATTGTCTTATCTGATAACTTTAGTTGTGTTCTTTGTCCTCTTTGTCATCAAAGAAACTCTCTCCCATATTCATGAAATTGTCATACCAACGCTTAAATACGCTGGGTCCTTTCTTCTTTGTTTCTTTTCCTTCGGCCTCTTCTTTCCTTACTTCCTCCTCCTTCTTGGCAGCGGCCTCCTGACGCTCCATTTCTTCCTTGCGGTCACGCTCCTCCTGAGCACTTTCACCGTCCTCGGTAAACAAGCTGCCCTGAACGATATTCATCTCCTCCTCGGGAGCAAGGTTGTCAATCTCATCCATCTTGCGCATAACGCAGCAGTTCTCATCTCCCTTGGCCATTACGGATAGCAGCGCCAGTTGCGATCCGTCACCGCGTTTCCAGCGAGGTTCTGCCCAAGAGACACCGCAGGCCGGCTCTGTGGCAATGCGAGGCTGGCGCATGGAGGGCATCAGATCCTTGAATGCCTGATCCAGTTGACGCAACTGCGAACCGCCACCCGTCAGTACGACTCCCGCATAAAGCACATCGCTGTAACCGGATGCCTTTATCTGGGAACAGACGTTACGTAATATTTCCTCGTTTCTGGCCTCAATAATCTCTCCTATTTCATTGAGCGAAACCTTCTTGTCATTCAGCAGTATGGTTTCGGCTTCATCCCTGGATCCGATGAGGTTACAGAGTCCATAGGTACACTTAAGCTGTTCCGCCTGATCAGGTTCTATCTTGAGGATAGCCGAAAGATCCCGCGTTATCAGGGCGCTGCCTAACGGTATTACGCGCAGGAAACGTAACAGACCGTTCTTATAAACGGATACCGTTGTCGTATCTGCTCCATAATCAACCAGAACACATCCCTGCTGACGGTCATCATCCGAAAGCACTGCGTCGGCCTGGACCATCGGTGCCACATAACCGTCAACTATCTCCACCTGAGCCGTCATAAAACATTGGGCAATGTAATCGGCCACCTGTTTCTTGAGCAGAATATTCAGGTAACTGCCCTCAAGTGAGCGGCAGGCTACGCCGATAGGATCCGTTTCGGTTCCGCGCTTATTGTCAACTATATACTCCTGCGATTCCTGGAAAAGGTTTACATAGCCGTCATACTCAATTTCACTACACTGTTGGAACATATCGTCAATCACCTCCTGGCTTACTACCGTCTCCTCTTCAAACTGGTGTTCCACCTTGCTGATGACAGACCTGAGTCCTTTGGCATTATAACCCACATAAACCTTCTCAATCTTTGTGGCCAGAATGCTGTTCAACCTTTCTACCACCTCGGCAATGGCATTTGCGGTCTTGTCCAGATTATAGACAGCTCCATGTCTGATACATGACGATGACGGCACGCTGGCAAAAGCCAATACTTTCAGAGAGCCGTCCGTCATTATGCGCCCTGCTACGCCTGAAATCTTGGATGAGCCAAGTTCAATGGCAACAATAGTTTTGTCCGTTTCCATTTATTATAATTATCGTTTCTTACACACCACCTGATTATCATAGGCTACACTGATGGAACGATACTTGTTCCAACCTATATTGTCCAGCCCCTTCTCATAAAAATTCATCAGACGTTCAAGTTTCCTCTCCACATCATCGGCACTACCCAGTATCAGCAGATGATCCCCCACTCTGGGAACCAGTCTTATCTCGCCGTCTTCTGTTACATCAATCTGTTCCACCTGGGCTTTCCAGAATTCTGAAGCATCAATGGCACGCACCAACCTTAGCAGTTCATCGGATGCAAATCTCCGGTCTATGTAACCGGTAGCTACCGGCAGCTGTACCGCAAGTGAATGCTGCACCAGTATCTCGCCATGACTATCCACATAAAAATCCTGTCCTCTGTTGTTGAGTACACGCACTAACGGAACCTTGCCCGATATGTTTATCCGGAGAAGGTCTCCGCCTGTCATATAGCAGTCTGCCTTTCCTATCAGCGGATGAAGCAGAAGCACCGATTCCATATCATCCAGCCTGACCTGATCCAACGGAAGGCCGACCGGATCAAGCATGTGTTCCTGAAGCAGTCCCAAAACCATATTCTCATCTATCAGATAGAAATTGAGGCTGTCTGTTATATGCAGGTCAATTCCCTGGCACAGACGGGTATCCTCATGCCTGTCTGACATGCCTGCCACCGAATAGAAAAGATATCCGGCAAACAGGACAACTGATAGTATGGAGAGTATCTTCTTTAACACCTTATTTGAGTATCTCTGTTATTGTTTCCACATAATCCTCCAAATCGCCGGCTCCCAGAGTGACAAGAACCTGGACATTATCCTTGACGGACCTGACCAATTCAGGTACCTGGTTTCGGGATATGATGCCCTTGCATACGCCGGGGCGCATATTGTCGGCGAGCAGTTGACTGGTAACTCCGGGTATCGGCAGTTCACGGGCAGGGTATATCTCCAGCAGCCACACCTCATCAAACAGTGAGAGGCTGTCTGCAAACTCGTTATAGAAATCACGGGTACGGGTATACAGATGAGGCTGGAAGATGCAAGTTATCTTGCGGTCGGAATAGAGCTTACGCAGTGACAGGGCGCATTGCTTTATTTCGGCAGGATGGTGGGCATAATCACTCAAATAGACCTTGTCAGCATTCTTTACATGAAAATCAAAACGGCGGTCACATCCGCGGAAACTTGCCATACGCTCCCGTATCACATCATCCGAGGCTCCACTCAGCTGAGCCATGGCCATTGCTGCCACCGCATTCTCAACATTGACAGGTATAGGCACACCCAACTCGACGTCGGCAATGCTGCCCAGCGGTGATACATAGTCAAACTTGAGTTGGCCATTACCGACCCGGATGTTGGCAGCATGGAAATAGCCCTCATCAAGACCATAGGTATAGAGGTTGACTCCTTTCTGAAGTTGAGGCATTATCTTTTCTGTCAAACCTACATGCAGTACAAGGTCTCCTCCCGGCTTGATCAGAGATGTATATTTACGGAAACTCTCAACATACGCCTCATATGTCCCGTATATATCCAGATGATCGGCATCTACAGCAGTAATGACTGAGCGTAATGGAGTAAGATGATGGAACGAGCGGTCAAACTCATCAGCCTCAATCACCACCCGGCGGCTCTTGGACGATATCATCAGGTTGCTTCCGGTATTCTTAAGTATGCCTCCCAAAAAAGCACTGCAACCATCAGAGGTTCCGTCAAGTATGTAGGCCAACATGGAAGATGTGGTGGTCTTACCGTGTGTTCCGGCCACACACAGTCCGTCCAGGGAACGGGTCAGTGTACCCAATACCTGGGCGCGTTTCTGGACATCGAAACAACGTATGTTGAACCAGCGCAGTATTCGGTTGTCGGCGGGAATGGCGGGAGTATATACCACCAGAGTTGAGGCCGGATTCCTGAAACATGGGGCAATCTTGTCAACGTCATCCTCAAAACCTATCTGGGCACCCTCATTGACAAGTGCCGTAGTCAGGTCTGTAGAGGTCCTGTCATATCCGCCTACCTTACATCCGCGAGCCAGGAAATAACGGACAAGGGCACTCATTCCGATTCCACCCGCACCCACAAAGTAAACGGACTTGATTTCATCCAGTTTCAGTCTGCCGCTCCCGTAACCGGCCAGTTTCAGAACTTCATGCGCAATCATATCGGCCGAATCATACATGGCCAGCTTCAGAATATTGTCATGCAGTCGGGACAGACGGGGTTCATCCTTAACCAGGTCAATTGCGGCCGGAATCAGTTCCTTGCGCGCATCCACATCACGTATGTGTATGGCCGCGTCCACATCGGCCAGAGCCATGGCATTCTTGGTCTGATGATCTTCTGCCACATTGGGTGACGGAACCAGAATGACAGGTTTGCCCAACAGGCAGAGTTCAGAAATCGTCCCGGCTCCGGCACGTGAGATAACCAGGTCGGCAGCCGCATAAGCCAGGTCCATATCCTGTACAAACTCAGTCGGCATCAGGTTTGGAACCGGTTCCTGCTCTGACAGACGCTTATTCATCTCATCAAAATAGAACTTTCCTGTCTGCCATATAAACTGGACATCGTCCGACATACGGATCAGGTCAAGATTTGACATTACGCTCTCATTCAGAGTCCTGGCGCCGAGACTACCACCTACAATCAGAACTATGCGCTTGGATGCGTCAAGCCCCATCTTACCTGCGGCTTCTTTACGGGACAGACCTGCTTTGGTAAGATTCGGACGGACCGGATTTCCGGTCTTTATTATCTTGTCGGCAGGGAAGAAACGCTCCATACCGTCATATGCTACACATATTCTGGCAGCCTTTTTGGCAAGGATCTTATTTGTTACACCGGCATATGAGTTCTGCTCCTGCAGCAGTGTAGGAATTCCCATCTTACCCGCTATGCGTAGTGTCGGACCACTGGCATAACCGCCCACTCCTACCGCAACCATAGGCTGGAACTTGCGGATTATACGGCGTGCCAGGATCTGGCTTCGCATTATTTTGAACAAAACCACGACATTCCTGAAAGGATTCTTGCGGTCAAAGCCCGAAATCGGCAACCCTTTTATTTCAAACCCTGCCTGTGGAACCCTCTGCATCTCCATGCGGCCTTCGGCTCCGACAAACAGTATCTCCGTTTCGGGATTAAGTGACTTTATGGCCTGCGCAATCGAGATAGCCGGAAAGATATGTCCTCCAGTACCACCTCCGCTTATAATGATTCTTGGTTTATCCTCCATATCGTATCTGTTTATCTATTCAAATGATTCGTCTCCGTCAACAGGCTTAGGCAGATCGGCATCCTTACCCATCATATACTCGCCTGCGGCCTCTCTCTCCAACGTATTGCTTATACCCAACAGCATGCCTATGCATCCGCTGGTCATCAGTACCGACGTACCGCCTTTGCTTATGAGCGGAAGCGGCTGTCCGGTTACAGGGAACAGTCCCACAGCCACTGACATGTTAATGAATGCCTGCAACCCCAGCAGCATGCCCAGTCCCATAGCCAGATAAGCCGGATACTTCTCCTTGCAACGGGTAGCTATGCGCCCAACCCGGAACAGAAGGATGATGTATACCAACATTACCGCTATTCCTCCTGCCATACCCAGTTCCTCGATAATTATGGCATAGATGAAATCACAGCTGGCCTCCTGCAGATAATCGCGTTCATCAGAGTTGCCGGGACCCTTTCCCAGAATGTTACTGCTTGCAATGGCAATATTGGCGTGTGTCTCCTGGGGTTTTTCGGGAGCTACAAGTTTGGCATATTCATATGCGCTCATCTCGTCATTCTGCCCGGACTCGCGGAAATCAAGTATACGTGCCTGCCATGTAGTTGCACGTTTAGGGATAAAGCCTGTCTCACGCAGTGTCTGTGGAGGCACCAGCAGGAGGAAAAGCAACGCCACCACTCCAACAGACAGGACTACTCCGGTCAGGGTAAGAATCCTTTTCCATGCTATTCCTCCCAATATCATCATGACGAATATCACTCCTGCCAGCAGGATGGCTGTTGAGAGGTTCTCGCCTACAATCAACAGACACACCAATCCTGTCAGGGCTATTATTTTCCAGAACGTATTGGACTGGCTCAGTTCATCATCGGGTTTGAGTTTGGCAAGCCAGTAGGCAACAGCCATTATCACACCAATCTTGCCAAGTTCAGAAGGCTGCAGTTGAAAGAATCCCAGGTTAATCCAACGTTCAGCTCCCGAAGAACCCATACTGCGCATCGACAGATAGCCCAGCAACACTATGGCCAACGGAACCAACAGTACCGGGAACAGCCTGTACCACTTGTAATGAAGCAGATGTACCAGGTACATTCCCACAAGTCCGATTACAAGATGTATGGAATGTGATATTATGGGAGTCAGAAAACTGCTCTTTCCGAACGTAAGACGGCTACTGGCACTGAACACCTCTATCAATGAGATGCCGCAAAGGATGAATACCATTGCCCAAATGGTACGGTCACCGTTCAGCAGTTGCCTATGCTCCTTATTCTCCCCGTTGTTCTCCATTTCAGCATCTGTTTAAAGTGCCCTTACGCAAGCCTTGAACTGATCTCCGCGGTCCTCGTAACTCTTAAAGAGGTCAAAGCTGGCACAACACGGACTCAGCAGCACAATCTCTCCGCTGTGGGCCATCCTGTAGGCGGCATCAACGGCATCCTTCATGGACTGAACATCGGCCACCGGGAGTCCGAAACTGTCAAAGAAACCGTGAAGCTTCTCATTATGCAGACCCATATAGACCAGACCGCAGCACTTCTCGCGTACCAGATCCGCTATCTCATTGTAGTCATTACCCTTGTCCTTACCGCCCAGAATCAGCACGCACTTGACCGGCATGCTCTGCAGGGCATACCAGCAGCTGTTCACGTTGGTAGCCTTGGAGTCATTGATAAAGTCAATGCCATTAACCCTTGTAACACGCTCCAGACGGTGCTCCACGCCTTGGAATGTCTGCAGAGCCTTGCGTATGGTCTCGCTCTTGATACCTGCTATGTTGGCCGATATACCGGCAGCCATGGAGTTGTAAAGGTTATGCTTGCCGGTAAGCGCCAGCGACTCCTGCTCCATATTGAAGGCATAGGGTTTGTTGAAATAGAGCGTGCCGTCCTCAACGTAAGCAGCCAGATCCTCACGCTTGGCCTCGGCAAATGGATAGAGTGTCGCCTTGAGTCCGTATCTCTTGAGCTCGCGTGTGATTATGGGGTCGTCGCTCCAGTAGACAAACGCATCATCCTTGGTCTGGTTGCGGATAACCCTCATCTTGGCATCCACATAGTTCTGCATCTCATAGTCATAACGGTCCAGATGATCGGGCGTTATATTCATCAGAATGGCGATATCGGCCTTGAAGTCATACATGTTGTCCAACTGGAAACTGCTCAGCTCTATCACGTAGTAGTCATAGTTCTTCTCGGCCACCTGCCATGCCAGACTGCTTCCGATATTGCCGGCCAGACCCACGTTCATGCCCGCCATCCTGAATATGTGGTATATGAGCGACGTGGTTGTGGTCTTGCCGTTGGATCCGGTAATGCATATCATCTTGGCATTGGTGTAACGCCCAGCAAACTCAATCTCCGATATGATGGGAGTGCCCTGAGCCATAAGTTTCTGTATGATGGGGGCCTCTTTGGGAATACCCGGGCTCTTTATCACCTCATCGGCCGCAAGGATGCGCTCCTCGGTATGCTGTTTCTGCTCCCACTCTATACCGCGCAGGTCCAGTTCGTTACGGTAATGCTCCTTTATTTCCGACAGGTCCGATACGAACACGTCAAAGCCCTTGGCCTTAGCCAGAATGGCTGCTCCGGTACCGCTCTCGCCTGCTCCTAATACAACAATCTTCTTTGCCATAGTGTTTATCTGATTTTCAAGGTCAATATTGTAAGCGCCGCCAGGCCGATGCTTATGATCCATGTCCTGAGCGTTATCTTGGTCTCAAACAACAGTTTGTTCTCATTTCCCCGGAACCTGACCGTGCTCCCCGGATCGGCATTCAGTACCTGAGCCATGCTGGTACGGAAATGGTCGTGAATGGGGGTACGTTTCCAGATACGCTGATGCACGCCCTTGCGCTTGCCCAGCTTGTAGTAGAACCGCTGACATATCACAGACAGGCTCTCCAGCAGGAAGACGCCGCACAGTATGGGCAGCAGCAACTCCTTATGGATACACAGTGCCGCCACTGCTATTATACCGCCGATGGTAAGGCTTCCGGTATCGCCCATAAATATCTGGGCCGGGTATGAGTTGAACCAAAGGAAACCTATCAGGGCACCCACGAATGCGGCCAGATAGACCACAACCTCCTGGCTTCCTGGTATATACATAAGGGCAAAGTGGCTTGCTGTTACTACATTACTGGACACATATGCCAGAATACCCAGCGTAACTCCTATTATGGCACTGTTTCCGGCGGCCATGCCGTCCATGCCGTCATTCAGGTTCGATCCGTTGGACACGGCCGTGACTATGAACAGGGTAAGCAGTACAAAGAAAATCCATCCGGCCTGGTATTTGGTCTTCTCGCCCAACCACCCGAAAGCATCGGCATAGTTCAGGTTATGGTTCTTGAAGAAAGGTATAGTGGTTCGGGTGGATTTGACATCGGGAGTCTTTACCACTATCTCGGTATTGTTCTCAATGCGGGTCTCAACCTTCTCGTTTATGACCACCTGAGGACTGTAACGGAGTGTCAGTCCTACTATCAGTCCCAACGCCAGCTGTCCTGCCACCTTCGCCCAACCGTTCAGGCCCTCCTTATTCTTACGGAAAGTCTTGATGTAGTCATCGGCAAAACCTATTGCGCCAAGTATGACCGTAGTAATCAGCATCAGCCACATATATACGTTCTTAAGGTCGCCGATAAGCAGGCACGGTATCAGGATGGCCACGATTATTATCACTCCGCCCATGGTCGGGACACCTTTCTTGGTCACACCGAACGGATCCAGTTTTACGTCACGCTGGGTCTCGGAGATATTTTTCCGTTTGAGCATGTCTATGAAATGACTGCCGAACCAGCAAGAGACTATCAGTGACAGCACAAGGGCGAATATGGCCCTGAAAGTCACATAACTGAACATTCCTCCGCCGGGGATATCGACTCCCGCATTCCTTAAGTATTCAAAAAGACTGTATAGCATTATTTAAATTGAAAATTGAATTTAAAAACAGTCACGTATTACTTCGTGGTCGTCAAAATGATGTTTGACTCCCTTTATCTCCTGATAATCCTCGTGTCCCTTGCCGGCCACCAGGATCACGTCGCCCTTCTCAGCCATCATGCAGGCGGTGCGGATAGCCTCCCGTCTGTCGGCAATGGATATAACCTTCTGCATGTCATCCCTGGTCAGTCCGGCCAGCATATCATTGATAATGTCCTGAGGCTCCTCAAAGCGCGGATTGTCCGATGTGATTATCACCCTGTCACTGTACTTGACGCTCTCCTTGGCCATCAGCGGACGCTTTCCCTTGTCTCGATTGCCTCCGGCACCTACCACTGTTATTATCTGCCCCTTGCCGTCCAGCACGTCAACTATGGTAGTAAGCACATTGGTCAAAGCATCGGGAGTATGGGCGTAATCAACTATAGCCGTAAAGCCCTTAGGCGAGCGGATTGCGTCAAAACGGCCGTTCACCGGAACCAGCGTACTCATTACGGTAAGCACCTCCATCGGGTCTCGTCCCAGATTGACAGCCGTACCGTAAACCGCCAGCAGGTTGCTGGCATTGAACTTACCTATGAATTTGAGAAAGACCTCACGTCCGTTAATCTCCAAAAGCATTCCGTCAAAACCCGATTCCAGCAGACGACCCTTGAAATCGCAAATACTGCGCAGGGAGTATGTGGTAACCTTGGCCTTGGTGTTCTGCACCATTACAAGACCGTTCTTATCGTCCAGGTTTGTAACCACGAAAGCGTCTTTAGGCATATCGTCAAAAAACTTCTTCTTGGCCTTGAGGTAGTTCTCAACCGTCTTATGGTAATCCAGATGGTCACGCGTCAGGTTTGTAAATATACCTCCGGCGTATTTCAGGCCGCCTATGCGTTTCTGAACGATGGCGTGCGAACTGCATTCCATAAAAACATACTTGCAGCCTTCATCTGCCATACGCCCCAGCAGACGGTTAAGCGTCACGGCATCAGGGGTTGTATGGTCTGCCGGGATAGGTTCACCGTCAATATAGTTACATACGGTGGAAAGCAGTCCGGTCTTATATCCCATCTTGCGGAACATGTTATATAACAAGGTGGCAATGGTAGTCTTTCCGTTTGTACCTGTTACACCCACCAACTTCAGCTTGTCAGTAGGATTGCCAAAGAAACGGGTGGCAACTGTGCCGACAACATCCTCACAATCAGGAACCTGAATGTATGTTACACCGTCTGTCAACTGTTCGGGCAACACCTCACACAATACTGCTCCGGCTCCAAGTCCTATAGCCTTGTCTATGAACTGATGACCGTCAACGGTATTGCCGCGCATGGCCACGAACAGACAACCTTTATCCGCCTTGCGCGAATCAAGCTGTATATCAGTAACCTCCATTCCGGTATCTCCTACCGTCCTGATTGTCTTAAGTCCCAAAACCAGTTCTCCTATTGTAGCCATATAAATCACATTGATAAAGTCAAATGTATCCTATCACCTTTATTGAAACGGGTATTGCTGCCAGGAACCTGGCTTTTGACCCGGCCCACGCCCGATATACTGACCTTCATACCCATTCTCTCCAGCAGATAAAGAGCATCCGTTGCACCCATGCCGCGGACATCAGGTACAACCCCCTCGGAGTATTCCACATAATTCATCACATATCGGCCCGAATCCGAATTGACCGAACCCCAGACACTGTCTGCCACCAACCTGTCAGCACGCCGCATGAGGTTTTTCTTGCCTATTCCCATAAGAACGGTGCTGGCCTTGGCCAGATCACCGGACAGCACCTTGGGAATGAACTGTCTGGTTGAGTCATACGCCTCCTTAATGTCCTTCAGGTTACGGCTGGCCATGACTTTCTCTGATATCTCATGAAACGCAGGAGCCGCCCATGTAGCTCCACCCGCAGCACCTCCGTCGGTACGTACGGATACTATGCATGAAAACTGCGGATCATCGGCCGGGAAATAACCGCAGAAAGAGACCATATGCCTGCGGGGACCATCCCTGTAACCGGCAGCACCCTGGGACAACTGGGCTGTACCGGTCTTTCCTGCAACCGCAAAATGTTTTGATGCCGCATTCTTGCCCGTACCCTCTGTCACAACATGTTCAAGCATATATCTTATCTTCTCAAGAGTCTCATCCTTGCACATATGACGTCGCACAATCTCAACAGGGAACTCCTTGACCACCTCTCCTTCGCGTGTAACAGATGTTACCAGTCGGGGAGCCACCATACATCCGCCGTTAGCTATTCCATTATAGAAGGCAAGAGTGTTTATGACCGGTAGTTGTGTATTGTAACCGATTGACATCCAGGGCAGACGTGTTGCATCCCAGTAACCGTCGCGTCTTATCACCGGAGCCGCAGTACCGGTAAGCTGAAGACCGAAATGGGTATTGATGCCGGTACGGTATATTCCATCCACAAACTCCTCGGGATGATCCTTATATGCGGCATGTATCAGTTTTGATGTACCGATATTACTGGAGTTGGCAATGATATGGGGAACGTCCAGCCAGCCGTACTTGTGTGAATCGGTCATTCTGGAACCCCCTCCGAAACCCACATACACGCCATTCTCACAGAACACGCTGTCCGTCATTGATATCTTGCCGTCATCAAGCGCCACCATCATGGATACAGGCTTGAAGGTGGATCCGGGCTCATAGATTTCCCTTACGGCATTGTTCTGTATCTCATCAAACTGACCTGGCCCGGTTTTGGTAAGACTGGCTATTGCCTTGATATCACCGGTTGCCACCTCCATCAGCACCACTATTCCCGATGCGGCATTCCACTTATCCATCACTCCGCGCAATGCCACCTCGGCGATATCCTGCATATCCACGTTAATTGTGGTATGGACGTCACATCCGTCAATCTGCGGAACATCTGCAACCATACGGCTTACATTCTGTACCTTCTCCTGATGCCCGCGTCCCGGGACGCCGCGCAACAGAGAGTCAAAAGAGAGTTCCAGACCATTTCTGGCCGAATCCTTGGCCTCATACATGCTGCCTATGGTACGTGCCGCAAGCGTTCCGAAAGGTTTCTGGCGTGAAATCTTGGATTCGGCACTGAAAAACCACCACTCATACTTGGGCTTTAGCCAAACCGTCCTCACAAGTGACTTGTACTGATTGTATGATATGGGGTATGAATTCCTCGATGTCCCGGGAAGCAGCAACCATGAGTGGGATTTTGTCTCAAAACCTTTTCTGTAATGGTCTGCAAACTCCTGAACGGAATATTGCGGAAACAATTCGTGCATCTGACGTGCAAACTCAATGACGTGCCTGCTGTAAAGGGTGTCCTTGCGCTCCTGATCCTTCTTGGCTCTGACCGGATCTTTCTCTGAAGTCTTGAAATCTAGGAATACCCTGTACTGTTTCATACTGCTGGCCAACAACAGCCCCTCATCACTCAGGATATTGCCGCGACGTGGTTCTATCACTCTGTTGACAGGAGTCATGTTCCTTGAGACATCATTCCAGTACTGTCGTTCACCGAACATGACCAGGCCCATCTTTATGATAATGAACAGACCCCATACAGACATAATCAGGAACAGGGAGACGTACTTGCGCGACACCCTCTTCTTTTCAAGATTCCTATCTGTATCTCTGTCTGTCATATCTCTTATTCGGGCAAACGGTAAGGTGGTTCAGTAGCAGGCTGCAGTCCGGAGCCGTTACGGGTGGCAATTCTCTCAATGTATGAGGGCTTGCTCTTGGCCGATACGTCACTAGTGGTATTCAGGGTCTGATACTCCATATCCACAAGTTCACGCCTCAACCTCTCGGCATAAGCCTGGTCACGCTGATAAGCATAACGGTTACCTATGTAAAAGATAACACATCCCAATATCTCCAGCAGCAACCATACGTTACGTTGGATAAAATCAGGCATGGACCTCATGAATCCCTTCCTTTTTACGGTGTTGTCTGTGCTGTTCTCCTCCATATCAAACCTTCTCTGCAATTCTCAGTTTGGCACTACGCGAACGCGGATTGGCTGTCTGCTCGGCAGTATCAGGCACAATCGGCTTACCTATGCTGCGCAACGGCACCTCACGGTTCCCGTAGAAATCAGTCTTTATTTCACCCTCAATGTTTCCGCTTTTCATCAGGTTCTTGACCATGCGGTCCTCAATTGAGTGATAAGTTATAATTACCAGACGACCGCCCTTATCAAGCAGACCGACAGCCCCTGTAAGCATCTCACGCAGGGCATCAACCTCATGATTTACCTCCATACGCAAGGCCTGGAACAGTTTTGCGGTATCTTTCTTTTCACGCTCACGCCCTATCACCGGCCGTATGGCCTCCAGGAGTTGTGAAACAGTCTCCAAACGGCAGTTCTTGCGGGCTCTGCCGATAGCCTGTGCTACCTGACGACCATTCTGGAGTTCGCCGTACAGCCAGAACAGCTGAGCCAGCTTTTCCTCGGGATAATCATTCAGCACATCCGATGCCTTTATCCCCTCCTTCTGGTTCATGCGCATATCTATCGGACCCTCAAAACGGAAAGAGAAACCGCGGGTACTGTCATCAAAATGATGCCATGACACGCCCAGGTCTGCCAATATGCCGTTTACCTTGTCATGCCCGTACCAGCGCATGAAATTGGACATATAGCGGAAATTGGAATAAACAAAAGTGAAACGGTCATCTCGGATTATGTTGTTCATGGTGTCGGCATCCTGATCAAAACCGTAAAGATGACCTTTTGAGGTAAGAAGGGACAGTATCTCTCGTGAATGGCCGCCACCACCGAATGTGGCATCCACATAGACTCCGTCAGGAGCCGTAACGAGTCCTTCTACACTCTGTCTGAGAAGAACCGGCACATGATATGTCCCGTTTGTGTCCACTTGTCTTTTATGTATATGTTGTGTATCACTCAGTCATGAATTTTTTCAGGCTATCGGCAAATTCACTGTCTGACATGAACGGCTGACTGCTCTCCGAAGCCGCGATCTCCGGAGCCCATATCTCTATAGTCTGCTCCATTCCCACAAACAGTGCGTCCTGCTTAATGCCGGCCTTGTTGAGCAAGGTTTGAGGCAGCAGCATACGTCCGTTGCTATCCAACTGAACTTCCTGAGCCTCAGATACAAGTTTGCGGTATACCATCTGCTGATTGCCGTCAAAACGGTTCAGCTTGGCGCGCACCCCGGCTATCTCTTCCTGCCATTGGGCAGCAGGATATACGACAAGACAGTTCTCGAAGTAATCCTTTCGGACCACCAGAGTCTGACAACCGGACTGCTGCAGGATGCGGCGGAATCCGGCCGGCATGAACGCTCTGTTCTTAGCGTCCAGACGCACTGGGAACTGACCTATGAAGCTCATTTATTGCCTTTAACCGATATTTGGTTTCAAAGTTATACAAAATCCGCCCACTTTAACCCACTTTCCCCCACTTTTTATTTAAAAAAGTTTTTAACAATCTGTTGATAACTCAGATGTCTCAATATCAGATAATTGACATGAGCATGCTAAAGTGACGGTTTGGCATAAACGGATAAGTGTTGATAAAATTGGGAATTGAGAATTGGGAATTGGGAATTAATTCCAAATTCTCAACTCTCAATTATTTCTTGTGCCCGTTTTAGGGCGATGTTAATGTGACTGCAGATATTCTCCTTACCTACAACTTCATCCATTCCGGCATCCTCTATAACCTTCATCACCTTGGGGTTGACGCCCGACAGAACAACCTTGACACCCATCTGAGAACACATGCGGCACATATTCTGCAGGTTATGTACACCTGTTGAGTCAATGAAAGGAACCTTACGCATACGGATTATGCGCACCTTTGCGCGACCGCCCATATCACCCATCATCTCCTCAAACTTGTTACCTATCCCAAAGAAATAGGGGCCGTTTATCTCATAAACCTTAACGCCTTCAGGGATAGTGAGATGATCAAGATTACCCTGCACGTCACTATCGGCATTGGGGTCAATCTCATCGCTCAGGACCGATACGTTGGTGGTTTCGGCCATACGTTTCATGCAGAGCAGGCAGGCTATTAGCACGCCAACCTCAATGGCGACGGTCAGGTCAAATATCACGGTCAGGAAGAATGTTACCAGCAGCACTATTATATCGGACTTGGGGTTCTTGAGTATGGCCTTGAAACTGCGCCACTCACTCATATTGTACGATACCACCACCAGGATACCGGCCAGGCAAGACATAGGGATGAACTTGACAAGCGGCATCAGGAAAAGGTAGATGAGAGCCAAAACAATTGCGTGCGCAATACCTGCCACCGGAGTGCGTCCGCCGTTGTTGATGTTGGTCATGGTTCGTGCAATTGCGCCGGTGGCGGGTATTCCGCCTATCAACGGCGATACCATATTGGCTATGCCTTGTGCCACAAGTTCCTGATTACTGTCATGACGGTCTCCTATCACACCATCGGCCACAGCTGCCGAGAGTAGAGACTCGATAGCACCCAGCATTGCAATCACCATAGCCGGCTGTGCCAGGCGGGTAATGTTGTCCCAACTGATTTTGGGTACCTCGGCCTGAGGCAGTTCGGTACTGATTGAGAATCTGTCGCCAATGGTCTCTATCCCTTCAACGCCCACATTGCGCAGGATAAGACATACAATTGTCATAACGATGATAGCCACCAGTGATCCCGGTATCTTGCGACTGATTTTGGGTGTAAGCACTATAATCAGAATGCTGCCGACTCCCACAAGCAGAGACCACCAGCTTACTGTACTGAAATTGTGGAAGTAAACCACCCATTTATCCAAAAAGCCCGCCGGAACGCTCTCTATCTGAAGTCCGAAAAGATCCTTTATCTGAGTTGCAAATATTGTAAGCGCAATACCGCTGGTAAAGCCCACAACTATGGGATATGGAATATATTTAATGATGGTTCCCAAATGAAGGATACCCATCAGAATAAGGAACGCGCCTGCCATGAATGTGGCTATTGCCAGTCCGCTCATACCGTAATCCTGTATTATTCCGTACACAATCACGATGAACGCTCCGGTAGGACCGCCAATCTGGACCTTGCTGCCGCCAAAGAAAGAGATGATGAAACCTGCCACGATTGCCGTGAGAATGCCGGCTTCAGGAGTTGCTCCCGATGCGATGCCGAAGGCTATGGCAAGCGGCAAAGCCACTATACCTACAATTACGCCTGCAAGCAGGTCCTGAACTAATGTCTGTTTGTCATAACCGTTCCTGAAAGTAGAGAACAGTTTGGGTTGGAAACCATTGAGATTCATAATGTTAACATCTTTGTGGCCAGTCCTTTACCGGCCGTTAATAAAATCCATTTCGTTTTCGGCCGCGAAATTACACATTTTCCGGCCCCATTATCCAATGTGTCTGTTGTTGTTGACTGAACCACGCCTTAATTATAGAATTTTAACCACGTTTGTCAACCCAACTGGACAAACCGCAGCTTGTTCCTTGTAATCATTATGCATTTTTCTTACATTTGTACCATCTGTAACGAAAAATCAATCCGCTGATATGTCAAAAGCTATAATAAGAATTGGGTTACTGGCACTGCTGTTTTCTGCCATATCGTTTAACGGCAGCAATCTCAAAGCTGCCAGCTATTCAGAAAACAACCTGATATTCCTCTGTATCGGACAATCCAATATGGAGGGTAATGCAAGGCCGGAAGATCAGGACATGACCGGCGTCAGCCTTACACGTTTCAAAAAGATGTACTGCGCCGACAGTGACGGCTCAAACAAAGGCAAATGGGCAACCGCTTATCCACCGTTGTGCCGTCAGAGCACAAGTCTCTGTCCGGTAGATTATTTCGGCCGCTACCTTTGTGACAGCCTTGCCTCCAAATACAAGATATATGTCATTGTAGTGGCCGTAGCAGGATGCTCCATCAAGATGTTTGACAAGGACCAGTACCAGACATACATCAGCGAGCAGGAGACCTGGATGCAGAACATTGCCAATGATTATGGAGGTAATCCCTACGGACGTCTTATAGCACTGGCCAAAGAGGCTCAGAAAATCGGCGTAATAAAAGGAGTACTGCTTCACCAAGGAGAAACCGATGCTTATAATGATGATTGGATAACCAACGTTAAAAAGGTCTACAACAATATTCTCACAGACCTTGACCTCAAATCAGGAGCTGTTCCGATGCTGGTAGGCGAGGTGGTCAATGCCGATCAGAACGGAGTATGCGCAGGAGCCAACACCACAATAGCCAAACTTGCCAAACAGAACATGACCATACATCTCATTTCATCCGCAGGATGCCCTGCGGGACCGGATAATCTTCATTTCTCGGCCGAAGGTTACAGGATGCTGGGCAAACGCTACGGAGAGAAGATGTTTGAACTGCTCAAGAAGAAAGGATATGATACCAAGTCGGCAGTCGAATCCGTGAATACCGATACCCCCGCCATGTCTTATGACTCGCCAATCTATAACATTAACGGCCAGCAACTTATCGCCCCGGGGAACGGTATCAACATTATCAACGGACACAAATACATCTTCAGATAAAAAGGACGGAAAAAGGATCAAAAAAGAGCGGCTAGAAAGCCGCTCCTCGCGACTGGAAGGAGCTTTTTTCGCGTTAGCGAAATAAAAAAAGGTCGGAAAAAGGATCAAAAAAGAGCGGCTAGAAAGCCGCTCCTTTTGTGATCCTTAGCAGATTTGAACTGCTGACCTCTTGCCTGTCAAGCAAGCGCTCTAAACCAACTGAGCTAAAGGATCATATATGTGTTTCGTCGCGGATTCGAACCGCGGACCTCTTGCGTGTGAAGCAAGCGCTCTGAACCGGCTGAGCTAACGAAACCTGATCAGATTCCGTGCGTTAAAGCGCGGCAAAGATACTCCTTTTTTTAATATCGGCAAAACAATTGCGTTATTCCCAATACTCAAATTCACGCACCAGCACTTCTTCGGGGAATCCGTACTGATTATAGGTACGGGCGTCCTTCCAGTTGCCGTGCTCATCCGGATCTCCGTATTTGGTATAGACAATATTCTCCTCTTTTTCGCCTTCCTCATTCCAGGTGGTTATATGCTTTTCGATAATATTCTGGTTTTCATCATACATATTGGTCTCCACAGTCTTTTTTCCGGTCTGAGGCTCCTTTTCTGTCACCTTTACCGGATTGCCCGATCTGTCTGTACGTATAGTGCTTATAGTCACAACTTTACCATCTTCGGTAATAACAGACTTATGATGACGGCCTATAGAGGACTGCTTTACCGTCATACGGAATCTGCGTCCGTTCTGTTCCATGCTGTATTCAAGAGTTCCTTTCTTTTCCGAAACCAGATTCATCTGAGCCAACGTTCTCCCGCCTGCCTTTGTAGTACTGCGCTTACAAACACCGTTCTCAAAGAGGCTTTCAGTTTCAGACTGTATACGTTCTGCACTGTCCATGAGTGCCGAGCAAACCTCGTAGCCATAGACATCATAGATAGAGACGTTGACGTACATGACATCGGTACCCTTATTGCCGGCATACCACAGTTCCGGCATCAGGTGCCAGACCGTAACCTTCTGGACACGGCCTTTCATTCCGTCAAACGGTTTTTCCTGATAATGGTTTCCGCCGCATGAACTGAATACGGAGATGCATCCGGTCAGCAATATCAGCAATGAACATATTATGCTCTTTCTCATATGGCTCAAATAATATTCTGTTTTTTCATTTCAGTTACGGTTAGCTCCAGCTCATCATACCACTCCTGTCCGAAACGACGTATCAGTGGCTCCTTCAAGCACTTATAGACGGGCAGATGCTCTCTGTGGCCTTTAATCACGGCGGCCTGGCAAACATCCCAGCGGTCATAGTTCAGGCCCCAGTAAGGGCCAAGTTTCTTAACGCGGATGGGATACAGATGGCACGATACGGGTTTCATGAAACCCACCTTACCCTCACGATATGCCTTCTCAATGGCGCAGTAACAGCATCCGTTCTCATCGTAACAGGTAAATACGCAATCCTTACCGTTAACAATCTGTGTTACCAGTTCTCCCTCCGGATCGGGATAGGCTATACCCTTATCCTCTATTGCCTTAAGGGCATCGGCCGATAACATCGGGCTGATTACGGGCAGCAGCTGCTCTATCTGCGCTATCTCATCGGGAGTAACGGGAGCGCCCGCATCACCCTCCACACAGCAGGCTCCGTGACACTTCCTGAGGTCACAGCAGAACTCCTTGGTTATCACGTCAAGTGACACTATCGTATCCTGAATCTGAAGCATTGCGCAAAATTAGTGAAATAATTGCTACCTTAGCCCCCAAATTCTGAAAGTATGATGTCTACCGTACTGATAGTCCTTGCCGTTATTCTGGGCGTAATTGGAATAATAGGCAGCATAGTGCCGGGACTGCCCGGGCCACCTCTTAGTTGGGCGGGCATGCTGCTTGCTTTCCTGAGCCACAAGATGGGTGGAGCCGATATGTCCATCTCGTTATTACTCATCTGGCTGGTTGTAACGATAGTTGTGACTGTGCTGGATTACATCGTGCCGGCCAAATTCACCAAACTGGCCGGCGGTACCAAGGCCGGCAGCCAGGGGGCGCTGATAGGTATGATCATAGGAATGTTCTTTACACCGATAGGCATGATTCCGTGCAGTCTTCTGGGTGCCTTTCTGGCCGAACTGTTCCAGTCCGACAAGAGTGCCGCAGAGACTTTTAAATCATCTCTGGGCACTTTTGCAGGATTCCTGGTGGGCACAGGCATGAAACTGATAGTCACGGTTGCGATGACCTATTACATCCTTTTCTGAAAAAAATTTTAACTTTGCCTGTCCTTGAGGATAATAATACTAAAGATCATTACTTCTTAATTACACAATAAAAATGAAAAAACAGATTCTTCTTGCAGCGGCTGTCATGATGTCGCTCACATGTTTCGCCCAGTTCCCGGGCGGTGGTGGTTTTCCTGGTGGCGGTTTCCCCGGTGGCGGTATGCCTCCTATGGGTGGTGGCGGCGGATTCGGCGGTTTTGGCGGATTCGGCGGTCCTCAGGGCGGTGCACAGGTTGAGTGCTCCGAGAAATTCACAGACATCAACTATGCCGGCGATGACGGTCAGGTATATCACATGCTTGACATCTATCTGCCCAAGGAGGTTAAGGATAAGTATCCCGTAGTTGTACACATCTACGGCAGCGCATGGGGCAGCAACAGTTCAAAGGGTATGGCCGATGTGAATACAATAGGTCAGGCTCTTCTCAACGCAGGTTATGCAGTGGTTTGCCCCAACCACCGTTCAATAGCAGACGGCAAGTGGCCCGCTCAGGTTAACGACATCAAGGCCGTTATCCGCTTTATCCGCGCCAATGCCGATAAGTACAAATTTGACACATCATTCATAGCAACTTCAGGTTTCTCATCAGGCGGTCACCTGAGTGCCGTTACAGCTCTGTCAAACGGCGTGAAGGTTGCAAAGCGCGGCACAGCCGAGTATGACATCGAGGGTAACGTAGGTCCCTACACCAAGGAGTCCAGCTACGTTAACGCATTCTGCGACTGGTCAGGTCCCACAGAGCTTCTGCACATGGACTGCGGCAACGCCATGATATTCGGTGGTCCCGGTAACACCCCCGAGGAGCAGCTTATCGGCGCTCCCAAGGAGGGCAACGAGGATAAGTTCATGCTGCTGAGCGCCACCGGCTTCCTGGATAAGAACGATGTGGCCGGTTACATGTTCCACGGTGATTCAGATCCCATTGTAGCATCATGCGTAAGCCAGTACCTCTATGACGAGATGCAGAAGGCAGGCGTGGAGAGCTACATAGTACGCGTACCCGAGGGCAGTCACGGCGGTGCCGCCATGTACACTGAGGAGAACCTCAAGAAAATGGTTGACTTCCTGAACGCCCAGCGCGCCAAAGCAAAGAAATAAGTCCTCCGGTCTTTAGACAACACATTGGGGACGGTTCTCCGCGCAACACATTGGGGACGGTTCTCATCGTGATGGTTCCATCACGCGGAGAACCGTCCCCAATGTGTTTGTCCTGACTGACTTATTCTATCTCCCAGATTACAGCCTTATTGCCGTAAACATACCAGTTTCCATCATCATCAACGCTGATACCGGGCAGGTTTCTGATGTATTCATACACATCGCCCGAAGGATAATTCATTGAAATCCTGTCATCCTTCTCTTCGGCTATATCTATGGATCTGTTTTTGTAGATTATGATATAGGCCTTGGCTGACTTATATCTGTCCAGATCCTGTTCTTTTATAGACAATCGGCGCAACAACTCACTTCTTTGCCCTAACGTAAGACTATAGGGAGAATCTCCTCCAAACAGACTCTTGTCATCGATATTTGACAAAAGAGCCTTTAGGTTCACGTAATGGGTCATATGGCTTACCAACTGATCCTGATCACCTTCCAACAGTCTGGGTATAACAGTTCTCATACCCCTTATTTCACTGTTAAGAATGTTTTGAATTTTGATGGGCTCGTGACAGATGGTTCCCGATAGAGTGACGCCGTCATAATTAAAAGCATCCTTGGGTAGAGGAGGAAATATTATCTGGAAAGGCGTATCCACATTCTCCCCGTTGCGGTCAAACTCAGTGTCAACCGGGACTCCTTCATAACGTAAAGGTTTGACCTGCTTGCCGTCATGTAATGTGAGCACGAAATTGCTGCCCACATAACCTTTGAAAGTGTGAGGCTGACGGATTCTCATATTAAGATAAACTGTGGTCTCATTATCCGTAATGTCAATCCTTTCAATGGTCACTAAATCCTTACCCTCCTCATTCACATGTGTGGTCTGGAGAGCGGTACCGCATAATAACTTGATAGTTCTTGTATTTTCATAGTATGAAAGGTCGTCTGATACCTGAAGTCCCTTGATTACCGTGGCATTGACATCCTTGTTGAATATATCCACAACCTTCACGTCATCAGGTATAGGCTCAAAATGCATGGTCTGCAGGTATATCCCGTCGTCCGGACTCCAGAAATACGCTTTCTCGAATCCTACCAGCCCTTCATTGCCTGTCTGTCTGTATCTCCTGCCCCCCGCAAGCAACTCCATAGAATTGAATCCGGTGAGCCACAAATCGGAATTCTGCCATGTCTGATATATTACGATAAGTTCATCAGGTGCCCTTACCACATCAGTGATGCCAAAGTCCTGCGTATTGGAATTGAAAAAAACCTTTGGGTTGTTTATGCAGGACCCCTTGTCTGTAAGATTCCTTATGAGCTGTTCCCTTTCCTTAAGCACGCGGGCTGCACTCATTCCAGGATACAACCCGGACCATTCGCTGCCCTGTGGTATGAGAACGATGCTCATTTGCGTAGCGTACCTTCTTGTCAGCAAAGAGACCTGGTTTATACCACGCTTCCATGCGGCACGGGCCATCTGCTCGGCATCGGTATATGGCATATCAACAGGATATATGGCAACACCGTGCCCGTCAAACATACCTATCCATTTCTTCATCAGCCCGATATCGCCTGTTATTGACAGGTTCCTGATGGGCGATTCATATTTCTTATCACTGTAATAAGCACCATACCTGTTCCCGTTCTCATCTGTAAATGAATAACTGCCGCTTTCCTTTATCTTTCTGTTCTCTTCCGATGAACGGGTATTCAGTACAAAACGGTACTGTCCGTTCCCCTCATCGTAAATACGAGCGCAACGGTACTCCGGCATATAGATCCTGTCCAGCATCTCATCATTATTGGCTATGGAAACCTTGATGCCTAATGCACTTATCTTCTCGGCAAGAGGTTGGGCATCGGCCAGCCCGTCAATATCATACATATATCTCAATGTGATGCGTGAGATACCCTTTTCCATGTTATTCTTAAGATAACCGGGCACCTGGTCCAGTTTCATATCGGCAGTCCCGGCATCATCTATCTTGACCTTGGCACTGCCTCCCTGGAATATCCAGACAACATGTTTCTCAAAAGGTCTTGGTGCAGGAATAACCTTATCGTCTTTGCCCGAATTGGCGTCAAGCGACAGGAATAGTATAGCCACAACCGGAACGAACAATGCCTTGAGCCTGTTCCATTTATTTGACGCTTTCCTGTCCATCATGTCTATTCTCTCCTTAAGACTGGACTGCCGTAGCCAGTTGGTCATGCTCATGCCACGGCCCGATGCCACAGCACCCACCAGCATCCGTTTGTATTCACGGGCATCGGCCCCACTGTCAATCACTGCACGGTCAGCTTCAAACTCATGAATCAGCTCAAACTCTTTACGCTGCATGAAAGATATGGGGTTGAACCATTGGAAAGCTGTCACGATATCCGCCAGAAGCAAATCCAGGGAGTGTCCCCTGTGAGCATGGAAAGATTCATGTTTCCATACGGAAGCATTTACGTTCTCAAGCCATTCCTGCGGCATCACAATGTATCCCATCCAGTTAAGGGGTTGAGGAATACGGTCCGACTCTATGACGTCACATCCGTCAGAACGGTCCGCATAACGGCCACCTTGTATTATTCGCGCCATTGATACAATCGTCATGACCTTTCTTATCAGGATTACAGCAAAACCAATCCAGTATAACACGAACAGTATCAACAGCCAGATACTCCCTTGACCGTTTTCAGGTTTCCTGATATTGAAAAGCGGCAGGACAAATGACAGGACCGCAATTGTAATGAGTACAACGCGGTTGAAACCGTGGAAAGTCTCACGGCTCAAAAGCCAGCGGTACAAAAGAAAGAACACCGCCAGCAACACCGCCACCTTGACCTGATATAACAGGAATGCCACCATTAGCATATATTATTCTTTTTCAATCCGCTCTATAAGAGCCTTGAGTTCATCAACCGTAATTTTGTCATCCTTTACCAGCGCAGACACGGCATCAATATATGAGTTCTCAAAACAGTGAGACACTATACGGCCAATGGAGTTGTTGCTGTATTCATCCCTACCTATTATGGCACGGTACCTGTAGCCCATTCCCTCTTTCTCATGGCCCAGGAAACCGTTTGACTCAAGCAGGCGCACCTGAGTGGAAATGGTGTTCACATGAGGCTTGGGGTCCGGCATGCGCTCCCGGAGTTCACCAACTGTCATGGCGCCGTTCTGCCAGAACCACTCCATTATTATCTCCTCTTTTTTGCTAAGTCTTTTCATGCAATGTTATTTATTAATGTTTCATTATGACCTATTCATCCGGCATATTAGGATCCCATACCGGGCGTATGCAATAACGACCCCGCCTGCCAACCACTGATTCCAGTTTAATGGATGGTCTGAAACCTTCTTCGGGCCTGCAGTACAATATATAAATCGCATTCCCTTCATCACATGTCCCGCTCCAGATACTTTCATAGAACCTGAATCTGATATTGTTTCCATTGGAGCCGGTCACCTCAAAATAATCGACAACATCGTCAGTTTCCACTTGTCTGTAAGCATTATCCTGATAATTATAGACATAGTGATAGTGTTTATGATATAGAGTCTTTTTGCTGCTTAATGTGCAATTCTCTATAAGTTCCTCCAGATCCGCCTTGGTAGGCATCCTCCATTTGCCGCCATATCTCTGATGTGCCGCATCGTATTCCGTTCCGCTTATCTCATTCCCCAGATCCAGATAGTTGCCCTGGGCATCCACATGTTCGTAGCGTACATCGGTAATCTCATATTTAGCGGTTTTGGCATCTATATATATTACCATCTCCTGTGATGATCCCCAATAGAATAACGGTGACTTATCAAAAGTAGAAGCAAAATCATAATCGCCCAGACTGAATCCTGCCCATCTGATACCGCTGGGTAAACCCAGGTCAATTGCGGTATCCATCAGGTCCTTGGTGGTGAAAGACGTTTCAGGTCCGTAAATCCAATCAGACATGCCGTTTTTGGTAGGATATCTCATATACAGACGGCAATAGTATTCCTGATTTGACTTTATATATTTAAGTTCAACCCTTACGGTCCCCTTGAATTTGTCCGAATATGGGAACAATATGGAACCATCCGTCTTGCCATCGGCAGTCTCCGAAAGCAGGACACCTATCTCACAGTATTCGGCATCCTTTGCATCCATAGTCAGACGGACCTTTGCCAAGGCGTCAACGTAATGGATGCTGTCCATCTTGACTGCTTCAATACCAGGCTCAAATGTAAGTGTCCTGAATGTATGTACGGCACTTATCTCACGCTTCTTGTTGTCCTTGTCAATAGAAAACAGGCAGAACATGTATTCAGTGTCAGGAATCAGACCGCCTATAGTACCGGAATAAGAGTCGCTGTTCATCTTTCCCTTGTCAAATACCTTGCATTCGGGGTTGTCATTACCTTCTTTCCACTGCTTGAACATGTTTTCCGCATTGTCTGATTTCTCGCAATACAGGATTCCGCTCTTGCCAAGTGCAAGGTCATACTTGGATATACCGCTGAACGAGCCGGTTACAGTGGCTGTAAAGAAAGTTGTCGAGATATTGCCGGCAATGATTGCATCCGGTTCCTCTATGACGGGATCAGAAGACCCGTCACCACAGGATGACAACATAACAGTTATTGCCAATCCATAGAAAACACTTGTTAAAAGATTGATTCTCATATCATTTAATAATTAATCAGATTATCGACTGTAAAAAACATTATTTCTTTGGCAAATATACAACTATTATTTATAGTTGACGCGCGATGTATACAAAAAAGTGGACTCTGAAGGTCGGAAAAGGGATCACAAAAAAGAAGCGGTCGGATGACCGCTCCTTTTCTGTAATCCTTGGCGGATATGAACCGCCGACCTCTTGCCTGTCAAGCAAGCGCTCTAAACCAACTGAGCTAAAAGATCAGTACTTTGCCAAAGGCGTGGCAAGGATAATACTATTTTATTGCATCTGCAAGGGATTCCAACGCAGGGATATCAGACTGTTTCATACGGCTCTTGATGGTAACCATAGGCTCAACAATCTCGATATTGCTCATTGTTGAGAGCATCTCCTTCATGACGCGGCCTGCCGAAGGAGCCCACGACCCGTTCTCTATGATTCCCACCTTGCGGTTGCAGAACCCCTTTATCTGGAGCCGATGAAGGAACTCATACATAGGTGTAAACACGCCTGCATCGTATGATGAAGCCGCCAGCACCAGAGTTGAGTGACGGAAAGCATCCTCCACGTTCTCGGCAAAATCCGAGCGGCAAAGGTCACTTACCACAACGCGCTCAGCACCCTTGGCGCGCAGAATCTCAGCAAGTTTCTCAGCCGCAGCCATAGTGCCGCCATGAATCGATGCGCAGGCAATGAAAATGCCCTGGGTCTCAACAGCGTAGTTGCTCCATATATTATAGAGGTTTATATACTCGGAAAGGTTGTCCTCAAGGATAGGACCGTGAAGAGGACGTATGGTCTTGACGGCCAGTTGAGCCGTTTTGCCCAGCAGGGTGCGTACCGGACTGCCGTACTTACCTACTATATTGAAATAGTAACGGCGTGCCTCGCAACTCCAGTCATCATCGTCGCGGCCATAGAATCCGCATTTGCCCAGGGCGCCGAACTTACCGAATGCATCGGCACTGTAAAGGGCACCGTCAGCCTCATCAAATGAGACCACGACCTCGGGCCAGTGAACCATGGCAGCGCCGATAAAGCGCAGCTTATGCTCACCCAACTCCAGTTCCGATCCCTCCTTTACGGCAAGGGTGCGGCCATCAGTCTGAATGCCCTCAAAAAACTGACCCAGCATCTGTATAGCCTTGGCGCTGGCCACAAGGGTAAGTGAGGGATACTCCTTAAGAGCCCACTCTATAAGGGCCGAATGGTCCGGCTCCATATGATGAACCACCAGATAGTCCGGCTGGCGGCCAGCAAGTGCCTCCTTAAGATTGGCCTTCCACTCATCGGACTTACGGGCATCGGCCGTATCCATAATGGCAACCTTGTCATCCAGTATCAGATATGAGTTGTAAGCCATGCCTTCGGGCACTATGTACTGGCTCTCAAAGAGGTCCAGGTCCAGATCATCAACTCCTATGTACTTAACCTTATCGTTCAGATTCCTGATCATATCCTTTTTTATTAAATTGTATAAGGCAAAGATAACTGTTTTACTTGGAATCAGGAAGCTTTGAAACCAGCTTGATCAGGACAGAACCCAGAATACCGGCAGACAGAGAACCCATAAGAATGGCTATCTTGCCGGCATTCCGCATCTCGTCAACAGCAGCTGCATCCTGGAACGAGAGCGTATCAACGAATATTGACATAGTAAACCCGATACCACCCAGGCAGGCCACGGCAAAGAACATAGCCCAGCCGGCCTTGTCGGGCATCTCACACAGGCGGGACTTGATTGCCGCAAAACTGAACAGCGTAATACCAAGAGGCTTTCCCAACACCAGACCAAGGAATATACCCAATCCTACTCCACCGGTAATTCCTGCGGTATTGAAGATATTGAAATAGCTCAAATCAGGAATCTCCACACCGGCATTGGCCAATGCAAATATCGGCATGATTACAAAATTGACCCATGGCGACAACGCGTGCTCCACACGGTAGCTCATATCCAGAGATCCGTATGCTGTCTTATGGATACGGCGCAGTATATGGCGCTGGGGGCCATTGGGAAACATTGTCTCATCGTCAATCCGGTCAAAAGAGAGCAGTTTCTGGCTGAAGAATTTTATCTTATGAAGCACGTACGGCCTGTCAAAACGGGCCTTGGAGGGGATTATGAATGCCATAACCACACCCGACATAGTAGCATGGATACCGGAATAATAGAACAGCACCCACACTGTCACGGCCAGGACCAGATATACCCACACATGTTTCTGCCCGAAATACTTGAAGAGCCAGGCCACAAAAATGACTATCACAGACAACCCCAGAAGGAGTAAATTGATGTGACCACCATAGAATAGCGCCACCACAAGGATTGCTATCAGGTCATCGGCAATGGCCAGTGCCGTAAGGAACACCTTGAGCGATACCGGAACCCTGTCCCCCAGCACAGAGAGTATGCAGACCGCAAAGGCGATATCGGTTGCGGTAGGAATACCCCATCCCGATGCTGCAACCGTTCCGTGATTGACCAGAGTATAAATCAAGGCAGGCATTATCACACCGCCAAAAGCTGCAATTACCGGGAGCATGGCCTTCTTTACCGATGACAACTCTCCGTGAGCCACCTCACGCTTTATCTCAAGTCCTACCGTAAAGAAGAATACCACCATCAATACGTCATTGATGATTTTCTCAATTGTCATGCCATGAGGGAACAGCCAGTCCACCCTGCCGTCAGGGCTCTTGAAATGAATCTGGACACTGGTATCCAGGAATGCACGATAATAAGTACTGATAACCGGCGTATTGGCCAGAATCATGGCCACAATCACGCAAAGCATCAACAGCACTCCCTGGAACCATGGCTGACGCGTAATACGGTCCCTCTTAAGATTGAACTTAAGCATACTCTTGTTCCAGGTATATATAGGAATCAGTTTCATTTTAATCTATTGGAAAAACTATAAAACACAAGACCGACGACCTTGTTACAGGCCGTCGGTGGATGTATGGAAATATATCTCTTACTTAACCAGAACCTTTCCGGTCATTTCGGCAGGTACGGGCAGACCCATGATGGTAAGTATGGAAGGAGCCACATCTGCCAGGATACCGTTCTCAACCTTGGCATCCTTGCGCGGAGTTACGTAGATAACCGGAACAGGATTAAGAGAGTGAGCGGTATTAGGAGTGCCGTCAGCGTTAACGGCGTTGTCGGCATTACCGTGGTCAGCAATGATGATAGCCTCATAATTATGGGACTTGGCAGCCTCGATTACATCATGCACGCAGGCATCGACAGCCACAACAGCCTTCTCAATAGCCTCATAAACGCCGGTATGACCAACCATATCGCCATTTGCAAAGTTGACCACGATAAAATCATACTTGTCTGTGCCGATAGCCTCAACCAGCTTGTCACGTACTATGTATGCGCTCATCTCAGGCTGCAGGTCATATGTGGCAACCTTGGGTGACGGAACCAGGATACGGTCCTCACCGTCAAACGGGAGCTCACGGCCACCATTCAGGAAAAATGTTACATGAGCGTATTTCTCGGTCTCGGCTATATGAAGCTGCTTAAGCCCCTGTGATGATATGTACTCGCCCAGAGTATTGTTAACGTTCTCCTTGTCAAACAGGATGTGGACTCCGGTGAACGATGCATCATACGGAGTGAGGCAGTAGTACTGCAAACCCGGAATGGTGTGCATACCCTCTGCGTCCATATCCTTTTGTGTCAGGACTATGGTAAGTTCCTTGGCGCGGTCATTGCGGAAGTTGAAGAAGATGATAGCGTCACCCTCCTCTATGCGGCTGTCATAAGCCTCGTTTACGATAGGCTTCATAAACTCATCGGTAACACCCTCTGCATAAGACTCCTCGACAGCCTTAACCATATCGGCAGCCTTACGGCCCTCACCGTTTACCAGCTGGTCATAAGCAATCTTGACACGTTCCCAGCGCTTGTCACGGTCCATTGCATAATAACGGCCAATTATGGTGGCAACCTTATCACCACGCTTTACAAGCTGATCGATAAAGCCCTTGCCGCTCTTGGGATCGGTGTCACGACCGTCCATGAAGCAGTGTACATATGCATTATCAATGCCGTACTCACGTGCAATGTCTGTAAGACAGAACAAATGCTCCAGTGAACTGTGAACACCGCCGTCCGATACAAGCCCCATCAGGTGCAGTTTCTTGCCACTCTGTTTGGCATAGCTGTAAGCCGATACAATCTCCTTGTTCTGACGTATGCTGCCGTCTGCAATTGCGCGGTTAACCTTGACAAGGTCCTGATAAACCACGCGGCCGGCACCGATATTGAGGTGACCTACCTCCGAGTTACCCATCTGACCATCGGGCAGACCTACGTTCTCACCGCTGGCAAGCAACTGTGCGTGAGGATAGTTGGCGTTCAGATAATCCATATAGGGAGTGGGTGTGTTGTAAATTACATCGGCCTTGGAGCGGTTACCTATGCCCCAGCCGTCAAGAATCATTAGAAGTGCTTTCTGTTTCATATGTAGTGTATTTTTAACCTTCAGTTTTCCGGACTGCAAAGGTACATAAAATTAACACTTTAGACTCATTAAAAATGTGTAAAAAAAGGAACGGTCGCAATAACGCGGCCGCTCCTGTAATAACTCTCACCGTAAACCGGTCCTGACAAGAATGATTGCAATCAACCTTCAGTGATTATATCACCTCCCTGAGGCTCTATAATATGGTTGAAGATGAGCAACTTAAGTATATCGGTAAGATCAAAATCCTCAGTACTGACATGGAACAGGGGAGCCAGAGTCTCTGCAAATGCAGCATTGAACTTATCTGTCATGCCCTGAGCGAACTGTGCAACATCAATCTTTCCGAAGTATTCCAAAGCAGGAACTGTAATCTCCTTGCCGGCAGCATCATGTGCTTTAACGACCATAGTCAGGCCTGAGTTAGCTATTGTTGCAAACATCATTGTCAACATGTCATCATCGTTACCGTACTCAATGATCTCTGACTCAGGAACAGGCTTGAATGCGAATTCGAATGTAGCCTGCGGCTCTTTGTATCCCTTGAAGTATACGTCAAAGCTGAAGACTTCATTGAGGGCGTCAACAATTTCTGGCATTTGATCTTCGTTTGCACCGGCTATCTGCATAATATGCTGAACAGGGTTACCTGCGAACTCACCTTTGAATACTATAGCCTCACCACCTAAACGGGCATTGGCGGTCAAACCATTAATTCCGGACATTACCAATCCCATCAGGTTACCGGTATTTGCATAATTCGTATTGTTGGACAGAACTGCATTCACATTGATGTCGGCACCGAAAATCTCAAAACCGCTAACCTTTGCAGCTGCCCCAATGTTGATTCCGGTTTTATCAGTATATGATAATTTTGCTCCGAATGAGCAATTATCAATAGATACTGTGCCGTTCATATCCAGCTTGCTGCCATCGAGAGTAACCGATTCGATTTTGGTTTCCTCCTCTGCATCAATACTGTTTATAATCTTTATAAGATAGTCTGTAGAAATCTTAAGATCGGCACCAATCAATGACTTTCCGTCCATCTGGACAGCAAAACTTACAAGTGCAGGTAATTTGACTATCTCTTCCTCTTCGTCTGTTCCGCCCTCCGGTGTAGAGGTATAAACCTCAACGGAACCTGACTCAGCGGCAGATACTTTAAGAGAAGAATTCAGTGTATGGCCTTTTGAAGTTATGTTTATGATAAAACGGTCCACATTGTGGTTAATCTTCTTAACCTCAGCCACCATTATGGTGTCACCATCAATAACGGCTTCATTGAGAATAAGGTCTACGCCAAAATACAGGTCGTCCAGATTCAGGTCTGACACATTATCCACTTTCTTCAACTCAGCCATCTTACGGGCAGCCTCTCTGTCTTCCCTCATCTGGGCGTATGCAGAATCAACTGTCAAAGGTTTACCTGCAAAGCTGTAGATGATATTTTTGACACTCTCGGCAAGACCTTCAAACTGAACCTGCTCACCTGATTTGATGAAAGCTTCGGTGAATAAATCCTGCTGGGCTTCAATTGACAGATAAGAATCTCTTCCTTTTGACGAATTGTCATCGTCCTTATCCTTATCACAAGAAATAAATGTAAAAGCACCGATTGTCAGTGCCAATACGCTAAAAAATAGTCTTTTCATAAATGTTTAATTCGAACAATTTTGACAAAAGTACTCATTTATACTGTAAGTTGTAGCGGCAAATGCAAAAAAAGTTTAAAACATGCCTCTAACACGCTCTATACCCGAAATCAGAGCATCAATCTCGGCCCTTGTATTGTAGAATGCAAATGATGCTCGTACAGTACCAGGGATACCGAACCTGTCCATCAAAGGCTCTGCGCAATGGTGCCCTGTACGTACCGCAATACCCAGACGGTCCAGAAGAGTTCCCATATCGGAAGGATGGATACTGCCCACCAGGAACGATACCACTCCGCTGCGGTGTGCCGGATTTCCTATAAATCTCATTCCGGGAATCTCTCCGAGCCTGTCTACAGCATATGTACAAAGATCTGTCTCATAGCGGGCAATCTCATCCATGCCTATAGTCTGGACGTAATCCAGAGCCGATGCGAGTGCAATAGAACCCACGTAATCGGGCGTGCCGGCCTCAAACTTATAGGGAAGCTCATTATAAGTGGTTTTCTCAAATGTGACACGCTTTATCATCTCTCCACCTCCCTGATACGGAGGCATCTGTTCCAGCAGCTCCTTACGGCCATAGAGAACACCTATTCCTGTAGGACCGTAAATCTTGTGTCCGCTGAAAGCATAGAAATCAGCTCCAAGTTCCTGAACGTCCACTCTGATATGAGGAACTGACTGCGCACCGTCAACAGCCACCGGAACCCCATGCGAATGGGCTATGCCTATTATCTCGGATATGGGATTCACACTACCCAAAACATTGGAAACGTGTGTAATGCTTACAAGTTTGGTATTCGTAGAAAAAAGAGCCCTGAAAGCGTCCATATCAAGCTCCCCGCGGTCTGTTACAGGAATGGTTTTTATCCTGAAACCGTACCTGCCGGCCTGAATCTGCCAGGGAACGATGTTGCTGTGGTGCTCCATCCCGGATATGATAACCTCATCACCCTCCCTGAGGAATGCCTGGGCAAACGAACTTGCCAGCAGGTTGATACTCTCGGTAGTGCCGCGGGTAAATATTATCTCCTCAATGCTGCCTGCTCCTATGAACTGACGCACCTTTTCACGCGCTGCCTCCATCATATCTGTAGCCTGCTGTGATAGGAAATGGATGCCGCGGTGAACATTGGCATTAACGTTGCAGTATGCCTCACTGATAGAGTCTATCACACACTGAGGTTTCTGGGTAGTGGCGGCATTGTCAAGATAGACCAACGGTTTACCGTAAACCTCACGTCCCAGAATGGGGAAATCCTTTCTTATGCGCTCTATAGAAATCATAGTTCCCAATCATTTAAAGGCCAAGGCCAATGCCAAAGCCAAAGTCAACTTATCATCTGCAAGCACGACAACCTTCACATTGTGTAAGCTCACCGCGGAAACGTTTCTCTACCAATCTGTTAAGACGATCCCTGAGCGGCTCCAGGGATACCCGTCCGATAACCTCGCCCACAAAGGCCTGCATCAGCATCATGCGGGCTTCGGACTCAGGTATTCCGCGCTGGCGCATATAGAACATTGCCTTGTCATCAAGCTGCCCCACGGTAGCACCATGAGAGCATTTCACGTCATCGGCATATATCTCAAGCTGGGGCTGAGTGAACATTCTGGCCTGGCGGGTAAGGCATATATTACGGTTAGTCTGCTGCGACTCTGTATGCTGAGCTCCATGACGGACCAGTACCTTGCCTGCGAATGCCCCGCTCGCGCTGTCGTCAAGTACGTATTTGAACAGCTCGTTGCTTGTGCAATCCGACACCCGATGGTCCACAAATGTCATATTATCAACATGTTGTTCCTTGTCTATTGTTGCAATACCATTCAGCGAGAGCCTTGAACCGCGTCCTTCAAACGTAGAGAAAACAGTGTTGCGTGTCTGTCCGTTATGCAGGGTCACGTAGTCTATCTCAACGTCACTGTCGGCCTCCTGACTGACATAAAGCTCTGATACACGCCTGTTTGCGTAATGAGTCTCCTCCAGATCATATAACTCAAGCCTGGATCCGCAACCCGCGAACACCTCCATTACCTGCGTGGTCAGATATTGATTCGCACTCAATGCGTGGTCACAAAGAAGCAGCCTGGCCTGTGAATCACGCCCCAGGACCACAAGTATCCTGCGGTTAACCATAAGGTCTACCATGGAACTGAGCAACGTGATAAGCTGCAACGGTTTTTCAATGATGACACCATCGGGAACATAAAGCACGAAACCATCCTGTGCAAACAGGGTGTTTACGGCAGCTATTCCGGGTTTCTCCATATCGGCAAGTCTGCCGTAAAACTTTTCCACCAGCTCGGGATGATTTATGGCAGCCTCTCTGAGGCTACCGGCAAACACACCGTCCGGAAGGGAGTTTCTGGAAGCCGTATCAGAACTTGCAAAAGTATCATTTGCCAGAAAATACAGCTGTGTGCTCAGGTTGGGCACGCTGCACTTAAAAGCCTGCGCCAGGTCTACAGGCATATCCAGACGCGCCAGGTTCATACCCCAGTCAGGCTCAAACCACGCCGATACATCAGTATGCAGATACTCCTCAAGACCTTTGTGGGGTAATCCATACCGTTCAAGGCACTTAAGGGCTGCATCACGCACGGAGTTCATGACACCTGCTGATCCGCGCTCCACCAGAGCCCTGTTATCCTGGAATAACTCTATATAATTCTGCGCCGGGTTCATCTCTGAGAATCCTCAAATTCCTTAATTACCCAGTCATAGCCACGCTCCTCAAGCTCCAGTGCCAACTCTGGGCCGGCAGTCTTGATGATACGTCCCTGATAGAGCACATGAACCACATCGGGCTTGATATAATCCAGCAGACGCTGATAGTGGGTAATGACTATCACCGATGTCTCCGGACTCTTAAGACGGTTTACGCCGTCGGCTACAATACGCAGGGCATCAATGTCAAGACCTGAATCGGTCTCATCCAGAATGCTGAGTGACGGCTCAAGCATAGCCATCTGGAATATCTCATTGCGTTTCTTCTCGCCGCCGCTGAAGCCCTCGTTGACCGAGCGGTTCATGAACTTTGCGTCAAGTTTGACCAGATCCCTCTTCTCCTTGATGAGCTTAAGGAAATCGGTGGGAGCCATGGCAGGCAGACCCAGATACTTGCGCTTCTCGTTTATGGCAGTACGCATAAAGTTGGTCATGCTCACCCCCGGTATCTCAACCGGATACTGGAATGACATGAACAAGCCTTCGTGGCTGCGGTCCTCGGCCGGCATATCCAGAAGGTTCTTGCCCTTAAAGGTAACACGACCCTCGGTAACCTTATATGAAGGATGTCCCACCAGCACATTGCTCATGGTACTCTTGCCCGATCCGTTGGGACCCATAATGGCATGAACCTCGCCGGCATTCACCTGGAGGTTTATTCCTTTCAATATCTCTTTGCCGTCTATTCCGGCATGAAGGTTTTCTATATTAAGCATCATAATTATCCAACCGTATTTTCAAGTGACACCGACAGCAGGCGCTGGGCTTCGACCGCAAACTCCATAGGCAGTTTGTTTAGCACCTCCTTGGCGTAACCGTTAACAATAAGGCCGATGGCCTGTTCCATGGGTATGCCGCGCTGGTTGCAGTAGAACAACTGGTCCTCGGATATCTTGGAGGTAGTTGCCTCATGCTCCACGATTGCAGTCTCGTTCTTTACATCCATATATGGGAATGTATGCGCACCGCAGTCGCTTCCCAGCAGCAGTGAGTCACACTGGCTGTAGTTACGTGCACCGTCGGCATGCTCGCCCACCTTAATAAGCCCGCGATAAGAGTTCTGGCTGTGTCCGGCCGATATTCCCTTACTGATTACTGTACTCCTGGTGTTGCGTCCCAGATGTATCATCTTGGTTCCGGTATCGGCCTGCTGCCAGTTATTGGTAAGGGCCACTGAATAGAACTCACCCTGAGCCCCGTCACCCTGCAGCACGCAGCTGGGGTACTTCCAGGTAATGGCCGATCCGGTCTCCACCTGAGTCCAGGAGAGTTTGGCGTCCACACCCTTGACCAATCCGCGCTTGGTAACAAAATTGTACACACCTCCCTTACCGTTCTCATCGCCCGGATACCAGTTCTGTACTGTGCTGTACTTGACCTCGGCGCGGTCCAGCACCACAATCTCAACGATAGCGGCATGCAGCTGGTTCTCATCGCGCATAGGTGCCGTGCAGCCCTCCAGATAGGATACGTAACTGTCGTCATCGGCCACAATCAGGGTACGCTCAAACTGACCTGTTCCGGCTGCGTTGATTCGGAAGTATGTGGAGAGTTCCATGGGGCAGCGAACGCCCTTGGGAATATATACGAACGATCCGTCACTGAATACGGCACTGTTCAGTGCGGCAAAGAAATTGTCACGGTAATTGACCACGCTGCCCAGATACTGGCGTATCAGGTCAGGGTGATTCTTTACAGCCTCACCCATGGAGCAGAATATGATTCCTTTCTCGGCAAGGGTCTTCTTGAAGGTGGTCTTGACCGATACGGAGTCCATGACCGCATCAACAGCCACACCGCCGCTCAGCGCCAGACGCTCCTCCAGCGGAATGCCCAGCTTATCAAAAGTCTTCATAACCTGCGGATCAATCTCCTCCAGGCTTTTGGGACCCTCCTTCCTGACCGTGGGATCAGCGTAATATGATATGTTCTGGTAGTCTATTTCCGGGATATCCAGATGTGCCCAATGCGGCATCTCCATGGTAAGCCAGTGACGGTATGCCTTGAGACGGAACTCCAGCATCCAGTCGGGCTCGCCCTTACGCTCCGATATGAGACGGACCGTGTCCTCTGTAAGGCCACGGTCTATTATATCAGTGTGGACATCGGTAGTAAAACCATACCGATACTTCTCGGCACTGATCTCCCTGATCAGACTATTGTCCTGTTCAACAGTATTCAATTTGTTCAAACCTTTTTCTTGTCTGCGTTGTCGTGCTCCTCAAATTCGGGTATCTCCGGAATCAGGTCACCGGCAGTCTCCTGCACCTTGTTCCAGGTCCACTGAAGACAGAAACCGGTAAAATTGCTGACAGGTACATAAAGCTTGGATTGCTTGCGTTCAGCCTTATCCACCAGATTATCCTGCAATCCCGTTATAACCAGAAGTTTGATAAACAGTCCTATGATAAGCAGGAACTTGAATAGTCCGAATACACCTCCCAGCAGTCTGTCAACAAACCCCAGGCTGGCAGCATGGACCAGTTTGGAGAGCAGTTTTCCCAATAACCCGAAGACTATGGGAACCACCAGCAGAATGACTATAAAAGCCACAATGCAGGCTGTCTTGTCACTCATCTTGAGGAAGCCCTGCAGCAAGTCGGCAAACGGTTTGTACAGGAGAGTTCCGCAGATTACGCCCAAAACAAGACCTCCCAAACTGAATGCCTGCTGTATGACACCTTTTATGAATCCGGCCACAAAACCTACAGCCAGAATGGCCACAATAACCCAATCCAATGTATTCATCCTTCTTATAGAGTCTGCTTAACCTCTATCTGGGTGAATGTCTCAATCATATCACCCTCCTTGATGTCATTGTACGATACCAGACTGATACCGCATTCCATACCGGCCTGAACCTCCTTAACATCATCCTTGAAACGCTTCAGTGCCTGGATATCACCGGTGTGGATAACAATACCGTCACGGATGACGCGGGCCTTGTCGGAGCGTGACACTTTACCTTCACGTACGCGGCAACCGGCAACCATGCCAACCTTTGATATATGGAATACCTCCATTACCTCGACGGTTGATGTAACCTCCTCCTTGACCTTGGGTGCAAGCAGACCCTCCATGGCCGACTTGACCTCGTCAATTGCATCATATATGATAGAATAGATACGTATGTCTACATCGTTCTGCTCGGCCAGACGCTTGGCGGCACCCGACGGACGCACGTCAAAACCTATGATGATGGCATTGGATGCAGATGCCAGGCTTACGTCACTCTCAGAAATCGCACCCACAGCCTTGTGTATTACATTGACCTGGATATTGGGTGTTGAGAGCTTGATGAGTGAATCACTCAAAGCCTCGACAGATCCGTCCACATCGGCCTTGACAATAAGGTTGAGCTCGTGGAAATCGCCCATCTTGATACGGCGTCCCAACTCATCAAGAGTAAGGGTCTGAGCGGTACGTACACCCTGCTCACGCTGTAGCTGCTCACGCTTGCTTGTAATTTCGCGCGCCTCACGCTCGCTGTCCACCACGTGGAAGCTGACACCGGCCTGAGGAGCACCGTTCAGGCCCAGAATCAGTACCGGTTCAGCGGGAGCGGCCGATTTGAGTTTCTGGTTACGCTCGTTGAACATAGCCTTTACCTTACCCCATGATGTACCGGCAATTACTATATCGCCCATCTTGAGGGTACCGTTGGATACCAGTACAGTAGCCACGTAACCGCGGCCTTTATCCAGAGACGATTCTATTATGGTACCCGTAGCCTTACGGTTGGGATTGGCCTTCAGGTCAAGCATCTCAGCCTCCAGCAGCACCTTCTCCATAAGTTCGTTCACGCCTATACCCTTCTTGGCCGATATATCCTGACTCTGGTACTTGCCTCCCCAGTCCTCAACCAGGAAGTTCATCTGTGCCAGTTCCTGTTTGATACGCTCGGGATCGGCAGCAGGTTTATCCACCTTATTTATAGCAAATACTATAGGAACGCCGGCTGCGGTGGCATGGGCGATAGCCTCCTTGGTCTGGGGCATCACGTTGTCATCGGCAGCAACAATGATGATGGCTATATCGGTTACCTGGGCACCGCGGGCACGCATGGCCGTAAATGCCTCATGGCCCGGAGTATCCAGGAAAGTAATGTGACGTCCGTCCTCCAGTTTCACGTTGTAAGCACCTATGTGCTGGGTGATACCTCCGGCCTCACCGGCAATAACGTTCGATTTGCGGATGTAGTCAAGCAGAGAGGTCTTACCATGGTCAACGTGACCCATAACTGTTACGATAGGAGCGCGCGGTACCAGATCCTCCTCACGGTCAGCCTCCTCGCTGATCTGCTGGGCAACCTCGGCGCTTACAAAGTCTGTGGTGAAACCATACTCATCGGCAACGATATTGATGGTTTCGGCATCCAGACGCTGGTTGATCGATACCATCACGCCCACGTTCATACAGGTTGCGATGACCTGGGTAACGGGAATATTCATCATGGTGGCCAGCTCATTGGCAGTCACGAATTCGGTCAGCTTAAGCACCTTGCTCTCGGCCATTTCCTGCTCCAGTGCCTCCATCTGGCGCTGCTGGACCTGTTCGCGCTTGTCCTTGCGGTACTTGGATGACTTGGTCTTACCCTTCTGGAACTGTGAGAATGTATCGCGAATCTGACGGTTTACATCCTCGTTTGAGAAATCAGCCTTATCTGCCTTGTTGAAACGGTGATCCTTGTTGTTGCGTCCACCTCCCTTCTGGGCATCCTTGCCACGGTTGTCGCCGCCCTGCTGATTGTAGCTGTCAGCCTTGGTCAGGTCAACCTTTTCGCCGCCTATGCGTACGCGGTTCTTCTTGCGGGGTTCACCTGAACCTCCCTGTGACTTGTCACCGGGCTTGATTTCTTTCATCAGGGACTCCTTGAACTGCTGACGTTGCTGCTGGCGCTGCTGCTCTTTGGCTTCACGCTCCTTTTTCTTCTCCTCCTTGGATTTTTTCTTGGGACGGGTTGACTGATTGATGGCTGTCAGGTCAATCTTTCCCACGGTCTTGATATTAAGACCTCCGTTCTGGGGAGTCTGGATCTTGAATACTTCCTCCTGTGGAGCCTCCTTAGGTTCGGGTTGGGACTCTGCAGCAGGCTCGGGTACTGCTGCCGGAGCCGGCATAACCTCAGGCTCTACCTTTACGGGCTCTGCCTTGGGTACCTCAACCGGTTTCTCAAGCTCGGGTTTGGGCTCCTGTCTGACTGGCTCAACCTTTTTGACCGGCTGTGCGGACTTTTGGAGCTCTTTCTTAGGCTCTGAGGCTTTTTTCTCCACAACAGGCTTGACAGTCTCCACCGGTTTGGGAGTCTCCTTTACGGGCTCCTCTTTAGATTCCGGCTTGGAAGTCTCCAGATTTATTTTGCCTATGGTCTTGAACTTTATGACCGGCTCTGCAGGAATGACTGTCTCAATCATCTCCGGCTCTTTCTTAACCGGCTTGGCAGGTTTTTCCTCCTGAACGGGCTCCTCGGGTGCGGCCTTGCGGCTGATGCGGTCCTGCAGGAACCTGGTAGCCTCCTCGCGGATAGACTTGTCCTGACTGTATTCTGCCACAAGCAGGTTGTACTGCTCATCGGTCAGTTTCTGGTTCAGGTCTTCGGTTATATCGGCAAAACCCTTCTTGTGTAGGAACTCCACCAAAGTGGAAACTCCCACATTCAACTCTCTTGTTGCTTTACTTATTCTTATCGCCATCTATAAAAATACTTTCTTTTGGTTTCCAGGGCTCTGCCCCGATTGTTTTTTATTCCTTAATGAATTTCTGGAACTCAGCCTCATCGGCAAACTCACGTGCCAGTATATCCAGGATATCGTCAACCTGCTCCTCCTCAAGATCAACGGACTCGGTCAGGATCTCACGGTCAGCACGCAGGACAGACTTGGCAGTCTCGAATCCGGCATCATGCAGAGCATCTACAACCCAATCCTCTATATCGCCACGGAAATCATCCAGATAGATATCCTCCTCGGACTGTTCCTGCTCAAGCTCACGGTAAACGTCAATTGTGTATTCGGTAAGCATGCTGGCCAGTTTTATGTTAAGGCCGCTCTTACCTATGGCCAATGATACCTGATCCTGCTTGAGATAAACTTCGGCGCGACGGGCCTCGGTATCCAGCTTGAGTTCCGAAACCTTGGCCGGACTAAGGGCACGCTTGATGAACAGCTCAATATTAGATGTATAGTTGATAACATCTATGTTCTCGTTACGCAGTTCGCGTACGATACCATGAATACGGGAGCCCTTGACACCTACACAGGCGCCTACGGGATCGATGCGGTCATCATAAGACTCAACGGCAATCTTGGCCCTCTCGCCTGGTATGCGGACAATCTTCTTGATTGTTATCAGTCCGTCGGCAATCTCGGGAACCTCCTGCTCCAGCAGGCGCTGAAGGAACACTGGAGATGTGCGGCTAAGCATGATCTTAGGATTGTTTACGTTATCAACACGGTCCACAACTGCGCGTACGGTCTCACCCTTGCGGAAGAAATCGCTGGGAATCTGGTCGGTCTTGGCCAGAAGCAGCTCATTACCCTCCTCATCCAGAAGCAGGATCTCCTTTTTCCATATCTGGTAAACCTCACCCGAAACGATGGTACCAATCTTCTCAACATACTTGTTGTAGAGGCTGTCCTTCTCCAACTCCAGAATCTTGGATGCCAGTGTCTGGCGCAGATTCAGGATAGCGCGGCGGCCGAACTTGCTGAAATCCACCTGTTCCGAAACCTCCTCACCTACCTCAAAGTCCTCATCGATCTGACGAGCCTCAGTAAGTGTTATCTGAGTGTTTGAATCCTCCAGGTCCTTGTCCTCGACCACGACGCGTGAACGCTGGATCTCGCAATCTCCCTTATCCGGGTTAACAATCACCGAGTAGTTCTCATCTGTTCCGAACATCTTGGAGATAACACTGCGGAAACTCTCCTCAAGGACTGAGACCAGCGTCATGCGGTCAATGTTTTTCAGTTCCTTGAACTCCTGAAAGGTATCGATCAATGAGATCGTCTCTTCTTTCTTAGTAGCCATTTTACTTTAAACTTATTACGTATTTTACATATTTCACTTCATCGTGGCCGAAAGGCATCTCCACCTCGACGGTCTTGGGACGCTTGGAGCCCTCAACCTTCTCCTTACGGGTGGTACGGATCTTAAAGCCCTTTTCATCAGCCTCGGTCAGGATACCCTTAATTTTGGCGCCTGCCTTGGGCAGCACCTCTACCTCCTGACCGATATGATTGATATACTGCTGCAGCACCTTGAAGGGCTGGCCTATTCCGGCCGATCCCACCTCCAACTCATAATCCTCGACGTCGCGGTCCATCGCAGATTCAATAAAACGGCTCAAATCCACGCAATCGTCAATCCAGACACCGTCAGCCTGGTCAATCTCAACCACAATACGGTTGTCAGGGGTTACGTCAACATCTACAAGAAAATAGCCCTCCTTGCTCTTGAGCCATTCTTCTGCAACACCGATAACTTGCTGTTTGTCAATCATATACAAAAATACTTTATGCCGATAAGCACTGTGTGACAATAAAAAAGAGGCCTCAAGGCCTCTCCACACATCATCTTATCGGGTGCAAAGATAATATTTTTTGACCAAACAGCAAAAAAATTATTGAGAATTGAAAATTGAGAATTGGGAATTGAGAATTGGGAATTAATACTTAGAACCTGAGTTAAAAGCCCGCGATATAAAAAATCCCCGCGGTTTTCCGCGAGGATTTTTTCAATTCTCAATTCTCAATTAATACCCAAGGTACCCAAGCATGCGAGCGGCATAGCGCCTGCCAAACTCACGCAAACCCTTGGCATTGAAATGCAGATGGTCGCGACCGGCCTCGCATCCATATGCGGGAACAACCATTGCCTGGGGCAGTGTCTCGGGCAGTTTGGCCATCACCTCATTATGGGCGGCGCAAGCACCACGCTGGTCGGCGGGTACGACCTCGCCCGAGAGCAGAGGAACAGAACCGGCCTCCAGACCCAGGTCTGCCAGGATATCATCATAGACCTTCTTTACGTTGGCGGGCCACTGGGGGTCATTGGTGTTGGTTTCACCCTGATGCAGCAGAATACCCTTTATCACGCCATCCTTCTGAGCCTTCTTGCAAAGCTCAATGAGACGGTTGTAGGGATTGCCTCCGTACTCCTTGCAGATATTCTGCATCCAACCGGCCTGCTTGGGGATATACTCCTCACACTTGTCCTTGTCAAACAGATCGATTGAGCAACCTGCTACAGCCACCATAACTACGCCTATCTTAACGTTTTCGGGCATATTTTGAACCATTGTACGGCCAAAATAGTCGGCAGGGGTGAGACCGGTCGAGGGACGAGCCAACGGCGGAACAGCTGTACGCCACTCACCCATCTTGCTGTCAGGGAAATCTACGGCGTTCATAGTCACAAACCGGGGACTTACGTTCTCCTTATCTATCTGTTCGGGACGCGGATTACCCTCCATGTTGGACTGACCTATACAAATGTAAATGTGGAAATTCGGATCCGGCTGAGCCAGAGCCCTCACTGGAGCCAAGAACATGGCTGCCAACAGAATAATAGCTGATTTTTTCATCTTTAAAAGTATTCAGTAATTGATTAGTTGATGCAATTTTCGGGATTTTATATGATATCTACAAGAAAAACCGATAGCTTTGCACAAAACTGGATATTTATGAGACGAAGGTCTACAAGATCAAACAACAATTTCCTGTTGGGTTCATTGATACTGATTGTGCTGGTTCTGGCTATGGTATTCCTGTTCCTGTACCTGTCTTTCCAGTAAATCACTTGGGTGCTGCCAGGATGGAGCGGTAACGTCCGGCGTCATCAAGCAGTACCACCGCCTCTTTGAGAAATTTGTCTGATTTCATGTTCTGCACAACAGCTCCGCGCTGGTAATAATAGCGGACCACTATCTCTATCGCGATCAGTTTCTCCAGGTCTGTACGGAATACATCCAGGTCATTCTTAAGGTCATACTGCAATTTATCCCGCAATTCCCTGAACTCATCCTGAGCCTTGTCTGCAAGCCCTTCGGCACGGGCGATCTTCATCAGTGACTCCAACGCCCTGCTACTGTTGCTTACAAACTCAAAATCCGAATTGCACACAAAATCCTTGAAAGCGTTGTAATCATCATCAGTCAGCACAAACTCATCCATCGGAGCAATTGAGGGGTGTTTGCTGCACCACTCGTTCACAAAATCAAACAACACCACATTCTGCGATATAGCATACAGGATATCGGGCATGGTATCAGGCTTGCACACCACATCTGGACGGATTCCGCCTCCGTCACGGACCGGGCGGCCCGCAGCAGTATAAAATACCTTAGTCAAACTGTCAGGGATATGCTGCGCCTGTCCTTTGTCATTCCTTTTTGAGTAGTCAATCTCCTGGATGCACCGGCCGCTTGGAATGTAATACTTGGCAGTGGTAACCTTGAGAGTACCGTTGAAAGGCATCATACGGGTGGTCTGAACCAAGCCTTTTCCAAACGTGCGCGTACCTACTATTACCGCACGGTCCAGATCCTGAAGCGATCCGGCAACTATCTCCGATGCCGATGCCGACTGCTCATCGGTCAACACCACCAGTGGAATAGTCTCGTCAATAGGGTTACGTCTGGTTACATATGTATTTGCAGCCTGTGGAATCTTACCGCGTGTCTCAACCAGTTTAGTGTTTTTGGGCACGAACAGTCCCACCACGTCGACAGCCTCCTGGAGCAGACCGCCGCCGTTACCGCGAAGGTCAAGTATTATGCCCTTGGCCCCCTTCTCCTTGAGATCGACCAATGCCGACATCACATCCTTTGAGCAGTTCTCAGTGAACTGTTCCAACATGATATAGCCATAACCCTTCCACATTCCGTAATACGGAACAGACGGCAGCGCAATCACACTGCGGACAACCTCAACATCTATAGAATCCGGTACCCCCGGACGACGTACCGTTACAATCAGTTTGGTATCGGCCTCACCGCGCAGATGGTCACTCACGTAAGATGACTGCTTGCCTTTCATGCTTTCGCCGTCTATACTCAGTATCTCATCACCTCCCTTCAGACCATATCTCGCTGCAGGCATGTTCTCATACGGTTCGTCAATATAGATGTAATCACGACCGGTATACTGACGTATTACAGCACCTATACCGGCATACTTACCCGTAGTAAGCATCTTAAGGTCATTCATATCCTTCTCCGGGAAATACTCTGTATAAGGGTCTATACTACCTAACATAGCCCTGATGCCGGTCTCTACGGTCTTGGCCGGGTTTATCGTATCCACATAGAAACGGTCCAATTCATTTACAATATCATGGAAAATCTCCAGATTCTTGGCAATTTCAAAGTTATGATCCTCGGTTTTCTGGGCCTTGACACCCGAAACAGACAGAACCGTTATGGTAAACAGGACAAAACTCCCGACAAATCTCCTCATAGTGGTTTTTGCATTTGGTTGTGTTTTGCGAAGATATATATTTTTTGGCTTTATAGCTGAATTTTTAGCCTCATGCACCATTTTTTTGCTCTCAGATGTTGGATATTCCAAAAAAGGCGGTAAATTTGCACCGCGTTTGAGAGCAGTAATGCTCCAAGTGCGGCAAAAAGCTTCTTTAGCTCAGTTGGTTAGAGCATCTGACTGTTAATCAGGGGGTCCTAGGTTCAAGTCCTAGAAGGAGCGCACAGAAATAATGACTAATATGCTGATTAAATGGCGTTTCGCTCATTTTATTAGTTCTTAGCTCATTATCCTGGCGGTAAAAACAGCACACTTCGGGCCATTTTAGGCCACAAAAGTGATACCAAACAGATACCGCCATTGATACCAAACAGGTAACATCCGGCAGCTGTTGAGGCATAATAAATAACATTATGCTCAACACTATTAAAGTAAGTGCGGTATTTGACCGCAAACATGTGGCTACCAAGCCCACAGCAAAGAACCCGACAAGGGGTCTCATCCAGTTATCCGTGACCATCAACGGTGAGCGGAAGTTCCTATCTACAGGCGTTAAGGTTTATCTGGGTCAGTTCACTGCCGAACAGGTTGTGTCACGTCCCGACGCCTCGCAGCTTAACATCATACTCCAACATCATCAGCGGGCCATCATCGATATCGTCAACAGGTGTAATGATGACGGTGAGTGTTTTTCGTGGTCTATGCTCGACACTCTCAAGATACGGCAGTCAGGTGGCGGGACCGGGTTTATTGACTTCATGCGCGCAGAGATGGATAGCCGCCGGCTGGCAGCCAGCACACTGATACATCACCGCACCGTGCTACAGTTCCTGATGGAGCAGCATATCACAGATTTCTGTCAGCTCACAGTCAGCACCATCAATGCACTCGACAAGATACTGCATACCCGTACCGTCAATAAGCGGCCGATGATGCAGACTTCCATCTATAACTATCATAAGATCATCAAGGCCTACATCGGCAGAGCGGTCCGGGCGGGGCTCATGAAAGCCAACCCTTACACATGTATCAAGACCGATAAAGGGGAGTCAAGACCCAGGGAGGTCCTAACGATGGATGAGATACACCGCATAGAACGGTTTGAGTCACGCAGCCTCTATACGCAGCATGTCCGTGACCTGTTTTTGCTCCAGATCTGGACAGGCCTGTGCTTCACAGATCTGATGGCCGCCGACTTTCAGAACATTACAGATGATACGTTGAGCGGCCGCCGCGTCAAGACCGGAGGTTACTACACGACGGTGATATTGCCACAGACAAAGCGTATCCTGGAGCGGTATAACTACACCATCCCGCACCTGCCCTATGACAACTATAGGCGGGTGCTGGTCGAACTGCTCGACCTGCTTGGGATACATAAACGCATAAGTACCCATAACGGAAGGCACACCTTTGCCACTACGGTCGCGCTGGGCAACGGAGTACCGGTAGAGATCCTACAGAAGATGATGGGGCATAAGAACATCCAAACCACAATGATATACGCAAAGGTGCAGCGTCCGATGATACAGAAACAGGCTGAGCGGCTGAGCGGCCTTGCGCAGTGATTCGTTGTGCAGAAATGCACAACAAACAGCAATGGCCATCCTCACGGACAGCCATTGCTTTCTTTTAAATTTATATTATTATGAAAACAATTAGAAACCTGGTCTCCCAGACCCTATCTTGATTATTTGTCTATGATAATGTGCTCAACCTTGGTGATGGTGGTGTGCGGATTCCTTGACACGGCCACCATTTCTCGGTCCTTGACCTTTTTTGTTTTCCAAAAAAGGATCTTCTTGTACTTCACCGTCTCGGTCAGCAGCAGCTCATCACGGCTGGCCATGGTACCATGGAAATCATCAGCGGTCAGGATACCGTCGAAGGTGTACCACTCATCACCGCAGTGCACTTTCTTGGCAGGTATCGGTATAGAGTCTATGATGACGACTGTATCTCTGGGGATATCGCGCAGCGTAATGATGGTGGATGCCTGTGCCTTATTGATACGGTCCAGATCGCGGTTTTTGCCGGTGAGTTCCTTTATCAGAGCGGCGTCATCGGCGCGGTATTTCTCAAGTTCCTTGACCGACAGCTCCAGAACGCCCACCCTCGCTGCACTCAGAGAATCCCTTACACGAAAGGTCTCGGAGCGCTCCATCAGAGTCTCGGCGTTGACCTTATACCTGTCGCGATCCAGCTTCAGACTATCTATCTGGCGGTCCTGTATGTAGATGGTTATCAGCATCAGCAGGTAACCCGCGATTATCAGTAGTGTCTTTTTACTCATGGTCCTTGATAGTTATGAAGATCTGACGGCCAGTCTCGGCGGCAGGGCGAAGATATCCCTTAAAGAGGGTCAGGTAACAGGCACTGCTATCCAACACCTTACCCTTCTCTCTGTTGTTGCCCGGTAGCAGACAGCCATCCGTATCCTCCACGCTGTTACCTGGATGGATGAGAATCCTGCTGCGGCCGGGCACATTCTTGAGCCATGGCACGATACCTTTGAATATCGCCGCCCAGAAGCGGGTGGCGAACTTGGGGGATACGGTATTCATATCTATTTCATAACGACCGGCCGGTATGGCGGTCTTGCCGTGATGTGTACCCTTAACGGGCAGCTCCAGCACTTCACATATCCGCTTGCCCTCACATGTCAGTATACCTATGGTGTACTTGTCCTTGGGATAGCGGCGGTCAAGTATCAACTCAAGCGTTTTCATTGTTCTTTATCTCTTTTTCGATTTCGTTTCGGAACTGCTGCAGCTTGACGTCGAACACCACCTTAACGCCGAGCAGAGCACCTGCTAATATTAGAAATTCACTCACCAGTGTGATGGCCGAGTTGGTAATCTCACCACGTGGCTCGATGACGAACAGGCATACACATGCTATTATCGTCCCGACCATGAACGAACAGGCGGCCATGACGGCCTGTACTCTTGTGGTTGACGGTTCTTTCTGCATCGATTATCCTCTTTTGTTCTTTTTACTTTTAACCAGCCATCTGTCCGACAAGTGATACCGGCGGGCCAGTACCTCAAGGTGATGATATCCGTCCCTGGCGTTTATACACAGACGCTCGCTGACGAACCGCACATATTTCAGCCACTTCTCAGGGATAGCCTCAATGAGCCTCATAATGTTGTTATACTCGTTACGGCCCTTGAGCAGGCCCAGGTAGCTGTTCATGCTCGCAATGAAACTGTCTATCTTATCCTGACGGCAGCAGCTGCTGAAGGTGGACAGCATGTGACGGGCGCGGCGCAGAGTGCGGTCATCCACGTAGATACGGTCTATCTTGATGTGCACACCCAGGAATGTGATACCCTTACTCCAGTGCTGACAGTAGAACTTGTGCGGATGCATCACGCAGCCTACCAGCGCCAGTCGGCGGCGGAATTCCGGCAGCATGGACAGCACCACCTCCTTGTTGTCAGTACATATCACAATGTCATCAACGAAACGGACATAATGAAGCCCACACTCATCAACAGCCCAGTGGTCCAGAACGTTCAGATAGTAGTTCATGGTGTTCTGCCAGATGAGATGGCCGATAGCACCTCCGATGCCGGGAGGTTTCTCAAACAGACTCTTGCCCTTGGGAATGTCCACCCACTGCCATATAGGTGTGCGGCGGGTGCAGTGCCATGTGGGATAGGAGAATATCGATACCTGAAGGATGTAGTGCATCTCGTCGAGGTCGGCACCGTGATAGCGGCGGAGCATCAGTTCTTCCAGGAGACTGAACGCATAGTCCTGTCTGGCGTTGGGGAAATAACCCTGAAGGTCCAGCTGTATGTAATACGCGTCACGGGTATAGCCGTGGCTCACGTCATACATGTCCTCTATGACTTTGTTGACGGCGGCATACTGGCCGTAACCCTCGCGGTTGTTATAGGTGCGGGTGGTCAGTTCCATCTCTATGAGCGGCCGCATGCGGATATCCAGATAGTGATGGAGCAGACGCAGGGCGAAGCAGCAGGCAAAGACCTCGCGGGGTTTGGGATAGCGGCGTATGAAGGTATAGGCGGTCGGCCTGAAGGTGTGATTGTCGATATCTCTCTTGATCTGACACAGGTTACGCTCCCAGTGCAACTCAAACTCAACAGAGTCGGCAGAGTTGCGCTTGTTTTTCCGGGTGCGCAGCATGGCAGTGTACAAATCTTCCAGTGTAATCATAGGGATGGTACGTTACGGAATGATTCACGCAGGGCCACACACGGTTAGTGTTGTAGAAGTTGTTGTTGTTCAGGTACGCGTTGCCACCGTTAGCGTTCCAGGCGTTGTTGGTGTTGTACCGACCTGAACACCACATGTTGGCGGACCATTGGGCACATTATCTTGGTTGTAGCCGTAAATGACGGCATGTGCTCCTTCATTCTTTAGGTGCTGCCGGCTGGGACTCAGCCGGTCGTGTCCCCACCTTCAGGCTCAACCGCCACTTGTTGATACCTTCATCTATCCTGGCAAGCAGTTCAATGATACGCAGCAGGAGCTGACGGCCGTTGACAGACTCCTTTTCCTTGTCGTTCATGACGATGGCCGTGGTGCTGGACGGACGGATGATCTCCAGCTCGAACATCTCCTCTATGTCGGCACGCAGCACGGCAAACGACTTGATGAACATGTGGATATAATACTCCCTCTGTTCCGGAATGTCATACGCCAGCTGGAAGTAACCGATAATATCACCACAGGCGATGAGTGCCGGAGTACTGTATATTATGCGGTCAGCCTTAGTCATACAGAACTGCGCAGCATGCAAGCACCTGCGCAGTTTCTTGGCATCGACATAGACTCCTGCCTTATCCTGTTTCATATTCAATCAACCAGCGGCACGGAGGCCGCTGGTATTAAGTTCAAGATTCAAGGTTTCTTTCAAGAAGCACGCAGGGCCACACACGGTAAGTGCCGTAGAAGATGTAGCCGTTCAGGAACGCGACGCCACCGTGAGCGAGCCAGGCGTTGACGGTGTAGTACCGACCTGAACACCACATGAGGGCGGAGTTGGACTCTATGGTGCCACCCATGGCGTTCAAGGTGCGGGTGATGACATCTGCTGTAGCAGCTGACACTCCGATACCTCCCATGGTGATGACAGCCTTGATCTCAGACATAGTGCGGAGCGACGGCACGAACCAGCGACCCTGTTCCAGACCCTTGACCGGATAGCCGATGCTGGCGGCATAGTCAAAGGCGGGATACAGAGGCTTGATGACACCGGCCGGTGTCTTGTATGTGTCGTATGCGTGAGCATAGGTATTCTTCCAACCGTCAGAGAGGGCATTACGCAGGGCGCCGCGTGAGGCGGGGATGCGCGGCATCATAGACTTCAGGAAGTTCACCCAACCATCAAAGCCCTCGCCGTACTTGGCGCGCAGCCATGCGCAGTGATCAGCACCGGCCACTGCAGACTCACCCAGGTATGCCGGCAGACATACCGGATAGGTCGGGTTGGATACCACATCGGTGGTCGGGTTGGCCCACGACTCGGTACGGTCGCTGCTCAGAGCGGCGATGGCCCTTGACAGTGAGTATACGGCACCCTCGCTGCCGACACCATTCTCCTTGTAAGCGTTGGAGTCGGCGGTGATCTTCGTGCCGATATCCCTTGTCAGGGTGAGGCCGCTGAAGGTAGGCTCCTTCCAGGTGGTGTATGTGTCATGCTGGATGTATACCTTGTCACCGTCAGCATAGCAGCTGAAGGAATGGCCACCGAAAGACTGAGCACCGATGGCCGACTGCACTGCGCTGGCAAAGCCCTCAATGGTTGTGGCCTGCCAGGTGACCTCTACACTGTCTGCTCCGACAGCGAAGGTAGCGGTGTGCGATGCACCGTCCGTCATGGCAGAGCCGGTCACCACCCAGCGGAACACGTCAGCCCACTTCTTATCGGCGCCGAACACGTGACCGATAAGGATACGGCCTGATGCCTCGGGCAGGACGACACCCACACGTGTGAAGATGTTGGGCATCTGAGACTGGCGTATGGTGTCATGCTTAAAGTAGTGCAGCTTGCCGTCCGGATCATGATAGACAGCATCGCCTACCTCGGGGTCAAGCACTTCTACGTTCACTCCGTCATACTGTACGTCAGGACCTATCTTACTGACTACGCTGCCATCGGCAGGACGGGACTCACTGGCGTAGTCCTGGCGGTCAGCATACATATTCAAATACTTTTTCATTGCGAACTATGATTTAAGGTTAAACACTCGGGGTGATGAGCTTCCAGTCTGCTGCCGACGTGGTGCCGGTAGACATGTACTGTGCCTGGTTGGTCTCGTCAAAATAGAACTGAGGCAACATATCCGGAGCACTCTCGGGAGCGCCGTCACCGCTAAGGAACACGCGCTTGCCCTTGACCATATCCGGAGAGAGGAACATCATCAGTGCACCCACGATCTGGGAGAGGCTGTCTATGCGGCCGTTGAGCTGGCACAGGGCATGTGCCGCAATACGCTCGTCCTGCTCGACAAGCAGAGGCAGGTATCGCACCGTGTCCTTATATCCCATGGAGTACTGCGTGGTGATGTAACCGGCGGGGTTGTCACCGCCCACGACGACCTCAAGAGACATGTCATCGGCATACTTGTCAAGGGTGCTGATGCTGTGAGTGCCGGTGACGGGTGTGGCCAGCTCATAATCCACATACTTGCCGGCGATGAGCTCGCGGAAACCGGTGAGCGTAGCGATGTCGGCGGTGCGGTATGAGAGCGTGTTACCTTCGAACTCCATGCCCTCCTGCTCGATACGTGTCAGGCCATCTGCGGCAGCTGCCGACAGTGTGGCTGAGTATACGTATACAGTCTGGGTCTCGCCCTGGTTCTCGGTGGTCTCGGTATCCTTACGCCATGTGAGTGAGGTCAGCAGAGCGTGACCTATCATTCTGCCATAGCTGCCACCGGCAGCCTCGCCGCTGATGATGATATAATCGCTGACGGAACGGTCAGTGCCGGACAGTCCGCGAAGGATGAGAGATCCGGCGTTAGTGTCAAAGGCTGTGGTGAGCGGTGACACATACAGGTCGATAGTGTATCCGGCGTTGTAAGCCACAAAACGGTCATAATCCTTGGACCATGCCATATGAGCGCATACATCGGCAGGGGTGATACCGCTGACGATCAGGAAGCCCGGCTCATTGGGGGCATAGAAATACTCGCTGTGACCGGCGAACTGATACGGATTGAGTATCACGCCGTCGTTAGCTGTGGACGGAGCGGTATAACCGGCAACAAAGCGCACTGTCGGGTGCAGGTTGTTGCCCTGACGATCCGTGAACAGTATGCCGTTATTCTCCTCTGCGGTGCCATAGTGACCCTGTGTACACTTGGGTACCTGGAAGTAGCAGACGCCACCTACCGTCTGTGACGGGTTGAGCAGGTTGAACCCGAGCCACTTGTATCCCTTGATACGGAACGGGCCGGCTGCGTTGATGCCGCCACGGATAGACAGCAGCTTGGCCGGTGCCGATGAGTCGATGCTGTTGTCACCGGCGGTGGTACGTACTATATACTGGTCGGTGGACTCGATGGTGTTGGCGTTACCGCTCAGATCTGCGGCCAGCGCAGGGATGAGGGTTCCGGCCAGCAGTCTGGTCTCTATGCTGGCTGCGGCTGCGGCTGCGGCCAGAGCAGCCTGGATTGCAGGGTCGGCGGTGGCGACGATCTGCCATCCGGCATTGCAGCTGGGAACACCGGCGGTGACGGTTACTATAGGCTCGTTGTTCTTACCCTGTGTTGTACACATGAATGTAGACAAGCGGTTAACCACGATATTACCGGGGTAATACATGGTCTGAGCGTTCCAGGCGCCACGTCCTACCGGTACGTAGCCCAGATTCCTTGTGGTTGTAGTTTGTTCTGACATAATTATCTGGATTAATCAATTTGCTCTGTTACAACTATCTGACCGGTCTCCTGGTCCATCTCTACGTCAAGGATAGAACCGTGGGAGCCGTACACGCCCTGCAGCAGTCCCGTGGTGGGATCAAAATCAATACCGAGGGTGTGATTGGTTACAGATGCTGCGGCAGCATTGGCGGCCCCTGCGGCAGCATTGGCGGCCTCTGTAGCAGCTCCGGTTTCTACCACAGCCTGATGGGCGGCGGCTGCCTCCTCGTTGGCTGATGTGGCAGCGGCGCCGGCTTGCGTGGCCTTTTCGCGTGCCAGATCAGCAGCAGCACCGGCATCGGTGGCAGCCTCACGTGCGGCGGCAGCGGAACCCTCGGCCTGACCGGCAGCGGCCAGCGCGGTGTTCTTGGCGTTTATCGCATCATCGGCTGCAGAGCCGGCGGCAGCTGCTGCTTGCTCTGCAGCAGAGGCGGCGGCCAGAGCAGCCTCGCCCTTTGCCTGCACATCTGTGGCGGCAGCTCTCGCTTCAGCTGCGGCATTGACAGCGGCAGACAGAGCATCCTGATACTGCTGCAAGAACTCATCCTCGGTACCGACAAACCGGCCAGTGCGTACCATCATCTGATACAGCGACTCGCCACTGTCGGATATAATCATCCACATCGGATCGGTCTCGGACGGTTCATGCCCCTTGTTATCAACAAGAGAGACCCATCCACGGCCATTATGCATGATGACCGTATACTTCTCATACGCCTTGGCGGCGTTCCATGGGTTAGGGTCAAATGTGAGCCCTATCTTCCCAAGATCTATAATCGCATTTTCTTCCATAATCAGAATTTTATCTTGAGGTGACCATCAACAAGTTCAAACCTATCCGTCGACACCTGCTCCTGTGTGTCAAGAACCAGGTGCATGGTAGGGCGCACGCGCAGTCGCGGCCATATCACAGTGCCGTCAGCACCGCGCTCACCCTGGGGACCTTGAGGACCTTCGGGACCCTGGGAGCCTTGAGGACCTTCGGGACCTTCGGGACCTTCGGGACCTTGCTCACCCTGGGGTCCGATGAGAGATGCCAGCCACTCCTCCTCAGTGCCGGCATATCCGTGCTGAAGGGCTATCTCATATGCGCTGTATCCATTGGCCGGTATCAGTATGTCGCTGGTCAGCTCGACCAGATTGACCGGCGCACTGGCATCGTTGACGGTAACCGGCACCAGGCGGAAAGCATCGGCGCTGTCTACGGCATACATGTTGTTGAGGCCATCATTGACGATGAGCAGGAGCCGGTAGTTACCGCAGTACCGCTGGTCGGCGCCACGGAACGTACAGCGGATAATATTAGCACCTGTCAGACTGAAGCTCAGCTCATGACGTGTCATAGCCGCCACAGCCCACACCTTGAGTGTGACGGCACCAGCCAGATCCACAGCCTCGCCGCCGCGCTTGACCGTCCATTGCAGGGGGATGTCATTACCTATCCTTATCGTATCCATATCTATCTTTTTTACTCAAAACCACAAGTGTGTCGGACGCATTATTGACGAGGAGGCACGCGGTTAGCGTACCATGCCTCCTCATCCTGCAGCTCGCCGGTACCCTGCAGCTCCACCGCAAAGGTGGCCACTCCGTTGACGGGCGCGGCTATACGCACGCTCTTGACATATGCCATACCCCAGTATTTTTTCCACCAGTTGCCGTTGTATTGAGTGTCCCAGACCGGACGCTTGCCGGAGAACCCCACATATATCTTCTGACCCACCTTGAGCCAGTCTATCTCCCTGACAGTGGCATCATCTTCGTGGTTAGCACTGAAGCTCATCGGTATATTGGTGTATACGCGCGTGGCTCCCATCGTCCATGAGTAACGCCCTGGGCGGAACTCCTTGGCACGTGCACTGGAAGGGCTGGTACTCTCTACCATATCCATCTGCACGTCCACAGTGTTATCGGTGGCAAAGCCGGCCACCTCATAATCGTCCTCATCCGTCTCCTTGGTAAAGAGTACCAGATTCCTGCCGTATTCCCTTACTTGATCCATATTAGTTGATATATATAGTTTTAGTGCCCGCCTCCAGATCCCATATCATACTGTCCATGGTGTATCTGTTACCTTTATATGTGATAGGAGCCCACATCTGCACGTCGTCCCCTACCGTCATCTCAAACCCTTTATGCCGGGTGATGTAGCGTTGAGCCAGACGGGCGCCCAGCTTACCGGCCACTCCGCTCTCTGACTGCGGAAACAGCGCGTTATCCCTTCCGTATCCGCTATTACGCAGAGGCAGCTGGATATCCAGTGTGTCTCCTTTATAGACGCCATTGTTAAGGTCCTGCTGCAGAGCACTCTCGCTGGCGTCATAGCCCACGTTCTCAACGCTGAAGTCAAAGATCCAGCTATCCTCGTTGGTCAGGGTGCTATTGATGAACACCTCATAGCCGAAGTTCCAGGGATCGTTCGGCCAGCCGCCTGCCGGGGATGACACATCGTCTATCCAGCCGGACCATCCGGCACCCTGGTACATGGCCTCGAAAGTTGTGAGGATATCCTTGATGCCGTGCGAATCAGGGCGACCCAATATGAACGGAACATGGCCACCCAGCAGCCACTGACCTGTCGGTAGGCCATTGATTGTAGGATTGCTGGCTTCGGTGTAGTAATACTGTCCGCACCAGAGGTTGAGAAAATAGAAACCAAGCGGACCGGCCACACCCTCGCTGTTACCTAATACCGGCGGAAAGAAGTTGTCGCCGGTGCGGTTAACCTGACCGCGTGCTGCCGACATGTTAACCTTGAAAGAGCCGGTCTGCAGTATGCCGCGGTATTCCGGTTTGACCTGGAACAGAGTGCGGTCGCCCAGATACCCCTCTCCCTGCCAGGAGCGCTGATGCACCCAGATACACCTGCGCTTGGTGACACCGGAATACTCGCTGTCGCGGCGGAAGTAGGTTATCTCGATAGGTATGGCACCCACCCAGTCGTTGTTGCTGTCGGGGTTCAGCAGGCTGAAATTGCTGATAAAGTCAGACTCACCCAGCTCTGCGCCGGTCTGCCTGTTATAGGCGTGCCACTCTATGCCGGTGCCGGTCAGAAGGCGGCGGGTGGTGACGTACTTAGCGCCGGCGGCATCGGTCATATAATACTCGATGGTACTGCCTACCGGGGTACCCTTATCCAGCAGCGGGGCTATAATATAACCTGTGCCGCTGTTAGGTAAGGAATATCTTATCCTGCCATAGGGGCGCTCGATGGACAGCTTGGCCTTGCCGGCCCTGAAGTCCGAGTCCTGTATGGTCTTGGAACCACCGATACTGATGTACGATGTGGTGACATTATGTGTGGTGTGATTGATGGTATAACGCCTGCCGCTGGTCCATGAAGTGCCGGTGAGCTCATTGGTCGTATCTATGATGTACAGCTTCTTGCCCCACGGGGTGGCTGTGAGGCCGCGCATCTGGCATATATATGACAGCACCTGCATCTTATTAACCTCGCCGCGGTCGGTAAAGTTGTTAGGCAGGAACGCGTTAGTGCTGATCTGATAACCCGAAAGCTCATTATCGGGGGATATGTCTATAGTATCTATACCTGCCTCGTCACAGATATCCGTTATGAACTTGATAGCAGCCTGCCTGCAGTGGCCACCGGATGTCTCATACGGGCTGAACTTGAGGATGCTGATGGCATCGATAGCTGTCAGCGTCACCTCGTCATTACACAGGGTGTAAGGCTGGTCAAAAGTGAACGGTTCCAGATACCCCAGAAAGACGGTGATCCATCCTGACGAGCCGTTAGTGCTGCTCAGGATCTCTACCTTGGTGCCGGTCGGGATATCTGAATACAGATAGCTCATATCCTTATCGGCCAGAAGGGTTATCTGGCACTCCACGGACCGGAAGCCCGGGAACTTATGCTCACCGGCACGGAAACTGATTGACACGGGATTCCGACCGGCAAGGGTCAGAGTCTCATCGGAGGTGATGTTATCAGATGTGAGCTGTACCTTGTAGTACACACCGGTCTGACTCCTGAATATGGCTGATGCTACACTCATGACCTACGGGAACTATAGCGGTTGTAGTTATTGAGAACACCTATGAGGTTGTTACCCTCGATGACAAATTGCACCTGACTGACTTGATCTGATGATGACAGGCGGCTGGAAAGGATGTTCTGCTGCTCGCGTGTCAGTATCATCTCCTGGGAGTTGACACGTGCCAAGACATTATCACCGCTGAAGCTGACACCCGGTACCACACCACCGGTGGCGAACTTGGGGGCAGCGGCGATGGCAGCGGCGATAGAGAGCGCGGCAGCTATAGCCATGGCAGGACCGGCATACGGGATATCCGCCACTGCAGCAGCACCGCCGGCGACGGCACTTGCACTGTCAGAGGTAGCCTTCTGACGCGCACTCATGGACGCGGCCTCGAAGGCGGGTATAGCCTGCGCCACGGCGCGCATCACGTTCTCACCCCATGAAAGCCAGTTGTCGCTGTCGGCATTGACTATATCACCCAGGCTGCTCATGACAGTAGCCATAGAGCTGAGGTCTGACATAGCATCCTCACTTGCTCTGGATGTCTCATAGAGGGAGTTGTTGATACTGTCAATCTCGGTGGTCGGCAGCTGCGGCATCTCTATCTTATCCGGGATATGCGCCTCGATGACAGCCGGTATAGTTATGCCGGCAGCCTCTATCCCGCTCAGATCCGGCTGCTGAACTTCAACAGGCACCTCAACAGGCTCCGCTATATTACCGGCCCTGTTAAGCTGCTTCTGCATGTCGGCCAGCAGCTTGTCGGCGCTGTCCATCTGGTTGGTCATCTGGATGAGGTTCTGCAGCCACTCATCAGACTTGTTGACAAGGATGGTGTTGTATAGTACCGCATCCTTATACTTGTCTGATATGGCCGAGAGCGCCCTGTCGTGAGCCTCTATCTCCTCCGGAGTGGACGCCTCCACATACTTGAGCTCCGGAGCGCCTGTGCGGCGGTTCATTCGCCCTGTCTGGACGTAACCGGCTGTTCTTTGGATGGCCGGTATCTCTGATAGTTCCTTGAGATACTGCTGGTACTCGGCGGCCAGGCGTTTTTTCTCCTCCTCTCCGTTAGCGCTGATATCCAGGCGCAGTATCTTGCTCAGATCCGCACGCTCTATCTGCGATGACGTGAGATAGTTGCTCTCACTCATCACGGACTGTACGGCGTCAGTTATCTTCTGATGCAGAACAGTAACTATCTCCTGCTGGTCACCCAACACAGCCTCCGCGGTCTTTTTAGCGGCCGACTTGTCGACATAGCTGGCGTTCTGGTCGCGCATCACCGTGATGGCCTCGGCGAACTCAGCCTGATTGGCGGTGGTAAAATAAGCATAACTCATCTGAGCGTTACCCAGGGCGTCCAGCGCCACGGCGGCCTGCTTGGCGCGGTCGATGATATTCTGCAGACCGCCCAGGAACGGGCTGAAGTCACCGGTACTGAGAGCCGTAAAGAATGTATCGACGCTGGACTTGGCGGCACGTATGGCGATATCCCACTGATCAGCGGTGGTCTGCGATGACTTGATGAGCTTATCAAAGGTACCGATGGCGCCACCGGCCACACCCACGACACTCACCAGGGAGCCGAAGGACTTGACCAGAGCGCCACCTACAGACTTACCAAGGCTGTCCACGTCAGACTTGTAGTTCTTAGTGGAGCGCCTGGCCTTATCGAGCTTGGAGTTGTACTCCTTGTCATCCAGCAGTAGCTTATTGATTATGTTTGCCATATATATCCTCTAAAACTTTTTTATAATCGTCCGTGTGTTCGCGCATATATGCTATGCGGGCTGCCTCATCGTCGGCATCCACAGTTTGTGCCGTTTTCTCCCATGGGAACTGCGGCAGCATCTCTATCTGCAGGTCCTTGACCCACGGGCGCAGGCAGTAGAACGCTATGAGCCGGGCCTGCTCCCATCCGGAGTGCTGACGGCGGCGAAGCCCACGCATATAGACCTCCGCCTCATGCACGTCCATCTCAAAAAAGAAATGCTGCGGGTCAAGGCCACCCTCGCCGCAGCATATCTCATAGAGGTCAGTGACGCTCAGTCTTTTTTTTTATCGTCAGCGCCATCGGTATCCGAATCAGGCTGCTTGCGGCCTTCGTCCTGCAGCATCTTCAGAGCAGCCTCTGACAGGACCTTGAACAGTTCAGGGTCCTGCTCGCACGCGTCGATAAATTTGGCATAATCGCCTTTAAGGTAGTCAGGGTCAGCCACTATGATGCAACACCATACGAATATGTACGTGTCGGTAAGGGTGCGGACCTCAAACCTCTTGTCGCAGATGGCCTCAAAAGTAAACAGAACCTTAAGGCAGTATGCCAGCTGGATCTCGGTGCCCCTGTGGGTTACTGTTATCCTTCTCATGACAGCGGACCGGTTCCTGCCAGTTGGACATTCATGGTGGCGAAACCTTCATCCGATGCCTCGATGGCGATTTCGGATATCATAGCCTGACCACTGCGTTTAGGATAGCTGGCTGCAACATTACCGCCACTCCAGCCGGCTGCGGGGACAGCCTCGTCCTGGACTGCATCGGGTACGGCATCCATGACAACACCCAGAACAGCAGCACAGCTCAACTGCGCTGCTATCAGCTCCTCATATGTGAGCTCGTTGCTTACATCAGCATTGGCGCCGACAACAGAGTCGGCCGATACGTCCCAGTCAACAATATCGATATCACCGGCAGGACCCAGGGCGTCGTCCTTGGTTGCCGTCTCATCAATCTGCGGATTGATGTTGAGCGTGTGATTGGTGGCAAGCGCTAAGGCGGTGCCATCAAGAAACATCATTATGTTCTTTCCTTTTGTTTGCATGGTCTCAATCATTAATCGTTATACACCTTGCTATAGCCCTTGAAACTGACGCTCCAGGTACCGTTTTCCGACACGGGGTTAGCCTGCTGAAGGTTGCTGAACAGAACCTTGTCAACCTTGGCCACCACAGTGCTGCCTATCCTCAGTGCTGCCTTGACATCCAGCCCGGACAGCTTACCTGTCATGCAGATGGTCTCCAGATCCGCCAGAGACAGCTGATTGGTCGATGGGTTCCTTAGCTTGCCTGATAGGGTGCCGCTCATTTCGACCCATAAAGCCACACGGTACGGACCGTCAGGCACATCCTTGTCACGGTCCTCGTCAAACTTAGTCGTGAGCCTGACGCTCAGACTCTTGCTGCCTGCTATCGTCTTGTTGACGCTATCGCCGGTACCCAGCAGCAGGCGTACTTCCTTACCTTTAATTTTTGTCATATCGTTCAGTATAGATCAATCGTTACACTTATCTCCTGGATAACACCCACACCCTCCTGCCAGTATGCGTTGATATGGGTGACGCGGCAGCTGTCCCTGTCATTGAGTGCACCTATCACGGCATCAACCAGCTCATATGACGCGTCAGCTGTGGCGGCGGCACACATTATGACCGCACTGGCGGTCGTAGGGTCATTGGAGTCCTTGTCACGGTCCCAGTCTATCTCTACGTTGTCCCATACTATCCACGGCAGCTGCTGCGGCTCGCGGGTGATGAACGGGCAGATACGTCCTGATGTCAGTGAGGACACGGCATCATCACCCGACAGCTGACTGTAGAGCCACTTACCTACCGTACGTACGGTCAGCGGTATCTGTATGTCATTCTCCCTGCTCATGATGCTTTTTCTATCTGTTTTTTCATAGCCTGCTCCAAGTTGGCGGTGAACTGGCTGTTAACCTGCTGTATCACAGACTCCGTGCCTTGCTGGAAGAAATGGTATGCGCGTATCTTGCCACGGTCAGCGCGTGAGCCGTTCTTTGAGTTACCCCTTGAACGGCGGGCGGTCTTATAGTTGCCGACCTCCAGTATCCGGAGCACATACGATTTATAGAGAGGGTCGCCCTTGGCGTGATTCTTGAGATAATACAGATCCACCATGACACCCTTGCCGGAGCGGTAGGCCTTCATGTGAATGTCCTTGTAATACACGGAACCGGGAAACATGGACCGATACTCGGCCTTGGCTGCGTTGACCATAACACGTCCCGCCCTGTTGAAAGCGGAACGGGTGGCGGAGCGCAGCTGCTTGGGTTCGAGCCTATCAAACAAAGCCTCCACCTGACGGGTGTCTACCTGTATGACGGCCTCACTCATTGTGCATCTCGGTGTTAACTGTTATACATCTCTCCCTAACCTCATCGGTGGTGACACTGATGACGTCATACCACACTCCGTCTGAGAACACACGGTCACCAGTGGTTATGTCATGACCAAGACGGATCTTGAACACGGCGGCACGCGGGTACCAGACCTCTCCTGATGTGACGGCACGGCGGCTGTTCTGCACGTTACGCTCGGCACGGCACTGACCAATACAGTTCCACTGCTCCTGCAGATCACCGTACTGGTCGCGCCCACCGGCGTTGCGCCATATACTTACCATATGTCTCAGCCTGCCTGCGTCCATAGCTCAATACTGACGGAAGGGTCCTATCAAAGCCTCGTATGCGGGGTTGACGTGTGACTGCGTGTGTGTCTGACTCTCGCGGTCGTTATACAGTGTCGAGCAGAGCATCAGGATAGCCTGACGCAGAGCGGGCGGCAACTGGCCGTCAGAACCTATACAGTCACTCAGAGGTCGCCCAAGATGACGCTCGGTGGCGTCCTCTGCGGCGTCACCGATAGTCGTGAGGATGATGTCATCCACATCAGAGTCCTGTACGACCTGCCTCTTGATATCTTCCAAAACAACGTACTTCATAATATAGTGAGCCGGAGCAAACCCAATCGCTCCGGCCCTGGAAAATCTTTTATGACAAAGACAGAGCGGCGGTCTTGAACGAACCGGAACGGGTAACACCGTAGTTCCAGTAGCTGTTGAGCACCAGACGGACAGCACCCTTGGTAGCCTGTGTGAGGTTATCCACGGTGATGTCGAGGTTGCCCCAGTTGCCGATGATCATATCGGCGAAGTTGCCGAACAGAGCACCGTAACCGTTGGTGTTGGCGGTGGAGGTGGCGCTGGTGTTCAGCTCGTTGGCCACATTGCCGGTGGAGAGAACCTTATAGCCGTTGAGGAGGTTCTGACCATCGTTACCCAGAACGAGGCCACCTGCACCCGATGTGGTCTTGGCCACGGTCTTGGCCATACCATACAGTTTGCTGTGCAGGATATAGGCGAGGTTGCCCTTCAGGCCGCCAGCCTCGCTGACTGCGGTCTCCATATCTACGACCTTACCCCATGACATGACACCCTTGAGGGTGGGGGCGGTATAAAACATACCGGCAGGGCCGTCACCGGCTGCAGCCTTACCAAGGATGGTGGCCTGCAGTTTCTCTGCCACAGCCTGGGCGATGAGCTCGCGGATGTAGCCTTCCACGTTCTCGTTCTCCTGGATGAGGAGCTGACGACTGATGTCAACATACGCGGTGAGGCGCTTGGGTGACAGAGCCAGTGCGTTGGACAGGTTACCACCACCGTCGGCAGCTGCGTCATTCTCAGCGTCCCAAAGTACGGTCACTGCACTCAGGCCAGGGAACTTCAGATCACCGCGCAGACCGGTGAGGATACGTGCGCCGGCCTGTGCCAGCACCAGGTTCTGTGAGAGAGGCAGAACCATACCCATGCTCTCGTCGAGGATGGCACCGGCAGACTTACCTGCGGCAGCACCGATGACGCCGCGTGAGTCGCACAATGGGATGTGCAGCTGACCGGTCTCCTGGATGTTGGGATTAGCGGCACCACGTGCCAGCATCTTGCTCTCGGGCTCCTCCTGTGCGGTACCTTCCATGGTGGCACGGATAGCCTTGGTGAATGAGAATCCGCGCTCCTCGGGCTTACGCTCGGGCTTGACGGACTGATTACTGCGGCTCTCCAGCTCCAGGGTGATTTCAGCCATACGCAGCTGGTTACCGTTCAACTTCTCAGTCTCCTCGGGGGTAAGGCCGCGCTTCTCGCCATGGGCCTTATCGATGATGGACTGTGAATCAGCGCGCAGGTCCTTATGTTCCTGACGCAGCTCTACAGATGATTTCTCTTTTGGCATAATCTCTTGTTGTTAGATGTTATACTTGGATTTCAGGTTCTCATAATAGCTGTCGGGCATCTCACCTTCAGCCTTCCTTATGGCCTCCTCGGCCAGTTCCTTGCCGCGCATGTAGACCGATGTCTGCGAATAGGCAGCGGCATAGACCGGAGACACGTCATACAGACGACCGATCTTATGGATGGTGCGCTTCCAGGTGCCGTCGGATTTCTTCTCCCATGTGTCTTTCTCGACGGTGAAGGCAAAGGATGACTCCTTGACATCACCACGACGCACATTCTCCACCAGCTCGTCACCGGCTGCGAACTTGGGTGCCTCGAAGGAGTAGCGCAGGCCCTTGGCGTCAACCGTGAGGGTGAGGGTGCCCTTGCCGTTCTGGCTGCGGGCCAGAAGCCCACGCCTGATATCATGGTTAAGGAGTGCCATGACGTCGGAACTCTCGATCACGCCGTCAAAGGCACCACGCTCGATGACCTCCTCAAAGTCAAGGCGGTCAGAGCTACGGTCAAAGACAGCGGCGTATCCCTCGACGGTACGGCTATCCTCGGCAGCACGCAGCGTCACCGGCTCGGTGATGCAGCGTATCTCTTTTTTCTTATCATCTTCCATCTCTGAACTTTTTACATTAACCATTCCCCTGTCTGACACTTTTGTCTACCTTGCCGGCAGCGGCTTTCTTGAGGGGTTGTACGTTGACCTGCACGAAGGCGTCATCACCACCGTCTATACGCGGCAGGTTGGACTTCTGACGTATCTCGTTAGGCGTAGCAGCACCCACATTGAACATCTCACGCCAGTACTCGGCCTGCGCCTTCTTATCGGTACGCAGCAGGACGGTGGTGTCCAGCTCGATGACATACTTGCCGCGCTCTGATGGAGTGAGCAGCTTACGATTCAGCTCCTGCTCGAAGCGGGAGATCCACGCCATTGCGGTGTCGGTCAGGAACTGAAGCTGTGTAGCCTCGACGGTGGAATAGCTTGACTTGCTCAGGTCGAAGGCCTTGACCGGAGAGACGCTGAAGAATCGGCAAATATCAATCACCTGGAACTGGCGCGACTCCAGCATCTGGCTGTCCTTGGGGCTGATGCTGATAGCCTGATACTTCATGCTCGCCGGTATGACCTGCAGGCCACCCTGCTTGCGTGTATGCTCCTCCCAGCGCTTGTAGATATCCTTAACCTGCTCCTCTGTAGGACGGGCGCCCTCACATGTCAGCACGCCCGTCACCTTCTGGCCGGCACTGAAGTAGTTGGCGGTGGCCTCCTCGTTGGCAGTGCTGATATCCAGCGTCTGGCGGGCATGAGTGAGGGTGGACACACCCACTACACCGTCATAGCTGAAGTTCTTGATGTGTAGCATGTCGCAGGGCTCGACCAGCTCCTTCAGACCCACAACCAGATAGCGGAGGTGCTGCACACCGTCACTATCCTTGATGTAGCACACCTGCACCTGATGAGCGTCCAGGAACCGGACCTGTACAGGCTTGATACCGTCAGCATCACGCTCTATGTACGCATAACCGTTGCCCTGGAGTAATGCTGAAGCTGTGAGCACCTTCATGAGAGTGAAGCGGTCGGTGTTCTCAGCGGGTTCATAATCCAGCAGGTACCACAGCGGATGAGACTTCGCCTCCTTCTTGTATCCATCACCATCCACACTGTATATCTTGACAGGCAGCATGGCTATGGTGTCACTGATGAGATCCACGCACCGGTATACGGTCGACAGCAGCATACTGTTACTGCGGCTGGCCAGCTGTATACCGTTCCACCCGCCGTATGCGGTCACATCGGACAGCTCTGCCTTGCCGGCGCGTCGTATCTCCAAACCAAATAATTTCATATCGTCGTTTCTTTTATCCCAAACCGCACATGTGTCGGACGTGTCACAACAGCCCCTGGAATCGCGGTGACGCCAGATAGACACCCAGTGACTCCAGAATAGCTATCACACCGTCTATCTTACGCTCGGCGAACTGCTTACTCGGCTTAATATTGCCGTTACGGTCACGGGCCAGCACCACGTTACGTATGCAGTAGCGGGTGATGCCGTTGTTGTCCAGGCGCGCACGGCCGGAAAGCATCAGACGCTCAAATTCCTTGGTCGGCCGGTTGAAGGCACCCAGCGTCTGGCTGAAGGGTTCCATCGGGAGACCGGCATCGGTGGCATTGATAACAAACTGTGTCGCGTTCCATGCATCATAGGCTACAGCCATGAGGTACATGTCGCGGGTCAGGTCGCGCAGATCGTTGAGGATGAAGTCATAGTCCACCACGTTACCCGGAGTAACCACCAGCCATCCCTCTCGACGCCACTCGCCATACAGCTGGCGGAACCGCGCCTCTACCAGGGACTCCTCCGGCAGATAGAACCGCAGCCACCATCGGTACAGGTCACCGTCCTGCACCATCAGAGCCAGGCAGGTCAGGTCACTGGTGCTGGAGAGGTCCACACCGGCCCACACATCACAACCCTTGAAGTCGGACAGCGGACGCTGCTCGACCGACTCCACCACATAATGGTCCGGTATCCAGACGGTCTGAGCGTCGACCCACTGGTTGAGGTTCTTGGTGCGTATACCTACCTCCTCGGCTCCGTTGTTGACGGCCGATGTTATCTGGTCGGCCAAAAAGACCGACGAGACCGTGACTCCGATGTTGGGGTTACTCTTAGCCCACACCTTGGGATCTCTCCAGTCGTCACCGTCATCCAGAGAAAAGATGAACGCAGCCTGACGCTCGTCCGTCTTGGCTCCGCTCAGGATCTCAGTACAGGTGGTGCGGTGGATGTAACAGGGTGAGAGCTTGTCAAAGCCTGCCGTGGTGGTGATAACCTGCATGGGTGACTCACGCATACCCTGACCGGACTGCAGCACATCCTTCATGCGCGTGTCGCGGGCCGCGTGGAACTCGTCGAGCAAGAACATGCTGGGGTTGGGACCATCCAGTTTGGTGGAGTCAGCGGCTACGACGCGCAGCTGACCCACGGCCGGACGGAACACAATCTGACGCCGCAGCACATCCATCATCTCCCCACGCGGGTCCAGATCCAGCGCAAAGTTCTCGACAAACTTATAGGCAAGCATGGCCTGATCACGGCTGTTGGCAGCCAGATAGACCTCGGGGCCAGCCTCTCCCAGTGCTACCAGGTGTAGCAGACAGAGACCGGCAGCGAAGGCGGTCTTGCCGTTCTTGCGGGCCACCTCCAGATAGACCTTGTTGATGAGGCGCAGACCGGTATCCCTGTAATAGAGACCGTAGACGGCTGCTATGATGAACTGCTGCCACGGCTCCAGGACAAACGGCTTACCGGCGGCAGAGCCCTCGAAGTGCCGGAACAGACCGAACAGCTTGACCACACGGCGGACGGCTGCCGGACGGAACACATACCGCTCATCGGCACGCTGCCGGTTAAATCGCTCGACGGCACGGCGCATCCACAGTCCTGATGGTATGGTACCGTCAAGAACATCTTGACAGTATTTATCCCATATCTCCATCGGTGCGGTCATTAAGGAACTCTAACAACCGGTTATCCTTGGATACCGGCGGTGTGAGCGCCTTGATACGCTCACGGCTGCGTATGGTAAGACCCAGCTCGCGCATGCAGGTCAACACCTGAGTCCAGTAGGATTTAGTAAGCGCAATAGCCGGGTGCGGAGTCTTGTTGCCACGGCGATCCTCCACAACAGGACCTTCACGTATCAGCTGCTCGCTGGCCTTACAGTACATGTCATAGCTAACCATCAGCATATGCAGCGCTCCCATGTCACAGGGTTCGGCGGCCGTCTCCAGACGCGACAGTACGGCACGCATGAACTTCTTGCATGAGTCGCAACAGTTGGGGTCTATCTTGATCAGCTTCTTACTCATCGTTCAAAGTATTTGGGGTCGATGTTGGTCAAGACAAACATGATGGCCGCCAGCGAAGGCTTGACATGCATACGGCGGGTTTCGGTACCGACCAGATACTTGTCGGTGATTGACACGCCGGTAGCTATGTCGACGTGATGCTTAATCTTGTAGACATCCTTGGTGACAGAGACGCTGTAGCCCTTGATGAGTTTCTGTAGGGATTCCAGTGCCGGACCTTCCAGGGTGTGTAGGAATTTCTGCCAGCTCTCACGCTCCCAAGCCTGACAGCCAGCCTCAGCCTCGGCAAACGCGCGGTCAAACTCCGGATCTTCAGCGCGCCAGTTGCGTAGCGTCTGTTGTGTGATGCCGAAGGTGCGACACAGCTTCTCACGTGTCTGTGATACCTCGCCCACACTCCTGATAATATCATCCTTGACCGGTTTGCAGCGTTTCATGCGGCTTTTTTGGCGTACCGCAAAAAGGTCCGACACACGTTAGTAACGCCTGCGCGTCAGAGGGCGGGCAGGCGTCAAAAGGACAGGAGCAGAGGCAAAGTCACGTTTTTCAATTTCCAAAATCAAATTCTCAAATTCTCCGTGCATGCAAAGTTGACTGCGGTGTGGGGTTAATCCGACTTTTGCATAAAATTTTGACCCCCACCCTCCCGGTGGATATCCTGATGGCAGGCGCGACAGAGACTCATCAGATTATCGTAGTCAAATGCCAGCGCAATACGCTCGGAGCCGGCCGGCACGCTCATGAAACTCACGCGGTGGTGTATCTCATCTGCAGGAGTGACGATGCCACGCTCCAGGCATCTCTCACATATCGGCTGGTCGGCAAACTTGCAGTCGCGCAGTGTACGCCAGCGCTGGGTGTCGTATATCTCATGACGCTCACGTCTGCGCTCAGTGTCAGGCGTGGCGGTGTTAATCCTCCGGGGCAGTTTCTTTATGGTCGGCATGATAGTCGTATATATGCTGGTTCTCTTGGCGGGAGTCCATGATATTCTGAAACATGATCATGTTGAAACGGTAGAGGAAGTGTTCATGCAGCTTGACATCATCCATCTGGACAGCGCGCCTGTCGGCGGCAACAGTCATGATGCAGTCGTGCATCAGATCCTCCCAGTCTTTCGGTCCGGCATTACGTGATGATGCCAGGGTGCGACACTCATCCTTGAGACGGGCATACATCATAGACAGTCTCTTGAGTACGTCATCACTGACTGCGCTTGCCTTAACCTTGACCTCTCTTGTCATTGCGTCTCAGACCGATGTAATAACCATTCTCGTCATAGCAGGACTCTACCTCCCGGATGATGAACGCACGGATGAGCATGGACATGCAGATGCCTGTCTTATTGCTCACCTCTCTCAGCTGCATCAGCGTCCGACTGCTTAACCTCACGCTTATCCTGTTATCTCTCCTGCTCATGATGTTCAGATTTAGACTCTGCCCTCACAGCCAGTACCTGGCTGCCTTTCGGGCAGTATAAGACAAGTTTCCTTTATACATACGCGCGCGTGCGATGTGCGCCTTTTTTTGTTAAAGCGCGTTAAATTTCGGGGCAAATCGCCGCCACAGACTATTGTAGCGGTGTCTGATACGCGCACCATATGGTGCTTTTTTTTGTCGTCAGCTGCGTGCATAGGCGTATGTCTCACTCATTATATGTGTATAATCCTTCTCATGACGTCCCGGAGCCATAACAAACAGATGCTGCCAGTGAGCCTCCCAGGCGTCACAGAACATACGTATGGTCTCCCATGTCTTTTTACTGATGCGGCGGTCCAGATATTCCTTACGCTGACGGTCACGGTACTCGCCAAGACCCTGCGTCATAATACCACGGGCACGCTCCAGCTGGCTGGCCTTGGTGCCCTTGGAGCCCACCACATCACGGACAAACTGTACGCTGCTCCAGTCGGACCAGAACCGCGAGAGCAGGCGGCTGATATTAGCCGGAGCCAGCAGGTTGTCCAGAGGCATGGACTGTCGCTTGTAGATAGTCTCTATGCGTAGTATATTACCCTCGGTCTGGTGACCCTTCTGCTCCATCTCATATGTCTTGTCGTAGATTTTAAAGACCTTCTTATAGGTGCGCGCACGCAGGGTGGTGCGTTGCCGGTCCTTCTGATAGTTGGCATCGACAAAGAACTCCTTATGCGTACCCTCGCCGATGGACTGTATCATTGCGATGTAGGTCAGCGGATCATCCGGCACGCTCATCGACAGCCCCAACTCAAATCGGTCGCAGCGCACCTGATATGACGGCAGCTGCAGCATGGTCAGCAGCGCGCTGATGGTGGCCAGAGCATCGGTCATGCTGAAGGGCCGGCTGTTGTCAAGACCCTCTCCGGCCCACTTGCTCCATAGCTTATGACATGAGAAGCGCATGGTCAGCTTGCCGTCAGCGACGATAGCGTGCACAGCGTCGAACTTGCCGAAGGCAGATGACTGCCAGTAGACAGATTCGCCGCGTGTGCACTCCTGCAGGTAGAGCTTATCAATGATATGCTCCGCCTGCTCATGGGTGACCTTACTCTTGAATGTCATCTCGTCGAACATACGTTTGTAACTTGTGCCAGAGGCAGGGATCGAACCTGCACCGTAACCGGTAGCCCTTATGCCTCTCTGTCCAGGAGCGTATTAAACTTCTCCATGATATCTATCTCAATACCCCAGCGGCCGCGCCGTGTCATACCGCACAGCGCCTTACGGCCATACAGCAGCGTGGCATGATCCAGTCCTATCTCGCGGGCGGCGATGGCGGATGAATAACCACGATCAACCAGTACCGCGCCTATCATCCAGCGACAGGCAGGGAGCGGCCGTTGCCGTCCCTTGCCCATAATATCCTGTTCATCAAAGCCGCTGGCCTCGGACATCAGCTCTACCAGGTGTGCTGTCACCGCGTTCATGCTTTCGCTATTTTTGTTTCATTTATATATAACCGGAAACCTGACACCGGAAGATTCTGACCTTTCGGCAACACTTCCGGCACACGGCTCAGCCTGACACGGAAGCAACGCGTCTGGCCGGCTTGCTCCGCTATGTGTCGAACAAACAGACCGGCACTCATGCGCCACTTATTACGTTTGTTGTTGGTCCTGAGAGGCAGACCGGCGGGATGCACACATACAAACAGCGAGGCTCCGTCCTCAGACTCCAGGAACACCACCTTGGAGTCATCTTTCAGGCCCATGACCTGTACGGCGCAGCTGCTGAACTGTATCGTGCCATCGGTTGGTCTGAACGACAGGAACGACAGGTTGGTGTTGCCGTTTTTGCCGCTCAGGGCGGTGGTCACATCCCAGACTTTAAACTTAACCGGTGCCATAATCACTCGTTATTATCATCCGACTTATCCTCTCCATCCGGTTCAGGTTCCAGGGGACGGTTGTATTGGTCATATCCCATCTCGGCCAGCTCGGCGATGAGCTTGTCTCTCTTGGGCCGATACTTGTCGTAGATCTTCTCGGTGGCCTCGGCCGTGGCGCTCTCTGCGACACCGGTCATCACCAGCTCCAACAGGCGGGGCTTGAGATATGACTGGCCGTTGTTGATACGGTCCGTCAGCGCGGCGTGCAGCACATCCGACAGCCGGTGACCCTCATCCATATAGCGGTCTATTGTATCCAGCGAAGTGTCAGAGAGCCCCATACCTTTGTATGCACCATATGACATATCATTGATGACTGTATATGCCACAAAGGCCTCCAGGAACGGCGGCAGGTGCAGAGCTTGAGCATCGTCGGTGGCGAAGTAAGACTCCAGCGCCGCCTGGCTCATCGGCAGCAATATGTCATATATCTCCTGCTGGCGCTTTTCCAGGAGCTTGGTCAGCGAGTTATACACATCATCGTGCGTGCGCTCCTTGGGTTCCTGGCTCTTGACAGGCGGAACCTTGAAGAACAACATATATGGTCGGCCCTGAATGAGGTCGGATAGTGATATGGCGCGGAAAGCTCCGACGGGACACTTATCCGTCTTATTCCAGATCCGGCTATAGTTACTGCCGATAACCTGTGCTGACTTGACCAGTGACCTGATAGCACTAATTTTTGCCTTGAACTCATCCCTGTAGTACTGCGAGTCATCATAGATAACTATATCACCCTCATCCGGTTGACGCCCTGCCGGCAGCAGGTTGGGTAGCCAGAACTGTACCACATGCGCGGCGTAAGCCATACGCTTATCGTCAAGACATTCCTTGTCAAGACACTGACCAGCGTCGGCCAGCTCGGAGAACAGACTGAGCTGTGAGGATGAGTTCTTGCCGCACAGCTGGCAGTGAGGTTTCTCGTGGTTCCACTTCTCATCCGGACCATCCTCAAGGAACGGCTCGTCATCCAGATCGTTGGACTCATTCTCCAGATATTGCCTGACATCGGATAGGGTGGCGGGTATGATTGCCTTATCCTTCTCCGGCTCCTCGATGTAATTATCATAGAACTCATCCTGCGCGGAGGGTGACATCTTACCCAGTTCGATGGCGGCTGACAGCAGCAGACGGCCGTCGGTGAGGCAGGCCTTGAGGTCATCAGTCAAATCATTCAGATACAAGCGGCCGCGGATATACTTCTCGCTCTTACCGAACCGGGCGGCCAGCTCTGCCACAAAACCGTTATGCTCTATGAGTGCGGCATATGCCTCGGCCTCCTCCAGGGGACTGATATCCTCACGCTGCAGGTTCTCGGTTATCATCAGGTCCAGGGCTGCCTTGTCGTCAAGATGGCGGATCTGAGCGGGGATGGTCTCAAGACCCAGCATCTGGGAGGCGCGCCAGCGACGGTATCCACAGATAATCTCCGTGCCGCCCTCGATAATCTCTCCGTTATCCTCGTCCAGAACATCCTCAAGTTCACGGACGATGATAGGCTGCAGTATGCCGTAGCGGGCGATGGACTCACACAGATCCTTGAGTGATTCGTCACTCACGGTCTTGCGCGGGTTGAGAGATGATGGCCGCAGACTGGCCACCGGTAACATCAGCAGCTGGCTCTGCTCAGCGGCTGGTTCTTGACGCTCTACGCTGGGTGCGGGGACGTCTTTCTGTTTCTTTGTTCTTGCCATAAAAGATATTATTAAAAGTGGGTTGATTGGTTACTTTAATACATCTGTTACTCAGGTACTCGTCACCGGTGGGGTACAACTGACCGTTAACCTCCTTCAGCTCCTTGTAACGGAACTCCAGCCACCCGGATGCTTCAAACTCCTTGAGGTGCTCCATCTGCTCGTCGGTAACGTCAAGGTATTGCTCACCGTTGACACTGACGTTCATCGGGAGACCGGCATACCATATCAGGTTATGAGTCTTATACCCGTCAACTTTCCAGTATATTGTCACTCTCATATCAGTACCATATATCCATTGACAAACCATAGCCCTCGTCGGCTTTAACAGTGAAGTGTTCACATAATCCGTTGCGGCTCACCGTGACGAATATCGCCTTGCTGCCTGGCTTGACAGCCTTGGGACAGAAGTATATCTCCTCACCCCAGAGTCCTCTACCCCGCTCCGCATGGAGGCAGTTATAACAGGCGCGGACGGGCAGCTCCGATGCCAGCGGCTTACGCACCTCGGCCAGCCGGTTGCCGGCAGCGTCATATACGCTGGTGTGACGGACCGTCAGCTCCTGCTCAGCAGCGTCAATATAAGCCGCCAGCTCTTTGTATGTCAGTTTTTTCAGTTCCATAGTTTCCTGTAATCAGAGCAGTAAAAACCCTTGCGGGGCATAAAGCTGTCAAAGTCAGTCACCTGAAACAGCTGTTTTTTGTTGACCCAGCCCGCCATATCCTTCTGCCACTGCGGAATTTTGTGATAAGGGTTATCCAGGGGTCTGTATGGCTGTGCAAATGGGTATATATTGGGTAAATGACTGTCCCTGCATTGCTGATTTCGCTCCCACCAGTAGTGCAGTCGATAGTAGCACTCCTTGATGTTATTATTAAGCATGCAGTATAGGAAGTATTCCCCTCTGTACCCATAACTGTTTATTAGAGACATAGCCTGCTCACATTCGTCAATCTGTGCGGGCGTATCACATCCGAACCGGATGCGCTTGATCCATCTTACTTCGGCCAGCAGCCGGGCAAACCTGCTGTCTACAAGCCGGGCATCGAGAGCCTGATTGAAGTCGATCCTGTATCCACGCTCAATAATCTTGGCCAGTTGCTCAACAGCGTACTCGCCAGCCGAGAGGAAGTTGTTATCCATGAGCACAAGATTAACTCTCTCTCTCCAGGCGATATCATCAACATCCATATATGGTCTGGTTGCTCCTTCCTTGCGTGGAACGACACACCACTTACAACTGTTGATACATCCGCGGGTCAGGAACCCATACGCATAATCTGCAGGGATATGAGGGTAAATGGAGTAATCCGGCTGAAGGCGGTCTATTTCTGTAGGCAGGTGCGATGATATATCATATCCTGTGCCTCCACGAATTATCTCTGCTGCGTTGTAGACAGTCTTGTCATCCTGCGAGTAATTAAAGATCTTGCTGATGTATACGCGATCATAGCGCTCTATCGGCATAGCCCACTCCACAGAGTCTCCATGGAGACGGTGATAGCGTGCTATTTTACACAACGCCAGGTTGGGGTAGATTGTGGCTCCCCATTTCTTCTTTCCGGCATGGCCGTCTATGTCAACAAGGCCTATCTTCATTTATTTTGTTATTTGTAGCGGGAGCAGGACTCGAACCTGCGACCTCTGCAATGTAGCTGCAGTGCGCTTGCCATCTGCGCCATCCCACCTGTTTGCTCCGGATATGCTCACGCACCTGCCGGAGCTTTGATATTTATAAAAAGGACATATTATCCTTATCAAACAGTAGTAACATCCGGCCTCCGCTGAGGCTCGGTTATATCATTTTTGACGCTGGCAATATGGCTTGTCAGTAAATAGTTCACATACATTGCCGCATCCTTTCAAAACCTCATCCTTTGGTTCCTGGCAGTCACGATTAAAACAAACCCAACAGCAACATCTTTGCAGCAGTTCAACGGTTCTCGCTATGGTAGCGCGGCTGCCTCTCAGAGTAACACGGTAATGGTTTCCGTATCGGCAAGTGACATCTTTAATCATAGTTGTGCCTGGAATCTATAAAGCTCGGTCAACGGAAAGCGCCAGCGGCCGTTTTCCTTAAAGGCGAAGGGATAATAATTCTGAGCCAGCCGCTTATCCATGGTGGTGCCGCTGATGCCAAGTATCTCACACGCCTCGGTGGTGCCTACATACCTGGGATAGCGGTCATTCTGGAGCAGGCGGACCGTTACCGTCAGAGTCTCCAGCTCACCCAGGATCTGGTCTAATTTTTGGGTGAGAGCTGCTGCCGTCTTTTCGTCGATAGTCATAGTCTGCGGCCGTGACGGATGATCTCAATACATGATACCAGGAGATAACAGAGGATAGGCAGCACCGTTACAAAGAACAGCACATTGAATGCCTGCTGGTCCAGATGAATCCTGTAGGCTTTGTCAAACAGACTGACATAACCGCATAAGGATATCACCGCAATAATCATCAGCACGCCGATGGCGGCCATGACTCTCTTACCAAAATGTGTCAGTTTCATATGATTATCTGTAAAGTTGGTCCATGTATTTTACGGAGTGGTCATCTTGACGCCATTCTCCGGTGGTGCGGTCCAGGAACAGGCTGCAGTTCAGCCGGTCGCTCTTTTCCCAGTTATTTACGTGCACCCAGCGCTCATATCGGTCGCGGTATTCCTTGGGTGTAGCCGGGCCATGATCGCCCACCTCCTTGAGGTCCCATCCGCTTTTACGGAGTAGTTCTGCTGTGATGGCCTCACGCTTCAGTGCGCCAAAATCCTCCAGAGTGAAAGCCACTTTATCCATTTTCTGGAACAGTGTCTCCTCGCCCTCAAAACAGAGGGGGCTGACCTCCAGCATAACCGTGCGGAACTTCTCACCATCGCACTCCATACCCTCGCCATCCTCACGGATCTTGGTGATAACAATATCTACCGATGGGAAATCATAAGACGGGTTCATATCCAGGGATACCCTTGCCCGGCCGCTGATAGCTGCCTTGAGTTGGAAATCCTGCAGCCTTAACAGAACATTCTCGATAAACCGCTCATTGGTCATAATTCTCGCTGTTGCCATTGTCATAAAAATCAAACCACCGGTCGGATATCGAGGCTTATGTGAAGGGCACCTCTCCATCCTCCTGGTGGTTCTCTATGGGTTATCATCTGCGGCCTTCACTCCGCTTTTTGACTTTTCATTTGCAGGAGTCAGACCGATGCCTTACATTTGCCACTGAAAGAGATGATGTTGTGACTGTTTGTAAGGCAGTCGGGCTGTCCTGTGTCTTAAAGACTGGGGCAAAGATAATGCATATCTGCATAAATATTGTACACCTGATGTACACTTTTTATGCTATTTAGACAAAATCCAAATAAACAATTATATGGAAAAAACTGTCCCTCAAAGAATTAAAGAGTATTTGACGCACAAAAGAGTTTCTGTTAACTCTTTAAGTAAGTCTCTAAATCTCACTCAGACTACATTGAGTAGACAATTCAATGGCTCTGTAACTCTTAGCGTTGATGCATTGTTGGCCTTGGTGCAGCACTTCCCGGAGCTCTCAGCTGAATGGTTGTTGCGAGGTGAGGGGACTATGGAGCGGACCGATGGCCCAGCAGATCTGGAACTCAAGGCGGTCTGCCTGGAACAGGCGAGAGAGATATACAGACTCAAGCAGCGGCTGGCGGAGCTTGAAGGAGAGAAAAAACTTGCATAATAATCCCTCTCATATGAACCGTCTGATATTAACATCCGTGATGCTGTGTGTCTGCTTATCCGCAGATGCCAGATGGTTTCCGGAGCAGAATCCGAGAGAAAAATACCTTGGCGGGCTGGAGGTTGGGATGTGCAACCCTATATCTGATATCGGGGTATCATCAAATATAACCCTGGGATGTGAGATATCTCTTGCCGGTCTGTATATGAGCGCAGGTTCCAACCGCGACCATGCAGAGGAGACCAGATACGGAGCTGGCAGTGAGAGTGACCGACACTTCTTGATGACAGCAGCCGCCGGATATCTCTACACGTTCTGGTCGCAGGATCACAGATGCCTGAACCTGCTGCCGTTCCTGTCTTATCAGAGAGTCGAGGACCGGATGGATGACGCGTACTACGGCAAGGACAAGGTGACAAAAGAACATAATGCTTTAAGCCTTGGTCTTGGCCTTGTCTATACCGGCAGATACATAACGTTGTCGGTGAAAGGCAGCGAGCATGGGATATCGGCCGGCATCAGCATGAGTGTAACATACTTATTTTATCCAAAATGATACCAAACAGATACTAACCCGCCGCAACAGCACGAATGTCAACCGGTTACAAAATCATAAAAGTTCCTAGAAGGAGCGCAAAAAAATCAGTTCCCTTAATTCGGAACTGATTTTTTTGTGTTTTATTCAATTATTCAAATAAAACCTATACCTTTATGACACGATATTTATTTAACCCCAAAAAAGGATCTATATGAGTTACAAAATTGAACAGATTGAGGGAATCGGAGCTGCATATGCAGCCAAGTTGGCAGCCGCCGGAATCAAGACCACAGATGACCTTCTGGCTAAATGCGCCGCCAAGAAAGGACGCGTCCAGATTGCAGAGGCAACAGGTATTTCACCCAAGCTTATCCTTAAGTGGACCAACCACGCAGACCTGTTCCGTGTTAACGGAATAGCAGGACAGTTTGCAGAACTGCTTGAGGCTGCAGGCGTAGACACCATCAAGGAGTTCCGTCACAGGGTACCCGCCAACCTCCAGCCCAAGCTTGTTGCAGTTAACAATGAGAAGAATCTTTGCAACAGGGTTCCTTCAGTTGCAGAAATCGAGAAGATGATTGCCCAGGCCAAGCAGATGGAGCCCACCAAGATCACCTATTGATTTACTCAAGCTAACAAAAAAGAATAGGGTGCCTCAGACAGACACCCTATTCTTTTTGCAGTAAACGTCATCTCTTTTTGAACACAATTGACAGCAACACGCAGATGCCCACCGCAAACGGATAGTAGAGATACGGAATAATCTGCGTGGTGCCCAGGCCGGTCAGGCCTGCTGCCATCAGAAGTTGTGCGCCGTACGGTATGATACCCTGTACAAAACAACTGAATATATCCATCAGACTGGCGGCACGGCGTTTTGGAATCCCGTACTGGTCCGAAATGTCATTCACAATGCTTCCTACCGTGATGATTGCAATGGTATTGTTAGCGGTACAGAAATTTGCCAGACTGGTGAGCAGGCCTATACCAAACTCAGCTCCCCTGCGTCCGTGAACGTGGCGGGATATCCCGTTTATTATAAACTCCAGTCCGCCGTTATTGCGTATCACGCCCAACATACCGCCTGCCAGCAAAGTTACAATGATAAGATCCCCCATTCCGGCTATACCCTGTCCCATTGAGCCAAGCAGCGTAAACCAGTCAAGTGAGCCCGTTGCTATCCCCACAACCGCATTGAGCAGAATACCTATAACAAGCACCATAGTTACATCCAGGCCAAACAGAGCCAGAACTATTACCGAAATATAAGGAATCAGTTTAAGCCACTCGATAGGGGCGGTATCTGATGTGGCGTTTAAACTCAGCCCCTTATATATATAAATACCTGTAACCAGAAGCACAGCTGGCAGGACCAACATAAAGTTGGCCCGGAACTTATCCTTCATGGCGCACCCCACGGCACGGGTTGCAGCAATGGTAGTATCCGATATGAATGACAGGTTGTCTCCAAAGAAAGATCCGCCCACAATCAGCGCCGCCATCATTGCCTGACTCATACCCGTCTCTGCTGCTATGCCGTTTGCTATCGGAACCAGAGCCACAATAGTGCCCACGCTTGTACCTATGGCCAATGACACGAAACAGGCAGTCAGGAACAGCCCTGCCAACAGGGCCTTGGCCGGCACTATACTCAGGGTAAAGTTAACTGTGGCCTGAACCGAACCAATCTCCCGCGCTGACCCTGCAAACGCGCCCGCGAGCATGAAAATCCACACCATGAGCATTATGTTCCAATGCCCGGCGCTCTCGGAGAATACGCTCACTCTGTGTGTCAGCCTGCCTGGAGTGATGGCTACGGCATAGACAGATGCAATAAGGAAAGCCGATGACACCGGCACCTTATAGAAATCGCCAGCCATAAGCGATGACACCAGATAAACAACCAGAAAAACCACAATGGGGCTCAACGCAAGGAGCCCCGGCATCTTTTTATTATCCTTACCCATCAAGAGTACTTTTCGCCATATTTCATCATGGCGTCATTAATATACTTCTTAAAGTCCGTCTCGTTGTTGCGTCGGCATATAACCAATACATCCTCGGTATCAACCACCAGAAACTCACTCAGGTCATCAATCACAACCAGTTTTTTCTCCTTGTTGCACAGGAACATGCTATTATTGCAGTTGTAGACCTGATAGTTGTACATACCCAACACGTTTCCGTTGTCATCCTTAGCGCAATAGTCATACAGAAGGTCCCAGGACTCTATGTCATTCCAGCGGAAATCTCCAATGGTCATACATACCTTATCTGACTTTTCCAGAATACCGTAATCGATAGAGATATGGGGGAATGCCTCATATACCGAGTATAACAGACTGCGGCGCTCATCACGGTTATGCTTGGTATCATAGATACGGTTGAACTGTGAAATCATCTCGGGCAGGTGGGTCCTGGCTATCTCAATATAAGCATTGACGTTCCACATCAGTATACCCGAGTTCCAGTAAAACTCGCCGCTATCAACAAACACCTTTGCAAACGCCTCCTCCGGCTTTTCTGTAAATGTGCGCACGCTGTATATGCCGTCGGCCTTTTTCTCATCAATCTGGATATAGCCAAACCGGGTCTCGGGGCGGGTTGGCTTAATACCTACTGTCAGTATGCAGTCATTGTCACTGACAAAAGACATTCCATGCTCTATTACATCAATATAAGGAGCCTCATCCCTTATAACAAGGTCTGACGGCACCACTAGTATGTTGGCGTTCGGATTGATGTCCCGGATATGATATGAAGCCAGAGTAATGCTGGGAGCTGTACCCTTCATGACCGGCTCGCGAAGTACCTGCAGCGGATTCAGGTCCGGAAGCTGATTACACACATCTTCATAAAAATCCAGGTTGGTTGAAACAATTATGTTCTCCTCAGGGAAAATGCGTCTCATACGCTCAACGGTCTGCTTGAGCAATGTATTACCGTTATTGTTGAAATCAAGAAACTGTTTGGGCATGCCCTTGCGGCTAAGCGGCCAAAGCCTGGTTCCGAATCCTCCGGCCAGCACAACACAGAAATTATCCTGTCCTAACATAGTACCTTTCTTAAACGTCTGCTACGAAGATATTACATATTTGAACTCCTGCAAGCGTTTACCCGTTAAAATAGCGCAAAACCAAAAAAATCTGCGGTATTACCCTTTCTTTCATCAAATTGTTGTACCTTCGCGGCGGTTTTTAAGGCCAAGCCCAGATGGCGGAATCGGTAGACGCGCTGGTCTCAAACACCAGTGGGGCGACCCGTGCCGCCGGGGCCGAACCCGTTCCTTTTTTTAGTTCGCCACAGCGAACAGGGCGGCCCTCCGGGACCGCTCTCGCTCGCATACTCGCTTCGCCCCAATACACTTGAAATTGCGCGGGAACTCGCCAAAGTGTCCCACACTCACCCCCGCGAGAGCACCCTCTAACGCAGATACGTGTGTAACATACCCTCATCTAAGGGGGTGTGTCCCACATCAACCTCGCTCACAAGCCTCACAGGGCCGATGCGCGCGTTACACGTTGGCGGATTACGGACAGACGGGACGGATGGATTTGGGAAGATGGCGAGAAGTAACAGATTTCTTGTACTCAAAACGGTCTATAAAGAAACCAGATGCCGGTCTGTAATAATTATCAGTGGAGCGTGAACTTGACCAATAATCTCCTTTGTTTCCAAATAAATCAAACTCATTATCCATTCTAAGATAGCTGCCTGAAGCGGGCAGGAATATGGAGCGGTCTTTATAACCGGGTTTCTTACCGCTAATTATATAACCTCCCATCCCGTTTACTTCTACCCATTTCCACGCACAATCCTCTATTAGTTCTTCCCATTCCTCAGCTGTAGGCATACGCCATTTTCCACCCCATTTTACATGTGCCACATCATCTTCGGGGTCAAGAATCATTTTATCATCGGTAAAACCATCCTTCCCATCCAAACTATTACTATTGTATTTGTTGATACGATAGTAATCATCACTATCATAGAACTTATAATTTTCTACAATATAATTATCCTTCTCTTCAAGCTCACCCCACGCATAGTGACAACCAGCCTCCTCAGGCTTGCTGGCCCCCACATTACAGGTGGCCCACTTTACGCTCAGCCCCAGATCAACGTATTCATGCTGAACATTATCCTGTGCAAACACGGAGACAGCAGCTGCTTGTATAAGCAACATTACAGAAAGGACACAAAGGGGTCTGACCCTACTGTGTGCTTTATTTGAGGAGCTGCCAATCATCTTCAAGTTTGCCCTCTTTCTTTAATTTGCGGTACTGCTCCTTTGTCAGTATCTCAACTACGCCCCAAAATCCATCGCGGCCATATAAGGTCCATGACTGGGGGTCCTGCAGATACCTCACGGCTTTCAGGCTGCTCTTTTCTACGCCCAGCAGTCCGGCCAGACTCTTACGGTTGAAGAAGTTCTCAAAAACAAATGATTCCAGTTTTGCGGCGTCAATCCTCTTTATCTTAGAATCAAGTACCACAAGCGGTTTTTCAATATCAGCTCCATCAATTCTTTTCATCAGGGAACGGACTGGAGGTCCGTACGCCAGATCACCTGAATTAAATACAATATCCAAGCCAGGAATCACCCCATCTAAAGCCTCATCGATAGTTATAAGATTAGTCGTATCAACGATTATCGGCCTGAATTCGCTCTTACTCTCACCAGCTGCAAATGCTGCAGATACTTCATGTATTTCATTCCCCGGTAATTCATTAAGTCTAATCTCGTAATACTGTTTGTTGATGGGGAGATTAACAGGTTCATATCCCAGGTATGTCACTTTGATTGTGTTGCCGGGATTGAGCAGAGGAAAAGTGAACTTACCTTCTCTGTCAGTAATGCTTTGCGCAACTATACGGTCCAGGGAATCCCGTTGTGTCACGTTGACCAACGCCATAGGACCCTCTTTATCTGAGACAACACCGCTTATCATATCACCCGCCTTCTGGGCCGATGCATGATTGCAGACAACTGACAGCAATGAGAATGACACAAAGCAAACCACCTTGCACCACCCCTTGGCCAACAAAACCTTTATTCTGCGTATTTTCATAACTGCGTTCGCTTATCTGCAAGCAAAAGTAATTCTCAAATCAACAAACACCTAGCATTAGGCGTTGCAAAACTGTTGCAATCACTTTACGGCCTTATACTTCGCCGCCAGTCTGCACAGTACATCTAACTCCTCTATGAGTCTGGTTCGAAAACTGGGATCCTTCTGGGTACAAAAAAGGTACCATTGGGGACAGACCCCAATGGTACTCTTTTTATTTGCCACTCAGATTTGGTCACCTCTTGGTTACTTTTTTCAATTGGCCGATGCTGCTGTCAGGCATTGTTTGTTGTTTCAATTAGCATTTTGCATTGTTGGCTACCTCGTAAAATGGATTCGCAGATTGTTACCCGAAATGCCTTGTCTTTCCATAATGAATGCAATACGTAAAGAATGCTTTGCTTGGAGCACTCACAAAGTAGGGGTGTGGAAACATATCCTTGCCGGTGAAGCATGCAGGTACACTCCATAAAGTGCAGATGATACGCAGAACCTTTTTTAATGATTTCGCTTTTAACGCCAGGCAGTTTGTTTGCTTCTGAAAAGAAGGTGTCCAAATCACCATTTGCTTTTTCATATAGTTCCTGATAGATTTGTAGTGTTCCACATTTCACACAATTTTTCCCGCATTCCGAAAAGAAACAGGCGAGCTGTTCCTCGTTCAGACAGCTTATCCCTTTTTCGAATCCTTGGAACCAATCTGATAAAGTCATACTATTTCTTTTTTAGATTTCAAAATTTACAATTTAACAAGGTGAGTTATCCAGTCTGCCATTGGATTGGGAATACTATATAGCCCGCCGTTTTCTTGTAAGTTGTTCATGGATATACGGATGCGGCGACTGGGGCTATATTTCTCTGTATAGACAGAAAGACTCCGACCTGCTGTGTTACCTTCGGCCTTTACTTCCACGGGAATCACCCCGCCGTCCACATCGATAAGGAATTCTATCTCAGCCCTGCCATCCGAGCTCCAATAGTAAGGCTTCTCTCCTCTCAATTGCGGCAATAGGGACTGCAACACGACATTCTCAGCCATTGCACCCTTAAACTCCGTATAACCGGCATTCCGGTTCTGAATCACATCGGCCTTGACCCCGGCCAAACGGCGCAGGATACCGCAGTCGTAGGCGTAAAACTTGAAAGCCTCATGCTCCTCATAGCCGCTCAGCGGAATGCCAGGCTTGGAGACATTAAATATCTGATACGCCAGACCGGCATCAACTAGCCACGTTAGTGCTGATTCATAATCTTTAGCCCGGGCTCCAGTACGTATGACGCGGTATATGAACTTACGGTTTTCCTTGCTGAGTTGAGCTGGAAGGCTGTGCCATACGGCACGGATGCGGGTTACCTCCTGCGGCTCCGCGTACTTGGAAAAGTCAACCTCGTTCAGATCCAGAATGTCTTGTAGGGCGGAATCAATATCCGCCATACCCGCCCCATCCAGCATCAGTGATGCAGATTCCGGCATTCCCCCACAAATCAGATATCGACGGTATTCAGATGCCAACTTGTTGAATATGACAGTAGGGAGATGCTCCGGCGCCTCAAGTTTGTCCACAAATTCAAATGCGGTTGGATCGGCCATTCGCATGAATTCCCTAAAAGTGACAGGATACATAACCACCTTATTCACCTTCCCTACGGGAACTTTCATGTGTTTACGCTTTACGGCTACGCCAAGCAGAGAACCAGCAGCAATGATATGATACCGTGGCGCATCCTCGCAAAAGTATTTCAGTGAATTGAATACCTCCTCACTCTCCTGTATTTCATCAAAAAAAATAAGGGTTTTGTCAGGAAGAAGAGGAGCATCACTGTATGCCTGGAGCTCCTTGATGACACGGGCCGGCTCCTTTGAGACGCGGAATGCATCAATGATTTCAGGACTGCGGTCCAAATCAAATTTTACAAAGTGTTCGTAACAGGTTTTTCCGAACTGCTCCACCGCCCATGTCTTTCCAATCTGACGTGCACCCTGTAGTAGCATCGGCTTACGTCGAGGTGATTCCTTCCAATTCTGAAAGGTTTCAATAATGTCTCTTTTAATCTCCATAATCTACAATTAAGTGCAGAATAATGCCGACCCAAAACACTTTTCTGCATTTATTCGCAAAAATAGGATCATTTCCGCATCTAACCAAATATATTATATGAAAAAAGCCTACTTGCCGAGATAGAACCTATTCCTTATTTAGTTCGCAACAGCGAATAGGGCTTATTCGGTAAGCTTTTCCTATTTCATTTGATAACAATCCTCTATGCTTGAACTTACTCACCAGCAGGCACAGTTCATCCAGTTCCTGGTATAAAGCGGTTCGACTATAGGTGTAGTTCAGGGTACAAGAAAGGGAGGTTTTTGGACCTCCCTTTTCTTGTACCCGCCGCCGGGGCCGAACCCGTTCCTTTTTTTAGTTCGCCACAGCGGCCGCCGGGGCCGAACCCGTTCCTTTTTTTAGTTCGCCACAGCGAACAGGGCGGCCCTCCGGGACCGCTCTCGCTCGCATACTCGCTTCGCCCCAATACGTTATATCGCGGGTTAGGGGTGGACGGGACGGATGGAACGGCCTTCGTTGCGATAAGAGGCGTTGCCCATCGACGCATCACGACAGAACCAGATTCCGTTTGCGTGGTCCCAACCACCCATCAGGAAACTACCGCTCTCATGACTTAGTGTGCTTGACCAGTATACACCATATTCCGGATACTGATGTAGTGTAGCTACTGCTACCGAGTCGTTAAACATGTTGACGGGAAGGAAAATTGAGTTTTCCTCAAACCCCTCTTTCTTGCCCGATACCCGGAATCCTTTTACACCGTTCTCTGTTGTCCAGGTCCAATTACACTCACGGCGCAGTTCATCCATTTCTGCACTGGTAGGCATTCGCCAGTTGCCGCCCCACTTGGCATGGGCCACATCATCCTCCAAGTCCAATACAGTCTTATTGTCTTCATTGCAGTACTTGGTATAATTGCCACGGACTCCGTCCACACTGTACTTATAGGTGGAGTAACTGTACTCCGTCTTAGTTATAGTCTCACCCCAGGCATATAAATCACCATAGCCTTCGGGCTTATAGGCCCCCACATTACATATGGCCCACTTGACGCTCAGGCCCAGGTCAACGTATACATTTTCCGGGAAGTAATCAACAATCTTTGCCACTACGGCCGTAATAGCGGGATCCAGGTCGCCTGTTCCGGCTCTCATAGTAATTTTACCAAGGTCTTTGACGTTTTCGGAACTGAGTGTAAAGCTCTTGGAGGTATTGAAATGATTATCAGATTTAGCATGTAGCACATAGTTGCCAGCTTTAAGTTGACCGATAATGAAAGAACCGTTGTCATCAGTAGAACAACCGCCATAAAATGTAGTATCATTTCCTGTTATCTGATAAACTAATACCGCTGCAGAACTAATAGGTTCTGCTGTATCAAAATCCCAAACCGAACCTTTAACTGCATAATCCTCTGCAGAAATGCAGAATGGCATGAGCACCGATGCCAATACAAACAGAAGGACTCCCTTACTCATAATGCAATAAAATTAAGATTTATTTTTCGGCTCTTCTTGCCTTGCGGCGTTCTTTTTTATTTTGCTTTTCCAATTTCCTCACCAATTCCGGTGGCCCATATGCCGTCTGCCTATAAAGATCGCTCTCTTTGGGATACGCACGAACTTTATCTATCATATCGGCTGTGAGCTGAGTCAGAGCAACTGTATCTCTTTTTACAGATACAGCATCCTTGGTGTTTACTTGAGAACGGTTAACGGCCGAAGTAGTCTTACAGGAGTTGCAAAACAGAGAAAGCAGCAAAAGCGTTACGCCTGAAACCACGTGACTCCACCTGCGGGAGAGCCATATTTTGATTCTACGGATCTTCATAGAAATTTCTTTGGTTGTTTGCTATCTAAACTGATTTATACGGAAAATGCGTCTTGTGTTAAAGGCACATTTTATAATAAAACATAAATGTGACACAGGGAAACGATACTTTTGTGCTATATAAGATGCCTTGAGTTCCTGCGAAAGGAATGAACTCTGGATTTCTTTTTCAAACTTATGAAGAAGATCCACCTACTTTTTCTTAGTCCGGGGACAGTCCCCAATTGTACTGCTTTCACGTGCACGGGATAGTTATCTATAGATTTCCTGAAATAGGGAAATCATGTTTTCCGCAGTAATGTGCGTTTCATTCATCGTAACCCCATAATGCCCTTCATAATAGGACAAATCAGGCTTTTTCACATCATTCTTAATGAAATAAGTTATGCGCTGGTTTTTATCAAGAAGATCTGTTTTGGTATATATCCAATCCGCAACATCCAGGAATATCTCACCGTATTTGTCCAAATACAATTGCTTGTATTTCTTTTTGTATCTTATATAATTGTGCTTCTTCCTTTCCTTAAATTTATATTTATCAAACAGGAAGGTTACCTGCATATTAACTTGCCCGGAATCGGTTTTAGCGTGATAAGTTATTCGATATGAGCCATTTGACACCCAGACTCCTGTATGAATGTAGGCTACATGCTCCGACACGCCTGAATTATTACCTTCAGAATTGTTATCCTGAGCAGACACATAGACAGCAGCTGCTTGCAAAAGCAGCATTGTAAACAGGAGGATTATATTCTTTCTCCTACGGATTTTCATAACTGCACATTATAGGCCAATGATACTACAGCAAAGATTTTCTTCATATCTGATTTGCTGCAAAACTATATGTATACGTGATGAGATACAAGGATTTGGCGTTGCAAAACCGTTGCAACATGCACACAAGTAAAAAGAAAACGGGCCCACACGGGTCCGTTTCTTTTTTTAAATGGCACAGGGAAACAACCCTACTGTGTCATTTTTCAATGATTCCGCCTTTGAACATATCTTCAGTCCACCCTGCGGCAATATATGCACTGCGCGTTCCTGCGGGAACTGTCAGGACACAATCATCAGAAATTCCACTAAACGGATTACGTTCAAGTTCAAAAGGATCCTCTATTTTTGATATGACATGACTCAAGTTACGGCAATAGGAAAAAACCCCGAATTCAATACCCGTTACACTTAATGGAATCGTTATAGAGGTAAGGTCGGGGCAAACTTCAAATGCATTATATCCGATGCCCGTTACGCCATCAGGAATAATGATTGAAGTTATGCCAGTGAGACGTGCAAAAGCCTTTGGTCCTATTTTTATAACGCTTTTAGGAACAACTGTCGTTTTGCATCCATACAACAGCGTATTTGACGCAGTCTCAATTATAGCATTACAGCCATCGCGACTATCAAACTTTGAGTTTTGGGGAGCAACGGTTATTTCCATCAAGCCATCACAATCATAGAATACACTAGGCCCTATCTCTGTGACACTTGAAGGGATGTTTATCTTCTTGAGGCTGCTGCACTCACGGAATGCCTCAAACCTGATTTTTGTCACTCCATCAGGAATGGTTATTTTGGAAAGATCTGAACAGCCAAAAAAAGCTCTGTCTGAAATACATGTAACATCCTTGGGGATAACAGTGTTTTTGCATCCCGAAATTAAGGATTTTGTGGCTGTTTCAATAATTGCATTACAGTTCTCACGGCTGTCATACATTGCATTATCGGGATGGACAACTATAGATGTCAGGCTGGTGCACCTGCCGAAAGCCTCTGTTCCAATATTACTGACACTTGCGGGAATCTTTACAGAGTTAAGAGCGTTACAACCGTAGAATGCACTCCCCCCAATGCTTTCAACACCCTCCGGTATATTCACAGAAACAAGCCCTTCACAATTCATAAAAGCAAACTCTATTATGGAAGCGACACTTTGAGGAATGTTTATCGATGTCAAGCCGTTACAAGCGCGGAATGCATAGAAGCCTATGCTGGTTACACCATCAGGAATAGTTATTGAAGTCAAGCCGGTACAACCAAAGAAAGCACAATTTCCGATTTTGGTTACGCTCTTGGGAATAACAGTGTTTTTACATCCCGTAAACAAAGTATTCGTTGCTGTCTCAATAATTGCATTACAACCCTTACGGCTGTCATATACGGGATTTTTGCGATCAACCTTTATTGATGTCACACCCTCACAATATGAAAAAGCATCACTTTCAATGCTTGTGACACTTTTAGGAATGCGGATTGAAGAAAGCCCGCCGCAGAACATAAAAGCAGAGTATCCGATGGTTGTGACGCCATCCGGTATGCTGATTGAACTCAAGCCTTTACAACAGTAGAAAGCGCCGTCCTTAATCTCTTTTACAGCATACTCATCATCAAATCTTACAGTTTTAGGAATAATTACACTACCGACAGAATCACCGCAATAACGCTCAACGGCAACGGTCTTATCAGCTGATGACAAAATAACGTACTGTATTCCGCCCGATTCAAACGTCTGCGCAAAGACACAGCAAACAGCGCAGGTAAACAAGAACAGAAGCAAAAGGACTCTTTTCATAATCAATTAATTAAAAAGGTTGCATTTGCAAATATATGTTTTTTTACATATATTCACAAATGCAGACTTTTTTCAAAAAATGACACAGGGAAACGACCCTTCTGTGTCAAAAATCAAACACCCAATTGGCTGGTTTCTTGTCAATACGCAGCAGATAATACTCACGGTACGGTTCCTGGAGCAATGAGGCGTATTTTCTGGTAAGGCTTTTGATGTCATCAAGCTTGGTTTTTATCCTTTCTGTGTCTTTGTAACCGATGGCATTATATATTGCTTTCACTACTGATACGAGCGCGGCATTGTTGCCACCTTTTGGTGACCAGCATTTAGCGCCGTATTGCCTGTTGAAGAATTTATAAAAAGTGCCGTCAAGACCTACAAGCGATGCCATTACTCCATCACCTGACTTTAAGATATCCAACTTCTGCTGCATCCATTTCCTGTCAGGAAGATTGCTGGCTGAATATACAGCCGCATCAATCAGCGTCTGAATCCGATATGCTGACTCCTCATCTATCTCCAGAACATGTGGATTCTGCTGATTCTGCACCATCATCTCAAGCCGGAATTTCTCCGACTGACGGTTGAAATAACACTTTATCTCATAGCTCTCCTCAAAAGAAGGCTCCTCCCTTATACTCCAACACTCAGTGTCATACGTCCTGGGGTTATTTCTAATAGCCTTCATCTGGTTCTCAAAACCTTCAGGGTCCTCAAATATATTACCCGAATATACCGCCTCATATTTAGGGAGAGTAATGTCGCAGGGTTGTAAATACTCATCTGTCCCCTGTGACATAGCCGGCATAGCAAATGTCAGCATCAGGCTGGATATGGCCAATTTAAATACTTTTTTATTCATAGTTTCATTATTTATTATCGGATAAAGGTTTCAGCCTGACCTCATAGGTGCTTCGGTCAATCGGATATCTCTGAGTCTCATACCCTTCGGCTTCAAACGTCAGATAGTTCTCTGTACTTTTTATTCCAAACAGCATAAAGAAACCGTCATTAAAGTCACAATTGTAAATGGTAACCGCACGGTCCACAATATCGCGTTCACATACCCTCGCCTTACCTTTGATAACATTACCGTCAACATCAAGTACATGCCCGTTTATACTGCCGCCCGCTTTTGGAGCTAACGCTATTGGCTTGTGCGCCTCTTCAAGATTCTTACGATACAAGGAATCCAGCTGCTCACTGCTCAACTGGCTCAATTTACTAACCCTTTCAAGTGTAGAATCCAGTTTAGCCTGCAGTTCCGCATTGTCTTTTGCTGCGTCCGTCTGTTGGGCATTCACAGGAAAGCTAGCCAGCATAGAAACAACAGCAAACAACAAATACAGTATGATCTTTCTCATATAGCTATATAATTATTTTGGTCGTCTGTTCTATAAACGGAATTATAATGAAAATACGTCTTTCCGGTTATTTGTTTTCATAGTGCGGCATCTGAATGCCGTACGCCATATGATATTTACATAAGATTTTCAAATTCAGACATATCTATTGAATCTACCACATCTGCCGCTTCACGCAGAGGAAATGGAATAGCCGGGCCCTCCGGGTGAGGTGTCACCTTTTCTTTCATCTTTATCCTTAAATATGTTTTATCAATAGGTATATCTACAGTCTCATATTTTACAGAATCAATAACTATCCTGTCTTTTGGGTTGACCAACTTGAAAGAGAATTTACCCTCAAAATCGGTGACAGCATGAGCCACAATACGGTCAGACGCATCTCTTTCAGTGAGAGTGACCATAGTCAATCCTCCACGGTCAGTAATAACAATACCGGAGATTGTATCACCTGCTTTAGGCTTACTCTGAGCAGACAGGAAAACCGTTGCTGTCTGTAACAACAGAATTACAAGAAGAACCAAATGCTTTTTCATAATTCACTGTTTTTTGTGACAAATGTAATCATGCACTAATCATCAAAACAAAAAGGCGTTGCAAAACTGTTGCAATCACTTTACGGCCTTATACTTCGCTGCCAGTCTGCACAGCACATCTAACTCCTCTATGAGTCTGGTTCGAAAACAGGGATCCTTCTGGGTACGAACAAGAGGGAGGTTTTCAGCCTCCCTCTTGTCGTACCCGGGACCTTATTTTAATTTGACTCCGTCAAATGTGCTCCCTTTGGTCGCTTGGCGGCCCTCCGGGACCGCGGTCTCGCTCCAGGCATTCGCTCGCACCAATACATTTGTACCTGCGGAAGAACTCGCCAAAGTGTCCCGCAGTCACCTAACCGTGAGCACCCTCTGACGCAGGTGCGTGTGTTACATACCCCCTTCCAAGGGGGTGTGTCCCACACCAACCCCGCTCACAAACCCCACTGGGCCGATGCGCGTGGGACACTTTGGCGGATTATTATTTGGTATCCACTTCAATCGCTCCATACCATGCATTAGTCCCCCACTTATGAATTGCCGTGATATCATGCAGGACTCTATATTCCTTTATCTTTCGGGCTTTGATTCCAAAAATACGTGCCAACTCTCTCTTGGTAAATACTGTTTTTGTAGCGTCTATGCCTATCCATGCAAGGTCTCCCCTGGTTATGATTCTGCCATTCAATACAAGCAGAGGTTTAGACTTAAGCGGTATCGGACCATACATAGTTTGTTCCGTGATACGCTCAGCAACAATTTCAACAGGAGGAAAAAACTCATCCTCCTTCATCCTGATGATATAGTGGGTACTGTTAATCTCTGTATCAACCACCTCATAACCCGGATATATAATCTGCAACCTGTCTGACGGATTGACAATACGGATAGAAAAATTACCCTCTTTATCTGTTACGGAATTAGCAACAATTCGGTTGGCCAAATCCCTCTCTGCAACGCCTACCATCATAATAGGCCCCTCGCTGTCTGAAACCGTGCCCGTAATTATATCTCCTGCCTTGATCGTATCTTGACCAGACACAGCCGTAACGGTCTGTACCTGAGCCGATGCAAAACCGCTCATTAATGTAAACAAAGAATAAGATACGCACCATACCGCCACGTACCACCCTTTGGCAATCAAGACTCTTATCTTACTTATTTTCATAACAGTGTATATGGCAGATTAGAGGCGGACGGGGAGAACGGGCTGGACTGTATCAGGGAAATCACCTGATATTGAAGGAGCCTCATTTATAACGGGACCTGGACCTAACGGTTTAAAATCCTCCCAACTTACGGGCGGCAAGTTCTTATCATCCTCCATCCTGATTTCAAAGAAGGCCTTATCTATGGGGAGAATGATCCGTTCTTTCCGATAAAAACTGAATTGAATCCTGTTCTTAGGATTGACCAGAGGGAATGAAAATTCACCCTTCAGATCAGTATATGCGTATGCTACAACACGGTCTGCCGAATCCAGTTCTGTGATATATACCGCCATTAAAGGACTGATGCTATCAGTAACAATCCCGGAGATAATATCACCTGCATTGGGCTTTTGCTGTGCAAATACGGATATGGCAACAGCTTGTACAAGCAACACCGCAGAAAGTAAAACCAAATGTTTTTTCATATCCTTTGTTGTTTCTGCGGCAAATGTAAACATTGGCAGTATATCAAACCAACAAAAAGGCGCTGCAAAACTGTTGCAATTACAAGCTTGCTAAGCCTTGACAAGGTTGATTTCTTTGATTATCTTTGTAGAAACCATTTTTAATTATGAGATAACAATATGGAACAGGGTAAAATCTTAATTTACCAGACAGACGATGGACACACACAAATTGATGTACGTCTTGAGAATGATACCGTATGGCTTACACAAACTCAAATGGCCGATCTATTCAAGTCCTCTAGAACAAACATCATTGAACACATTCAAAATATCTATAAGGATGGAGAATTGAATGAAAAATCAACATGTCGGAAAATCCGACAGGTTCGACAAGAAGGTAAACGTACTGTTAACCGTGAGATTACAATGTTTAATCTCGATATGATCATTTCGGTTGGTTATAAAGTCAACTCCAAACGAGGAGTAAGATTCCGCCAGTGGGCCAATGAAGTATTGAAACAATATCTCATCAAGGGTTATGCCGTTAACGAGCACATGCGCCGTGAGCAGATTGCCGAACTACGCCAATTGGTTGGTATGCTTGGACGTACAATCCAGAATCAGCCCCTGATTTCAACCGATGAGACCAACGCCCTGTTCGAAGTAGTAACTGACTACACATACGCACTGGATACGCTTGATAACTACGACTATCAGCGTTTGACAATAAGCCAAACCACCCAAGAGGAACGTTTCCATACTACCTATGAAAACGCTATGGAAGAGATCGTAAAGCTACGCAACCGGTTTGGTGGCTCCACCCTATTCGGTAATGAGAATATACTTCGCTGCTAATTTGCACAGCACATCCAGCTCCTCTATGAGTCTGGTTCGAAAACAGGTATCCTTCTGGGTACAAGAAAAGGGAGGTTTTCGGACCTCCCTCTTGTTATAAAATGATACTATTGGGGCCTGTCCCCTTTTGTATAATTTTTACTATCTTTGTAGCGCTAATACCGTAAAGCGCTCCATCGGTACAGGAATATTGTTAGCGTAGTGCTTCTCGTATTTGGGTTCAGTCCACCTTTTTTATTAACAATTAATACTTTCAGAAATGAAACCAAAAAACACAAAAGACCGTGAGGCCACTCACGAAGAGAACATGGAGAAGGCCCGCCGCTACGGGATCAAGTACATTGACCTTAAGATTGACTTTGCCTTCAAGTTTGTATTTGGAACGCATGGCAAGGAGGATCTGTTGCTGATGCTGATTGACTGCATCCTGCCAGACAAGCACATAGTGAGTGTCACCCTGGGGCCGCAGGAGCAGATGCCAGACAACCCGGATAAGCGCCGCTCCATCTACGACATCAACTGTACAACCGAAAGCGGTACCCACATCACTGTCGAGATGCAGTGCGCCAAGCAGAGCGATTTCAACAACCGTATGGTCTATTATTCCAGCTACACGCTGCGCAACACCCTTAAACGCGGCGAGGAGGGTTTTGAGTACCCGGAACTGTATGTGATAGGTATCCTTGATTTCCTGTTGCCCGGCGTCAGGGAGAACCCCGAGGTGGTAAACCACTACAGCCTCAGGAATGACCGCGATGACGGGATCATGCTTACCGACACGCTGCACTACGTAACCATAGAGCTGCCCAAGTTCAACAAACAGCTTGACGAGCTGGACGGCCCGCTTGACAACATGCTCTATCTGTTCTGCAATCTTGGCAAGATGAAAGAGATTCCCGCTTATTTCAAAGACAAAAATTTGGACAAGTTATTTGAAACCACTATGTTTGCAAACATGACACAAGAACAGCAAGACCGGTATTTCCGCGAGTTCATGTACGAGATGGACCAGAAGAGCCGTATGCGCACGGCCCGTGAGGACGGCATTGCCGAAGGTAAAGCCGAAGGGCTAGCTGAAGGTGAAGCCCGTGGTCGTGCTGAAGGCCGTGCTGAAGGCCGTGCTGAAGGACATGCTGAAGGTCGTGCTGAAGGTCGTGCTGAAGGTCGTGCTGATACCGCCCGCGCTATGAAAGCCGAAGGGCTGCCGATTGAAGTAATAGCACGCTGCACCGGACTGACCCAAGACCAGATAGCAATGCTATAAAATATTAATGATACAATTGGGGAGAGTCCCCTTTTGTATCATTTTTGAGTGTTTAGCGGGAAGAAGACTGGTATGATGAGGACGATGGCAATTACGGAGAATAGCATTCCACTCATTACTCCAATCGCGAAACTGAACCAGAACTGGCTCTGGCGGCCGTCCAGGAGGAATGGAATGAGGCCCAGTACCGTACTCAGGATGGTAAGCATAGTGGGTACAATCTTGCGGTTGAAAGCCTTGATATACATCCCCATACCCGTCCTGCCTTTAGCCGCACAGATGGTCTGATACTCAGATGTAAGATATATGCCTGCGTTAACAGTGATACCGCACAGCATAATCATGGCCGCAAATCCGCCCTGTCCAAAACTCACACCAAACAATGGATAAGCCAGGAAAAGCCCCACAAAGCTGATAGGAATTAGCACCACTATCATCATCGGAATTCTAAAAGACTCAAACAACGATGCACATATCATAAAAATGACCAGTACCACCACAAAAATTAGAACAGTTTTCTGAGTCTGCTCATTCCACCATCCGTATCCGTTACTGCCTATGCGAAACCCCATCGGGAATCTCTCATTAAAACGTTTGATAAGATCATTCTCCATCCGATAGCGGAGTTCGGGTGACCCGATGAACTCATATCCCACACTCAACGTATACTCCTGATTGTCACGCTGAATGGATAGCCCGGTACTCCTTTTGATGATAGACCCCAAATCACTCAGCCGAGTATTCATGCTGTCTATTATGATCATATCGTTACGTATATGCCACAGATCATAATAGTCCTTATCGGCCGATACTAGACGTATTGGAGTCTCACCATGATCCTCCCGCACTTTACCGGCTTGGCTGTCATAAAGTTGCTCACGTAAAAAAGAGAGATAACGGTTTAGATTAGTACCCGTCCGAATTATCTTTTCGCGGTCGAGATCCATAAAGAATTCACTTGCCACATAAGAGTTCCAGCCGGTTCCTGAAAAACCCGCCTGACCATTGACACGGTGGTTAATCTTGAGCGAATCTATCAGTTCCTCTGCATAACGGTACAGTATATCATAGTTATAACCATACAACGTTATTATATTTGACCAGCTTGTCCTGTTAACGTTGTTGGTAAGATACTGATCATCGTCGCCTATGGACGGAATAGTCCATGTGGCGCCTCCGTAACGTAAAGCCTTTGCCCACAGGCGCTCCTTAAGTTCATACGGGAAACGTGTCCGCTGATATTCGTCCTTGAAATGAATCTCCAATGTGCCCGATGTACCCGACAAGTTGGTATAGAAATCACTGATCTCGCTAAACTGCTGCAACCAGTTCTCCATCTCCCTGACAATCTCATTAAGCTGCTGTACCGTCTGACCCTCGGCCAGTTCGGCTGTCACGCGGATCACGGTCTCATACTTACCTTCATCCCCGCGATAAAAAGAAATCCTCCCTATGGAGTGTTTCTGGAATATGTTGAGCGTACCACCTAAAGGATACTCAAACCAAGCCTTGTTGCGCTGGTACCACTGGCTTCCGATAGTCTTGTTGTAAAAGCCCACCAGACCTCCCTTGGTGCTATCCTCCCCATCCTCTACTATCTTATGCCGTACTTGGACTGGAAGCATTTGTATCGGAATACCAAACACTAGGATTAGAGCCATAACAAAAATCCACCTGTGACGACGGCTCCAAACTATAATACTCAAATAACGGTCTGAATGACGCACCAAACGGCGGCGCCTTCTCATGGTGTTGTTAACTACGCCCCTATTCCTTAACGGCATATACTCCAACAGAGACGGCACAAATAAGAACGCAATCAGGATGGATAGAGTCAGGTTTATCACAATCACCCAAATAAAATCGGTCAGGTTGACTCTTGTTTCCTCAGGCAGGAAGAACACCATCATCAGAGCTGCTATCGTAGTAAGCAGAGCACCTGTTATGGAAAATATCACCTTGCGGTCGCCATAATACGTAAAGTGGTCGGCTATAACAATTGCGGTATCTATGATAATTCCCAATGACACCGTTATTCCAGCCATAGAATATATCTCTATATTAACTCCAAATAGTTTGTAGAATATAACCGCACTGAGCAAATTGACAATAATGGTAAGTCCTATCACCGTAAGATAGCGCATACTGCGGCTCACAATAAGCACGAACAAGAGCAAGACACCCAGTGATATTAGAGTGCGGAACAGTATCTTCTGCATCTCATTATCCAGATATTCAGACGCATCATAGTTCAGTTTGACGGCATAGTTGTCAGGCAAGAACGCCTTAAGCTGTTCCATACGTTCCTTGACGGCAGTGGTAACTGATATGGTGTTAATATCCTCCTGCCCCATGACATAAAGCGTTATCGTACTGAGTCCGTTTATCCTGTTGTATGAGCCGGGGATCTGCTCACGGTACTGAACATTTGCAAAATCACCCATATAATACATCCTACCGTTTACATTGCCAAGAGGAATCTGCTCCAGGTTACCGGTCAAATCCCGAGACTTAAGTCGCACCAGTATCAGACGGTCCTCCATAACCTTCGTACCCACAATGCTGTTCTGAAAGAAACTGTTCAATGCCTCACTCAGATTGGCGGGACTCATACCCACAGCACGCAATGCATCCGGATCAAAGGTCAAAACCCACTCAAAATCCTTGGCGCCCGATGTACTGACACTCTCCACTCCTTCAATCCTGGACAATGGCGTAACCAAATACTTTTCGGCATTACGCACTATCTCTATGGATGGCAGATCAGCATTTATGGTGTAATACAATAACAGCTCACTACTGCGTCCGCCGCCTCGTACCGATCCGCTAACGTCCCAACTAATACCCTCCGGCAGTTTGGTTGCAATCTGCCTCATACGTGTGGATACATCAAACCTGGTAGTCTCCATGTTAGTACCCTTTTTGAAGTTGAGCATGACATAACCGTATCCCTGATATGTGTTTGCTGTAATTGATGTTACACCACCCACGGTATTCAACGCGCCTTCAATGACCGATGTAACCTCGGTCTCCAATACCCTAGCCGAACCGCTGCCTTTGAAACTTACGGTCAGGCTGAGTTCATCCCTAACCGGATCATACTGTACATTCAAGCCACCGGACCAGATGATAGCTCCACCCATCAGCATCAGCACTATCATAACCAGGATGATGGAAAAAGAGTGACTGCCTCTTCTCATCTTTCAGTCCTTTTATAGATTACGTAATAAGACAGAGGCACAAAGAAAATACTGACAAACGTACCAGCTATCATACCCGATATTAAAGATAGTGACAGAGGATATTGCAGGTCACTACCCATATCACCACGCACCAGGAACGGAGCAATTGCCAGAATTGTGGTAAGCGATGTCATAAGTATGGCTTTCAACCTGCGGGACCCAGCCTCAAGGATGGCATGCTTAAGACCCTTCCCCTGTTCACGCAGACGGTTAATGGTATCCACCTTAAGAATAGAGTCATTGATAACTATACCGCACATAACCACCATTCCTATCATGGACATCAGATTAAGGCTCTCACCAAATATCCACAGCACGCCCATCGCAGCAAAAATGTCAATAATCAACTCACTTAGTATTATGAACGGCTGCACTAGGCTCTCAAACTGTGCCGCCAATATAAAGAAAAGCAGCAGAATCGATATCACCAGAACCCCTGTCAACTCTTTTATCATATCTCGGTTACTGAAATATGTACCGCAGAAACTAACTACAAACCTTCCATCCTGCCGGACTACACTCTTGATAACATCCATTACATGGCGGGCATTGCGTCCCTTGACATCAAGCACCAACGGATAGAACTCACCGTCCACACCGCTTGTAATCTGCTTAAGGTCACGGTTGCGTGTCTCCTTGAGCAGTATCTCCAGCGGAACGCGACCTCCACGGGTATCAATGTAACTGCCCTGAATCAGATCACACGCCTGCTTTTCGCCCATTCCGATCGCCACAGGCATAGAAAAATCGCCCTTTGATATACGCAGAACCTGACCGGCATTCATCGAGTTCTGCAAATAAGAGAGTATCTGTCCATAACTTACATCATACATAGCCAAACGCTCCGGGTCCGTAATTAACTCAATGTACTCATTCCACTCGGGCAACTGGATATAATAACCCGGCAGCGCATAACGCAACGAGTAAATAAGTGATGTGATCTGGTCCGGATCAGGGATAAGACCGTTGGTCAACTTGATACGCGCCACTAGAGGTGCCTCAATATCAGAGAACAGCATATCAAATATATTGCCCGATGCCTGAATGCCGCATACAGCATCTGGCCAGTTACGGCTAATGTAATCTTTTGCCATAGACTCAATGGAATCAATCCGGTCAGCACCATCGGCCTTGATATATATGGTTGATTCGGACGGCCCCATCTCACGGGTATGCGACAGCGCAAACTGTTGCACCCCCACCATAGACGTATATTGCTCTACCATATCTGGGAAGCGGGAGAGTATCTGCTCACAGCGCTGGTTATTCACGTCTATTGATATGCGCTCGTTCCATTCAATATTAAGCAGCATATCAGTGTGGGACAGAGTAGGCAGTTTTTGCTTGTCAAGACTGACAAACAACACACCTATAAGTAGCATAGAGGCGGCCAGTATTCCCCACATCACACCTCTACGGCGGAAAAACCAACTCATCAAGCGCTTATAGCCGTTAGTCATGACACCCACGCTTTTGTGGCTTATTAATCCGTTAGGCGTAAAACAGGGCTTATTTTTGTAGAACCTGTAGTAGAACACTGGTATCACCAGTACGGACATAATCAGGGCTGACAGCAGAGTGATTGTAATCGCCATCGCCTCATCATAGAACAGAGCGCCGGCAATTCCGCTCAAAAAAATCAGCGGAATAAAAATTGCGCAAGTGGTCAGCACTGAGCTGAGCATAGGTGCAAAAATCTCCTGCGTGCCGTAAACGCATGCATCGGCCAGCAGTTCTCCCTTAAGCCAGCGCTGTGTAATGTTGTCTATTGTTATAATGGAGTTGTCCACCATCATACCCAGGCCAAGCACCAGACCGGACAGCGATATGATGTTTATGGATATATGCAGCACATAGAATAACAGGAACGACAATATAAGCACTGTGGGTATGGTTAGGACCACCAGCAGAGGGCTTCGCAAATCCTGCATGAAAAAGAAAATAATTATGCAGGCAAACAATGCGCCGAACAGAAGGTTAAGCACCATATTATTGATAGAATAATCCAGCAACTCCGTCTGGTCACGTGTAATCTGGAACTGCAGGTCAGGATAATCATCCTCAAACACTCTCATCAGGTTTTGAATGCCTTCCCTAAGGTCGGCCATGCGGGCATCGGTCCGTTTAATCACTGCCATTGTAATACACTGGACTCCATCGGCTGTCACCATACCCTTCAGACGCTGCGGCTCCTCACGCACCTTGGCCAAATCCTTTATCTGATAAGTCCTGTCGCCCAACTTGAGCCACACGTTCTCCACATCATCGCGAGTAACCACGCTGGACTCAAAACGCACGTCAAAACGATACTCGCCGTCACAAATCGACAGGCTGCCAAGACTAACGTTAGCACTCCTTATGGCACCGCTTAGAGCACTCTCATCAACTCCTATGGCACGCAGTTTCTCCATATCAGGAATAATAAGCAACTGTGGAAACATCAACCCGGATATATCCACCATCGCCACCTGCGGCAGCTGCTCCAGCCTTCGTACTATTACCTGACGACAAAAATCACTCATCTTAAGCATCTGGGAAACCCCCGCTTGCTTTCCGTCTTTAAGTGATACATTAATAAAAAAAACCGGAATGTCCGTAGCGCTGGCACGCGCAATCATCGGTCTCTCCTCCCTGACATCCCAGCCGCTGGTAGCGCGGTCCACACGCTCATTCACATCAATAAAAATGTAATCGGCATCGGCTCCGTAGTCAAAAGTCATCTCTATCAGACCTTTTCCGTCGCGTGCCGTACATACTATATCCTTGAGGTTATCTACTTGCACCAACTGAGACCTTAACGGAGCCAGCAGCACATCATTCAGTTCGCGAGCACTGCGGTCGGAGGATGTAACCTGAACAGTTATTTGCGGAACATCTATATCCGGCACCAGCGATACCGGCAGTTTGCGTATGGCCGTTATACCCAACACCATAACCGCAATCAACACCATCAGCACCGCTATGGGCCGCTTAATTAATCCCTTGAACATGACCTCTACTCAATTACCACCTCCGCGTCATCCCCCAAGTTAAGGTTGCCTCTTATAATTATCCTATCACCCACATTAAGGTCTGCACCACGTTCCTTGTTGGCCTCCACCACATGCTCCGTGGTGTTGGACATAATCACATTTACGTAAGTCCATAGGCTATGACCAGTATTGGGATCTATTCTGAAAAGCACCTCCATATTATCACGTATCACAACGGCGCTCTTAGGCACCACCAACTGGTCCGGGATACTGTTCTCCACAGTAATACGCACATTCATACCGTCCATCAGCCGATCCGATCCCGGTACCTGCGCCGTTACGGCAATCTGGCCATTCTGGTCTACAGTAGGATTAATAGATAGTATAGTACCCTTAAGAACGACATCTCTGTTTACAAACGGAGATACCAGAACATCCTGGCCCACATGCACAAACCCGTATTCAGTCTCCAGGACACAGAAACGCACCAGATATCGGCTATCGTCAATTAGAGTACACAACTGACCGCCCTGCTCATATACTCGACCTTTAAGGCTGGCCACCTTGCCTGCAAACGGAGCCTCAATATCACACAGCCTATAGGTACGCTGGGCATTGTCAAGTGACATTTGCGCATCAATAAAACCAGTATTGATATATATTACGCGCTTCTGGTCAGCTGGTATACGCGCAGTATCAGCCAGAGTATAACCATAGTCCAGCAGACGGTCAGCCAGGCTCATCTCTGCTTTGTCAAACTGCAGGCGTGCTTGTTCAAGATGACGGCGCGACTGCTCCTTTTCAAGCGATGCCAGCACTTGCCCCTTCTGCACTTTTTGTCCGTCACGTACATTTATCTGTTCAATCTTACCCTGAGCCTCAAACTGTAGGGCAATCTTGCTCTGAGCTTCCAGTTTACCATTACATACCAATTGCTTCTTAAACACCTTACGCTCCAAAGGCATCACGACAACCACATTCTTCTCCTTATTGTAAGTGCCGTGTATCATACGGGTGGTATCTTCGGTATGATACTTATCACTCTTATCCTTGAAGCAACAAGCAACAGCCGCGACTGCCCAAATAACAATAATACTATATGCTTTCATCAACAGTTATTTTACAAGTTTATCAAAATGAGCGCTAATGTCCACCCCAGACTCATAGTCAAAAAGCGTAGCCCTGCGTATGCCAAAGTAGTACTTCCAGAAACCGGCCACCTTATCAAGATATAAACTGACAGCCTGATCGCGCTTTTCCTTTAGTTGATCCAACTGCGTCATAGACATGCTACCGCTGCCAAAATTATGGAAAGCCGACTCATAGCTCTCTTCAGCCAAGAGGGCCACGCGCCGTGCAATCTCACACTGGCTACGCTGGTCATTAAACTGCATCACCTGTGTATATAGTTCCTGACGGTAATCAATAAGAGACTGCTCCAGTTCATAACGTGTAGTCTGGGCTCTGGCCTCGGCCATACGCACATTGCCCCGGCCCTGCCCCCAGTCAAGGATAGGAATGGTAAACTGTACCCCTATCACCTCCTGGTCCTTAAGCTGAATAAACGTATCATCAAACCTGTCGGCCGATCCCGACATACCAAAACGAGCATTAACACTTGCCGACAGGCTCCTGCCGGCCTTAGCCCTAGCTACACTCTCATCCGCCTGAATATACTGCATATCCTGCCTTAGACTGAACGATGAGTTCTGCAGAGCGCGCTCCACAACATCATTATAATCAAGCGTAATATCAGGAATGTTATAATCAATGATAAGGATAAGGTCGGTATCCTCTTGATACCCTATGTAAGAACAGAGACGATTCATGGTAGTACGTAAGTTGACCATGCTGTTGCTCACGCTTAGAGAATCATTAAGAATACGTACCTCGATTTGCATTAGCTGGTCACGCGTAATGGTACCCATCTCAAAACGCGTCCGCCCTGCCTCAAACAGACGTTTACCCTCATCAAAACTCTTAACAGCCCTCTCATAGCTCTCCTTGGTACTGACACAGTTCCAAAACAGAGCCACCGTAGTCTGGCTAAGCTGCTCCATACTTTCAATGTACTGCCTTTTGGCAATCTCATATTGCTTAGGCTCAGTCTCCTTACGCCACTTAAACTGATTATACCCACACAGAGTCTGCGCATAAGTAAGATAGACAGGCTGGGCATAATATGTGGTAAGCCTGGCTGGACTGTACTGATCCAGCCTGGACAGCTGCGTAGACAGAGACAACGATCCACCCGTCCAAGGAATATTCTGTCTGAAATTCAGCGATACATCATTCTTCATGTTATAATTAGCCCTATAACTGATAGCACCGCTATTATAATCCTGCAACTGAACAAGAGACCGGTTAAAATTGACCAGATTGGCATTAAGACTGAGCGATGGCAATAGTTGAGCCCTGTAAGACCTGTAGCTCCAGTAAGAAGCCGCAAAATTGTTACGGTTACTCATAGACGCAATAGAGTGCTTATGAGCCAGCTCCACCACCTGGCGCATATCAAGAGTCCTTGGCACAATTACTTGAGCACCGCAAGGACTACCAACTCCAAAACACATCATAAAGGGCAATACCGCTCTCCAATAAAAGGACTTTCTCATATTTATTCTACAAACAAAGTCTTTGTTAATAATAAGGGTCTTGAAAAAAACAATATTCAAAGATTATTAGATTATTAATGTGTATGTTTCTTTTTGTTTCTATTATCCTTTCGATTAACTATTCCTATTACGAAATCTTCAGGTAGAAATCCCCAATAACGGCTATCGAATGAATCAATAACATTGTCACCTATCACAAAATAATAATTATTATCAAAGGTGTATTCTAACACTTTATTTGACAACTCTTCACCCGTTTCATATTCAATAATTGGCCTATATATATTTAACAAAAAAGAATCAAGTTCTATAGTCAACCCTTTTTGGGGAACAATAAGAGGTCCCCAATTCTTTATGTTCCAAGACTTTTCTTCCATAGGTATAACATTATATGTCTGTCTCCATACAAATATGCTATCAAACATCCAACGCAACTTTTTTTGTTCATCCAAGACACCAATTGGTTGTAGCACCTTGTCATTCCAGCAATGACCATCCACCGTTCCTATCCTATCTCCAGGAGAACCTAATACCCTTTTACAGTATTTAATATCGGAGTTGAATCTAATTGTTCCTAAATCATATTCACCGAAAGGAGCGTTGAAAACAATAATATCACCTGGTACAATATCTCTTGTTCCATGTATCCTATAGAAATAATCAGGTCTATCTGACCATAATGCTTTAATCCTCCATCCGTACAACAATTTGCTAATGAAAACTGATTCACCAACCTGTATAGTCGGAAGCATGGAGCCTGATAGTATTGTATATTTCACAAAAAAAAATGAACGCAACAGAAATAAAAACACGACTGGTAATACACATATTATGTATACCAAGTTCCGGATTCTTATAATACATTCTCTATGCTTCTCATAGAAGGAAAACTTACTATCTTTATCTTCACATTGATTCATCATTTGGATCATTTAGTTCATTCAACATATCACGTATGTCATTAGTTGCCTGGGACTCTATTCTAGGATGAAAATTATCGATGCTACGAACCGTATTATGATAATTCGTTATTTGATTACTATCATGATACAAGACTGCGAGTTTATACATTGGATACAATCTGTCTGGTATGGCAAAAAAAGAATCAAGATAATCTTTTTCAGCTTCTTTGATTAGTCCCATCTCTTTATGAATGTCACCCAACAATATGAATAACAGCGCATTTCCGCTCAATGTAAGACTCTGGTTTACAATTGTTTCACTTCCAACTAGATCTCTATTCATATATAGTGAATAAGCGTATTCGTATAAAAAAGCACAATTGTGTTTCATATTAGGGTACAATTGAGAACAACAGTATTCATATGATAAATAATCACCATTGCCAAAAATAAACCTCTGACTTTCCCACTTTGTTTCATACTGATGTATGGTCCTTATAACTTCAATGCTTCCAAAGAAGATTGCAAGCGGAACTATATATATTAATGCAAAAAACAGATTGCACCCCCTAGGTGAATTGTTTACCTTTATTTCACTTCCGGCATATGCTGCAAATACAATAAATAATAAACGAAACGCCCATATTGAAAACGGATAAGAAAAAAAAGCAAAAACAATTAAACTAATCAGTCCTTGGCATAAAGGAGAATCGTATTTGAATAGTCGAAATCCTATCAGCATAATGAATAATAATAATAGTATCAAAGGACCGACACCAAACTCAATTCCAAATTGTAAATAATCATTGAAACCGACCTTAGGATTATCCGCAAAGATTCGTTCCTTATCTGATTCGGAGTAAATAAGATCTCCTTCATTAATATAAATTGATTTTGAGAAATATTCTCTTTGCGTTTTTCCATATGCATTTGAAAAATGGCCAAGCCCAACTCCTTTGTATTCATTCCTTATAATTGTCATCAGTTCCATCTTATAAGTTATTAGCCGCCCGTTTAATGATGGCCTCTTAAAAATTAAAACTAAAGACATTAAAAAAATAATGGTAATAATGAAAAAAAATAAGTGATCTATTATCCAAGAACGAATTATTGATTCTTTTGATAGATATATAAAAGATGTAAATATGATTGACAATAATGCTGCGCGGCTTTGAGTGGATGGTATGAGTATAGTACAAAATGTTATTGACAAATAAGACATCATAAGAATCATTTTATCAAATGTTGAACAAGGCTTTTTGCCTCTATTCACAGTTTTTTCATGTACCACTGCAATTGAAATACTTATACATATCGCTAAAAAACCGCCCAAAGGGCCGGGATTATCAAATGTTCCAGTACATAAGAATAAATAATTATTTGACTTTATCACACCAATTATCTGTAATATTCCCAATATAGATTCATAAAGAGCAACTATTTCTATTACAATTATTACTAAATCATGCGAAATTCTTTTCCCAAACTGAAATATTATCCTTAGTAAGAAATAACCAACAAACAACAGGTCGACAAAAGAGAACAACATTACAGATATATCGTCTCCATTATTCTTGTTCGATATTTTCATAAACATGAACAGAATTACAATTAATATGTCTACCATTGACACAAAAGAAGTAACCATCCTCCGGATATTATGGCTTATCTCCATTTTTGAGAAATACTATTCCAATAAATGTCTGTTCTAATAGGATCATCTATATCTGGAAGAAAAATATCATGTACAACCATATTATTTGATAGAGTAAAAAAATATGGATATGTTCTTGCCTCAATAGGCAAATTAACAATAGGAACTTGATAAACTTCAAAACCAATTAAGTTTGGATGTTTGTCCAAAAAGATTTTTAATGATCGGTATTCATAGTCACAAAAAAAAACTAATTTCATATTTGTTGAATTTCCTTCAAACATTTTTATCGCTTTCTCTAATACATAACTAGAACAATCTTGGCAATGAAATTGTGATACTCTGCATATAAACAGAATGGAATCATCATCACATAGCTCTGTTAACAACTTCTTAGATTTAGCAGAGACATCTAGTAACTCCAAATTAGGCATAACTAGCCCATCATTTTCCAATAAATCTATATAAGATGATTGATATCTGTCTATAGCTGTAGATTCATTATTATTGGGAGTTTTTACTACGTCATTGCTACTTATCCCCAATAAAAGAAAATTTAACACCAATAACAACAGACAACAAGTTTTCAAATAACTATTGCTGCGACACATCTCCATTTATAAGGACGGTTGAATTAAAAGAATAGAAAAACAGAACAGGATTATCCTCTAAAGAAAGACCGTCAAACAACGCTTCCTTTTTTTCGATTTTGCTGTTCTCAAGAATCTCATTTTTTCTAGATAATAACACTGTAGGAGAGATTTCTTGAACTAATGTATTGTCACGCCATCTAGATAGTGGATTATTGAAACATGCTAACAAAGGATCATTTGACTCAGTTGATAATGTAAGTATCCTTCCTGTATTATTGATTCTGAAAAACCATGTATACAAATTTGTTCTTTCCGGAAACATCATTCTAAAACATGAATAATCCGCACAAATGAAAAAGGTGCCAGAGAATGATGGTTGTTGTAACCTTTTTTCTTTATATAAACCTGGGGTTGACATATCTTCTATTGTTGGTGAATATAACTTATCATTCTTTAATGATAGTTCAAACCGTCCTATAACCGAATCTTTATCAAATTCATATACTAAATTTCCATGATCTAAACGCCCATAAAGTCTCCCGTCATATTTATATATGTTATCTGAATAACTCTGATAAGATGGATTCCTGTATGAATGGTCATCACCGAAAGTATAGATAATATTTCCATTCATTTCTGTTAATACGAAACTTGATTTTTCTATTTCTTTATAACCAACTTCGGCATAACAGTTTTCAACTCTAAATAGTAAATTATTATTGCCAAGATATTCAAGACTCTTTCCTCTAAAAGGCAAATGTTTGGATTCAATCATCTTACCTTTTATATCAAATATCGTTATACGCTCTTTGGCATTATCTAAAATACATACTTCCTTTCTATCATTTATAGCAACATGATTAATAATTAAATATTCTCCTGGACCATTTCCTAGTCTTGAGATGCGGTTTAAAAAATTACCATCATAATCAAAAACTAAAATGGATTGTGCAATATGCTTATCTATAACAACAATAAAAGAATCACATAACAATAACTGATCTATTTTGCCTATCAAATAAGACTTATCCGTTCTCAATCTTACATATTTACAACTATCAACGACCCTATCAATTACAATCACATCTTCAGCGTCTTTGTCATACTGTATTTGAGTAACATTTGAGTAATCTGCCATAGCAGAATTACTCAAATGATTACACGATATACTTAATGACAGACTCAAACAGGCCATAGTATTAAGTATTCTTCTCATAAAACTGATTGCTAAATCCCAAACTCTTTTCGTATGTCTCTACGCAGCAACATCTTCATTGTATTACATGGATCTGGTATTGACCAACAATCATTATAATTGGAGCGATCACAATAAACATATTCTGGCTTAGCCGTCTTTACATTAATGTATATCGTTCCTTTTATTCTTCCGCCATTTTGGTTGTTTGAAGAATTGTTTGAGTCAGCACCACCACTGATTGAAAGAGAAGCTGAAATTGGACCTGCATTATAACCTCCATTACCAGATCCGTTTATATATTTCGATAATTTTTGACCTGCTGTAGAACTAATGGATACATCCACACTTATTGCTTCCGTTTCCATGATTGAACAATCTGCAATTTCATTGCTATAATCAACCCCACGAGACTTAATTGAACCGGGAATTTCGCCTGGATCATCTGCATAAGCAAAGTGATTAAGCGTAAAAGCCTTAACGAGCAACTCTTTACAATTTACATTTCCTTGTTTTGCAGAAATTACAAACAAATTTGCTCCTACAAGTACAACTGAGGCCGATATTGCCATTAATAATTTGTGTTTCATAAAATATACAATTAAATATGTTAATTGCCAGATAAATGCCTCTAGCGAGCTTTGAATAGGTAATAATTACTATATTCCAATAATTCAATTCATTTACTTATATTATCTTTGCGGTATTCAAATTTTAGATTAATACTAATAATTTGGGAAAAAGGGATAGAAACATATTCTTTGCAAGAGGATTGGCGTTTCTATCCCCTCTTTCTTTTCCAAATCATAAAAACACTCTCTATTACCACCATTGTATTGAATAGTCAGATGTAACAATAAATGGACGTTCGTCATTTCCTCGTGTATGATTACGAATCCATAATAATGTATTAGTAGGAATATTATCATAATGCAAATAATTATCTTTTGCTATTTGACACCCCAATGAATACCAATCATCTCCCCGAAAACACAACAACTCATATTCATTACCTGGACATATATCATTATCATCACCTCGAGGATAAATACTTACATACTTAACCATAGTAGGCTCGTTAAACGCCATCCCGACCCAATTACCATTAGGCTGATTTATCTCAAAATTACTCAGCAAATCGCCATCAAAAGCACGCTCTATAGCATCCTGTCCCGCTTCAGGATTCGCAACGCCATTTCCAATCAGTTTTTTACCATAATAATCATAAAATGACAATTCTGAAATACTGCCCCAAGAATCATTCGGACTTAAATAGCGCCAATAGCGACAGGGGGTAGATGTATTTAATACAATATGCCCGGGGATTTCCGCATTATCAATGACATATAAAGTAATTGAATCACTAAAGTCTGCCTTTGTGGCGCATTGGAGTTTACCGCCTAGTAATCTTCTACGCATCTCGACCACAGTACTAGATTCATAATATTTCCTGCGAAAATCTAGACTGATGATTTCATCCGGATTGCCTTTAACATAATCAATACTACCATTTTTATGAAGAATAAAAGGAAAACTAATAGGAACAAGATTCTTTCCATCATATCCTAAAACAATATATAATATATTTCGTCCTATTTTTTTAAAATATGCAAAACCATTTCTAATATCCCCAAAATCTAACACTTTCCATTGAGGGCCTTTAGAATTAACCGCCATAGCTATATATGCATATTTATCTTTTAGTTTTATGTCCTTAAAAAGTTCAATTTTTAAATCGGATGTAAGATTATAATGATCCGTCACATCCTGTTGACACAACTCAAAAGGATATACGAACTTTGCTGTATTTCTATATCTAACAACATCATGGTTGATGGCATATGTATTACGCCATACTTTAGGGATTCGCTCATAAGGAAAAAACAGAAATCCAGCTGGCACAATAAGAGAATTTATGGTGGGTTCCTCACGTCCACGATCTGAAATAAAAACATACCAGCTATGCCCATCATTATTACGTCCCCAAACAGGTACTTGATCTACCGTAGCTGGTAATCCTACACTTCGAAATACGGCTGTCCCCATCGTAACATAGTCCTTGCAACTACCATATGTCATACGTATCATGGTAGATGCACTACGCATTGGCAAACTACCACGCTCTTCCCAAATCACACGATGGCCTATACTCGATTGTTTGGAGTTTATTTCATTACGTATTATCTCTATAGCTCCATAAATAGTGTTTCGATTATCATATTGATCTCTGACAGAACTAATGCTATCGCTGTATTGTTGACTCAAAGTATCACGCCATGCATCAAGACTCTGCAGCTCTGTTACTTTATAAGGTAGAATCCATTCTCGAAATATATCAAATGGAATGTGCTTTGCCCATGGTCGGGTTCTCCACTGATGAAATGCATGATCAATACTATATATTAGATATTTCGCAGTCATAACTTCAACGTCTGAAATGACATCTTCTGTTATACCATTGTAATAAGTGTCGCTTATTTGCCTAAGAGTATCACGTTCCCAATCAGGACTTGGCCCTTTTCCTAGTATGCCAATAGCAGTCCTATAATAACTATTGATGGAAGAAGTATCACGATATGAGTAATGAGCCATCATATTCGTAATAAGGAACTTTGCGGCCTCTAGTTTCTGAGCATCATTATCTTCAGTGCGATAATGATAAATCACTTTACGCAGCTCAGAACGATTTTTGCCAGCAGACTTCAGGGAGTAGCGCAGATACAAAGAATCCTTACTACATCCACTGAAGACCGACTGACAAACAACAATAGATAAGAATAAAACTAATATATTTTTCATGGTCTTATAGTGTTATTGTTATTTTTCCACATATCGAGACTAGTTGACTTTACTGTATCATATAATATGAACTCTAAAGATCCGTCTTTATGCAGAATAAATGGATTGTCCAATGGTATTAATGAATTTCCGTCATAACCTAATGCCAAATAAAGGACCTCACGACCCATATTCTTAAATAAAGCTTTTTTACCCTTTATTACCCCAAAATCAACTATTTTCCAACCTGGATAATCAGGAAGTCCAGCTATCACAGCCTGGGATTCCTGATTTATCCTGATTGCCGAAGCAATGTAAACATATTTGTCTTTCAACTTGCTACGGGTGCATTTCTTTAGGTTTAGATATACATCGGAGTCTAAATAATATTGTGAAGTAACATCTTTATGAAATAGATCAAACGGATAAATCCATCTAGCATTATTATAGTATTTCTTCCTTTCAGAATTAATTTCATATGTACGCCTATATACTTTCGGACCACGTTCATATGGAAAGAAACTGCCACCTATGAGAGTTGATACATCCCATTCTGAAGCTAGTTCTTGACCACGGTCAGACAATATCACGAACCATCTTGATGCCGCTATATCACGAGCACCCACCGGAGTTTCATCAATTACGGATGGGATTCCAGAAGCCCTGAATGAAAGATGTGCCAATAAAGCATAATCTTGTATGTCACCAAAGGTTTGTCGCGGTAAAAGATATGAATTCAACAATGGCAACCCTGAACGGGTGTATAATCCATAACGACCAATGTTTTGAAATATGTTATTTCTAATCTTTTCAGCCATACCAACAGTCGTTTCATATTCAACATCATTCTTAAATTGACTATTCATTTTTTCTCCAAAATGAGAATAAAGAGTGTCACGCCAACTGTCTAATTCTTGTAGTTCTACACCTTTGTATGGTAAAAGCCACTCTAAATAATCATCAAATGACAGATGATTTGCCCAGGGATAGTTTTTCCATGCATTATAAGACTTGTCGATATTATCTATCAGATATTTTGCTTTAATGATTTGAGCATCATATATTGTTTTGTCTGCCAAACTTGAATACTTTAAATCCGTTTTTTCCAGCAAACTGTCACGCTGCTGTTCTGGCTTTAGAGATGTATCCTTCAGAATAAGAGCAGCATAGTCATAATAATCTTGGATTTCGTTTCCCATATATGAGTAATGAGCCGCAAGATTCTTTATAAGATATTTAGCCGCACTTAGTTTTTCGGGATTTGGATCAACTTCACGATAATGATATAGCACACCATCCAATTCCGCACGATTGCCATCAGCTCTTTTCATAGTATCTTGGTAAAAAGAAGAATTTTTACAGCAAGAGGCTAACACCCCAAAACAAATGAAGAAAAAATGAATATAATAATGGAACATCTAATAGTACAAGATTTTATTAATGCATTTGGATTAAATAAACATCATAGTCAACTATTGTTTATACTCGAATCTGACGAATTCGGCAGCCATAAAATACTCATTCCGGTAGCATGATAATTATAACAATCGGTTATCTCAGTCATGCTTATATATAATGTGCGACATGTTGAATGAACGATTCCTCTAAGAAGAGAAGAGCTTCCTTCTCTTATTTCACGGCTATAGTTCTTTGTTCTTGTTAGAATATAGCAAATCTGGAATTGACTATTTATTTCCATAATTAAAACAATTGTAAATAACAATTTCTTTTATGCGTTCTTCTCATTAAAAGGACATTGAATTAATTGGTTATTGTTTTATGGCAAAGTTATTAGCGACAAAAAAAACGGCCAAAAAAAAAGCCGTTTTATGATATGACATATTGCTGTTGTAACAGCTGTCATATCAGCACATTACATCGATTACAACTATGAACAATGTGACATTGGTATGATCTCTGTATATAATTGCATTATTAATGGATGTCAAATGGTAAAACTATGAATTTAGGGCCTCTATGAGTTCAACCAGTAGTTGAGGATCTTTACGACCTATTTTTTCAAGTAGTCGTTTCTTACGCTGATTTATATTCTGATTAGTATCATTTAGAATAGCAGCCATAGATTTAGCAGATATATCTGTTAACACTAAACGTAATAATAGTTTTTCTTTTTGTTTTAGTTCCAATATTGGAGATGATAATTTGTTCATCAAATCTCCAAAAGTGTCGTTTAGCATTTTGTCCAGTCTTTCAATATTCTTTGAATTAGTAAACTCAGCTATCTGATTTTTTACAATTTTATATAGGCGTTCCGCTTTTTTGTTGTCATCAATCTGCTCATAATACCTAGTATAAAGATAATCAGGCAACTCATATTGCTGACGTAGCATTTTTCTTACTTTTAAATTTAATTGTTGTATCTTTGTGCTGCTTAAAGATTCACTGGCCGACAAATCAATAATACGTTCATTCAGATTTTCTATGGATTCGCTCTTCTCTTTAAGTAATTCATTGAGATTATGTATTGTATTTTGACTGATTGAGTCTCGAGCGGTTAGTTCATCTATTGCATAAAGATTCTGACGTATTTGTTCATTAGTCTTCCTCTTTCGATTAATTATAAACAAAGTAGTTGCAACCATTATTAATAATAAAAGAATTAAAGTAGTAAAGAACAATATCAATCTATGGCGAGCTTTAAGCGACTCTAACTCTGACACCGCACGATAATACTGACTTTGTGCTCCTATCATTGGTTGACTCAACACCTTGAGTGCCTTTTGTTTGTTGAAAGACATTGATTCGCGATAATAATATAGAGCTTTATTATAATCTCCTTCTTGTTCGTAATAAAGTGATTCAGTGAACAATATATTAACAGAATCTACTGGTTCGGCAGTCCAAGCCTTATCAATCAGTTCTCTAGCATGAATAAAATCATGCTTAGATATATGATATCTTGCTAAAATATTAAGTATACTGAATGATTTTTCAGAATACTCATAGTCCATAATATTACTTTCTAGAGATGTCTGAGGTTCTTCTTCGCCACAAATAACTAAACATAAGTACTTGTTTGACATATATTGACGTTTCAAGTTTAAACTATCAACACTATCTGTCCAATCTATTAATTCATTATATATATCAATGGAGCCGTAATAATCACCCGTTTGTACTCTACAATTGGCAATGGACCCTTTTGCGCACGCAGTATAATAATCTTTGCCAGCTTTATCAAAAAAAAACGTTGCATTTATGTAATAATACTCAGCTCTATTATAATCGTAACAATCATAGAAAATATCTCCCATTCTTGAAAAAAGTAAACCCTTTTGAAAATCACTTTTTACATAATCTATGAGTTCATTTGCTTGTGCAAATGCAACTGCAGCATCTGGATATAACTTTAAAAGGGAATAGACACAACCCAAACTATAATAAGAGCGAAACAAATAATCCCATTTCTTATGTTTTGAATAATACAATACAGCAACCTTTATCAAAGAGTCGTTTTCTATATAATAGTAGTTTTTGTATTGTGCTTCAGTAAAAAGCAATGCGTATTTTGCTTTATCCTTATTTCTCTTAATAGATGTGTAATCAATTTTATCTAAAAGGTTATATGCCAACTGCGGATTATCAATCATAAAACTTTCGGCTTCATTCATAGTACTTGTAATATTTTGTAATGCTATATTATCCAAATGACGACATCCCAAGGTGCTTAGTACCAATAAAAAAATAAATACATAACTTAATTGATAATTATGATTTTTAGTTGAATAAAATAACATATTAGCAAGAATAAGGACTATTATTAGCACACTATATAACAAATGGAATATATAAAGTTATAGTTATGCATAACCACAACTTCCACATTTAAGAACAAAATTATTGAGTAATAACATATCATGCAACAATCATGTATAATAAAGATAAAAAAAATCAATATTAGGAGTGTTGTAGAACAATTACTGCATATCTTTACACAATAATTGCAAACAAAACATTCCAAATACTCAGATATGAAAAAAAATGCAATGATTATGACAGTTATGGCAATGCTGGCCAGCTGTCAGGGACAAAACAAGTATAGCCTGACCGGTCAGTTTAAGGATTGCGCAGACCAGACCATATACCTGCTGTGCTCGGGTAACGTACTGGACTCAGTCTATTCGGCCGACGGCAGTTTCAGTTTTGAAGGTACAGTTGATACCCCCGAGTTTGCATACATAGCCAACAACCGTGCCATAAGACAGGCATCGCTGGACTGCCAGTTTATCCTGGAGCCCGGAAAACTGGTGATGGAGCCGCTCCCAGACTTTGGAGAGTATATAGTCAAGGGCAGCCGCGCCAACAACCTGATGGCCGGGCTATCGGACCAGTCGGCCAAGTTGACCCAATATTATGAGCAGAATGAGGGCAAAGAAGGAATAATTGATGAGGTGCAAACCAAATACAATGACCTGTTGATTAAGGGAGTAAAAGAGAATACAGACAATATGTTCGGGATGGTATGCCTGCGTGAGCTGGCCTATGAGCAGGACCCCGCCACAACACGCAGCATGCTGGACAGCTTTGATGCCAAAATCCAGAAGAGCAAACTGTGGCAAACAATTAATGAGAGCAACAGCAAGCAGCTTAAAACGGCAACGGGACAGCCGTATATCAATTTCAGTCAGGCCAGACGTGACGGAGTGATGGTATCGGCCAAGGATGTAATATCCGATCCCGCAAATAAGTACGTCCTGATAGATTTCTGGGCATCATGGTGCGGCCCCTGCATGCGCGAGGTTCCGTTCCTTAAGGAGACATACGCCAAATACATGGGAAAAGGATTTCAGATTCTGGGAGTATCACTTGACCATACCCGCGATGCGTGGGAGAATGCCATTGTGGTCAACCAGATGAACTGGATTCATGTGAGCGACCTTAAGTATTGGGATAATGAGGTAGCCAAGATGTACGGAGTCAACTCCATTCCCGCCAACTTCCTTATTGACTGTGCCACCGGAAAGATAATCGCCTCCGGACTACGCGGAGAAAAACTGCAGCAGAAAATATCACAACTACTGGATAAATAGGAGCATTTATGGCAGGCAGCAAGATGGCATCGCTGGCCAAGGATACGGCCATTTACGGAGTAAGCAGCATAGTAGGCAGGTTCCTTAACTACCTGCTGGTACCGCTGCACACCAGGTTCATAAATCCTGCCAGCGGCGGTTACGGCATAGTAACCGAGATGTATGCCTGGGCCGCCCTGCTGTTTGTGCTGCTTACATTCGGCATGGAGACCACGTTCTTCAGGTTTGCCAGCAAGGAGGGGGAGAACGAACAGATGGTCTATAGCACCGCACTGCGTCTGGTGGGAACGGTGGCGGTGCTGTTCATCGCTCTGGTGCTTATATTCATTAACCCCATATCGGATTATCTGCATTACTCTGAACACCCCGAGTATGTGGGTTGTTTTGCCATCATAGCCGGAATGGACGCTTTCCAGGCCATACTCTTCAGCCGCCTGCGCCAGCAGCACCGTCCCATCAAGTTCATGGCTCTCAAGATGGCGTTCATCATCCCCAATGTGCTGCTCAATGTGTTTGTGTTCTGGCTCATGCCCAAGATGTTCGGGTTCATTCCCACTCTTGAGACCTTATATATAAAGTTCAATTATGGTGTAGGCCTGATATTCTTTGTCAACCTGCTGTGCACATTCTGCGTCACGTTCGGGTTCATAAAGGAACTTAAGGGTATAGGCTACGGATTTGACAAACAGCTGGCACGCCGTATGCTGGCGTATGCATGGCCCATTCTGCTGCTTGGCCTGGTGGGTATCCTCAACCAGGTGTTTGACAAGATTGCTTTCAAGCATATTGTGGCCGATAAGGAGTTAGGACAGGTACAGCTGGGTATATACGGCGCATGCTGCAAGATTGCCATGCTACTGGCTCTGCTTACCCAGGCCTTCCGATACGCATACGAGCCGTTTGTATTTGGAGGCAGCAAGGGTAAGGACAGTGCCGATACGCTGGCTCAAGGAATGAAGTTTTTCATAATCTTTGGCATCCTGGCTTTCCTGGGCGTGATGTTCTATTTGCCCATATTCCGTTATCTTGTAACCAACCATGATTACTGGGTAGGGCTCAAGGTGGTTCCCATTGTCATGCTGGCCGAGCTGTTCATGGGCATATACTTTAACCTGTCATTCTGGTACAAGCTGATAGACAAGACCTGGTGGGGTGCCGTGATGAGCGGCATAGGAGCAGCCGTAATGATTACCATCAACATAGTGTTTGTGCCTAAGTACGGTTATATGGCCTGCGCATGGGGCGGGTTTGCCGGCTACGGAACCTGCATGCTGCTGTCCTATTTCATCGGTCAGAAAAAGAGTCCCATTAACTATCCGCTCATGGACATATTCAAGTACGTACTGCTGGCAGTAGTGTTGTACGTCATATATCTGGGAGCCCAGCCTCTTCCTACCTGGTTGGCGCTGATAATCAACACTGTTCTCATCGGCATCTACCTGATATACCTCGTTAGGAAAGACCTGCCACTCTCCAGCCTCCCTGTCATCGGCAAGTATTTCCGCAAATAAGAAATAAGATATGAGACAAAACACCAAAAGCAGGCTCATTTTTAGTGCAGGGCTTCTATTTTTCCTTGTTATGGCAATTATTTCCTTTGTTCATGAACATGACGCAAGTGGATTATATATTCTAGGATTTCTCTTATTGCTTATAATAATAGGTTATGCTTTATCAAAATGGTCACGTGACTTCAAAAAACTGATGGACTCACTACCTGCGGATAGCAAACTCATTACACAACATATTGCTGCTATAGATATAGGATACTACCGTTTTATATACAGAGTATATGATAAGGGGAACACCAATGATCATATAAACAAGACATACATTACTATGGAGGTTGGTATACCTTTTCCATCAGGATATGATGTTGATCGTGATTCTATGGTCAAGGAAGATATAAAAAGAGATTTACAGGATATTATTGACCGTTTACAGAAAGACGGATTGCTGACACAATTCAATCCTATAGTCAAAGACTGCAATGAACGTGATAATAAAGAAAACAAGGATGAGGAACCAATAACATGGAGAGGACAGCCGTTTGCGTTGGAGTTTCTCTTCAAGAAAGCTACACCTTCATTATTGATTGAGTTACAGAAAAACATAATTGATATTATCGGCAAATACAATCTTCAGGATTATTCCTGGATCGTTTGTAACTATACTTCAATTGGAAAGGAGTATCGATTCCACAAAGGTAATATGCTTCAAAGCGCAGTTCTTTTAAAGCATAACTTTGATAAACTATATCTGAACTACAAACAGTTTTATAATAACTGGACTCAAGATATTGATACATCTCTGAATGAAGATGAATACCAGGAGCTATACAATGCCGCCTCACATAACAAATGTAAGCCTTCTCTTTTCTTAAAGGATATGGCAAAGAGGACAAAGGATTTGTTCAAGGGGCTTAACAATTATACGGTTTCAATTGCAAAGGATGACTCTGATGGTTTTAATGTCAATTTATCAATACGTGAAATGAAATCTGCCAGCACATATAATATAATTGCATCCGACGAATTATGGTGGTTTTTCTCAATAGGTAGTTTTGATAACATATATCCCATATCCTTTGATGATGAATCTTCGGCATGCGGATTCCTTCTTACAATCCTACAAGGATACGCCGGACAGAAAAACACTGATATGTAACACTTAATTATCCCAAAGAACAACAGTCCTTCTTTCTGGCTTAAATAGAATCATATTGAGAATCTTTGCAGTTCTGCAAATAAATTTGCCAATATGCAAATTAATTTCTATTTTTGTAGGCAAATACCATAAAGATGATTATTGCAAATAAAGAACTCCTTGATGTTTTTGTACAAAGCCATGCGCAATCAGCAGCTCCAATGAACAATTGGGTTGATAAAATAAAACGCGCAACTTGGCACAGTCATTCTGAACTGAAAGCGCAGTTTCCATCGGCGGACTATGTTAAGAATGGACGCTATGTTTTCAACATAGGAGGAAATAACTATCGGATTGTTGCTGTAGTAATCTTTATTGGAGGGGTGATTAATATCCGATTTGTGGGTACGCATCAGGAATATGACAAAATAGATTGTTCAACAATTTAAAGAAAGGGCTTGCTATGAACAAAGTGACTACAAGAAAGGAATATGATGAAATAAAGGCTAAAGTTGAAACTTTAATTGCCGAGGCAACTGATAAAGGAATGCTTGAGCCTGAGATGGATAATGAATATACACGCCAAATCTCAGATTTGAGCAAGCTAATGGCTCAGTATGAGGATGAATACATGGACATTCTACCTCTTAGAGAGAAGACGCCTTTGATAAGGTCTATTGAGGATTACTTCTATGCCCGCAATATGAAACAGAAAGAAGGTGCTAAATATTTAGGCATCAATGAGTCCGTATTCAGCCAAATACTGAGTGGCAAAAGACGTATCACTATGCCTATTGCCAAAAGACTACACTCAAAGTTAGGCATAAATGCAGATCTGATACTCAAATACGCCTAACACAATAGTGACAGTCCCCTCTGTGTTCTTTTTCAAAAAGCACACAGAGGGGACTGTCACTATTGTGTTATTTAGAGTGCGGCGCGGATATCGGCTGCAATCTGTTCGAATTCCTGGGGAGTGAGTTTGAGTTTGGGATTGCTGAAAAGCATGTCTTTCTCACTCTGCATGGGGATAAGGTGAATGTGGGCGTGGGGCACCTCAAGACCCAGCACGGCCTCACCTACCTTGATGCAGTTGAATACTTTCTTCTGGGCTGCGGCAATCTTCTTAGCAAAGAGCTGCAGGTCACAGAGCTCCTGGTCTGTCAAGTCAAACAGATAGTCAACCTCACGCTTAGGTATGCAAAGCACGTGACCCTTAACAAGCGGGTTGATATCCAGGAAAGCAAAGCAATTCTCAGTCTCAGCTATCTTGTAGCAGGGAATCTCACCTGCAATTATTCTGCTGAATATTGTCATAATGAAATCTCCAATATCTCAAAACCAATCTTGCCGCTGGGGATTGTTATCTCTACGGTCTCACCCACCTTGTGCCCCAACAGGCCCTTGGCAATGGGAGTGCTGCTTGAAATCTTGCCGGCCTTGAGGTCTGCCTCACTCTCCGGTACGATAGAATACACCATAGTGGCGTTATTCTTGGTGTTGCGGAGTTTAACCTTAGTAAGTATCTGAACAGCCGAAGTGTCTATCTTCTTTTCGTCGATAATCTTGGCATCGGCAATCTGAGCCTTAAGCTGGGCTATCTTGGCCTCAAGCATACCCTGAGCCTCCTTGGCTGCATCATACTCTGCGTTCTCTGAAAGATCACCCTTATCACGGGCCTCGGCTATCTGCTGTATGATCTCCGGACGGCGTACACCCTCCAGGTACTGTAGTTCGGCTACCAGTTTCTTGTAGCCCTCTTCTGACATATATGCCATAATATCAATATTTTATCAGTTATACAATCTGCTTTTGACATGAGCAAAAAAGAATTCCAACAATCCTCTCCCAGATGTTGGAACCCAATCCTTATGTCTCACGTTCTTATGGCAAAGATAGTCTTATTTTCAGACTATCCCAACAAAAACGCAAAAAATAAAGTGCTACTTGAGCAGCTCTGCTATCTTACTCTCCAACTCATCCGTATTGTCCGGACGGTCTACGATACTGCCGTTACGGTCTATCAGAAACGCAGTAGGAATCTGCTGAACATTATATGAACTGAGATACGATGAATTTGCACTCTCCTCATCATACACGCATACCCAGGGCAGATTCCGGACCGAGTTGAGCCAATAGCTCTCATCGCTGTCAACAGATACCTGATAAATAGTGAAACCCTGATCCGCAAATTTATTGTAGAGATTCCGGAGCAACATGTTATAATTAGGTGAGTAGTTTGTCTTGTATGCCGTAAAATCCAGCAACACTACCTTTCCCTTTTCATCACTCAGACGACGTATCTTACCGTTACAGTCAGGGAGTTCTATCTCTATCAAACCGGTCTCCACTATCAGACTCTCAAACTTCTGTATGATTTCATCCGATACGCTGTTGTTTTTGGAGGGCGATGTCTTGGACATTCCTTTTAGAGCAACGTTATGAAGATGGACGGTGCGGATGGCATCGGGATACTTGATATCCATCTGGGTAGCGACGGCTGCATAGCACTTGGCATCCTGACGGTTTGTCTGAGGATTGAAAATCATCTGCCCGTTCAGGCTCATGAATAGGGCATAATAGGCATAGGGAGAACCCGGCTCAGGCAGGATGAAATCAGTGAGCAACTCAGACTTGAATACGTCAACCATCTCACTGATCTGGCTCTCAAGCTTTTTGATATCATTGCCTGTAAAATTCATGCCCAGATTCCTCAGATCCTGTTTAAGGTCCCTCTGGCGCATTACCAGTTCTTTCAGCCGTAGACAGTTTTCGGACCCCTCTACGGTATAGATAGTCTGCATTATCGGCTCGTTTGCGGTAACCGTTACAGTCTCTGTAGAGTCTATGCTCAAATTAATCACCTTACCGTCTATACGCAGACGATAAAAGTCAAAGCACTCCTTAGGAGCAACTGGATTGAAACTGAACTCACCCTGTGCATCCAGTTTTACAGAATCTATTATTTCTATCTTATCAAGAGCCAAGTGGTCCAGATAAAGCATCTTGCCGTCGGCCTGCGATATCCGGCCGTTTAAAGTAAACCTGTCAACTTGTGGCTGACAGGCTACTGTTAATAGGGCCAGAGCGGCAACTATGAGATTACTTCTCCTCATTGCTTTCTGTATTCTCCTGCTGGTCATTACGGCGGTTATCGTGGTGATGGCGCGGACCACGGTCCTGACGGGGACCTCTGTCCTGACGCTCACCGCGGTCCTGACGCGGCGGACGCTGCGGACGCTCCTCGTAACCCTCGGGCTTCTCGATGAGAGCACGACGTGACAGTTTGAACTTACCGGTTTTGGGATCGATGTCAATCAGCTTAACCTGGATCTTGTCACCCTCCTTAATACCGGTCTCCTCGATGGTTTCGTAACGCTTCCAGTCAATCTCGCTGATGTGCAGCAGACCGTCCTTACCGGGCAGGAACTCTACGAACAGACCGTAAGGCATAACTGAACGTACGGTACCGTCATAAACCTCACCAACCTCAGGGATAGCTACGATTGCGCGGATCTTGGCAAGAGCAGCCTCGATGCTGTCGCGGTTTGAAGCGGCAACCTCAATCTTGCCTACTCCGTCAACCTCATCAATGCTGATGCTGGCACCGGTCTCCTCCTGCATGCCCTGGATGATCTTTCCGCCCGGGCCAATGACTGCGCCGATGAACTCCTTGGGAATGGTAAGGGTCTCGATGCGGGGTGCGTGGGGCTTGAGATCGGCACGAGGCTCTGCAATGGTCTCGGTGATCTTGCTCAGAATATACTCACGTCCGGCCTTGGCCTGAGCCAGAGCCTTCTCAAGAATCTCATATGAAAGTCCGTCACACTTGATATCCATCTGTGTGGCGGTAAGTCCCTTAACGGTACCGGTGGTCTTGAAGTCCATATCACCCAGATGATCCTCATCACCAAGGATATCTGACAGAACAGCGTACTTGTCCTCGCCCGGGTTCTTGATAAGACCCATTGCAATACCTGATACGGGGTTCTTGATCTTTACGCCGGCATCCATCAGAGCCAGTGTACCTGCGCACACGGTAGCCATTGATGAAGAACCGTTGGACTCAAGGATATCGGATACTACGCGTACGCAGTAGGGATAATCCTCAGGAATCTGGCCCTTGAGAGCGCGCCATGCCAGGTGGCCGTGACCAATCTCACGACGTCCCAGGCTGCGCTGAGCCTTAGCCTCACCTGTGCAGAAGGGCGGGAAATTGTAGTGGAGCAGGAAACGCTCGTCGTGCTGATCCAGCACGTCATCCACCATCTTCTCATCGTCCTTGGTACCCAGTGTTACAGAGCACAGAGCCTGTGTCTCACCACGGGTGAATATTGATGATCCGTGAGGTCCGGGCAGGTAACCTACCTCGCACCAGATAGGACGGATATCGGTTGTCTTACGGCCATCCAGACGCTTACCCTCATCCAGAACACAGCGACGCATTGCATCGCGCTCTACATCGTGATAGTAGCGGTCTATCAGAGCATCCTTTTCGGCCAGCTCATCCTCTGACATCTCGGGATGTGCTGCATGATACTGCTCCTTGAACTCATCGCGTACGGCCTCAAAGTTGGCCTCGCGTGAGTGCTTGTCGGCATTGCCCTGAGCTGCCAGGTCATATGACTTCTGGTAGCAGGCATCCTTGACGGCCTGACGCAGATCCTCGTCGTTGACCTCGTGGCAGTACTCGCGCTTAACGGTCTTGCCAACCTCCTCGGTCAGTTCCATCTGGATCTTGCAGTGCTTCTTAATCTCATCGTGAGCGGCCTTCATGGCACCCAGCAGGTCAGACTCGGAAACCTCCTTCATCTCGCCCTCAACCATCATGATGTTGTCATAGGTTGCGGCAACCATTACATCCATATCGGCCTGCTCAAGCTGCTTGAACGTGGGGTCGATAACGTACTCTCCGTTGATACGGGCTACGCGGACCTCGGATATCGGACCCTGGAAAGGTATGTCCGATACAGCCAGTGCTGCTGATGCTGCCAGTCCGGCCAGAGCATCAGGCATCTGCTCTCCGTCGGCGGAGAACAGTATGATGTTCACGAAAACTTCAGCGTGGTAGTTGTCAGGAAACAAAGGACGCAGAGCGCGGTCCACAAGACGGCAGGTCAGAATCTCATAATCAGAGGGACGTCCCTCACGTTTGGTAAAGCCGCCGGGATAACGTCCTATTGACGCATACTTCTCTCTGTACTCTACCTGCAGCGGCATGAAATCAGTTCCGGGAACTGCATCTTTTGCGGCGCATACAGTGGCCAGGAGCATAGTTTTGCCACATGTCAGCATCACGGCTCCATCGGCTTGCTTGGCCAGTTTCCCGGTCTCCAGTTTGATGGTTCTTCCATCAGGAAGCTGGAACTCTTTTGTTACAATTTTCATCTTTTAAATATTAAAACATCTAATAAAAATAAACCTCTTTTAGAGTAAATTGCGGCAAATGTACGAAATAATATTGATAAAAATACTTTTTGTGCCTTATTCGAGGAAACTTTGACACTTGCAGTAGCCGGACTATCCCCTTTGGGGACCATCAGTGCAGTGGCGTAAGCGAAGCCCCCCGGAGGATCCCGTTAAGAACGGCACTTGTCTGACGACGATTAGACACCGTAAGGTGGCTAAGATGGAGGAGTTTGCCGTTTAGGGTCCGGAAGGGAGGCCTTTTGCGTAGCAAAATAAAACAAGGCTGGGCTACGCGCAGCGTAGTCACGGAACGTTGCGTCCCCAAAGGGGATAGTCCGGCGGTGCTTCCAATACAGATGCACTAAAAAGATCCAGGCAGACAGAATCCTTTGGATTTGTGGGACTCTTGTATAAAAATTTAGTATATTTGCGGATTCAAAATGAATCTTCATTGGACAAAGCAATGATTGAATCTGTAAAAGACATCGTCAGCAGGGAATCTCAGGCTATTCTGAACATTCCTATAGGCGATGAATATGAAAAAGCCGTGAATCTGATAGTTCATCACGTTCATGAGCTTAACGGGAAGTTAATTACCAGCGGTATGGGTAAAGCCGGGCAGATAGCCATGAACATGGCTACAACTTTCAGTTCTACCGGTACTCCATCAATATTTCTCCATCCCAGCGAGGCACAGCACGGTGATTTGGGTATCCTGCAGAAAAACGACCTGTTCCTGCTGGTATCCAACTCCGGCAAGACACGTGAAATACTGGAGCTCATGGAACTGAGCCGCACCCTTGACCCCACACTCAAATTCATTGTTGTTACAGGTAACGCCGACAGTCAGTTGGCACGTCAGGCCGATGTGGTTCTGTGTACAGGACACCCGGATGAGGTCTGCGCATTGGGTCTGGCCCCCACCACAAGCACAACAGTGATGAACGTCATTGGCGATGCTCTGGTGGTTGAGACAATGAAGAGAATCGGTTTCACAGTCGAAGATTACAACAAGCGTCATCACGGAGGTTATCTTGGAATGCGCTCCAAAAAGCTGTTATGAGAAACATTTTCGGCATCGGAGAGACCATTTACGATATACTGTTCCGAAACAACCAGCCTGTTGCGGCAGTGCCTGGCGGCTCTGTATTCAACGGACTGATTTCTTTGGGACGAGCCGGTATTAACAGCACTTTCATAACTGAGATTGGTTCGGACCAGGTAGGTCAGTATATATTGAAATTCATGCAGGAAAACGGTATCAACACTGATTACGTCTCCTGCTATAAGGACAAGAAAACTGCCATCTCGCTGGCTTATCTGAATGAAAACAATGACGCCCGTTACAGTTTCTACAAGGATTATCCCAATAACCGCCTGGACTTTGAGATGCCTCTGATCGGGGAGAACGATATCGTTGCTTTCGGGGCATATTTTGCGCTCAATCCCGTGCTCAGGGACAAGGTAAAACCTTTCCTTCAGTATGCCAAGGATCAGGGCGCGCTGCTATATTATGACCTCAACTTCAGGGATAACCACGCTCATGAGGTTGAGAGCCTTAAAGAGACTTTCAGAGAGAACTTTGCACTGGCTGACATTGTACGCGGAAGCCATGAGGATTTCATAAACGTGTTCGGGTATGACGACTGCCGGAAGACCTATTCCCAGACATCAGGATACTGTCCTATCCTTATCTGCACCAGAGGCCGGGACGGAGTTACGGTAATAGACCACGGGCAGCAGTACGCGTTCCCCTCACGCAACATCGTTCCGGTAAGCACCATCGGTGCCGGCGATAATTTCAATGCCGGAATAATTTACGGATTTGTCAGGGAGAACATACGCCGAGACAATCTGGACAGGCTGACCCGGGATGATTGGAGCAGACTCATTGAATACGGAATAGAATTCGCATCCGAGGCTTGCATGAGCACTGAGAACTACATCAGCAAGGATTATGCGCAGAGTCTCAAATCCAAATAACACACACCCATGAAACAGGACAGGCCTTCGCTGCTCAGGACGCCGTTCATGACCGTCATCCTGAATCTACTGGTCATATATGTCATGTTCATGGTCTGCCGCATAGTATTCATGTGGTACAACTGGGATGTGTACCGGGGCTATCTCAACGCACCTTTGTTATGGAATATGCTGCGCGGTGCATTAAAGTTCGATACAGCCGGAATCATGTATCTGACTGCCCTCTACATGATTCTCACAATGTTTCCCCTACACTTCAAGGAGCATCCCGCATACTACAAGACGGTAAAGGTAATCCTTGTGGTCTTTGTTTCGGCAGGTATTGCCGCCAATCTGATTGACACAGTCTATTTCCCGTTTACAGGATGCCGAAGCACACTTAACGTATTTACCGAATTCAAGAACGAGAGCGGAGGTCAGTTGATGTCCATTTTCCTTGAATCCATGCTTGACAACTGGTATCTGATACTTTTGCTGATAGTTATGATATGGGGCCTGTGCATACTAATCAGAGTGCCTGATATCATAAGGTACAGGAATCTTGGAATCTATTATCTGATCAAGTCTTTCTGCCTGTTGCTATGCATATTTGTGAGTGTGGTAGGCATTCGCGGAGGCATATCCACCAGCATAAGGCCAATAACCATGAGCAATGCCTATCAGTATGCAGACAGGCCGGCCGATGCCGCTGCAATACTGAACACCCCGTTCTGTGCCATTCGTACTGCAGGCAGGGTAAAGATTGAGGTGCCAAAATATTTCAGCCAGGAGGAACTTGAACAGATATACTCTCCTGTTATCTACCCTGATACCACTGCAGTTTTCAAACCCAAGAACGTTGTGGTTATGATACTGGAAAGCTTTGGCGGGGAGTACATCGGTTATATGAACCGCGGACTTGAAGGCATTCATGACTGTACTCCGTTCCTGGACTCACTGATGGAAAAAAGCCTTACATTCGAGTACTCTATGGCTAACGGCAGGAAGAGCATCGACGCCCCGCCATCCGTTCTCTCAGGAATCCCCATGCTCAAGGATCACTTTGTGCTTACCACAACGATGATGTCAAAACAGGTCTCCGGACTGGCCGAAGAGCTGGACAGCAAGGGTTATTACTCCGCTTTCTTCCACGGAGCCGACAACCAGTCAATGGGTTTCCAGTCCTACTCCAGGGCCATCGGCTACAAGGACTATTTCGGGATGGATGAGTTTGATGCCGATCCCCGGTTTGGCGGCCACGCCATGTTTGACGGTGTCTGGGCCATCTGGGATGAGGAGTTCCTGCAGTTCATGTGCGCCAAGCTGGGAACATTCAGCCAGCCGTTCGTATCGACAGTCTTTACAGCTTCATCACACCATCCTTTCAATATACCCGACAGGTACAAGGATATCTATCCCGAAGAGCCTGATCTGGATATGTACCGCTGCATCCGCTACTCGGACAACGCCCTGCGCCTGTTCTTTGAGAAGGCCAGCAAGGAACCCTGGTTCAACAATACCCTGTTTGTCCTGACCGCCGACCATACCAACCAGTCGGAGCATCCCGATTATCAGTCAGAATACGGCAAGTTCAGGATACCCATAATATTCTATGACCCTTCCGGGCAGATTGCCGGACATAGGGATTGCCTGGCTCAACAGTCAGATATCCTGCCCACCATAATGGGTTATCTGGGATATGACCGCCCGTTCATCAGTTTTGGCCAGAACCTGTTTGCCACTGCCGATGAAGATACGTGGAACGCCAATTACCTGAACGGCATGTATATGTACTACAAAGGTGACTGGATGATAAAATTTGACGGGGAGCAGCAATCCGGTCTTTATGCCTACAAAAATGACCCTGCCCTCAAACAGAACCTTAAAGGTTCAGAGCCGGCTGTCGAAGAAGAGATGATAAAAGAACTCAAGGCACTGATCCAACAGTACCTTGAGCACATGACTGTCAAAGATCTGGTTATCAGTAAACCTTGACCTTCAGCTTGGCGTAGGCGCGCTCCACTTTCTCCAGAGCTTTCTCCACACTCTCTGCACGGGCCAGGATAACACCCATACGGCGGTGTCCCTTGATGAAAGGCTTTCCGAACAGACGAATCTGTACATCGGGTTCTGAGAGTATCTCATCCAGATTCTCAAACTCAACCATGGTGGTATCGCCCTCAACCACGATAGCCTTTGATGCGCTGGGGCCAAAGAAGTTGATCTTGGGGATAGGCAGGCCGAGCACTGCACGTGCATGCAGTGCAAACTCTGACAGGTCCTGGGATATCATTGTGACCATGCCGGTATCATGCGGACGGGGCGAAACCTCGCTGAACAGCACGTTGTCTCCGCAGACAAACATCTCTACACCGAAAATACCGTAACCGCCCAGGGCGTCGGTAATCTTCTTGGCAATATCCTGAGCCTGAGCCAGAGCCTTGTCGCTCATGGGCTGTGCCTGCCATGACTCACGGTAATCGCCGTCCACCTGATGGTGGCCGATGGGGTTGAGGAATGTGGTGCCGCCGCTGTGACGTACGGTAAGGAGTGTTATCTCATAATCAAACTTGACAAATCCCTCTACTATAACCTCACCGCCTCCGGCACGGCCTCCCTCCTGGGCAATCTTCCATGAGTTGTCGGCATCCTCATGGCGCTTGCAGACGCTCTGTCCGTGACCTGATGAACTCATGATAGGCTTAACCACGCAGGGAGTGCCAATCTCCTTTATGGCTGCATCAAACTCATCGCGTGTAGCTGCAAAGCGATAGTTTGAGGTGGGCAGGCCCAGTGTCTCGTGAGCCAGCTGGCGTATACCCTTGCGGTTCATAGTAAGGAATGTGGCATTGGCGGTAGGAATAACATTATAACCTTCCTTCTCCAGCTTTACCAGTTCAGGTGTAGCAATAGCCTCAACCTCCGGAATGATCATATCCGGTTTCTCCTTTTCAATAATTTCACGCAGACGCGCTCCGTCAAGCATTGACAGAACATAACTGCGGTGAGCCACCTGCATGGCAGGAGCGTTTTCATACCTGTCGAGTGCCACAACCTCGACGCCATAACGCTGCAACTCGATTGCAACCTCCTTTCCCAGTTCTCCTGAGCCGCACAGAAGGGCCTTCTTGGCTACCTTGGTGAGCGGAGTACCTATCTTTACCATTTTCTATATTGATTAAAAATACTTACAATTGCTGCATGTCATGAAGCCTCTTGTAATAGCCGTCTAAGGCTATAAGTTCCTCATGAGTGCCGCGTTCCACAATCTTTCCCTCATGCAGGACACATATCTCATCGGCATTTTTGATGGTTGAGAGTCTGTGTGCAATGGCTATTGTGGTGCGGTCTTTCATAAGACGCTCAAGAGCCTCCTGCACCAGACGCTCGGACTCAGTATCAAGAGCGCTGGTGGCCTCATCCAGAATAAGTATGGGCGGGTTCTTGAGTATGGCACGGGCAATGCTGATTCGCTGGCGCTGGCCGCCTGAAAGCAGACATCCGCGGTCTCCGATGTTGGTATCGTAGCCGTTCTCGGACTCCATGATGAAATCATGGGCATTGGCTATCCTGGCTGCCGCAATGACCTGCTCACGGGTGGCGTTCTTTACGCCGAAGGTTATGTTATTGTAGAACGTATCGTTGAACAGGATGGCCTCCTGGTTGACATTGCCCATCAGGCTGCGCAGGGACTTTAGCGATATGTTGCGGATATCGGTCCCGTCTATGGTGATAGAACCGCTTGACACATCGTAGAAACGGGGCAGCAGGTCCACCATAGTGGATTTGCCGGAGCCAGACTGGCCTACCAGCGCAATGGTCTTGCCGCGCGGAATGGTCAAGTCTATGTCATGCAGCACCTCACGTCCCTCTTCATAGGAGAAAGTGACTCCGCTGTACCTTATCTCATCCTTGAATTCAGTAATCTCAACTGGGTTCTGAGCGTCTGTTATATTGTTGTCGGCAAGCAGTATCTTGTCTATACGCTCTACGGATGCCATACCCTTGGGAATTGCATATCCTGCCTTTGACAGGTCCTTGATAGGATTGATAACGCTGTAAAGTATGGTCAGATAATAGATGAATGCCGACGCATCGATGGTGGCGTTATTGTTGAGAATAAGCTTACCGCCGTACCAGAGTACCAGTACGATAAGCGCGGTACCCAGGAACTCGCTTACGGGATGGGCCAGGGCCTGGCGAAGATGCACCCTGTTGGATGCCCTGCGCAGTTGTTCGCTGCTGCGGCCAAACCGGTCGGACATCTTTTTCTCTGCCAGGAAAGCCTTGATTACACGCAGTCCTCCCAGCGTCTCCTCAAGTTCTGACATGGTCTCGCTCCAAAATGACTGTGCCACAAGCGAGCGGGCCTTGAGCTTACGGCCTATGCTGCCGATTATCCAGATAATGAGCGGCCCTACCACGATGGTGAAGATAGTCATCTGCCAGCTTATGGCTATCAGGGTGCCCACGTAGACGATTATCAGGATAGGATTCTTGATGAGCATGTCCAGCGATTGGGCAATTGAATTCTCTATCTCCGACACATCGCCGCTCATGCGGGTTATGATATCGCCCTTGCGCTCCTTTGAGAAGAAACTCATGGGCAGGCTCAGTATCTTGTCATAAATCTGAATCCTTATGTCACGCACTATTCCGTTCCTTAACGGGACCATCACGGCCGATGACCCGAAATAGCAGGCAGTCTTGAAGAATGTCATGACAATCAGTACGATACCCAGTATGAGCAAGGTCTTGGACTCACCGTATGTATCGACAAACTCCGATACTTTATAGAAGAAATCGTCCTTCAGCGCCGATACCGCATCCTTAAGGTTATCGGTCTGGGAGAGCGGCGTATACTCATACACGTCGGTATTGATCTTGAACAGTATCCTCAGGATGGGCACTATAAGCGCAAAAGAGAATACGTTGAGCAGAGCCGAAAGCAGATTATAGGCCACACTGCCGGCAAGATTGCGGCGATATGGCTTGACAAAGCGTCTCAGGAAAGCAAACAGTTCTTTCATCCGGCCCTTACAAACGATTGATATGCAAAGGTATGAATTTTATACGGCCCAAAAAACGGGAAATGTGTTATAAATAGGTAACTTTGCGCAATATGTTGATAAGTTTTTTAGACTGATGAACCGTAAGGCCGTATTTACAGCTGTACTTGCGTTTTCCGTATTGTGTCTGCCCGCTTTCGGACAGCGGCTGCGCGCAGACATCAACTTTGACGGTCTGTTTGACAACCGCGAGTACAAGAACGACATGCAGCCCCAGACCATATACGGAATGCGCGTCATGCCGGAGATGGGCATTGATTACCCTATCGGGAATTGTGACCATACACTCGTGGCGGGTTTCTCCAAGATATGGGAATTCGGCTCCAGGGACACTATAGCCCCGGATATTATCCTTTACTACAGATATGGCGGTGATAACTGGGTTACATACTTCGGCTCCATACCGCGGCACAACCTTCAGCGTCAGTTGCCCGATGCTTTCCTGTATGATTCAATCGCATTCTTTGAGCCTACCATAGGCGGCACACTGATACAGTATTATGGAGAGAGATGGCAGACCGAGCTCTACTGCAACTGGTTCAGCCGGCAGACTGAGACCGACAGGGAGGCTTTCCGCATAGTATGGGACGGATATGTAGGTAACAGGTTGTTGGGAGCAGGCTGGTTTACGGCCATGACGCATTTTGCCAAGCCTAAAGAACCAGGCCACTATATCTATGAAAAGTTCCAACTGAACCCGTATCTCACCCTCAGGCTCAATCCCGGAGCAGGCTTATGGCTGAAGACAGATGCAGGCGTACTCTGTTCGCTTGTACGTTGCCGTAAGGACGGCCGCTGGCACAGCCCCACCGGATTTCTGGGTGACATACAACTGGGCTGGCGTATGTTTGACATCAAAAGCACTGTATACACGGGAGAGAGCCAGCAACCTTTCCTGGATGACCCGGAGGCGGGACTCACTTTCCATCGCAGCGATCCTTTCTACAATCATACCTTCTACAACAAGACAGAGCTGGGTGTAATGTTCGTAGCCGATAAGAACGTGCAGTTGGGATTCCGCTGGAATCTCCATTTTACGCCCGATACCCCGGTCCATAACCAGCAGCTCATAACGGTCAGGTGCACTCTGGGCGCAAGAAAGCACTTCTATAACCGCCGATGAACAAATCACTGCTCATATCAGCCGTCATACTGTTCACCTTTACGGGGATCAGAGCCTCCATCAACCCCTTCAAGCCTTATAAGCCGCTTAATGAGATTGATTATCAGCTCAACCTTTCGCTGGGGCGCGACACTGCCAGCATGGCATACAGGCCCGACCGGTTCATTGAGCGGACACTTTTGCCGCTGGGACTGCTCTCAACCAGCATACTCTATAATGACAACTATCTGGACAAACGCATCATTAAACTGGGCGGAATAACACAGCCGGCATTACAATCGGCCAATATACTTCAATATTCACCGGCAGGGATAATGCTTCTGCTCAAGGCTGCCGGAGTAAAAGGACGCAGCGACTGGCCCCGTATGATTACGGCCGACGGCGCTGCAGTGGCCATTCAGGCCGGTATCACCAATGCGTTGAAATACACTCTCAGAAGGGAGCGTCCGGACGGCAGAGCCAACAACTCTTACCCGTCGGGACACACCGCCACCGCGTTCATGTGCGCCCATATGCTCCATAAGGAGTATGGCGAGACGATGAGTCCCTGGATAAGCGTGGGCGGATACGGCATAGCCGCAACCACCGGGATATTCCGCGTCATAGCCAACAGGCACTGGTGCTCGGATGTGATGGCCGGTGCAGCAGTAGGTATATTCTCGACAGAGGTTGCCTATGGGCTGACGGACATCCTGTTTGGTGAGCATGGCCTGCGCAAACCGGTCGTTGCTCCCGATACCGGTGAGATGCCGGAATGGAAATTCTCGCTCTACTCGGACTACAGCATGGGGGCCGATGTGTTTACATCGGGCGGATACGGGAATCCAGATGCCAAACCCGCCTGTTCTATCGGCATTGACGCATCATGGATGCCATGGTATATAGGGCCCACGCTGCGTGCCGGGCTCACCCAGATGAAATGGACCGGCAGTGATGACATATACCTGGCCCCGGAAGGAAGCGTTGCCGATGTTTATACGTTAGCTGCCGGTATGGACATAGACATTCCTGTATTTGAAAGGATTATGGTCAACGGCCAGGCCTTGGCGGGTTATTCTCCCAGGGCCAACAGCTACAGCTTCTTTGCTGACCCGGCGCAGGGCAATCCGCTGGAATGGACCATACCGGCAGGCGTGCACTGCTACGGAAACCTTGGTCTTACAGTCAGGACATCATCGTTCTCCAGCGTATCAGTTCATGGCGGCCTTGACTATTATGATAAAGTTTGGCGCTCATTCGTGTTGGGAGCCCGTTTCAATTTCTGTTTCTGATTATGGCAAAAATCCTGTCAACAGTTCTGTATGCTATCGTCTGGGTAATATCACTCCTGCCCATGCCGGTACTCTATCTGTTCTCTGACATAGCATGGCTCGTCATGTTCATCTGCCCTCCGCTAAGATACCGCAAATCAATCGTGCAGAAGAATCTGGCCCTCTCATTCCCGGACAGGGACCGCAAATGGCTGCGCCGCACCGAACGACGTTTCTACTACCAGTTTGCCTGCCAGCTCATGGAGAGTCTCAAGACCGTATCGGCCAGCAGACGCTGGATTGAGCGCCACCTGGTCTGGACCGGTTACGAGAAAGCAGCCGGGATTATGAGGCACGGGCAGTCAATCATCTGCTATATGGGACATATGGGCAACTGGGAATGGACTCCTTCTTTGGTTTACAACTTTGAGGATATAGAGAATCTCCAGGGATGCCAGGTCTACCACAAGCTTGAGAATGATACCATGGAACTTTTCATGTACAGGCTCCGCAGCAAATTCGGGACAGAGAGCATACCCATGGAGCATGTGTTACGCCGTTTGCTGGAGTACCGGCGGGACGGAAAGATATTCCTGATAGGTATGATAGCCGATCAGGTCCCCTTGTGGTGGAACATACACTACTGGACGGAATTCATGCACCGCAAGACGCCTGTATTTACCGGAGCCGAACGCCTGTCAAGGAAACTGGATACGGCAGTATGGTTCGTCCATGTGAGCCGTATAAGAAGAGGCCATTACCGTTGTGATATGCAGCTTATGTATGAGCATACCGCAGACCTGCCTGATTTTGAGGTTACCGAAAAGTACATGCGTCTGCTTGAGGATAATATACGCGAATGCCCTGAGCTCTGGCTTTGGACCCACAACCGTTGGAAGCGTGACTGGGAAGGTTATCAGAGATGGCTGGCCAAGCACCCTAATCAGCGCTCTTCAAGGTCATCATAAAGGGTCTGCAGGATAGCCTTACCCCTATCCAGACGAATCTCCGAGCCATCAGAATCATTAATCAGACACTCCGATGCATCGTCGTCATAGAGAGTCACGCCCGTGCTGTCTATGAAACATAGTCCGTTATTGTAAGTGTAGAATGAGAACGGATAGGAGTATGAGCCTGAGAGCACATTCCTGCTGAACAGATATTCACTGTGACCGATTCCCAACTGCCCAAGTAAGGTAGCGGCCAAATCCGTCTGGCCAATCAACCGGTCAATAACCTTTGGTTCCCTTACGGCACCTCCAATCCAGAGTATCGGGATATGATGTACATGAGGATCACTGGAAAGACCGTTCCTGGTGTAACGGAACCCGTGGTCAGGCAATATCACCATCAGAAGATTATCCCAAACCGGAGTCTGCTTGAGCGAATCCACAAAATCGCCAAGGCAACTGTCCGTGTAAGCGAAAGCATTGTCTACTTTGTCCGGCAGACGATGATAAGGAACATCGAAAGGCTCATGGCTGCTCAGACTCAGGAATCCGGTAAACCAGAGTGAATCAGTCCGTTCCCTCAGGTCTTTAAGCAGTCGGTCAAAAGTTATGTCATCATTCACGCCCCAGGCGTTGGAGTGACGCTGGGCAAGAGTGAAACCGGTGTCGGCTACGATATTCCTGAACCCCGTTCCAAACAGCCAGCTCTTCATATTGGTAAAATTAATGTCTCCGCCATACATGAAGTAAGTTTCGTATCCTGCCTCAGACAGGCTGGCCGGCAATGACGGCAGGGCTGCACTCTTGGTCGGCAGCTTCATGATTGATGTCTTGGGCAATCCGGGATGTCCGTTCATGATGCATATCAGGCCCCTGTCCGTACGGAAACTGCCTGCATAACAGTTGCTGAAAAAGACTCCCTCCCCTATAAGGCTGTCCAGACGGGGTGAGACATCTTCACGACCGCTTATTGCATGCACAAAGTCCCCGCCGAAGCTCTCCAGGACTACCATCAGGATATTCGGCCTATCCGTATTGAGCAGGATCTCCGTATCCTCATCAGTTGTTCTGTATAAACCTTCTAACAGTTCCGCCCTGCGATTCTCGTCCAGATAATTGTACATTTCGTCAAAACGGGTTGTCTTGCTCAAAGAACTCAAAAGGCTGAACCCCGGGTTGACCGCAGAATGATTCAGGAACTGGTCTGATGAAAAATAGGCGCGTCCCACATTCATGGTGGATTCGCTCATTCCGCCGCGTATAGCCAGAAAAAGCGGAGCAAGCAGGACCAGATTGAACAGTGTTATCGGAACCCGCATCAGGACCTTGTTGAAAGGCACGGATACCGGTTTAAGCGAGCGTATCAGCAACACGTATATACACATTGCCCAAAGCAGTATCACAACTATTCCCAATACGACCATCCACGGGGAAACGCTGGCCACGGCCTCCTTGGGGGTCTTCAGATAGAATAGGACCGATGCATCCAGTTTGAATCCCCAGAAGGGATAGAGAACGGTATCTGCAATGAAGACAGATGACAGGACCAGAGCCGATATGGCATCATAGACCTGAATCACCCTCTTGACCGGAAATGAATCCAGCCATATTCCTATGATGACTATGACTAAAGGCAGCAGCAGGAGATATCCGGCAACCGACAGATCGATGGGCAGACCGTGCCACACGACCATTATCCAGTCCCTTATGCTGTAATGACGCTGCAGGCCGTCTGCATAAAGCATAAACAGGGGCTTTTCGGCCATGAAGACAAGCACCAGGACAACATAGTGCCGGAGCAGCATGAACAAACGGCTCCTTTGCAGACTTGACTTATCCTTGAATACTCTCATTTCCTACCGAAATCAGCAGGGATTTCACCCCATTTGTCAGTCTCCCATTTCAGGATAGGATTTCTGAAACTGTTCTCCTTGAGCCACCGCTCGGCACTCTCTATCCTTTCAAATACGGCTTCTGTCCCGGCTGTGCGCTCCAGTTTGGTCCGGCATTTTCCGGCCTTGACCCACAGGATGGCATTACGGCTGTCGCTGTAGAGAGGCCAATCCAGCCCACGGCTCTTGTAAAGCGCCAGGGCATGTACAATGGCCAGAAACTCGCCGATGTTATTTGTCCCCAGCATCGGTCCGAAATGGAATTTTTCCTCCATATCGCCCAGATATACGGCACGATACTCCATCTGTCCGGGATTCCCGCTGCAGGCGGCATCCACTGCAAGCGCCTGACGTATAACCTCGGGAGGCAGAGGTTTTGGCTGTTTCTTCCGGCCTCCCTTATGCTCAGGGGCTTTTTTTTCTATGTAATTCTCCGGGGGCTGATTGATGGCCTCTTCGGCCTCCTCCCGTGTTGCAAAGCCTTTGTAAACGGCACCTTTCCAGCCTTCCACCTGCTGTCGGCAGGCCTCCCAGGAGTCATACACCCCCGGATTCAGCCCAATCCAGACAACGTAGAATTTCTGTGCCATTGTTACATTCGTTCCGGAACCTCAATACCCAGCAACCCCATACCAAGTCTGATGATCTTGCCAACATTCTGAGCCAGAACCAGACGGAACATCTTAAGTTCACGGCTAGGCTCGTGCATTATGCTGAAATCATGATAGAACTGGTTGAACTCCTTGGCCAGGTCATAGCAGTAATTGGCAATGACTGACGGGTTATAGTCATCAGCCGCCTGACGGACCACCTCCCTGAATCCGTTGAGAAGTTGTATAAGACCTATCTCCTTCTCGGATATCTGGGATTTGTCATCTGCATAAATCCTGCCATCCAGTCTGATGCCCTCCTCGGCAGCCTTGCGCATGATGGAACGGATACGGGCGTAGGTATATTGGATGAACGGACCGGTGTTGCCGTTGAAATCGATTGATTCCTTGGGATTGAAAGTCATGTTCTTGCGTGCATCGACCTTAAGGATGAAGTACTTGAGTGCACCCATGCCCACAATACGCATAATCTCGTCCTGCTCCTCCCTGGTCAGGCCGTCCAGCTTGCCAAGCTCGGCCGATGTGGCGCGTGCGGTTTCAATCATCTCGTCCATCAGGTCATCGGCATCGACTACCGTTCCCTCACGGCTCTTCATCTTGCCCTCGGGCAGCTCAACCATTCCGTAAGAGAAATGTACCAGGTCCTTGCCCCACTTGAATCCCAGACGGTCAAGCAGTATGGAGAGCACCTGGAAATGGTAGTTCTGCTCATTGCCCACAACGTAAATCATGCGGTCAATGGGGTAATCCTTAAAACGCAGCTGTGCGGTACCTATATCCTGTGTCATGTAGACCGATGTGCCGTCACTGCGCAGCAGCAGTTTCTGGTCCAGACCGTTCTCTGCCAGGTCGGCCCACACGGATCCGTCCTCCTTGCGGAAGAACAGGCCCTTCTCAAGACCCTCCATCACGGTTTTCTTACCCTCCAGGTAGGTCTGTGACTCGTAGTATATCTTGTCAAAGCTTACGCCAAGACGGCGGTAAGTCTCATCGAACCCTGCATAAACCCAACTGTTCATACGCTCCCAGAGTGCACGGACCTCGGGGTCTCCGGCCTCCCACTTGACCAGCATGGCGTGTGCCTCCTGCATCAGGGGTGACTCCTTCTCGGCCTTGGCCTTGGCCTCCTCCTGAGCCTTCTCGTCAAGTTCAGCGTAATTGGCGGGCAGCAGGCTCTTGACCTCGGCGCGGAAATGCTTATCGAACTCCACATAGTAATCTCCGATAAGATGATCGCCCTTTTTACCGGTTGATTCAGGTGTGGCACCGTTTCCCCACTTGAGCCATGCCAGCATTGACTTGCAGATATGGATTCCACGGTCATTCACTATGTTCGTCTTGACTACTTTGTAACCATTGGCAGCCATTATGTTGGATAGTGCACCGCCAAGAAGGTTGTTGCGCACATGCCCGAGATGAAGCGGTTTGTTGGTATTGGGGGATGAATACTCTATCATAACCAAAGGAGACTTATCGCCGGGCTTACGGAAACCGTAGTTTTCTTCGGAATTTATGCCGTTCAGCATATCTACCCATACCGAAGCAGATATCACAAGGTTGAGAAATCCCTTTATCACATTGAACGAACTCACCTCCTCGACATTTTCCCGGAGCCAGGTCCCTATCTCCACCGCAGTCTGTTCCGGTCCTTTACGGGACACTTTAAGAAACGGGAATACAACTATTGTAAGATGTCCCTCAAACTCACGTTTGGTCTTCTGGACCTGTACAGTAACGGGATCAATCTCCTGACCGTATAGTTCCTTGACGGCAATTACGGTCTTTTCAGCTATCAATGTTTCTATTTTCATATATTTGATTTAACGTCCGCAAAGTTACTGAAAAAATGGCTACTTTTGTGGCCCATGATATAGATTATGATTAGATTATGAACAAACTACCACCCATAACCAAAAATCTGCTCATTATCAACGTTCTCTGCTGGATGGGTACTTTGGCGATGGCCAAATACGGAATAGACCTGCATAAACTGCTGGGGCTTCATTTCTTCCTGGCCCCCAGTTTCCATATATGGCAACTCGTCACATACCAGTTCCTGCACGAAGGATTCCAGCATATATTCTTCAACATGTTTGCCGTCTGGATGTTCGGACGCATAATGGAGGAGCAATGGGGCTCTAAAAGATTCCTGTTGTTCTATCTGCTCTGCGGCATTGGCGCAGGACTGATGCAGGAGATCTGCCAGTATGTCCATTACTGGCTGGTTTATTCCAATTATGAAGTCGTTGCAGTAGGAAACGGCATAACAATACCTATGATGCAATATCTTGACCAGATCCTGACAGTAGGTGCATCAGGAGCCGTTTACGGTATCCTGTTGGGCTATGGCATGACGTTCCCCGACAACCAGTTGTTCATAATACCAATCCCGGTACCCATCAAAGCCAAATGGCTGGTTATAGGGTATGTGGTTCTGGAACTGGGACTTGGCATCAGAGGCAGTGCTGCCGACAATGTAGCCCATTTCGCACATCTGGGAGGAATGCTCACCGGGTTCCTTATCCTGCTCTACTGGAAGCATAGGGAACGTAAAGACAACCACATAAAATTTACCTGGTGATGAATCTTCTGAATGAGCTGAAACTGAAATTCCGTACAGGCGATGTCACGACACGTCTGGTAATCGTAAACTTTGGGGTTTTTGCATTATCCTTGCTTCTTGACATAACATTTACCCTTTTCTCGATTGGTCCTGACAGACTTGCGTATACCGCTTTAAACTATCCATGGAACCCTGTGATGCTTGCACATAAGCCATGGGCCCCTGTTACAGCACTCTTTTCAAGCTGGGGGTTGTGGAATCTTCTGTTTAATATGCTTGTATTGTACTGGCTTGGAGGTGTATTTCTAAAATTCTTTACATCCAACGCTCTGCGCGGCCTGTACGTACTGGGTGGTATGACAGGCATGCTTCTGTTTACCGGAATATTCATGGTTTTTCCCTCATTACAGCAGCGTGGCTGGACAGACAGCATACCTCTCTGCTCAGTCTGTATTTTGGCATTCTGTACGGCTCTGGCTTTCCGGGCTCCCGACGCCACCGAGCAGATACCGCTCATAGGTGCCGTCAGTCTTAAATACATAGTAATCACACTGGCTATCATTGACGTGGCTCTGTTGCCGCATGTAAATCCCGCCACCGATGCAGCCCATCTTGGAGCGGCTTTCACAGGTTGGGCATTCAATTACATGCTCGGTCGGGGTAAGGACCTGACTGCGCCTGTCACTACGGTAGCGGTATGGTTGGACAAGATCATACATAGAAAAAAGGGTTCATGAAACTCATAGGGAAACTGTTGGCATATCCGTTGCTGGCTGTCAATATCCTGATAGCCCTGCTGCTGATATTCAGCTGTTACGGATCTGTTCTGGCACCTATCGGAAAATGGCCGTTCGCATCCCTTTCAGGGCTGGCATTCCCGTTTCTGTTTCTGCTGAATTTCCTATTCCTGATCCTATGGCTGTTTACATGGAAAAAAGGAGCTTCAGTCCCCTTTGTCACTATACTTCTTTGCCTGGCTCCCACCTTGCGCTACTTCCCGTTACATATGTTCAAGTCAAGTAACGCAAAGGAACCATATGTTACAATAATTTCTTACAATACCGAAAACTTTGGAATAGATGACAACAATGTTCACACGCTTGATAATCCCCTATTCGGCCACATTCTGGAACTTGGTGCCGATATGGCTTTCCTGCAGGAAGCCAACCGGGAAATTGTAGACAAGGCTAAAAACGACAGGAAAATCAATTCCGAATACCCGTATATCGGAATTTATTCAGGCTCAACCAATATAGCCTATCTCTCAAGGTTTCCTGTTGTCGGTCAGGAGAGTATACATTTTGAGAACTCCGAAAACGGCTGTCTGTATCTGAAAATCCTTGTTGGCAGTGACACTCTTGCCGTATATAACTGCCATCTTCAGTCCAACAAGCTCAATGAGAAAGAGATTACTGAATATCATCAGTTCATTAAGAACCCTACCGACAGCACGCACTACAAGGCATCCAGGAAAGTACTCAAGAATCTTCTTGAATCCACTTCACAGAGGGCAGTACAAGCCCGTATGATTGCAGACCGTGCCTGCAAAGAGACAGCCAGGTACACTATCGTGTGCGGTGATTTCAATGATACTCCGCTCTCCTATTCCTATCGGGTTTTCAACCGGTTCCTGAATAATACATACGCCAAATCAGGCTTTGGACAGGGCATCACATACCACGAGCATGGACTTTATTATCGCATAGACCATATATTCTGCAGCAGCAACATCACCCCCCTGCACACCCGGATAGACCACACCCAAAAGGACAGTGACCACTATCCCGTAATCAGCAAACTAAGGCTGCAGTAACCTACTCCAGACTGATGGCGAAGGAGAGTCTGTGTGGCTCTTTCGCCGACGGAATGTACTGAGGCTCAGTCTTTGCGCCCCAGGCATCGTTTCCGCCCACTCCTATTATTTCCTTATCGATATTTATGTTCAGATAATCGCGATGGGGCAGTTCATACCCGTGACGCGCCTTCTCCAGATCCTCCTCGGAGTAGTTCCATATTCTCAGATTGAATGGTTCCACAGAGTATACCTGCAATGAGCGGTTGTGTGATTTCAATGTGAAATCATAACAGTCACTACGGTTGGAATTGTCCTGTGGGTATACATAATCAACCATATACTCATTCACGGGCAAGGTGTATCTTCCAAATAAAGCGCCGTTTTTACGGTCAGGATAGTTCTCCCAAGGCCCACGGCCGCTCCATTTCACACTGTCATACTCGGTGGGTACTCCCATACGTATACCGAACTTAGGCATGGATTCAACATTGACCTGAGCAGGATCATAACTGAGAACTACCGTAACATAGCGTTCTCTGAATTCATAGCATAAGGTCACCTCAGCCCCAACCCCGGTGGTAAATTCATAACGTAGCTGCCTGAACTTTTCCTTTGAGGGACTGTGATAGTCTTTCTTTATCCGGGCATCCTTGTCAATCGTGACCCTTTCGGCCGCCACATTGCGCCACACGCCCATTGTACGGGCATAATCATTACGTATCTGGTTGTCATTGGCCGGTTTCCAGAAATAAGGCTCAAGGGGTGTGGCCAGAATCTCCTCATTATTCCACTTCCAGCTAATCAGCGCCCCTATTGAGTCCGTTAAGTAAACGCTCTTGCCGCATTCAACCCTATAACCTCCATCCGGAGTAGGCTTGATACCTTTCTTGCCCTTTTTTATACTATTGGGGTTGTCCCAGTCAATGGGTACGACATAATGTCCCCAATTACCCAAATCGCAGAACTGGTCATAAGCTACCTTATATCCCGCATCGGCCCATAAAGCAGGTTCTTTAAGACGGGCCGAAACTTCAAGTCCATACTGAATCGGTATCAGACGGATGGGCGACGGATGGGCTCTGTCCTCAAGTACAATCTCAATAATTCCGTTTTCATCGGGAGAATCAATACTGAACTCTCTGTTCTCGGAGCTGGATTCCACATAAACAACCACTTTCGCCGTATAGTCATACTCACTCAAGTCAGTAAAGAAATCCATGTTGGTGACTTTGACATGGGCCACTCCTGTGTTTTTGTCATAATCCAACATTTCAAAACGGACAGGCTGATAGACATGCTTGACCTCATAGTAGTGCGGATGCGGAGTGCGGTCAGGAGCCAGCAGGCCGTTGATTACAAAGTTGCCGTCGTTGGGCATATCGCCAAAATCGCCTCCGTAGGCCCAGAATTCACCCTCCTCAAGTTTCAGACCACTGCCTTTGTATTTGAGCGGTGAGCCGTCTATGGGTTTGGCTATACCCTGATCCACCCAGTCCCAGATAGCTGCTCCGGCAATGCTGGGATCGGAATATATTACATCCCAATACTCCGTAAGATTACCGCCTGAGTTACCCATCATGTGGGCGTACTCACGCATCCAGAAGGGTCGGTCATTCACCCTCTCAGCCACTTGTTTGAGTCGTGCCGGTGACAGATAGCTGTCATCGTAAAGGTCCGATACCGAAAGGTCCGTATCGCAGAACACCAGACGGGTGGAATCCAGTTCATCCACCTTGTTACGCATAGCCTGCATATTGACACCAGATCCACCCTCGTTGCCCAGTGACCAGAACAGTATTGAAGGATGGTTAAAGTCCCTCCTGACCAGTGATTCGGCACGATCTACATGAGCTTTCATCCACTGCGGGTCATTACCCATCTGGCGGTTGCGCAGACCGAATCCGTGTGACTCCTGACAAGCCTCGTCCATCACATAGAGTCCGTAGCGGTCACACAGTTCGTACAGTATCGGGCTGTCGGGGTAATGTGATGTACGGAGCATGTTGATGTTGGCCTGTTTCATGAGTTTTATATCAAGCTCTGTAGTCTCAGGATCTACATAGTGTCCTGTACGCGGATGATGGTCATGACGGTTCACACCACGCAGTTTGACCGGCTGGTCATTTATATACATCACCTCACCGCGCTTTTCAATGCGTCTTACACCGGTGTTCTGCACAAAACTCTCCACAAGGTTTCCCTTGGCATCGAGCAACTCAATCAGGCACTCGTAGAGATTGGGCTTTTCGGCCGACCACACCAACGGACGCTCCAGCACACCGGCCATTTCAAAGGATACCGTATCTCCTGCCTTTATGGTTTTGGCAGTATTGGAGAGTATCTTTTTTACATCTTTTCCATCGGCATTCCTACCCGTCAGGGATACTCTTACCGACATATCATCGGATTTGAACCGTGCCATATTGGCCAACTCCACGGCAACGTTGATTGCAGCGCTGCCGAAATCGGCCGATGGAATGAGTGAAACCCTGTAATCGGATATATGCTGCAGAGGTCGGCGCCACAGTTTGACCGAACGGAATATGCCGCTCAGACGCCAGAAATCCTGGTCCTCTATGTATGAGCCGTCACACCAGCGATAGACCTCTACCGCCAGAAGGTTCTCACCCTCCTTCAGGTAACTTGTGATATCGAATTCGGCCGGCGACATACTGTTCTGGCTATAGCCCACCTTCTGTCCGTTAACCCATACATAGAATGCCGAACTTACCGCTTCAAACTCCAGTATCCAGTTATGTCCGGAAATATCGGATGCATTGAAAACTGTCACGTAGCTGCCCACCGGATTCCGGTTCTCAAATGCTGTCCAATTGCGGTCATTGGTACGGGTTACGTATGGCGGCTCCCGGCGGAACGGATATCGGGAATTGGTGTAGATGGGAGTACCGAATCCCTGCATCTGCCAATCGCACGGCACATGTATATCGTCCCAGCCGCTCACATCATAGCCCACCTCAAAGAAACCGGCAGGGCGGCTGTCGGGATCAGGAGACCAGCGGAACTTCCAGGTTCCGTCCAGATATGTGATTTCCGGGTTTGTACTGTGGGTAGAAGGATTACCCAGAGTTACGTGATACGGGAGTTTGTTAATGCCGATGACGGCCGGATTCTCCCAGTCAACCGCATTCTGTGCCGTCAAAGGTGCAGCAAATGTCGCAAAGAGGATAAAATGAGAAGCTTTCATGTCACAAATATAGTACTTTTATGTTTTTGTGGTCAGAAAAGAAGTTACTATTGGTTGCAGACCAGAAAAAATCCCTATATTTGCACCCTTGAAATTTTACGCACACGTGCACAAATAATTAATAACACAATAAAACAGTATGCAAAACAAAGGATTCGTAAAGATTTTTGCGATAGCATTGACACTGGTTTGTCTGTTCTATCTCTCCTTTACATTCAAGACCCGCAGCATTGAGAACAAAGCTGCCCAGAGCCAGGATGAACAGGCCTATCTTGACTCTGTAATGAACAAAAAGGTCTGGCTGGGTATCTATTCATACAAAGAGTGCCGTGAGATGCAGATCGGTCTCGGTCTGGACCTTAAGGGCGGTATGAACGTCATCCTTGAAGTATCAATACCCGATGTAGTAAAAGCACTTGCCGGTAATACAACTGACCGCGTATTCACCGAGACTATGGCTGCCGCAAAGAAACGTTCCATCAGCAGTCAGGAGAATTTCGTGGATATATTCGCCGACGAATATGCCAGGATAGCCGGTCCCGATGCCAAGCTGAGCACATTCTTCGCCACATCAAACCTCAAGGAGAAAATCAATTCACAGACTCCCAACGCAGAAATCATAGCCGTGCTCAAAGAAGAGGTCAATGCAGCCGTTGCCAACTCATTCAACGTTCTGCGCACACGTATAGACCGCTTCGGTGTGGCACAGCCCAACATCCAGGAGCTGGCCGGCAAGCAGGGCCGTATCATGGTTGAGCTTCCCGGTATCAAGGAGCCTGAGCGTGTACGTAAACTCCTTCAGGGTTCTGCCAACCTTGAATTCTGGGAGACCTACTACACATCAGAGATTCAGGATGTCCTGACACGCATCGACAGCCGTATGGCTCAGAAATATGCCGATGAGAACCCTGAAGAGGTAAAAGCTGAAACACCTGCCGCTCAAAATGAGGCAGTCAATGGTAACTCAGATGATGATCTGGCAAGTCTCATCAACAATGATCAGACAAATGAGGAGTCAAAGACAACTGCAGAACAGCGTGAAGCCTTGCGTAAGAGTAACCCGCTGCTGTCACGTCTGCTTTCTTCGCCCTACGAATCACAATGGGTTTCAGGCGTAGCCCACTATTCCGATACTGCCGAAATCAACCGTATATTCAACAGCCCCGAGGCTAAGGCCATCATGCCGCGTGACCTCGTGTTCATGTGGGGAGTAAAACCGATGGAAGGCAGCGAGCAGTATTTTCAGCTTTACAACATCAAGAGTGACAACAAGAACGGCCAGCCTGACCTGACCGGAGATGTAGTCATTGAGTCAAAGGCCGACTTCAACGACCGCGGCAATCCTGTTGTAAGCATGACCATGAATGCCGAGGGCGCACGTAAGTGGGCTGCTCTGACCAAACAAAATGTAAACCGTGGTATCGCCATTGTTCTGGATGGTTATGTATACAGTGCTCCCAATGTAATGGGTGAGATTCCCAACGGACGTTCCGAGATAACCGGAAACTTTACCGTAGAGGATACCCAGGACCTTGCTAACGTACTCAAGTCTGGTAAGATGCCCGCTCCCGCCAAGATCGTACAGGAGGACATCGTTGGTCCTTCTCTCGGTCAGGAGTCAATCCAGAAAGGATTCACATCATTCATCATAGCATTCATAATCCTGATGATCTATATGTGCTGCATATACGGATTCATTCCGGGTATGATTGCAAACGGAGCCCTTTTGCTCAACTTCTTCTTCACTCTGGGTATCCTTACTTCATTCCAGGCAGCACTGACAATGTCCGGTATCGCAGGTATCGTACTTACCCTGGGTATGGCAGTCGATGCCAACGTGCTTATCTATGAGCGCACCAAGGAGGAGCTCAAGGGTGGCAAGAGCGTTCAGTCAGCTCTCGCAGACGGTTACAAGAATGCCTTCTCGGCTATCTTCGACTCTAACTTCACATCAATCATAACAGGTATCATCCTGTTCAACTTCGGTACCGGTCCTATCCGCGGATTCGCCACCACACTGATTATCGGTATCATCTGCTCATTCTTTACAGCAGTGTTCCTGACACGTATCGTTTACGAGCACTTCCTGGGTAAAGGCAAGTTGCAGAACCTTACTTTCACGACAGCTCTCTCAAAGAACCTGATGCAGAACACATCTGTCAAGTTCATGGAGGCTGCCAAGACATCATTCATTATTTTCGGTTCTGCTGCAATAATCTGCATTGCATTCCTTGCTACCCGTGGTTTGAGCAAGAGTATCGACTTTACCGGTGGCCGTAACTTTGTAGTTCAGTTTGAACAGCCTGTTGAGCCCGAAGAGGTTCGCGACATCCTCCAGCAAGCTATAACAGAGGATAACGTTCAGGCTATCGCACTTGGAACTGACCACAAGACCATCCGTATCTCTACCAACTACCGCATCAATGAGGAGTCAGAGAACATTGACTCAGAGATTGAGCAGTTCCTGTTCACATCTCTCAAGGCTGCCGGCAAACTCAGCCCGGATCTGACACTGGCCAGATTCATAGACCGTGAGAACCGTGACGGCGGCTCAATTATCAGTTCACAGAAGGTTGGTCCTTCAATAGCCGAGGATATTACACGCGGAGCTATCATCTCCGTGATCCTGGCTCTGATAGCCATCTTCCTGTATATTCTGATAAGATTCCGTAACGTAGCATACTCAGTAGGTGCCATCTTTGCCCTCTGCTTTGATACTCTTATTATAATAGGTATGTATTCAATATGCTGGGGCTGGATGCCGTTCTCACTCGAGATTGACCAGACATTCATAGGTGCCGTGCTGACAGCCATCGGTTACTCCATCAACGATAAGGTGGTTATATTTGACCGTATCCGTGAGTTTACCGGTCTCTACACCAAGCGTGGCCGCAAGCAGTTGTTCGACGATGCTCTGAACACCACTCTGGCACGTACCATCAACACATCAGTAAGTACATTGATCGTGCTGTTGGCTATCTTCTTCCTGGGTGGAGACAGCATCCGCAGCTTTGCTTTCGCAATGATTCTGGGTGTTGTATTCGGCACATGCTCATCACTGTTTGTAGCTGCTCCTACAGCCTATCTGGTTATGAAAAAGACCAAGAAGGAAAAAGAAGAGGCTATAACTGCCAAAGCGTAATAATTCATTACATCAGATAGCCGGGGCCTGAAAAATCAGGCTCCGGTTATTTTTTTCGTTAAAAATTTTTCACATTTCAATGAAATAACGATATTTGTATCCAACCAATAATTAATGCAAATGAGATTAAGACTTCTATTTTCAGTAGTCATGTCGGTAGTTATTTCACTTCCGGCCGTAGCCCAAAAAGCCGACACAGACTCAATCAAAGCCGAAATGGACAAGATTGAGATTACCAATCAGGGTATGAAACAGGTCATTGAGAACTATAAGAAAGGTGTTATCAAAGGCAATCTGGAATCAATGAACCTACTCGCTTTGGAATGCATCTCGGGAAAGTATGTAAAACAGGATATCCAGATGGGTCTTACTATGCTTGAAGATGCGGCCAACCAGGACTATGTGGAATCACAGTACAATCTGGGCAACTATTTCTTCATTTTCTGGAAAAACAGGCCCACTAATGACAAATATTTCTCACAAGGCGTTAAATGGCTCAAAAAAGCAGTCAAGGGCGGCAATAATCTGGCCATTGTAATGCTGGCCAGATTCTACAGTGATTATGGCATTTACAAGAAAGAACCTTCGTACGTTGACGGAGGTATCAAGATGCTTGAGACCTATCCCAAGATTGATGAAGTCAGCAAAAAAGATGAGGATGTGCTGAATGCGCAGGCATGGTTAGGCAATATTTGTCTTGGCAAATGGCGTTTGGACAATGATACAATAGCACTGCGTAATGCAAAGATATGGTATCAGACACTACTCAAATCAGATTTGGAATTCCCCAACTACACTCCTTACATCGATTCACTCCAGACCGTACTCAGTATGGGAGTACCTATGAGAACAGATCCCATGCCGACAGCAGAGGTTATTGAAAGCTCCAAGAACAGCAACAACGGAATGGGCGGATTCGGCGGAATGGGCGGATTCGGCGGTGGAGGCGGATTTCCCGGTATGATGGGAGGCGGCGGAGCCCCTCAAGGTCCTCAGGGACCGCGTCCTCCTCAGGCCACTTTCGTCGGGGGAAATCAAGCTATGCAGCAGTTTATCCGCAACAACACATTCTATCCGGACAACCTTAAGGATCAGAAAATTAGTGGCCGGGTTACAATAAGCTATACCATCGATAAGGACGGTTCAATAATCAATCCCGTGATTACCAATAATGCCGAGGTATATATTATGGATAAGGAGGCTCTCCGTACCATAATGATTATGCCGGACTGGATACCTGCCGAAGATGAGAACGGGAATCCGATCCAGACCAAGCAGACAACCACAGTCAACTTCGGCTCAGGTGGTGGAATGGGTGGAATGAGATTCTGACAGAGTATAAGATATAAAGAACTGCTCCTCTGGCTTTTGGTTTAAAAATACACAGAAGGAGCAGTCTTTTTTGTGCCACCGCATATGTCCTGTATTTTTTATTGCATATATGCGGTATGAATATAAATATACATCAAAATAACTGCTAAATAGGTTTAAACATAAATATCAAAAGGAATAAAATTGTAATTTTGTGACGCTTTGATATGCAAAATCAATAAACGCTTTACAATATTATGACAGTTAAAGAATTGGATCAGGTCGTTGTCCGCTTCTCGGGCGATTCCGGTGACGGAATGCAGCTGGCCGGCAACATCTTCTCCACTGTTTCGGCAACCGTTGGAAACAGTATCAGTACCTTCCCCGATTATCCTGCCGATATCCGCGCCCCGCAAGGCTCGCTGACCGGAGTATCAGGCTTCCAGGTACATATAGGCGCCGGCAAGGTTTATACCCCGGGCGATCAGTGTGATGTTCTGGTGGCAATGAATGCCGCCGCTCTCAAGACACAGCTCAAGTATGCCAAGAAGGACGCCACCATTATCATTGATACAGACGCTTTCAGGAAATCAGATCTTGAGAAAGCCGCATTCCAGACCGATGACCCCCTTGCAGAACTGGGCGTTGATCCGGACCGCGTAATAGCATGCCCCCTTACCCAGATGGTAAAGGATGCTCTGGCCGATACCGGCATGGATGCCAAAGCCGTTCTCAAGTGCCGCAATATGTTTGCTCTTGGTCTTGTATGCTGGCTTTTCAGCCGTGACCTGGAGATTGCATTCAACTATCTGCGTGACAAGTTCGCCAAGAAACCGGAGCTGGCCCAGGCCAACATCAAGGTAATCCAGGCCGGTTATGACTACGGTCACAACACTCACAGTAGTGCCATGAATGTCTATCGCATCGAGTCAAAGCAAAAAGAACCCGGACGTTACATGGATATTACAGGTAACAAGGCTACCGCATACGGCTTCATCGCCGCTGCCGAGAAGGCAGGACTCAAGCTCTACCTGGGTTCATATCCTATCACCCCTGCCACCGATGTACTGCATGAACTCTCCAAGCACAAGTCACTGGGTGTAACCACCGTTCAGTGCGAGGATGAGATTGCCGGCTGCTCATCGGCCGTAGGTGCATCATTTGCCGGCGCTCTAGCCGTAACTTCAACATCAGGTCCCGGTATCTGCCTTAAGTCCGAGGCCATGAACCTGGCTGTCATCATGGAACTTCCGCTGGTTGTACTTGATGTTCAGCGCGGCGGTCCCGCCACAGGACTTCCCACCAAGTCAGAGCAGACTGACCTGCTGCAGGTACTCTTTGGCCGTAACGGCGAGAGTCCCATGCCGGTAATAGCAGCCACATCACCTGTTGACTGCTTTGATGCAGCATTCCAGGCCAGTAAGATTGCTCTGGAGCACATGACTCCAGTAGTACTCCTGACCGACGCATTCGTAGCCAACGGTTCGGCCGCATTCAAGCTGCCCAACCTGGCCGATTACCCCGCCATCAATCCTCCCTATGTCCCTGAGGAACTCAAGGGCAAATGGACACCGTATATGCGTGCCGAGAACGGCACCCGCTACTGGGCTATACCCGGTCGTGAGGGATTCACCCATATCCTGGGCGGTCTGGAGAAAGACAGCCAGACCGGTGCCATCAGCACCAATCCTGAGAACCACGACCTGATGACACGCCTCAGAAAGCAGAAGATTGACAATATCCAGGTTCCCGATCTGGAGGTTATCGGCGATGTCGATGATGCCGACCTGCTGATTGTGGGCTTTGGCGGAACATACGGACACCTGCGTGCCGCAATGGACGAGCTCCGCGCTCAGGGCCGGAAGGTAGCTCACGCTCACTTCAAGTTCATCAACCCGCTGCCCGCAAACGCCGCTCAGGTACTCACCAAGTACAAGAAGGTAGTTGTAGCCGAGCAAAACATGGGTCAGCTGGCCGCGTTCCTGCGCATGAAAGTTGACGGATTCGTGCCCTATCAGTTCAACCAGGTAAAGGGCCAGCCGTTCGTTGTTGAAGAGTTAGTTAACGCATTCAAGAAAATTCTTGAAAATTGATTTATCAGAATCCAAGTGCTAATAGCCAACAGCTAATAGCCAACAGCCAAAGTAAAATAATTATGGAATATACAGCACAAGATTTCAAGAAGGGACAGCCCCGTTGGTGCCCCGGATGCGGTGACCACTTTTTCCTGGCATCACTGCACAAGGCTATGGCCGAAATCGGAGTCGCTCCATACAATACCGCAGTAATATCGGGTATAGGTTGCTCAAGCCGTCTGCCTCACTATATGGCTACCTACGGCATGAACACCATCCACGGACGTGCCGCTGCCATAGCAACCGGCTGCAAGGTTGCTAACCCTGACCTGACCGTATGGCAGATATCAGGCGACGGTGACGGTCTGGCCATCGGAGGTAACCACTTCATTCACGCCAACCGCCGTAACATCAACCTCAATATGATTCTGCTCAACAACCGTATATACGGTCTTACCAAGGGTCAATACTCACCTACTTCACCCCGTGGCTTTGTGAGCAAGTCAAGCCCCTACGGCACCGTTGAGGATCCGTTCCGTCCGGCAGAGCTCTGCTTTGGCGCACGCGGTCATTTTTTTGCCCGCGCCGTTGCCACCGATGCTCCCGGCACAGTAGATATCCTCAAGGCCGCATACAACCACAAGGGTGCATCGGTCTGCGAGATTCTGCAGAACTGCGTCATATTCAATAACGGTACACACGATGCAGTATACAACAAGGAGGGCCGCGCCAAGAACGCCATCTACGTCAAGCACGGACAGCCCCTGGTATTCGGCGAGAACAATGAGTTCGGACTCATGCAGGAGGGATTCGGCCTTAAGGTTGTAAAGATAGGTGAGAACGGCATCACACTCAAGGATATCCTTGTACACGATGCCCACTGCCAGGACAACACCCTGCAGCTCAAGCTGGCCCTGATGGGCGACGGCGACGGATTCCCCGTAGCCCTGGGCGTTATCCGCGATGTCGAGGCACCCACCTATGATGACGCCGTAACCGCACAGATAGAAGAAGTCAAGGCCGCCAAGAAGTACCACAACTTCAGTGAACTTCTGGAGACCAACGACATCTGGGAAGTAAAATAGCACAATTGAGTACAATTGGGGACAGACCCCTTTTGTATCATTTCGGAAATGATACAAAAGGGGTCTGTCCCCAATTGTACTATTTTATCACTTCTTGAAAAGAGATATAATCCAAAGCAGTACAACAGCACCGATAACTGCTGTTATAAGAGAGCCGATAACGGTTCCGCCCCAGCTAATGCCAATCCAACTCAGGATATTACCGCCCAGAAAACCACCTACTACACCAACCAGCAGATTGATCCAGAAACCAAAACCGCCACCTTTCATAATCTTGCCAGCCAGAAAACCAGCCAAGCAACCAATAAGAATAGAAATAATAAGACCCATAATTAATATTTTAAAAGGTTAGTATCCCCAAAGATACATCATTTACTAAAGAACTCTCCATTATAGCCCGATTAATTAATGCCTAAGAATGGCAGACATCGAAAATAAGGTCAGGAGTTTCCTGAACTTTAAATTTGGGTTCTAATAAAATCTGATAAAAACGGCGAAGCCGTCAGTCCGGAGGACTGCCATTTGCGAAGCAAATTAAAAAAAGGTCCAGGTACAAATATAGGCGGCTTGATGCCGCCTATATTTGTACCTCCGCTGGGGGTATAAAGTATGAAATTGGCGACTTTTCGCAATTCGTTGGATAATAGTTCTATTGTGACGTAAAACATTTGATTTGCAATATCTTGAATTACTTGTTTGCCATTTCAAAAGATTGCATCCGTTTTCAAATAATTTCATGTAAGTCGCCAAAAAGTCGCCAAAATATAACCAAAGTCGCCAAAAACGTATTATCTTTGATGCACTGAATCATTATTTATATCAAAGCAATGGCGACCATTCAATTATCATTGTCAAGTAAAACCGACAAGATATCCGGCAAAAGTGAGGTGATGGTGAGGTTCTTTCATGGTCATCACATCAACCAAAGAGCAAGAACAAACATCTTTGTTTCACCTGACTATTGGAACAACGAGCATGGGTGTAATAACATCCCCAAAACTCGATTGATGAATGCAGAGCAAAAGAGGGTTATTTCAGAACTGACAGAACAGAACAAGAGAATCAATGACATCAAAGAACTGATAAGTCAATCATTCATTGCGTCTGGTGCTGGCAAAACCGAATTACCCAAAGATTGGCTTGTTAACCTGATGACATCATACAACTTTCCCAATCAGGGAACAATCACAAGCAATGGTTATTTTGATAGATACAATCAGTATATAACAACACATAAGATGTCGGAACACCGCAAAGCCACAACAAGAGCCACATTGAGGGTGTTTCAAAGATTTGACATATACAAAGGATTGGATTTGACCTTTGAATCCATCAGTCCAGATGTGTTGCGTGATTTCTCCGATTTCTTATCTGATGAACACAACCTTATCGGCCATGACTCTGATGGCAACATGACGTTTGCCAATGCAAGGTATAAGAATGCTTTTCTTTCCGTGCCGGAAAGTAGAGAACCGCAACCCAGAGGTGAGAATGCAATTATCGACATCATGAAAAGATTAAGAGCATTCACAAATTGGGCCATTGACAGAGGTTTCACAACCAATGATCCATTTAATGGATATGAGATAGGAACAAGCATTTACGGAACACCATACTACATCACCAATGAGGAACGAAACCAGCTCTATAATACTGACCTCACTGACAATCCGAGTCTTGCCGTACAAAGAGATATATTCGTTTTCCAATGCCTGATTGGATGCCGTGTGTCAGACCTATCAAGACTGACAAAACAAAGTGTTGTGGGCGACATGGTTGAATATATACCCGTCAAGACATTGAACGCAAACGGCAAGATTGTGAGAGTTCCTCTTAATGAAACGGCCAAAGAGATTGTAAATAGATATGCAAACATTCCAGACAACAAACTATTGCCGTTCATATCTGACCAGAATTACAATCAAGCAATCAAAAAGATGTTTGCCATTGCCGGACTGACTCGCAAGGTTCTGGTGTTGGATTCACTGACAAGAGAACAAGTGTGGCGACCTCTTAATGAGGTTGCAAGTTCACATCTTGCAAGACGTACATTTTGCGGTAACCTATACAAGCAAGTGAAAGACCCCAATTTGATTGGCAAGTTCTCCGGCCATGCAGAGGGTTCAAGAGCATTTGCCCGTTATCGTGACATTGATGATGACATGGGCCGTGAGCTGGTAAGACTATTGGATAAATGATTATAAACAAAATAGAACGATTATGGAAAGAACATTTAAGGTAAGCAAGGAATCACAAGTTGTGTTGAATGCAATGGTAGATTTGACAAAGGATTATGAATGCTTTGTTGATGGAGTATCGGCAACGGTAGACCCGTTAATGCTTGACAATGAGATTGAACCGATGACTACAAAGTTCAATGAACTGATGGGTATGTTTAGAGAACGGCTCTTTGCAAATGTTATGGATAACCTATCCAACATCAAGAACATTCAAGGCAATGAGGTGATGGTGTAACCAATAACAACGGCAATATGTTCCCATACAAAGAGATTATCAAAGAGATTCAATCTTATATCGGATTGAGTCTTTCCAATTATTCAAGTAGAATACCATTTGGATCAGCCATATGGCATGAGCAATGCAACAAATTATGTGGGGATTGGGGGCGCAACAATGGGTTGTTTCAAGAGAATGATATCAATTATCAAAGTTATCTCCGTGATTGCAAGTTCAAAGGAATACCATTGGCAACATATGATTTTGATTTCATACGTTCATTGCTTGATTTGATACATCTGACCCATAGACCTAACCCTAATGACCCATATTATTCAAATCCATCGGAATGCAGTTGGATTCGAAAACCATTGGCAATGGCATTATCATGGCTAAAATGGATATATCAATATTATCCTGATGTATGCAAAGAGCTGGTTAAAGAATATCGAGATAACAACAAGATGATTCCTGATAACATCGATGTTGGATATGAGGTGTGGGCCGATAGTGTTCTGGCGGTGAAAAAGACCAAACATAAGTCAAGAGAGATAAAGACGATGATTGATAAGATTAAAAAACATCCGTCTTTCTCTTATATGAGATATCAAGCAAGACTCATTGATGATGATTTGATTTGGTCTGGTAGTCAAGCAGATTTGTCCAGATGGTTGCGCGGAATACCCATTAAAGGACAAGAAAAACAATACAAACCTATCATTGAAAGGAAATGGGGCAATAAATGGGATTGGGTAAGTGTAAACGGGATATTCAGATATAGTGCTGATGGGAATTACCTGACAAATAAAGATTTGTGTGATACATCAACCACATCCCATTGATGATTACTGAATCAATCAGATGAAAGCGGAGTATTTTTAACAGAATCTCCGCTTTTTTTATGCAACATTATGATGACTGATAGACAATTATAGATGGTGCAATGGGTTGTGGTGTTGGGTTGACATGGGTTAACCCATTTTTGTTTGCTATATGTGATTATAGTTTTGCATCGGACATGATGATGTCAGTGACCGTCAACGGCATCAGATTTCCCATAGCCGAAACAATGGCATTGACGGATGCCATGAGGGGCGAACCAATAAAACAAAAGATTATGACAACTAATTTGATTGAATTGGCAAAGGAATGCCCAAACGTAATCATCTCCATCTCCGCAAAGGATTTGGTGACTGCAAATGAAATGCTTGTTGCTGAATGTGCAAGGGAAATGGAACAGACCATTGCAGACAACAAGAACGTGACCTATTTGACATCTGATAAGGTGATGAAGATGTTAAGCATCACATCATCAACATTGTGGAGATGGAAAAAGACGGGATATCTCGTTCCCATTGTTGTGGGCGGTCAGCAACGATACAAGTCAACTGACATTCAAAGCATTTTGGAGAATAAGTAATTACCAGGAATGAATCATTATTCGATGCAATTATTATGGAAACAAACCCAGATTTCAGCATAATAGACAACCCCATTGATGAACCCAAAACCAATGGGTTGTTTACGGTCAAAAAAGCCAATCAATGGTTGAATGACGCGAAAAATCAACCCATGCCAAAACATCTGTTTGGTGACTTATGGTGTGAGGGTGAGGTGTGTATATTGTTCAGTGATACCAATGCTGGCAAATCCATTCTCGCGGTTCAGATAGCAGATTCCATCAGTAGAGGAACACCAATAGCCGGATTCCAGATGGATGCAGAGAAACAAAGAGTCTTATATTTTGATTTTGAGTTGACCTCAAAGCAATTTGAGATAAGATGCAGTATTGAGGGAACAAATCACTACATCTTTGATGAATTGTTTGAACGTGTCGAGATGGACAATATTGATGACATGCCTGATGATGTAAGATTTGAGGAATACTTAAAAAGCGAGTTATCCGGCCTGATTAAAGAAACGGGTGTCAAGGTGATAATCATTGATAACATCACATGGTTAAAGAACGGAACGGAAACCGCGAAAGATGCATTGCCATTGATGAAATGGATTCATCGGTTATGCCGTGAATCATATTTGTCCGCATTGCTATTGGCCCACACCCCCAAAAGAAACCAAAGTGATCCAATCACACAAAACCATCTGGGCGGTTCAAAGATGCTGATGAACTTTTGTGATAGTAGTTTTGCCATCGGCAAGAGTTGTCAAGGTTCTGATGTCCGTTATCTCAAACAGATTAAATGTCGCAACGGAAAGTTCACTTATGACACCGATAATGTGGCCGTGTGTAGAGTCTGCAAGGTTAACCCAGACAACTTTGTTCATTTCCAATTTGAAAGATTCGGTTTTGAATCCGAACATCTTGTTTCTAATGCAAACGGAATAAGTGAGGAAAAGATTGAAAAAGTCAAGGAATTGCGCAAAGCGAATGTTCCGCAACGTGAGATTGCAAGACAACTTGATTTGTCGGTGGGGAGTGTGAACAAGTATGCCAATATGTAAGATGATTAAGTGTTCGAGCAAATGATGTAAACGCATTGAACATGATGAACATTAAAACGGATAGTCATGGATTGCAAATAGCGTGGAAATTACGTGGAAATTACGTGTGAATTACGTGTGAATAGCGTGGAAATAGCGTGTATTTAACGGCTGAAAAAAGATAGTCATGGATTACAAATATCATCTTGCAAAAAGTCAAGAACACAAAAAGATTATATGCCCCAGATGCGGACAAAAAACATTCGTTCCGTATGTGGATGATTATGGCCATATCCTGAATGATGCCGTTGGTAGATGTGACCGTGAGAACAAATGCGGTTATCATTGCCCACCAAAAGAGTATCTTAATGAACTTGACACATATCAAAGGCCATATCATTATATACCGCCACAAGGCCCACATCGAGTCCAGGCAAAGCCAAAAACAAGTTATATGGATGCATCATTGCTCAAACAATCGATGTGTTCACCTGATTCAAATAATCTGATTCAATATCTTGTCAGATGGTTTGGAGTGAATAAGGTTGCCGAGATCGTGGGCCGTTATTATGTCGGCACATCAAATCATTTCGGTGGTGGTGCAGTTGTCTATTGGCAAGTTGACAGATGTGGACACATCAGAGCCGGAAAGATAATGCAGTATAACCCAGATGACGGAAAGAGAGTTAAGAAACCATTCAATCAAGTGACGTGGGCGCACACACTTTTGAATTTTGATGATTACAACCTCAATCAATGTCTATTTGGTGAACATCTCCTAAACAAGTGCCAACCGGAAGATGACATCATGGTTGTGGAGAGTGAGAAAACCGCATTGATATTTTCATGCATTCTTGAATCTGGTATCTGTTTGGCAACGGGCGGTTGCAGTAATATCAATGTCGATATGTTCAAATCACTTAAAGGTCACAACGTGGTATTATTCCCAGATAACGGAATGTTTGACAAGTGGAGTGTATTATGTGACAATATATGCAAGTTCAACCCCACAACGGTCATTTCAGATGTCATGGAACGCAAGTTTATCAATCAGGGTGATGACATCGGTGATTTGATAATGGACACTATCACCAAAGGTGTTGTTTGGAATGACGGATTTGATTGGCATGATGTGATATTGTAAGGTTGTGTTCATGTATGTTCAAGGTGTTCAAAGTGTTCATTTGTTTATCTGTTCATGTGTTCATGAATGAACATTGAACGGGGGTAATATCAGAGTAAATAGTATAAGTTCTCAAATAATTTAGGTTATGATATTGGATGAAACATTGAGGTTGAAGATTTCGACATTGAAAGATGGGGGTGCATTCTTATCTGATAGAACAACGTTGCATGGAACGGCATACGTTCAAGGTTATGACGTGGATTTCACCATCAATGTTGACCTGACAAAGATGACTTGCATGATCATTTGCAAGAGTGAGGGTGAGGAAACAATGCAAGTCACATGGGAATTGCGGAGAGAGCCAACTAATCTGGGCATTGGCGAACAATGGTTTTTCTATAATCCTTATACCGGCATAAAGTTCCGCAAACTATATTATTGCAGAATCAACTATCATGGGAATAGTGGTGGCGCATTCTTGCCCAGACATGTTATATCCAATCCAAAGTATTCTATACAAATGGAGAGCAAGATTGCAAGAACGTATTCACAATGTCACAGACATGAAGATGCATACCGCAAATGGGGAAAGTTTACATATAGAGGTATATTGACACCATACGGAAAGAAGATGATGAAAATGGAAATGTATCAAGAACGTGCAGATAGGACATTAGGTAGAGTTTTAGTAAATTTGTTCCATAGAAAATTGCATTGATAGCAATGATTCAGTTGTCACCGTCTGGTCGAGAGATTGGGCGGTGATTTTTATGTTCTGATATGGCCATTTTGGGGGCAAAAAATCATTAAGTCGCCAATATGTCGCCAATAATTGAAAAAGAATAATGCTAATCAACCGAATATCAGTCAATTAGCATCGTTCTAATGTACCCCCGCTGGGAATCGAACCCAAATTTAAAGTTTAGGAAACTTCCGTTCTATCCATTGAACTACAGAGGCAAACTGGTTTTCAACCTATTCGGCCGCGAAGATACTGCTTTTTTGCTTAAGTTTGCAAAAAAAGAGACTAAACCGCTTATGAGTATGAAATCAATCGTCAAAACAACCCTTTATGTTTCTATAGTAGCCATAGGCATAAGCCTTGTAGCTGCCAAGAAAGCCGACAAGCCAAGTTATCCCATAGGTAACGTGCCGTTCACCCAGGTCAAGGTGGCACCAGAGACATTCTGGGGTGACCGTATCCGCCAGAGCCGTGAGGTTACCATTCCGCTGGCATTCAGCAAGTGTGAGGAGACGGACCGCTACACAAACTTTGAGCATGCCGCCGCCAAGATGGCCGAGACCGCCCGCGGCGACAACAGCAGCAACTACCGCCCCACCCAGTTCCCGTTTGATGACACCGATGTCTATAAGACAATAGAAGGTGCCAGCTACCTGCTGCAGACCTATCCTGACAAGAAGTTGGAGGCCTACATAGACAGCGTACTGGATATAGTGGCCGCAGCGCAGGAGCCCGACGGCTATCTCTACACCGCCCGCACCATGAACCCCGCCCATCCGCACGATTGGTCAGGCCCTACCCGCTGGAGTGCCGAGGAGAGCGGTAGCCATGAGCTCTATAACCTGGGCCACATGGTAGAAGGTGCCATAGCCCACTATCAGGCCACCGGAAGCCGCAAGTTCCTGGATATAGCCATCCGCTATGCCGACTGTGTATGCCGTGAGATCGGTTACGGTCCGGACCAGAAGGTGGTGGTTCCCGGACATCAGATAGCCGAGATGGCGCTGGCCAAACTCTATCTGGTAACGGGTGACAAGAAATACCTGGATGAGGCCAAACTGTTCCTGGACAACAAGGGCAAGACCGCCCGCAAGGACAAGTATGACCAGTCTTACAAGCCGGTAATTGAGCAGGATGAGGCTGTAGGCCACTCCGTCCGCGCCGGTTACATGTACTCCGGTATGGCCGATGTGGCCGCCCTGACCGGCGATCAGTCATACGTGACCGCTATAGACCGTATTTGGGACAATATGGTAGGAAAGAAGATGTACCTGACCGGAGGCATCGGCTCAACCGGAGGCAGCGAGGGATTTACCGAGAACTATGACCTGCCCAACATGAACGGCTACTGTGAGACCTGCGCCGCCATTGCCAATGTCTATACCAACTACCGTCTGTTCCTGCTGCACGGCGATGCCAAGTACATGGATGTGCTGGAGCGCGCCCTGTACAACGGCGTTATAAGCGGCGTGAGTCTGGACGGAGGCGGATTCTTCTACCCCAACCCGCTGGAGAGCCACGGACAGCATCAGCGTCAAGCATGGTTCGGCTGTGCCTGCTGCCCCAGCAACATATGCCGATTCATACCGTCGGTTCCCGGTTACGTATATGCCGTAAAGGACAACAAGCTGTTTGTGAACCTCTTTATGTCCAACACACTTGCTACCAAGGTGGGCGGCAAGAACGTTCAGATAACCCAGTCAACCGAGTATCCCTGGAACGGTGATATAAAGATTACCGTCGATAAGACTCCGGGACAGTTCTGTCTGAACATCCGCATACCCGGATGGGTACGCAATGAGGTGGTTCCCACTGACCTTTACCGCTACTCGGACGGCAAGACCCCGGGATACACCGTTCAGGTTAACGGAGAGACCGTAGAGGCAACGCTCCAGGACGGATATTTCGGCATAGACCGTAAATGGAAAAAGGGAGATGTGGTAAGCATCCACTTTGACATGGAGCCCCGCATAGTTACCGCTCACCGTCAGGTGGTTGAGGACCGCGGCAAGATAGCCGTTGAGCGCGGGCCGCTGGTATATTGCGCAGAGTGGGCCGACAATGACTACAACATACTCAACACATCACTACCCGCCAACTCCGATTTCAAGGTGATTCCGTTCAAGATGAACGTTGAGGGACGTGCATACGCAATGAATGCCCTTGAGACCACCGCCTATGACAACTATACAGGCAATGTGGCCCGCGCCAATCAGGTCAAGCTACGCCTAATCCCCTACTACGCATGGGCACATCGCGGCAACGGCAACATGGAGGTCTGGATGACACGCTACAACCCGCCGGCCCAGGCTGCACAGGCTCCTGCCGCTCCGCAGGTACCTGAGCCCACAGCCGTAATCAACCTTTGGCCAAACGGTGCACCTACCGATAACGGACTTACCGGTCCCGAGAGGGTTATGGATATGCACGTATCCAATGTGACACAGCCCACTCTCAGCATCTGGGCTGCTCCCAACCCCAATGGCCTGGCTGTCATTGCCTGCCCGGGCGGTGGTTACACCGACGTCTGGAACGGATCGGAGGGCAACAATATGGCTCAGTGGTACATGGACCAGGGCATAACCCTGGCCGTGCTCAAGTACCGTCTGCCCAACGGCCACACCGAGGTTCCGCTGGATGACCTGCATGAGGCCATGCGTCTGCTCAAGGCTGATGCCGATAAATACGGAATCAGGAAGATAGGCGTACAGGGATGCTCCGCAGGCGGACATCTGGCAGCCACAGCCGCCACCCACTACAACGGTCCGGAACAGCGTCCCGAATTCCAGATTCTGTTCTATCCGGTCATCACCATGGACAAGACATTCACCCACATGGGTTCACACAACAACCTGCTGGGCCGTAACGCATCGCAAGAGCAGATAGACCTCTACTCAAACGAGAAACAGGTTACCCGCGATACCCCGCCCGCATTCATCATGGCCAACTCCGATGACAACCTGGTGCCCGTGCGCAACAGCATAGAGTACTACAACGCCCTGCAGGCCAACCGCGTACGCTCCGCTCTGCACGTCTATCCCACAGGCGGACACGGCTGGTGCGCCAATGAAAACTTCGTCTACCGGCAGCAATGGATGAGTGACCTTAAGCAGTGGCTGTCCCAACTGGCCAAATGATACAAAAAAGGAGGGTTCCGCAATCGGAACCCTCTCTTTTTTGCTGCTGATTGTTATCAGCGGATTGCAATCTCCTGGATGGGCTGCTGAGGGAGTAGGAGTTTCTCAACCTTCCAGCTTCTGGCCTTGCCGTTGAATGTTGCGGTGGCGCGGATATCTGTTGCGCTGGCACCGAACTTTACGGTATATTTGCCGGCTGCGGTCTGCCACTCGGATGCCTCCTCGTTAAAGCTGGCCAGAGTGTATGCATCGGCCTTGAAAGTCAGGGTCTGGCTCTCACCGGGCTGCAGCAGACGGGTCTTACCGAATGCCTTGAGCTCTGACTCAGGCTTTACAAGTCCGCCGTCAGGGGCGCTCACGTAAATCTCAACGGCCTCCTTGCCAGCCACCTTACCGGTGTTCTTTACGGTGATGGTTGCCTCAAAACCGCCGTCCTTGGCCTTTACAGTAGGCTTGCTGTACTCAAATGTGGTGTAGCTCAGTCCATAACCGAACGGATAAGAAACCTCCACGCCTGCGGTATTGAAATAACGGTAACCAACCCAGATGCCCTCGGCATATGTGGTATAGTCTATGTTACGTGTACCAGCATTCTGCTGTCCTCCGCGACCTCCGCCAAAGCCACCGAATCCGCCCTGCTGCTGACGTGCCTGTTGGCCGGTGTAGGGGAAATTCTGTGATGAAGGTATGTCCAGATATGAGAGCGGGAATGACATGGAGAGCTTGCCGGAAGGATTTGACTTACCGATGAGTATATCGGCCACAGAGTTGCCCACCTCCTGTCCGGGTGTCCAGGCCAACAGGATGGCATCGGGCTGTGACTTCCATGAAGCTGTCTCTATCACACCGCCTATGTTCATTACCACAGTGACTTTCTTGCCGGCCTTGTGGAACTCGTTGCAGACATCACGGATAAGTGAGCGCTCTATGTCAGTAAGCTCAAAGTCATCGACCATACGGCGGTCATCACCCTCACCTGCGTTACGGCCTATCACAATGACGGCAGCGTCATTTCGCTGTGCACATGACTGGATGGCATTCTGGCTGATGGCTACCTCAGGGAGTACAGCCTCACCAAGCATGACATTGCGGCCACCACCTCCCATACCCAGGGCACTCTGGCTTGCCACATAGTCACGGTGTTTGGCATAGAAATCGGCCAGACGTGAATCAAGCGTGAAACCGGCACCCTCCAGACCCTCGCTGATGTTGCGGATATAGGGCTTGTTCACGTTACCCGATCCTGTTCCGCCGGCGATTGACTTATATGCGCTCAGGCCAAAGAGTGCTATATTACCCTTAGCCTCCATAGGCAGGTTGCCGTTGTTCTTGAGCAGAACCATACCCTCGGGGGCAGATTCACGGACCATTCTTGCATGACCGTCCAGATCAGGCTTGTTAGAGTACTTGTAGCCTTTGAAATTAGGAGTCTTTACGATATACTCCAGCATACGGCGTACGTTGCGGTCCAGGTCGGCCACGTCAAGTGTTCCGTTGTTCACAGCCTCCACTATACGCTGCGTCTCGGAAGCTGCACCCGGCTCCATCAGGTCATTGCCTGCATGTACGGCATTGACTGTTCCGGCCTTGTTGCCCCAGTCGGTCATAACTATGCCCTGATAGCCCCACTCGTCACGCAGGAAACCTGTCAGCAGGTCATGACTCTGCTGGGTATATGTGCCGTTAATCTTGTTGTATGATGACATTATGGTCCAGGGCTTGGCCTCACGGATAGTGATCTCAAAGTTCTTGAGATAGAGCTCACGCAGGGCACGCTGACCTATACGGGCATCGTTCTCGCTGCGGTTTATCTCCTGGTCATTACCGGCAAAGTGCTTTACCGATACACCCACATCGTTCTTCTGGATACCTTTTACGTATGCGGCCGATATCTTGCCGCTCAGCAGCGGATCCTCGCTGAAATACTCAAAGTTACGGCCGCAAAGCGGGTTACGGTGCAGGTTCATGCCGGGAGCCAGCAGTACATCGACACCATACTCATGAACCTCCTGGCCCATGGCGGTGGTAAGTTGCTCCACAAGTTCCGTGTTCCATGTACAGGCCAGAACCGTGCCTACAGGGAATCCTGTGCAGTAATAGGTCTGGCTGTCACCCTGACGCGTAGGCGATATGCGCAGTCCGGCTGGGCCATCGGCCAGAACCGTTGCGGGTATTCCCAGACGGGTGATGGCTTGTGTACCTCCGGCTGCACCGGGAACACTGTTTGCCCTGCCACCTACAACCAGGGTGGCTTTCTCCTCAAGGGTCATTGCCTTGAGCACTTGGTCAATGTTGTCTGCACTCAGTTTGGGCTGTGCCCACGCCACTGCACCGCATATCACGGCTGTGGCTGTCAATAAGGTTTTTTTCATAAGAATAGGTTAATAATCAGACTTTTGAATAAAAATGATACCAAAGGGGCCTGACCCCAATGGTACTATTTTTCGCCGAAGCAGAGGTCACCGGCATCTCCCAGACCGGGAATGATGTAGGCGTGGCTGTTGAGCTCTGGGTCAACTGCGGCACACCAGAGTGTGGTGGTATCCTGCGGGAACATCTTGCACACATAGTCAACGCCGGCCTGAGCTGCAATTACAGAGCACAGGTGAACCTTGGCGGGAGTTCCCTTGAGCAGCAGTGCGCGGTATGCCAGATACATACTGTTACCGGTAGCCAGCATGGGATCAACCAGAATCAGGGTCTTACCGTCCAGCTTAGGCGATGCCATATACTCAATGTGCACATCAAAATTCACCTCATCCAGATACTTACGGTAAGCTGATACAAACGCGTTCTCGCAGTGGTCAAAATAGTTGTGGAAACCCTGATGCAGGGGCAGTCCGGCGCGGAACACGGTACCCAGTACTATATCCTCCTCGGGGACATTGATGGTTGTGGTGCCCAGCGGGGTTGTAACCTCTTTTGTCACATAGTTGAGTTTCTTGCTTACCTCCAGCGCCATTATCTCACCTATACGCTCCAGGTTGCGGCGGAAACGCAGCTGGTCCTTTTGGATGTTTACATCACGAATCTCAGCGATGAACTGGTTCAGAATACTGTTCTGTTTGTTGAAATCAATTACTTCCATATTATTTTTATATTGTAGTCCTGTTTCAAGAGGCCAAAATCCAACAAATGTACATAATTCAAAGTAAAAACAATCATTATTATGATTAAAATGGGTATCTTCAAACCCCGAAAATTATAAACAACACCAATATACATTATGAGAATCAAAAATCTGACTCTTCTCCTCGTAGCAGCCGCTATGACAGGAGCCATCAGCGCCCAGCCGGGCGGAATGGGACAGCAGGCCCCGTCAACTGTTATCAATGCCGATAACACAGTAACTTTCAACTACTCCAACCGCAATGCCAAGTCAGTAAAGGTCTGGACCCAGTTCAGCGAGAGCGTTGAGATGACCAAAGGCGCCAACGGAGTCTGGACCGCCACCATCGGACCCGCCGAGCCCGATATCTACCCCTATCATTTTGAGGTGGACGGAATAAGCGTAATGGACCCCCAGTGCCCGGAGTGGTTCCCCAACGAGACATTCAAGAACAGCCTGCTGGATATGCGTGCCGACAAGCTGAGCGCACTTAAGGACGTTCCCCACGGCAGCGTGGATTACCTGAACTATTGGTCACCCGGACTGGGCATGCACATCCCCGTGATAGTATATACCCCGCCGTTCTACGATGACCCCAAGAACAAGGACAAGAAATACCCCGTGATGTACCTTATAAGCGGTACCACCGATACCGAAGAGGTATACTTCAAGGTTGGTAAGATGAACCTCATCCTTGACAACCTGATTGCCCAGGGCAAGGCCAAGGAGATGATCCTGGTTCTGCCCTACGGTAACGCAACTCTGCTCAAGACCGAGCGTCAGCCCCAGCGCCAGGGAGGCGGCATGGGCGGATTCGGAGGTATGGGCGGTGGCTTCGGCATGGGCGGAGGCTACAACTTCAATGCCGATTTCACCGATGTCCTGATGCCCTTTGTTGAGAGCAACTACCGCACCATCAACGATGCCGACCATCGCGGTATAGGCGGTTTCTCACGCGGCGGTAACCAGGGTATGGCCATAGGACTTGCCAACCTGGACAAGTTCTCATACCTGTGCTCATACAGCTCGTTCACCCAGGTTCGCGACAGCCAGTTTGAGGATTCGGACGCATTCAACAAGAAGGTACATCTGTTCTGGCTGGGCATCGGCACCGATGATTTCCTGTATGGAAACTCCAAGGACCTGATGCAGATGCTTGACCGTCATAACATCAAGAACGTCAAGGTATTCACTCATGATAAGTACGGACACACCTGGATGAACGCCCGCTACTGGCTGGAGAAGTCATTCCCCCTACTGTTCCAGGACCAGAAGGTCATTGACAAGGCTGTAGCAGAGAGCATGAGTCTTGAGGAAGCTGAGAAGGTACGCCTTGAGAAACTGGGCGGCGCAGAGCCCTCACGTCTTACCGGATCGCTTATGTCAAGCCTCTTCCCCGCAGGCGTAAAGTCACCGGAGTACAATGCCGACGGCACTGTTACGTTCCGCTGCCAGGCTCCCGATGCCCAGAAGGTAGCCCTGGAGTGCCAGATGTTCAGCGGCACCAAGGATATGGAGAAGGATGACCGTGGCGTATGGTCTATCACCGTTAAGCCCGATGTCCCCGACATCTACCCCTACGCATTCCAGATTGACGGCACACAGGTGGCCGATCCCAACAACATGCACATGTTCCCCAATGAGAACTTCAAGTACAGCCTTGTGGATGTACGCGGTGAGGCTCCGTCGGTCCAGGACATCCAGGAGGGTGTTCCCCACGGCAAGGTATCATACCGCTACTACTATTCAAAGGCTTGCGGCATAGAGCGCCCCATGTGCGTATATACTCCCGCCGGATATGACCCCAAGGGCAGTGAGAAACTCCCCGTTCTGTACCTTATTCACGGTATGACCGATACCTACGAGACCTGGTTCAAGGTTGGCCAGATGAACAACATACTGGACAATATGATAGCAAAGGGTCAGGCCAAGCGCATGATCGTAGTCATGCCTTACGCCAACCCCTATCCCGAAATGATTGCACAGGGTAAAGCACAGGCCTATAACTCAATGGATGTACAGCTTACCACCAAGGAGTTTGTAGAGGAGGTAATGCCGTTCATAGAGAAGAACTACAATGTCATAGCCGATGCCGACCATCGCGCCATAGCCGGTTTCTCACTTGGAGGCCGTCAGACACTGGCTGCAGGATTCGGCAACCCCGACAAGTTCCACTACGTGGCAGCCTACGCTCCCGCCATTTTCGGCAACGAGTATGAGACCAACTTCACAAATGGTACATACAAGCCCATGAGCGACCTCAAGAAACAGCTCAAGTTCATGTTCCTGGGTACAGGCAAGGAGGATTTCCTTATCTCTGCATCACAGGGACTCGACAAGTATCTGACCGACCAGGGGCTCAAGCACACATTCTACAACCCCGGCGGCGGCCACACATGGATGAACTGCCGTGACTATCTTGAACTGACCGTAAAAGAACTCTTCAAGTAATGAAACGCTCACTTATTCTTTCAACATTGCTGCTGGCCGCTCTGCCCATCGTGGCACAGCAGTCAAGAGTGAACATACAGTATGACCCTCAGCGCACCGAGCCTGAGGGCATACTTCCCTATAACGCCCGGGTACTGTCACCCGAAGTACATGATGATCATACCGTTACGTTTCGCGTAAACGCCCCGAATGCCCAGTCTGTCCAACTGACCGGATCCATGTTCGTAGGCAACAACCGCCAGCGTCCCAACTTTACCAAAGGCGCAAACGGTATCTGGGAACTGACCATCGGTCCGCTGGCTCCAGAGATTTACCTTTATTACATCATAATTGACGGAGTCCAGAACATCGATGCCAACAACCAGTTTACCGGACATGCCGCAATGCCGTCGTTCAGCATGCTCTTTGTTCACGGTGACGAGCCCGCATGGTATGACCCCAAACCAGATGTGCCGCACGGCTCATGGACCACGCATTACTACTATTCGGACGTGACCAACGGCCTCAGGGACCTGATAGTCTATACCCCGGCTAACTACAATCCCAAGAAAAAGTACCCCGTACTATATCTGATGGGCGGATCGGGCGACCTTACCGAGACCTGGATCATGCACGGACGCGCCAACTGGATACTGGACAACGTGATTGCCGAGGGCAAGGCCCGTGAGATGATTGTGGTGTTCCCCAATGACCAGATGGTTACCCGCAGCCATCCGCAGCACACCGAGCTGGCATTCCCCATGATTGAGAGGGACCTGATTGACAACATCATCCCCTTTGTGGAGTCACACTACAGCTGCATCAAGAACAAGCATGCACGCGCCCTGAGCGGACTCTCCATGGGCGGACGCATGACCCAGTACGTGGTGTTCCGCAATCTGGACGTGTTCGGATCGGCCGGTCTCTTGAGCGCGGCCATCGGCCTGGATGAGACTCCCGCCATCAAGGAGCCCGATGTCAACAAGAAGATTGACTACCTCTTTGTGGGAGGTGGCCAGTACGAGACCGGTATGATGGGCCGTCACACCACCCTGCACAACCAGCTGGACGAGCTGGGAGTAAAGCACGAGTATGACTCCGACGCCCCCGGCGCCCACGACCTTGTAACCTGGCGCCATCTGCTCTACTACCACTTCCTGCCCGGCCTGTGGCGCAACAACTACAAGTGGAAGTAGATTGCTATCTCAAGAAAGCAGTTTTGTTACAAAATATTAAATAATGTGCGCGTACGGGTAAAAACACTTTTTTGATTTCTCTATCCCTCAAAAAGGAGTTACTTTTGTAGCCGGTTTACAAGGGTGCTTTGAATAAGCCCTTTGGAACCGGCTATAAAAATGAGAGTTTAGTAACAATCAAACTATAAAAACAATGGCAAAAATCGATTTAAGCGTGTACGGAATCAACGGTTCAACCGTGATTGCACACAATCCTTCTTATGAGGAGTTGTTCAAAGAGGAGACCAAGGCTGGTCTGACCGGTTATGACAAGGGTCAGGAGACAGAGCTTGGCGCAGTTAACGTAATGACTGGCGTATTTACCGGTCGTTCTCCTAAGGACAAGTACATTGTTGACAATGACGAGAGCCACAACAACGTATGGTGGACATCCGATGAGTACAAGAACGATAACCACCCCATGACTGAGGAGGTTTGGGCAAAGGTTAAGGAGATTGCCATCAAGGAGCTTTCAAACAAGGAGCTTTATGTAGTTGACGCATTCTGCGGCGCTAACGAGGCTACCCGTCTTGCAGTACGCTTTATCGTTGAGGTTGCATGGCAGGCTCACTTCATCAAGAACATGTTCATCCAGCCCACAGCCGATGAGCTTGAGAAGTTCCAGCCCAACTTTGTTATCTTCAACGCCAGCAAGGCTAAGGTTGACAACTACAAGGAGCTGGGTCTGAACTCAGACACTTGCGTTGCTTTCAACACCAAGTCACGTCAGCAGGTTATCATCAACACATGGTACGGCGGTGAGATGAAGAAGGGTATGTTCTCAATGCAGAACTACTATCTGCCTCTGCAGGGTATCGCTTCAATGCACTGCTCAGCCAACACCGATATGCAGGGTAAGAACACCGCTATATTCTTTGGTCTGTCAGGTACAGGTAAGACCACCCTTTCAACCGATCCCAAGCGCCTGCTCATAGGTGATGACGAGCACGGATGGGACGACGAGGGCGTATTCAACCTGGAGGGCGGCTGCTATGCCAAGGTTATCAACCTGGACAAGGAGTCAGAGCCCGATATCTACAACGCTATCCGCAGGAACGCTCTGCTTGAGAATGTAACCGTTGACAAGGACGGTAAGATTGACTTTGCCGACAAGAGCGTTACCGAGAACACCCGTGTATCATATCCTATCGACCATATCGAGAAGATTGCCCAGAAGGTAAACGGCAAGAGCGCCGGTCCCGATGCCAAGAACGTTATCTTCCTGTCAGCCGATGCATTCGGAGTACTGCCTCCCGTATCAATCCTGACTCCCGAGCAGACCAAGTACTACTTCCTGTCAGGTTTCACAGCCAAGCTGGCCGGTACAGAGCGCGGTATCACAGAGCCTACTCCCACATTCTCAGCTTGCTTCGGCCAGGCTTTCCTGGAGCTGCATCCTACCAAGTATGCCGAGGAGCTGGTCAAGAAGATGGAGAAGAGCGGTGCCAAGGCTTATCTGGTCAACACCGGTTGGAACGGAACAGGCAAGCGTATCTCTATCCGCGACACCCGTGGTATTATCGACGCTATCCTGGGCGGAGACATCCTGAACGCTCCCACCAAGAAGATCCCGTACTTTGACCTGGAGGTTCCCACACAGCTCAACGGTGTGGCATGGGGCATCCTTGATCCTCGCGATACCTATCAGAACCGCGCAGAGTGGGAAGAGAAGGCTAAGGATCTGGCTGCACGCTTCATCAAGAACTTCAAAAAGTACGAGGGTAACGAAGCCGGTAAGGCACTCGTTGCTGCCGGACCGAAGCTCTAATGATATCACAAACTCTAAGATAAACTATTCAGAGATTCTCTTTCCGGCGCATAACCGGTAAGAGAATCTTTGCTTAACAGAAGTCGTTTAACTTTACTTCACGAAAGAAATATTAATTACAACCATCTATTAAAAGGTAAAACAATGAAAAAACTGTTCTTTACAATCGCAGCCTGCATGTTGGCAATAATGGCATCGGCACAACCTATGGGAGGTCGTCCAATGGGTGGAGGCCGTCCGATGGGTGCCCCCAGAGGTGGTATGAGCATGGAAAAACCCTTCTACGAGAAGGAGTCAGACTCTATCGCCAATGCACGCATTCAGGACGTTGCCGGACGTCTGGATCTCTCAGAGAAACAATTGGATAAAATGGTCAAGCTTTATGCTCAGGAATTCGAGGAGATTTGCCGTAATCTACAGATGTCGGTTATGGAGTTCCAAATGAGGCAGAACGGTGGTTTCCGTGGCCGTGGCAACAACATGATGGATGCTCAGCAGACTCCCGCCAATGTCCAGTTTGATACCGAAGGAGCACGGAAAATCTACAATCAGATCATTGAGAAGTTTGACAAGCGCTACAAGAAAGCATTGAACGATTCTCAATACCAGCTCTGGAAGGAACTACCGGGAACAACACTTGACAACAAGTTCAGCAGCATACTCCAGCACGTTCAGCAGAACACACAAAGTATGTTTTAATAAACCCTTAACATGAAGATAGCTTTAATAGGATACGGCAAGATGGGCCACGAGATTGAGAAGATTGCTCTATCCCGCGGTCATCAGGTAGTTTGTAAGATTGACATTGACAACCCTCAGGATTTTGAAAGTCCCGAGTTCAGGAATGCCGACGTTGCCATTGAGTTCACCGCTCCCACACAGGCCTATAACAATATACTCAAATGTTTCAAGTCTGGCGTAAAGGTAGTAAGCGGCAGTACCGGATGGATGGAACAGCACCGCGACGAGATGAAGGATCTCTGCAAGGACGGCGCCAACACCCTGTTCTGGTCAAGCAACTTCAGCATCGGAGTGGCTCTGTTTTCAAGAGTCAACACCTATCTTGCCAAACTCATGAACGGCTATCCCATGTATGAGGTATCAATGTCCGAGACTCATCACATCCACAAACTGGATGCACCCAGCGGAACAGCCATTACACTGGCCGAAGGTATTATAAGCCAATTGGACCGCAAAGAGGGCTGGAGCAAAGGAACTCTGCTCAATCCCGACGGGACAATAACCGGAACCACCCAATACAAGCCTCAGGATATACGCATTGATTCCTTACGCCAGGGCGAGATAGCCGGCATCCATGAGATTACCTATGACTCAAGCGCAGACTTCATCAAGATAATCCATTTTGCCAAGGACCGCAGCGGTCTGGCACTTGGAGCAGTTCTTGCAGCCGAATATACAGCAAACCACAAGGGATTCCTTAAGATGGATGACCTTATGGACTCACTTTCATAACGCAATGAAAAAGTTTGGAGAGGTTACAAAGAAACAGTGGATAAAGGCCGGTCTTTATCTGGCTCTTTACATCCTTTTCCTGATTTGGGTCAGGAGCTGGCTGGGCATAATCATAATCCCGTTCATTTTTGATGCCTGCACCACACGCTTCATAAAATGGGACTGGTGGAAACAACTCAAGAACAAGACCCTGTATCAGATTATGGGATGGGTTGATGCCATTGTATTTGCATTGGTTGCAGTCTATTTTGTAAACCTTTACCTCTTCCAAAACTACGCCATACCGTCGTCGTCGCTTGAAAAGTCTCTTCTTATAGGCGATCACCTTTATGTGAGCAAGGTGGCATATGGCCCGCGCAAACCCATGACACCGCTTACCATGCCGCTCACTCAAAACAAGTTCCCGGGAGGCGGAAAAAGCTATTTTGACAAGCCGCAGTGGCCATATGAGCGTGTCAAGGGATTTGGAAGTATAAAACAGAATGACATTGTGGTGTTCAATTACCCGTCAGGTGATACCATAGTTACCAATCCCGATGTGATTGATTACTACATTCAGGTTTACAGGGAAGGCAAGAACCACTGCAAAGAGATAAACCTTGATACACTTACCACGATGCAGCAGCGCCGTGTCTACAATCTGTATTATGATCTGGGACGCAAGCTTATTGAAAGTAACGGCAAGGTGTTCGGCAATATTACAACCAGGCCTGTTGACCGTAGGGAGAACTACGTGAAACGCTGTGTCGGACTTCCGGGACAGACTCTTGAGATAAAGAACGGAACAGTATACACTGACGGAGTTGCCGTTAAGCAGCCGGATGCCGTTCAGAGCAATTATCTGGTAAGACTGCTCAAACCGATACCTGAATCGCTCAGGGAAAAGATTGACCTCAGTCATGACGGACTGAACCCTTCATACAACCACAAAGGAATTGTAGAAATACCACTGACGGAACAGGCTAAGGAGATTCTGGAAAGCCGGAAAGACATTGCTGACACTATTGTCCGTCATAATTGGACCCCCGCCGAATCAGAATGGATGTTTCCGCTTAACATGAACACCCATTGGACCGTAGATGATTATGGACCTGTCTGGATCCCGGCAAAGGGGGAAACGGTCGAAATCAACATTGAGAATCTTCCCATTTACGAGCGTATCATCAAAGTGTATGAAGGAAATGACCTCAAAGTGGAACGCGACGGCACAATCCTGATAAACGGACAGAAAGCCACCAGTTATACCTTCAAGATGGACTACTACTGGATGATGGGCGACAACCGCCATAACAGTCTTGACTCCCGTTACTGGGGATTTGTACCTGAAGATCATATCGTAGGACGTCCTGTGTTTATATGGCTTTCTCTGAACCAGGACAAGAAATGGGGACAGAAAGGCAAGATACGTTGGAACCGCATGTTCCGCTCTGTCAAGAAATACAACTGATGGAGACCATCCTGCTCTCTTCGGCATACCTGCCGCCTATAAGTTTCTTCACCGCCATCAACAGTGGCGGTGATGTTCTTATTGAACAGTACGACAACTACTGCAAGCAGACCTACCGCAACCGCTGCCGTATTGCCACAGCAGGCGGAGTACAGACACTTACCATACCGGTAGTAAAGTCCGACAGTCCCAAGCAACTGATGAAAGACGTCCGCATAAGCGACCACGGAGAGTGGCGCCGTCAACATTGGAACGCATTGGAATCGGCCTACATGAACAGTCCTTTCTTTATGTACTATCAGGATGATTTCCGTCCATTCTACGACAAGAAGTATGAATTCCTGGTTGATTTCAACACTGAACTGACCCTGCTCATACTGAAACTGGCCGGAATTAATAAAGAGCTTAGACTTACCGAATCATACACGCGCCATACCGACGGAACAACTGATTTTCGCCAAATGGTAGAACCCGGCGTTCAAGAGTCCGCCGCACCCCATCCATACTGGCAGGTATTCAAACAGAAATACGGATTCCTACCCAACCTGAGCGCCGTAGACCTGCTCTTCAATATGGGACCCGAATTCCCCCTCTACCTTTAAAGATAAGTTTTGACTTTGCTGAAAACGGTATCGGGATCAATGCCGGTAAGACAGCGGTAATCGCCATAAATGCACTCCTTTTTTCCGTAAATGGAACACGGACGGCAAGGCAGGTCCGTCTGCATGCAATCCTCAGGTTTCTGGCCCCAGCCTAAGAAACCGGCTGCAGGATGTGTGGCACCCCATATTGAGACAACGGGAGTTCCTGTGAGTGAAGCCAGATGCATGTTTGATGAGTCCATTGCCAGCATTACATCCATATGGCTCATAAGAATCAACTCGCCAGACATTCCCAAGCGGGTGTCAATTAACTCTACTGAACGGTATTTTTTAGCCCACTCTTCTACAAGAATACGCTCCTTTCCATAAGCAAAGACAAACTGGCGGCATAAGTATGAACTGTCAATCTGGGCTACCACCTCCTCCATGAGGTATAGTGGATAAATCTTTCCCTTGTGAGCGGCGAACGGTGCTATTCCTATCCAGGGACATTCCTTTGGGCCCATAAAGCTTATAGCAGACAAGTCTCCCTTGCCCTGACCGAAAATGGAGCAGAAACGGAGTTCAAAACTGAAACCCAGTTTCTCCAACACTATCTGATAACGCTCAAATGATGTAAGCCTTTGGGACAGGTCCTTGTTATGCTGGCGCGTTATGCGTTTACGTGAACGGCGGTCCTTGTCAATGCGGCGCACCTTCTTGAAAGCCAGTCTGAAAAATATGGAGAGTGCGGTGGTACGCAATACTCCATGTAGGTCAGCCACGGCATCAAAATGACATTTCCTTAGTTTAAGAAAGAGTTTCAGCATGGCACCGAAACCATGATAATCTTTCTTAAGGTCCACGCCCATGAAAGATACATTACCCGGAGTGCCGCTGTAGAACGGAGCAAACCTCTGATTAGACAGTACGGTAAAATGCACATCAGGGTAGGCCTGTGCCACTGAATGGATTACAGGTACCGTCATTGCCACGTCTCCTATGGCAGAGAAACGGATTAACAGAACGTTTTTGTATTTGGGCTTATTTTGAGCCATTATGGCCGTAAAGTACAGGATTTAATGTAGGATCGTTGTACATTTTCATCTGCTTGTAGACCTTCATGAACTTACGCCCGGCGGCCATATCATCAAGCAGAGTATCAATAGCTTCAGACAGATCCTTTTTCTGCTCCAGCAACACGCTCAGTTTTTGGCGGCAACGCTCCTGCTGGTCCGAAGAGGTATCCGTGCGCTCGGCCTCAATCTTCATGTGGAAAATCTTAAGCGCCAAGATAGACAGACGGTCTATCGCCCATGCCGGACTCTCTGTATTGATTGTAGCGTCCGGCATTACCTGAACATTGCTGAATTTATCCAGGAAATAACTGTCAATCAACTCTACCAGGTCTGTACGGTCCTGATTGGAACGGTCTATCCTACGCTTTATGGCCAATGCCTTGACGGGATCTATCTCAGGGTCACGTATAATATCCTCCAGATGCCATTGAACCGTATCAATCCAGTTCTTGAGATAAAGATAGAACTCAATGCTCTTTTCCTGATACGGATTGGATATGGGAGTATCGACATTATCATATTTGTGATAATCCGCAATTGCCCGCTCAAAAATCCCAAAACTGTTCCGGCTGAATGTCATGATACGATATCTTCAGTAAAGTGGTGCAAAAATAGCGGTATTTTTCTGAATAGACAACCATTATGCCCAAATTAGCATTACACACACTTGGGGTGTTTGTGCATACAATAGTTGTTTTGGCTTTTCAATATTTGTGACGCATGCTGAAATTGGGTTTCTTTGCACCCAAATTCATTTTTAATACTTAAAAATTACAATTATGGCAGATTCACAGATTGCAGAGAGAGTTCAGGCTATCATCGTTGACAAACTTGGTGTTGAGGCATCAGAGGTTACTCCTGAGGCTAGCTTCGCAGCTGATCTGGGCGCAGATTCACTGGACACCGTTGAGCTCATCATGGAGTTCGAGAAGGAGTTTGGCATTTCAATTCCCGATGATCAGGCTGAGAAGATCACAACCGTAGGTGAGGCTATCGAGCTCATCAGCCAGGCAGCTACCAAGTAATCAGCAATCTTCCTTTCATAAAGATGGATCTGAAAAGAGTTGTCGTAACCGGACTGGGAACCGTCAACCCTATAGGCAATACTATTCCCGAATTCTGGGATAATGCCTTGAAGGGCGTAAGCGGTGCCGGTCCTATTACCAATTTTGATACCAACGCCATACAGACCAAGGTCAAGATAGGATGTCAGGTCAAGAACTTTGACATCTCACAGTATATGGACCGCAAGGAGGCGCGCAAACTTGACAAATACAGTCATTTTGCAGTGGCTTCGGCAGTACAGGCCATACAGGATTCCGCCCTTGACCTTGAGAAAGAGGACCTTAACCGCATAGGCGTGATCCTCGGATTCGGTATGGGTGGCGTTGACTCCTTTGAGGAGGGTATAGATACCATCCATGAACAGAAGAAACTTGGTCAGGAACTCAAGGTCACCCCGTTCTTTGTACCCAGAATCCTAGGTTCCATAGCTTCGGGACTGATATCCATCATGTACAAGCTCAAGGGTCCCAATTACGCAACTTCATCGGCCTGCGCATCCAGCACACACGCCATCATTGATGCCGTTAACATGATACGTTTGGGTAAAGCCAACGTCATTGTCACCGGTGGTGCCGAGGCCGCACTTGGAGACTGCGGAATAACCGGATTCGGAGTAATGCATGCACTTTCCACCCGCAATGACTCACCTGAGACGGCATCGCGCCCCATGAGCGCCAGCCGCGACGGATTCGTACTGGGTGAAGGTGGTGGAATCCTTATCCTGGAGGAGTATGAGCACGCCATTGCCCGCGGCGCAAAAATCTACGCCGAGGTTGCAGGATGGGGTGCTACAGCCGATGCATACCACATGACAGCACCGGATCCCGAAGGAAGCGGAGCCATCCGCGTCATGCAGGAAGCCCTTGACGACGCAGGTATGAAACCCCAGGATATTGACTACATCAATATGCACGGAACATCAACTCCTCTGGGTGACATCGCAGAATGCAAGGCCATAAAAGCCGTATTCGGTGATCATGTATATGACATGAACCTGAGTTCAACCAAATCCATGACCGGCCATCTGCTAGGCGGCGCCGGAGTGATTGAGGCCATTGCCACAGTGCTTGCCGTCAATAATGACATCATTCCTCCGACCATCAACCATGAGGAGGGTGATGAAGATGAGCAGATAGACTACCGCATGAACTTTACCTTTAACAAGGCACAAAAAAGAGAGGTTCGTGCCGCACTGTCCAACACCTTTGGATTCGGCGGACACAACTCTTGCGTTATCTTCAAAAAGTTCAAGGATTGAACAAGAATCGCCTGGGCGATATAACCCGTATACTCCGCAATGCGGCATCGGCTATAACGGCCTTTGCCGCATTGTCGGGTTGTGCGGTTATTGGTAATCCTGACGGCGGACCCTATGACGAAACCCCGCCAAAAATCACATCCTCTCATCCCGAGAACGGCGCCACAGGCGTTAAGACACGCAAAGTCAGCATCGACTTCAACGAATTCATCAAACTCGAGAATGCAAACGAGAATGTTGTCATCTCTCCCCCTCAGAAAGAACAGCCTGAGATCAAGGTAACCGGCAAGAAGATTCAGGTGGAATTATTTGACTCGCTGAAGCCAAACACCACCTACTCCATAGATTTTGCTGACGGAATTGTTGACAACAATGAAGGAAACCAACTTGGTGATTACTGTTTCCGTTTCAGCACAGGCGATGCCATTGATACGCTTGAAGTGTCCGGATACGTATTGAATGCCGAGGATCTGGAACCCATTAAGGGCATAACTGTCGGACTTCACAGCGACCTGTCTGATTCAGCTTTTACAAGCAAACCTTTTGACAGGGTTTCAAGAACCGATGCGAGCGGACACTTTACCGTAAGAGGTATTGCGCCCGGCACCTACAGGATTTACGCGGTTATGGATATGGACCAGACCTTCAGTTACTCACAGCGCAGCGAGATGATTGCCTGGATGGATTCGGTCATTGTACCATCATCCGAAATCAGATACCGCGAAGACACCTTGTACACGGCCGAGGGAATGGTTGATACCACAATGCTGGTTTCATATACCCAATACCTGCCAAATGACATTACGCTTCTGGCTTTCAAACCGGAACCTGTAATTCAGTATTTGAGCGAATACGACCGTTCCACTCATGAAAAGTTCAGTCTCACTTTTGCGCTTCCGTTGGACTCAATGCCCCAAATCAAAGGACTGAACTTTGATGATACTGATGCATACATCCTTCAGCACAGCTCAAGATATGACACTCTGACTTTCTGGATGAAGGATACCCTGGTGTATTATCGGGATACCCTAAGCATAAGTGTCACCTATCTGGCCACAGATACCGCCGGACTGCTGTCGCCTAAGACAGATACCCTGAACCTCATACCAAAAAGGTCAAGGGAACGTATCCTTAAAGATGCCGCCAAGAAGGCCGAGGAGGACAGAAAAGAACTCGAGAAACAGATCAGACGTCTTGAGCGGTCAGGAGATTCGCTGGGAATGGCCAAACTGCTGACGCCCAAAAAGAATTTCCTGAATTTTACACTCTCTACAGGAAACGCCCTAAACGTTTTGACGACAAAGATTACCCTGAATTTCAAGGAACCGGTTTCTTTCAATTCCGATAGTATCATGCATCTGTATCAAAAGGCTGATACCATATGGAAAGCCATTCCCTTTGAGATTGAACAGGATTCCACCAATATTCTTCGTTACTATGTCTATGGAGAGTGGAGACCTGAAGAGACTTTCAGGTTAACCATAGATTCGGCCGGCATTCAAGGCCTTTACGGACTGCACAACAACAAGGTAGAAGGCACTTTCAAGTTCAGTGCCCTGAACCAGTACAGTACCCTGACTGTCAATGTTTCCAACCCAAGACCAGGATACACGGTACGATTGCACAACAGTACCGGCAAAATAGTCAGGACGGGTAAACTGAATCAAGGAAGCGTTGATTTTTTCTGCCTGACTCCTGCCATGTATTATGTTTCCATGTTTGATGACGTAAACGGAAACGGCAAGTGGGACACCGGTGATTATGACCTGAAACGCCAACCGGAAGGAGTATGGTATATAAAGAGAAGCTGGTCTCTTAAGCAGGACTGGACTCATGAGACTGACTCCTGGAACATACTTGAGTACCCGCTTCCGGAGCAGAAGCCCGATGATCTTCTCAAGAACAAGAGCAAGAGAAAGATAGTAGACATACACCAGAAGAATATTGAAAGGCTTGAAAAGAAAGCCGAAAAGAAGAAATCTGAAAAGGATAAGAAAGAGCGCAAACGCAAAGAGCGCAAGGAGCGCCGTGAAAAGAACAAGGAAAAATACCGTGAGATCAGAGCCAGATCCAAGGCCGGAAAAACACAGTTAGATTCCGATGTTAGCTCTCCAGACTCTCAGGAAATTCCGTCCCCAAAGCAGTGAGAGGTCATCATCACTCATCCCTTCGGCCATCAGTTTCTCAGTCAGTCTAATAAACCATGAAGCGTCCTCCAGTCCCTGAATCCCGCCTCCTCCGTCAAAATCAGAACCTATTCCGACATGGTTGATGCCCATTACGTCTGTCATATGCATAATATGGCGTACAGCATCGTCGATTGTGGCGGTTCCGCTCTTTTTGAGGAAACCGCTGTAAAGGCACACCTGAGCCACACCTCCCGACTTGGCAAGCGCACGCATCTGGTCATCTGTCAGGTTACGCGTATGGTCGCACAGTTCCCTGCTTGATGAATGTGAGCATATAATGGGTCTGGAACTGCACTCTATGGCATCCCAGAAACTCTTCTCTGATGCATGTGAAAGATCAACCATCATTCCTACCCTGTTCATACGTGCCACAACCTCACGTCCAAGGTCAGACAATCCGTTATGCTCATTGTTGCCATTGTGGGAGTCACAGATATCGTTGTCACCGTTATGGCAAAGTGTCATATAAGCTACACCTCTCCTTCTGAAACGGTCCACGTTGTCAATATCCCTTCCGACAGCATACCCGTTCTCTATACCTTTTACTATTGATTTTATCCCTTTCGACTTGTTGTTCCACAACTCTTCAGGAGTTACCGCGATAGCTGCATGTCCCTTACACTGGCCTATACGTTCGTCGATAAGGGAGAGCAGACGGTCTGCTTTGGCAGTTGCAGCTTTAAGGGATTCCGTATCCCGTTCCTCCTGCTTGATATATGCCACCATGAAACTTACATCCTGCCGACCTGCTGTCATCTTGTGAATGTCAACCAGAAGCTCCGGGTTCCTGTCACAGAAAAGAGCACCCTCATCAAATAACATTGGACTGTCGCAATGGCTGTCAAGTATTATTGTCCTGCTATGCAACACCTTAGCTCTTCGGAATAGGGCTGCCTGACTTGTAAGCCATTCGAATATAGGAATCATAGAACGGTCATTCTCCTGGATAAAGCATTCCGGATGCCACTGCACACCAAGGATAGGACGGAACGAAACAGATTCCATTGCCTCTATTATTCCGTCAGGAGCTATGGCGGTGACACGGAATCCTGCAGGCACCTCCATTACAGCCTGATGATGGAAAGAGTTTACAGACAGAGTATCCTTCTTTAAAAGAGTATACAGAAGGGAATCTTTCTCTATTCTGACATCATGTGACGGTACTCCGCGTGGTGCACTCTGACTATGCTCAATCGAAGGACGGTCATATTGTGACTTTATATCCTGATAAAGCCTGCCTCCAAGAGCTGCGGCAAGGACCTGAATGCCCCGGCATATACCCAGAACCGGGATCTGACGGTCTAACGCCATTCTTACCAGCTTCAGTTCCGGCGCGTCGCGACGGGGATTGACCGACACGCAGTCGAGGGGCTCTTCGCCCAGATAGCCGGGGTCTATATCGGCACCACCTGAGAGTACGATACCGTCAAGCGTACAAACAACTGATACCAAAGCCTTCTCATCATCATACGGAGGTATTATGACAGGAGTGCCTCCGGCTTCAAGCACTGACTTGTAATAAGCCTCGGCAAGCGTACAGTCTCCATCCCTGAAATTACCGCTTATGCCTATTACAGGATTATGCCAATCCAACACATCTGTGCCGGAATTCATTTTTATGAATCCGGTGTTGAGCTCTTCGGCCTTAGACATGTCTATTCTATGATAGGGATGGTCTTACGGATACTCTCATCAAGTGAAATAAGAGTCTCGGTGGCGGTTACACCCTTAATCTCCTGAATATGGCCGTTTATAAGTTCCATAAGATGGGAGTTGTCACGGGCGTACAGTTTGATCATCATTGTATACCTTCCGGTGGTAAAATGGCTCTCCACAACCTCCGGGATCTGGTCCAGCTCGGCAACCACCTGATGGTACATCGAGCCCTTCTCCAGGGTCAGACCTACATAAGTACAGGTATTGTATCCGATGCTGCGCGGATTTACATTATAACCCGATCCGGTTATTACGCCCAGGTCAAACATTCTCTGAACACGCTGATGGATTGCAGCGCGGGAGACACCGCACTGAGCAGCGACATCACGGAAAGGAATACGTGCGTTCTGCGAAATGATTCCAAGAATTTTTTTGTCAAGAGAATCCATTTTCTCGGTTGACTGAACAGTCTTTTTTGAATTCATAATGTAAGCACCAATTGGTAGACGTTTGATTCTTGGTCCAAATATAAACAAAAAAAGTATCCGTTATCCAGGTTTCCCTTACATAATGACAAAAAAAGAGAGGGAACGGTTTCCGGTTCCCTCTCCTTGTTTTGGTTAAATTGTATTTACTTGAAACTTACAAGCTCAACCTCAAAGACAAGAGTTGAGTAAGGTTTGATATCCGAACCGTAACCATTCTCTCCATAACCCAGGTCATAGGGAATGAAGAAACGGTACTTGTCACCCACGCTCATCAGTTGGATACCTTCAGTCCAACCTTTGATAACGCCACCCAGGTTAAGAGTAATAGGAGTTGTTGCTTCATCAAATACGGTACCGTCTATGAACTCTCCGCGATAACGTACCTCAACATCACTTGTAGCAGTTGGCTTGGGACCGCCGTCACCAAGCTTGATTACCTGATAAAGGAGCCCGCTGGGAGTCTTTACTACATTCTCTTCCCTGGCTTTCTTTTCCAGATAAGCCTGATTCTCCTCCTTTGACTTGTCCATCTGCTGCTGCATGAGAAGCTCATACAGACGGTTTGCAGTATCATCGGCATCCTCAAATGACATTACTTTCCAGTTGTCCAACATACCGTCGCGGAAACCGCTTACGTAATTGTTCTTGTTGAATGTCTCTCCATTGCCGAACAGATTCTGGCTCATACCGGGGAATACCTGGTTCATCTCCTGGAAACCGATCTCAAGACCAAGAGCATAAGCCAGTTTTGAATTGTCGTCAGGATTTGAAGCAGCCTCCATGAAACCCTTTACAAACTGCTTGATCGTAACAGAGTCTACGATATCATAAGGAAGCTGCTCCTTATATACACGAACAGCACGGCCCATTCCAATCGCATAGGAGATAGAGTCCTTAACATCATTCATAGTAACTTTACCTGTACCTGCACCTCCACATGATGCCAATACGGCTGCAACCATAACGGTTGCCAGAAGATTCAATCTTTTCATATCCTTCTATTTATTGATAAGTACTTGTTTGCTAAGAAAATCGGATGCGAAGATAATGTTTTTTTCCGATGATTGTTTATTCTATCCGGCATTAGGAGCCTTTTTTTATATGGAGGCCATCTACGATACCGAAAAATGCACTAAATTTGAAATTTCAAAACAGAAGAACCGCAATTATGGAAATCTACTGCATCAACAACAAGAAAACCGAGAGTTTCAATCCTGGATCCACATACTCTGAGATGTTTGACAAGTTCAGACCGGAACTTAAGAGCTGCCCTGTCTGCACTACTGTAAACGGCAAGGTAACCGACATGGATTCCAAGTGTTATGAAGACTGTGACGTCGAGTTTCTGGACGTTACCACAAGCGTCGGAGCCCGAAGCTATTCCCAAGGACTGGTGTTTGTTCTGGCAAAAGCTGTATCAGAACTGTATCCAAAGGGTAAGATCAGAGTATCCAACGCTGTATCAAAGGGTTTTTATTGTCCAGTCGAGATTGGCCGTAATATCACAGAAGATGATGTCACATCAATCAGCGAACGGATGGGCAGCATAATAGGGCGCTCCATTCCTTTTGTAAAACATATTGCACATACAGCAGATGTGGCGGAAATAATGTCCAAAGCCGACAGGGAGGATTCCGCCAGGCTATTGCGCAGCATCGGCTCCGTTTACTCCACATACTATACGTTGGAGGATATGCCGGACTGGTTCTTCGGAACTTTACCGCCCCACACCGGATGTCTGAAGGTATTCGGACTGGAATTGATGTCAAACGGAGTGCTTATGCGGGTTCCCAACAGGGCAAATCCCGATCAGCTTGAACCTATGGTCAGGCAGGATAAGATGTTCGAGATGTTCAAGGAGCATCATGACTGGATGGGAATCCTGGGATTCTCAACTGTGGGTGAACTGAACGAAGCTGTCCGGAACGGAGGCAGCAATATGATAATAAACGTGGCCGAAGCTCTTCAGTCGCAGAAGATAGTTCATATTGCCGACCAGATTGTGGCCCGCCGCAATGAGGGCAAAGGGCTTAAGCTGGTAATGGTTTCAGGCCCGTCGTCATCGGGCAAAACCACATTCAGCAAAAGACTGATGGTCCAGCTTATGGCCCACGGCCTGACACCTAAGGTCATATCGCTTGACGACTATTTCCTGGATCGGGACCACACTCCTCTGGATGAGAACGGTGAGCATGATTTTGAGTCACTTTACGCCATTGACCTGCCCTACTTCAATGCACAACTTAAGGATTTGCTGGCAGGAAAGACCATACAGCCGCCCACTTTCAACTTCAAGAAAGGCGGAGTACGCGAGTTCACAGACCCCAAGATAACACTTGGCAAGAACGACATCCTGCTCATTGAAGGCATTCATGCCCTTAATCCGGATCTGATGCCGGATATTCCCGCTGAACGAAGATTCCTGATATATGTATCGGCTCTTACCAGCATACGTATTGACGAACATAACTATATCCCCACCACAGACAACCGTCTGCTGCGACGTATTACCCGTGACCACAAGTACCGCAGTTACTCAGCTATGGATACCATCGGACGCTGGCCGTCTGTCCGCGCCGGTGAGGAAAAATGGATATTCCCGTATCAGGAGAATGCCGATGCCATGTTCAATTCCGCAATGATGTTTGAAATTGCAGTCATAAAGGATATGGTGGCTCCATTGCTTGAAGAAGTTCCGGAAAACAGCCCCGAATATACAAAAGCAGGACAGCTCAAGGACTTCCTGAAACTGTTCAAGACCATACCCAGCCAGAATCTGCCGCCCACATCACTTGTCCGTGAATTCATAGGAGGCAGCAGTTTCCATTATTGATTCCGCATTATGGCCGCAACCGGAAACATTCAGACACAGGTCCAGACTCAGACTCAGGCCCAGATACAGACACTTTCACCGCAGCAGGTGCTCGAAGCGCGTCTGCTTGCGCTCTCTACGCTTGAGCTTGAGGAACACGTGCGCACTGAACTGGGTGACAATCCGGCCCTTGAAGACGGGCCTGCAGTTTCGGTCGGACAGGAATCGGATGATAGTCAGACTGATGAAAACGGCCAGTATGACGATGATGATTACGCAGCACAATCCGACAACCATGATGACTGGTCAGAAGACGATGATGACTGGTATGACCGTCAGCAGCAAGACCGGTCGGGAGACATATCCGATGTTCCTTTGGCCGATACACGCTCATTCTATGACATCCTGTATGAGCAGTTGCGTGAACAGGAACTGACTGAACGGCAACAGAAGATTGCCCTATACATAATAGGTTCCATCGACAATGACGGCATGCTGGACAAAGACCTGCAGGCCATTTCGGATGATCTGGCCTTCTATCATGACCTGGACGCTACGACCGATGAAATTGAACAGGTTCTAAAAGTTATCCAGGACTTTGATCCGGCAGGAATCGGTGCACGCAATCTGCAGGAATGCCTGCTCATACAGATAAGAAGAAAAGAAGACTCTCCTTCCAAGGATCTGCAGGAAAAGGTTATTTCATCCATGTTTGATGAGTTTACCCACAAACGCTGGGATAAGATAGCGGCACGGCTTGAGCTGACCAAGGAGCAGACAGATGCCGTAATAACCGAGCTTGTCAAACTGAATCCGCGTCCGGGCAGTTCGCTGGGCGAGACTGTAGGTCACAGCCGTCAGCACATAGTTCCCGATTTCCTGCTTGACAACTATGACGGGGATATTCATTTTACCCTCAACAATGGTAACATTCCGCAACTTCACGTCAGTCGTGAATACTCCGATATGCTGGAAAACCAGATAAAGGAGGGCACCAGCAGCCAGAAAGCCGCTGCCGTATATATCAAGAGCAAGTTGGATTCGGCCCGCGGATTCATTCAGGCTCTACGTCAGCGTGAGCAGACAATGACGCGTACCATGCAAGCCATAATTGACCTGCAACGTCCGTTCTTCCAGGATGGTGACGAGACCCTGCTCCGCCCCATGATCCTCAAGGATGTGGCTGAGCGGACCGGTTATGATATATCAACCATATCCCGCGTAACCAGCGGCAAATATGTGCAGACTCCGTTCGGCACATTCCCGCTCAAGTCATTCTTTACCGACGGTGTCAAGACCGACAGCGGGCAGGAGGTATCGGTCAAGGAGATACACCGCATACTGCGTGAGGCAACCGATGCCGAGGACCACAATAACCCGCTCACGGATGAGCAGTTGTCCGACATGCTGGCCCAGCGCGGTTTCAAGGTGGCACGACGTACCGTAGCAAAATACCGTGAGCAGATTGGCATCCCGGTAGCAAGGATGCGAAAAAATTGAGAATTGAGAATATATGAAAGCAGTAGTAAGCATTATCATGGGCAGTACTTCAGATCTGCCCGTTATGGAAAAGTCAGCCGCATTCCTGGACAGCATCCAGGTGCCGTTTGAGATGAACGCATTGTCCGCTCACCGCACACCGGCAGCAGTTGAGGAGTTTGCCAAAGGTGCTCAGGCACGCGGCATCAAGGTAATAATAGCAGCTGCAGGCATGGCAGCAGCCTTGCCCGGTGTCATAGCTGCCAATACAAACGTCCCGGTAATCGGTGTGCCTATCAAAGGTATGCTGGACGGACTGGACGCAATGCTCTCCATCATCCAGATGCCCCCTGGAATACCTGTGGCAACAGTTGGCGTAAACGGTGCTCAGAACGCAGCCATACTGGCAGCCCAGATACTGGCTGTAGCAGATAGCGAACTGGCTGCCCGCCTGGCCGCACACAAGGAGGGACTCAAGGATAAGATTGAAAAGGCCAATGCTGAATTGAGTCAGGTTAAGTATAACTACAAGACCAACTGATGAGCGTTTACAACCGCCGTAAAACCATTAGCGTACGCGTGGGTAGTACCGCAATAGGCGGCAGCAATCCCATACGCCTGCAATCCATGACCACCACTGCCACAATGGATACGGAGGGCTGCATTGAGCAGGCCATCCGAATCATCAAGGCAGGCGGCGAGCTGGTACGTATGACCACTCAGGGCACACGTGAGGCGGAGAACATGCGGTTAATCCGAGAAGGGCTCACAGCCCTAGGTTACAACACCCCGCTTGTGGCAGATGTCCACTTCAATCCCGCAGTTGCCGATGTGGCCGCACAGTATGTGGAAAAGGTACGCATCAACCCGGGTAACTATGTGGATCCCGCACGAACGTTCAAGCATCTGGAATACACTGATGCTGAATATGAACAGGAGATACAGCGCATCCGTGACCGATTCATCCCGTTCCTCAATATTTGCCGTGATCATAATACAGCCATTAGAATAGGAGTTAACCACGGATCTCTGTCGGACCGTATCATGAGCCGCTACGGCAATACACCGGCAGGTATGGTGGAGAGCTGCATGGAGTTCCTGCGCATCTGTGTGGAGCAGGATTTCCTGAACGTGGTGATATCCATCAAGGCCAGCAACACAGTGGTCATGATAGAGACTGTCAGGTTGCTGGTTAAGGAGATGGAACGTGAGGGAATGGCGTTCCCAATACATCTGGGTGTGACCGAAGCAGGCGAGGGCGAGGACGGACGCATAAAGAGTGCCATAGGCATAGGCGCACTGCTGGCCGAGGGCATAGGCGATACCATACGCGTATCTCTCTCAGAGGCCCCCGAGCGTGAGATTCCTGTAGCCCGCAAGTTGGTTGACTACGCAGAGACCAGCGCTGGAGTGCGTGCATCGGCTCGGATTACGGACGGAGTGCTGCAGTTGAGCTATAATGACAGCAAACTTGAGGATTTCCAGTTGCATGCCGCAATGGATGCCGGAGCGTTGCTCATTGACGGCAAGGCAAGTGACCTGAAGCTTACAGATCCCAACATACCGTCAGACCAGATACGCTCCACCCAGGATGCCATCCTGCAGGGCGCACGCATAAGGTTCAGCAAGCCCGAATACATTTCCTGTCCGGGCTGCGGACGTACACTTTACAACTTAGAAGATACGATAGCACGCATCAAAGCTGCCACAGGGCATCTTAAAGGCGTAAAGATTGCCATTATGGGCTGCATAGTAAACGGCCCGGGCGAGATGGCCGACGCCGATTTCGGCTATGTAGGCGCAGGTCGCGGAAAGATAAGCCTTTATCGCGGCAAGGAGTGCATAGAGAAAAATCTCCCCGAGGAGAATGCTGTGGAGCGACTCCTCCTATTAATTGAAGAAACAATGAATAAATGATATGGAAAACAAATTGACCATCTACAACACCCTGACAAGGAAGAAAGAATTGTTTGAAGCCTTGAACCCGCCACATGTAGGCATGTACGTATGCGGTCCCACCGTTTACGGCGATCCGCATCTGGGTCATGCCCGTCCCGCCATAACCTTTGATATTCTGTTCCGTTACCTGCAACATCTGGGCTACAAGGTACGTTACGTCCGTAATATAACCGATGTCGGTCATCTGGAGCATGATGCCGATGAGGGCGAGGACAAGATAGCCAAGAAAGCCCGTCTGGAGCAGCTGGAGCCGATGGAGGTGGTGCAGTACTACACGCTGCGTTACCACAAGGCCATGGATATGCTTAATGTACTGCCGCCCAGTATAGAGCCTCACGCATCGGGCCATATAATAGAGCAGATAGAGCTTGTAAAGCAGATACTTGACAACGGCTATGCATACGAGAGCCAGGGCAGCATCTACTTTGACGTAAACAAGTACAACAAGGATCACCACTACGGCATTCTTTCCGGCCGCAACCTTGATGATGTGCTCAACACCACACGTGAGCTGGACGGTCAGGAGGAGAAACACAATCCGGCAGACTTTGCACTTTGGAAAAAGGCCCAGCCCGAGCACATAATGCGCTGGCCGTCACCATGGAGCAACGGATTCCCCGGCTGGCACTGCGAGTGCACCGCCATGGGCCGCAAGTATCTGGGAGAGCGTTTTGACATACACGGAGGCGGAATGGACCTGATATTCCCGCACCACGAATGCGAGATTGCCCAGGCTGTAGCCAGCCAGGGTCATGACATAGTGCACTACTGGATGCACAACAACATGATTACCATCAACGGTCAGAAGATGGGCAAATCCCTTGGTAACTTCATTACCCTGAACGAGTTCTTTACCGGTCAGAACCCCAATCTTAAGCAAGCCTACAGCCCCATGACCATAAGGTTCTTCATACTGATGGCCCACTACCGCGGCACTGTTGATTTCAGCAATGATGCCCTGATAGCTGCCGAGAAGGCTATGTCAAGGCTTATGGAGGCATATAGCGCCATAGACCGCATACAGCCCGCAGCAGAGAGCAGCGTTAGCGTGAGTGAGTTCAAGGCCAAGTGCTATGAGGCAATGGACGATGACCTTAACACACCTATAGTGATTAGCCACCTGTTTGATGCCGCAAAGGTTATCAATCAGGCGGTTGACGGTCATGCAAAGCTCAATTCAGCTGATGTGGCAGAGCTTAAGAGCCTGTTTGACACATTCCTCTTTAACATACTGGGAATCAAAGCCGAAGAAGGCGGCGGAACCGGCCGGGAGGAGGCGTTCGGCAAAGTCGTGGATATGCTGCTTGAACAGCGTGCCATTGCCAAGGCCAACAAGGACTGGGCTACAAGTGACAAGATACGCAATGAACTGACCGCGCTTGGATTCGAGATTAAGGATACCAAGGACGGCGCAACCTGGAAACTTAACCGTTAATTATGAATAGTCATGCCATAACCGTGCTGTTGCTGTTTCTGGCTGTCTCATGCGGAGGCCGGAAGGTCGCAAACACAGGTACAGTCAGCTCAGAAGGTACATCCGTACCCGAATTCTGTGCCGACAGCGCTTTCAGTTACATAAAGAAGCAGACCGATTTCGGTCCGCGCGTGCCGAATACCGATGCACAGCAGAACTGTGCCGCCTGGCTTATGGGCAGACTGGCCGGATTCGGAGCCCAGACATTCCTGCAGGAATTTGAGACTGTTACCTTTGACAAGACCAGGATACGGTGCTACAATATTATAGGCAGCTATAACCCTGACAGCCCCACCCGCGTAATCCTGTGCTCACACTGGGACAGCCGCCCGTGGGCAGACAATGACCCTGATCCTACCAAACACAAGACTCCTGTAGATGCCGCAAATGACGGTGCCAGCGGTGTAGGCGTGATTCTGGAGATAGCACGCCAGATGCAGAAAAAGGCACCTGAAATAGGTGTTGATTGCATTTTCCTTGATGCCGAGGACTGGGGGCCGGGTAATGACTTTAAAGGAGAACACCTGGAGACCTATTGGGGACTGGGTACACAATACTGGGCCAAAAATCCTCATAAGCAGGGCTACCGCGCACGTTACGCCATACTGCTGGATATGGTGGGCGGCAAAGGCGCTACATTCTACCGTGAGATGTACTCGGTCATGTTCGGCAAGAATGTGGTTGACAAGGTTTGGGGTGCAGCAGGACGATTGGGCTACAGTTCACTGTTCAGGCCAATAGACGGCGGATATGTGACTGATGACCATTTCTTCATCAACACCATAGCACGGATACCGGCTATTGATATTGTGCCTTATCTGCCCAATTGCAAGGAGAGTTCGTTCGGACCCACATGGCACACCACTCATGACAACATAGAGAATATTGACAAGAACGTTCTGGAGGCAGTCGGCAAGACGCTGATGGAAGTTATATACAACGAAAAACCATGACTATAGACCAGATACAGGAAGAGGTTATAGAAGAGTTCAGCGCATTTGACGACTGGATGGACAAGTATCAGATGATAATAGACCTGGGCAATGAGCAACCTCCGTTGGATCCGGCTTACAAGACCGAAGATAATCTGATAGACGGATGCCAGAGCCGAGTGTGGCTTCATGCAGAGATGCGTGAGGGACTGGTTCACTTTGAGGCAGACAGCGATGCCATAATCACCAAAGGACTGATTGCGCTGCTTATCCGTGTGCTGTCTGACCATACTCCCGGGGAGATACTGGACAGTGATGTGCATTTCATTGATGCCATAGGCCTTACGCAACACCTCTCTCCCACCCGCAGCAACGGTCTCCTGTCTATGCTTAAACAAATCAAGACATACGCTTTGGCTTACTCTGCGCAATGAAGAGGATACTGTTATTACTTTTGACGACATTCATACTTGCCGACTGTTCTGATAGGGACAAAGGTTTCGGTCTCAAGGTAAGCAAGGACCTTATTTCATGGACAAACGGCTCAGTAAGGTTTGAAGCCGAAAAGAAGACATCCGGCAAACGGAATCCCAATCCGGCTTTTCAGCTCTATATCAGAGATCAGCACGGAAAAGAGATCCAGATGCCCTTTGACACATATGCATTGGGATATGGTGCATCATGCCCCATGGGTAACAGCGGCCTGTACAAGCCTGAACATGGAATAAGCAATGCCGAGATACTGATACAGACTCCTGATCAGATGGTCATACATCTTGAATACGACCCGTGGATTATAGTTGACCAGTCTATAACACTGAATAAACAGATTACGCTTTTCCGTGACAGTCCTATCATGAAAGTGATAGACTATTATGACGGCATTTTTGAACTACTCAATATTGCAGCCGGACTATCATCGGCAAGTACAGGCACTATAAAAGAAATTGATGAAGGTTTTGCAATAGAGTATCCGCATGGAGTAACAGCCACGATCATCATGCCCGGTGTTGAAGAGAAGACTAAGACTGGTGCCATTGGTAGTGTTTTCGTCCGAAAAGCCATTTCAAGCGGGGAACCCTTGCGGTATTATGTTGGAATAAGCGACAAAGGGTTGGATTATCTGCTTGACGAACTGGACAAAATTTTATAAATTTGCATCGCGATTACAGAAACAACGTATAATAATACAAATATGAACAGTAAGTACTGGAACGAGGAGATTGAGACAATGCCCCGCAAGCAACTTGAAAAGCTGCAGGTGGAGCGTCTCAAAAAAACCGTCGAGATAGCTATGGGCAGTCAGTTCTATGCCCCCAGATTCAAGGAACTTGGTATCACCCCGGATAGCATAAAGTCCGTAGAGGACATCAAGCGCTTTCCGTTTACTACCAAGAATGACCTGCGTGCCACATATCCGTTCGGTATCAAGTCCGTTCCTCTGGAGAAGGTAGTACGTCTGCATTCTTCAAGCGGCACCACAGGTAATCCCACTGTAATCCTTCACACTCAAAAGGACCTTGACGAATGGGCCGATGCTATGGCACGCTCCATGTACTGCATAGGTCTGCGCAACACTGACATAATCCAGAATACATCCGGTTACGGTATGTTTACCGGAGGTCTGGGCATACAGTATGCCGCAGAGCGTCTGGGTGCCCTGACCGTGCCTGCCGGTGCCGGTAACAGCAAGCGTCACGTAAAGTTCATCACAGACTTCGGCACTACCGCACTTCACTGCATACCTTCATACGCCACACGTCTGGCTGCCGCATTCCAGGAAGAAGGTATTGACCCGCGCAACACTACAGTTCATACTCTGATTATCGGTGCCGAGCCCCACTCCGAGGCTCAGCGCAAGCGCATTGAGGAGATTTGGGGAGCCAAGGCTTACAACAACTTCGGTATGAGCGAGATGTGCGGCCCCGGCGTGGCCATTGAGTGTCAGGAGCAGAACGGTATGCACATTTGGGAGGATAACTACATAGTTGAGATACTTGATCCAGAGACTCTGGAACCCGTTCCTGAGGGAGAGCTGGGCGAGCTGGTACTGACCACACTCAACCGTGAGGCCATGCCGCTGTTCCGTTACCGCACACGTGACCTTACCCGCATCCTGCCGGGTGACTGCCCTTGCGGACGTACTCATGTCCGTCTGGCACGTTTCCAGGGCCGCAGCGACGATATGCTCATCGTGAAGGGTGTTAACCTCTATCCTATCCAGATTGAGAAGATACTGATGCAGTTCCCCGAGCTTGCATCGGACTACCTTATTACTATTGAGACCATCGGCGATAACGATGAGATGACCATTGAGGCAGAGCTGGCCAAGGCTACCGATGATTTCGGCATGCTGCAGAACCTGACCAAGGAGATTACCCGCCGACTCAAGGATGAACTGCTGTTTACACCTAAGGTCAAGCTTGTGGGCAAGGGCGTAATCCCGCAGTCGGACGGCAAAGCCAAGAGAGTGAATGATTTGCGTAACAACCATTAATTAAGGACCGATTTATGAAGACTATCAAGCAGATTTCAATATTCCTTGAGAACCAGCGCGGTAAGTTGAGTGACATATTCACTGCTCTCAAGAACCAGAACATAGAGATCCAGGCCGCATCAGTGGCCGATACCACAGAATACGGAATCCTGCGTCTGATTACATCGGACCAGAAAAAAGCATCCGCTCTTCTGACAGAGAAAGGTCATCTGGTCAACCTCAATGAGGTGCTGGCCATTCAGGTGGAGCCCGATACCGCAGCATTTGCCGATGCTGTAGACACACTTACATCAGGCGGTTGCTCCATAAGCTATCTCTACACTTTCCATAAGGACGGGAAACTGGTGCTTATCATACGTCCTGCAAGTCTTGAAATAGCGGAACGGGTAGCCACTGAGAAAGGTCTTACACTTATTCAGGGTTGGGAATGATGATTCATTCCCTTCTTTTTTATAAATATGTAACCAATATTACTTAATACATCGCATAAACCATGTTTTTAAAGATTCTCATTCTGATTCTGTTCTTCGCCGTAATGATTGGCGTAGGAATTTATTGCCGCAAGACAGCCAATAATGTGCAGGGATTTGTCCTGGGTGACCGCAAGGTAGGCTCATGGCTTACAGCATTCGCTTTCGGTACATCTTATTTTTCGGCCGTAATATTCGTGGGATATGCCGGTCAGTTCGGTTGGAAATACGGTCTGTCCGCCACCTGGATAGGACTGGGTAACGCCCTGATAGGTTCTCTCCTGGCCTGGAGGATACTGGGACGCCGTACACGCCTTATGACCCAATACCTCAAGAGCGCTACCATGCCCGATTTCTTTGGACAGCGTTTCAATTCCGAAGCTCTCAAGGTGGCTGCATCGGTTATAGTGTTCGTATTCCTTATTCCTTATACCGCATCACTTTACAACGGACTGTCACGTCTGTTCGGACTGTCATTCGGCATTGACTACAGCTGGTGCGTGCTGGGTATGGCTATCCTTACCGGTGTCTACGTGCTGGTGGGCGGATACATGGCAACAGCCGTGAACGATTTCATCCAGGGTATGATAATGCTGGTCGGTATAGTTGCCGTAATCCTGTCAGTACTTAACGGAAACGGCGGATTCACCGCAGCAATCGAGAAACTGTCACAGCTTCAGAGCGAGAGCGCACCTGCGCTGAACGGTGCTTTCGTATCATTCTTCGGCCCGCAGCCCATCTATCTGCTGGGTGTGGTGCTGCTCACATCTCTGGGCACATGGGGTCTGCCCCAGATGGTTGGCAAGTTCTACGCCATCCGTGACGAGGCTGCCATCCGCAAGGGCACGTTCATTTCCACATTCTTTGCAATTATCGTGGCAGGCGGATGCTACTTCCTGGGCGGATTCGGCCGTCTGTATGCCGATAAGATAGAGTATGGAGCCAAAGGCCCCATCTATGACAGCATAGTACCGTCAATGCTCCAGACACTGCCTGACCTGATGATCGGTGTGGTTATCATCCTGGTGCTCTCGGCATCAATGTCAACCCTTTCATCGCTGGTTCTGACATCGGGCTCAACCCTTACGCTCGATATCATCAAGCCGGCACTTGCCAAGGGCGGCAAGAGCATGAGCGAGAAATCTCAGCTGCTCTCCATCCGTCTGCTGGTGGTGTTCTTCATTGCGGTTTCATCGGTTCTGGCCATCATTCAGGCCAAGAGCTCTGTTACTTTCATAGCTCAGCTTATGGGTATCAGCTGGGGCGCTCTGGCCGGTGCTTTCCTGGCTCCGTTTATGTACGGACTCTACTGGAAAAAGACCACCAAGGCATCAGTCTGGGCCAGTTTCATCGTGGGTGTGGCCATCATGTGCGGCTGTATGTACGGAACATTCACGGGGACCACATTCATAAGCCCGTTCTTCTCATCACCCATCAACGCCGGTGTGCTCTCAATGGTGGCCGGTCTGGTGATAGTTCCCATAGTAAGCGCATTCACCAAAGTTAAGGAGAAGGAGAACGTTGACAGGATGTTTGATTGCTACGAGCGTCAGGTTACCGTACACGCATCAACCTCCCTTATGGATGCCGATGAGAAATAAATCCTTATATTTGTATCAGTCAAACTTTAAAAAAACAATAATATGAAAAGATTATCTCAACTAAAGGATGAGGCAATTGCTGCCCTCAGTGGAAATTGGGGAAAGGCAGTTCTGGCTACATTGGGCCTACTGGTTGTAAGCATCGCCTTCAGCATGGTTTTTCAACTGTTATCAGGCACCAATATCCTGGATTATTATGAAGCTCTGTTTACCAATGACACTGCCGCTCTCAGGGAGGCAATGGGAGGCAATATCTATGTCACCATACTTCAGGTCCTGGGCGGAATACTCTTTACAATGCCTCTGGGTATCGGTGTTTACAATTCTTTCAGGGTTCTCTTTGAAAGCAAGGGTGCCGATAACGCCATTTTCAGGAATTTCTTCAAACTGGCCTTCGGCAAGCATTATCTTCATATAGTCCTGGTTTATTTATGCGCAGGTATACTGATTGCATTGATACTTGTTCCGGCCATAATAATCCTGGTATTGGTAGGATTAGTATTACAGAGTGGTGTAGCTGCCGTCATTCTGACAATTGTAGCACTTGTATATTGCATCTGGATTGGTCTTATGTACTCTATGATCAGTTTTATCATAGTCGACAATCCCGAGCTTGACATCATAGATACGATGCGCCGCAGCCGTACCCTTATGAACGGAAACAAATGGAGATTCCTGCTTTTGGGCCTGAGTTTCATTGGTTGGATCCTTCTGGGTATCTTTACCCTGGGTATAGGTTACCTCTGGTTGCTGCCGTATATCTATACAACTGAGTCTGCATTCTATTGTGAAATAAGAGATGCTGAGAAAACCGCTGAATAAACATTATATATGAAAAAACTCCTACTTGGCGATGAGGCCATAGCGCAGGGTGCAATTGATGCCGGACTGAGCGGCGTTTACGCTTATCCGGGCACACCCTCTACTGAGATTACCGAATACATACAGGGTTACTGTAAGAAGAACCCCGCAGAAAAAATACACAACCGCTGGTGTACCAATGAGAAAACCGCCATGGAGGCCGCTCTGGGTATGTCATTTGCAGGCAAGCGTGCACTTGTGTGCATGAAACACGTTGGAATGAACGTAGCTGCCGATCCGTTCGTAAACTCATCAATCACCGGAGTCAACGGAGGTCTGATAGTCCTTGTGGCAGATGATCCCTCGATGCACTCGTCACAGGATGAGCAGGATACCCGCTATTACGGCAAATTTGCCCTGATACCGGTACTGGAACCCTCATCACAGCAGGAGGCTTATGATATGATGTCATATGCATACGACCTGTCGGAGTCTCTCAAGCTGCCGGTGCTGATGCGTACCGTTACCCGTCTGGCCCACTCCCGCGCCGTTGTGTCTCTCAAGGAGAAGCGTAATCAGAATGACCTCAATCCGGTAAGCGGTGTCCGTGACTGGGTGCTGCTGCCCGCTATCGCCAAGCGCCGCTACGCATCACTTCTGGAGCGTCAGCCGGAGATTATGCGTCTGTCTGTTGAATCACCCTTCAACAGTTTCAAGGCCCAGGCCAAGCGCTTCAAGATGGGTGCCATTGCCTGCGGTAACGCTTTCAACTATCTGTCCGAGTGCTACCCCGAGGGCATACCTTTCCCGGTACTAAAGATATCACAGTATCCCATACCTGCCGAGACCGTTCGTACATTGGCCGAGCAGTGTGACTCTGTAATGGTTATTGAGGACGGCCAGCCCTTTGTTGAGGAACAGGTGGCAGGCATACTGCCCTCTGACTGCAAGATAATAGGCCGTCTGACCGGAGAATTGCCCCGTCAGGGAGAACTCAATCCCGATATCGTAAAGGCCGCCCTGGGTCTGGCTCCGCTGCCGCATCCGGAAGTAGCCAAGAACGTTGTAGCTCGTCCGCCCGCCCTCTGTCAGGGTTGCGGTCACCGCTCAGTATATGAGGCCATCAACATAGTGCTTAAGGATTACAAGACAGCCAAGGTATTCGGTGACATAGGTTGCTACACCCTGGGTGCCCTGCCTCCGTTCCAGGCTCTTGACAGCACGGTTGATATGGGTGCCAGCATCACTATGGCCAAAGGTGCAGCCGATGCAGGCGTGTTCCCCGCAGTGGCCATAATAGGTGACAGCACATTCACCCACTCCGGTATGACCGGTCTGCTGGATGCCGTTAATGAGAACTCTCCCATCACAATCATCATATCCGATAATCTGACTACCGGTATGACCGGCGGACAGGACAGCGCCGGAACCAACAAATTCGAGGCTATCTGCCGCGGTATAGGTGTTGACCCGGATCACCTCAAGGTGGTTGTCCCGCTGCCCCAGAACATGGAGGAGATTACACGCACACTGCGAGAGGAGATTGAGTATCAGGGTTTGTCGGTTATCATACCGCGCCGTGAATGTATCCAGACACTTGCCCGTAAGGCAAAGGCAAAAGCAGCACAGAAATGAAGACAGATATAATTCTTGCAGGCGTAGGAGGACAAGGTATCCTCTCAATCGCAACAGTAATAGGTCAGGCCGCCCTTGATGAGAACCTCTACATCAAGCAGGCCGAAGTTCACGGAATGAGCCAGCGCGGCGGCGACGTGCAGTCAAACCTGCGCATATCGGACCAGCCCATTGCAAGTGACCTCATATCACTTGGTCAGGCCGATATCATCATCGCTATGGAGCCCATGGAGGCCCTGCGTTACAAGCACTATCTGAGCAAGGACGGATGGGTAATCACATCATCAAACCCTTTCGTTAACATAGGCAACTATCCCGATAAGGATGTCATCATAGCCGAGCTCAAGGAACTGGGTAACGTTATCCTGATCGATACCGATGAACTGGGTAAGGAGCACAAGATGCCCAAGGCTGTCAACATGATCCTTTTGGGCGCCGCATCAAAGGCACTCAAGAGCATCAGCTTTGACAAGCTGTGCCAGAGCGTACGCACCATATTCGGCGCCAAGGGCGATGCAATTGTAGATATGAACATAAAGGCCCTTGAGATAGGCCGTAACTGTGAATAAAAACACCGATGAATACGATTATTCCCAAAAACGTTATAGATGATTTCCTCAAGAGCATTGAGGTAACCGATATGAACAAGGCCTCCATCCGTCAGGTGCTGGCCTGCGCCATGAATGCCGAGAAGGTGACCGGCAAGGAGTTCATACATTTTGAGATGGGTGTACCAGGAATACCGGCTGCGGCTGTAGGTATCCAGGCACAGAAAGAGGCCCTGGACCGCGGAGTGGCTTCCAAGTACCCCAACATTGAGGGAATAACCGAACTCAAGGAGCAGGCTGCCCGTTTTGTAAAGGCTTTCATCAATACCGATATCCAGCCCTCTCACTGCACTCCCACTTGCGGAGCCATGCAGGGCACATTTGCCGCATTCCTGCTCTGCTCGCAGGTTGACCCCAAGAAGGATACCATCCTCTTTATTGACCCGGGATTCCCCGTCCAGAAGATGCAGTGCCAGGTTATGGGTGTCAAGTTCGCCCAGTTTGACGTAGCCGGTTTCCGTGCTGAGAAACTTGGGCCCAAGCTGGAGAGCTATCTAGAGAAAGGAAACATCTGCTGCATTGTTTACAGCAACCCCAACAACCCCAGTTGGATGTGCCTTACCGAGGAGGAGATAAAAACCATCGGTGGATTGGCTACAAAATATGATACCATCATACTGGAGGACCTGGCCTACATGACTATGGATTTCCGCCGTGACGGTCTGGGTATTCCTTTCCAGCCGCCTTATCAGGTTAGTGTATCGCACTACACCGATAACTACATCATGATGATAAGCGGCAGCAAGATTTTCAGTTACGCGGGCGAGCGTATCGCTGTAGCATGCATATCGGACAAGCTGGCCGAACGTCATTTTGAGACTCTGCAGAAACGTTACAACATATCCCGCTTTGGGGCCGTATATGCATACGATATGCTTTACGCAATGTCATCGGGTGTAACCCACTCCGTACAGTGCGCTATGGCCGCCATGCTCAAGGCCGCATGTGACGGTACATACAGGTTCCGTGAGGATATCCGTGAGTACGCACGCCGGTCGGAGAAGATCAAGGAGGCTATGCTGCGCAACGGATTCCATATCACTTACGATAAGGACCTTGAGGAGCCGGTAAGTGACGGTTTCTACTTTACATTTGGCTATAACCTGCCCGACGGTACACCCATGGAGGGCGGGCAGCTTATGCATGAGCTGCTGTACTACGGAATAAGCGGAATAGTACTGTCATCGACCGGAAGTGACCGTCAGGGCATGCGCGGCTGCTCATCAAACTTCCGCGACGACCAGTTCCCCGCCCTTGAGGAGCGTCTGCGCCTCTTCAACGAGGCTCACAAATAAATACTTGGCATAAAGACGTATTTCGCTTATCTTGGCGTTCTTAAAGCGGATAAGCAGAAAGTAGGATGAGAACTGAGCAGGAACTGGCACGCTTGTGTACTGCAGGCGATAGGGAGGCGCAAGGCGAACTCTACGCTCAGTATGCGTCGCGCATGTATGCTCTCTGCTACCGATACGTGGCTGACCGCGATGAGGCCCAGGACCTTATGCATGACGCCATGATAAAGGCCATGGACAGTTTCCGGTCTTTCAGTTATTCCGGTGACGGGTCACTCTACGCATGGCTGCGCCGCCTTACGGTCAACGTTGTGATTGACCGTCTGCGCCAGATGAGCAAGTTGCGTCTTGTCCCGCTGGATCAGACGATGGAAACGGAAAATCCGGATACCAATGAAGATGCCGCCGATGATATTCCTGCAAAGGTATTGATGGATATGGTGGCAGCCCTTCCATCGGTCAGGCGCACGGTTTTCAACATGTACTGCATAGACGGTTTCAGCCATAAGGATATTGCCGCAGCCATCGGTATCACGGAGAAAGGATCGGCATCCATTCTGACCAAGGCCCGCACTCAATTAAGGAGTGCAGTTAATGATTATCTTAAAAGGACAGGAAGATGAAAGATTATGACGACATATTCAAGCAGCGTCTGGATGGGTATGAAATGAAACTGCCCTCATCGGACCGTGATGATTTCCTTAACCGGAAAGCAACACGGGAACGCTACGCCCGCCGTAGGCGCACATATCTTAGTATTGCAGTAGGTTTACCTGCTGTAGCCGCAATCATTATGGCATTGGTGTTCACCATCAGCCTGCTCTCCAAACAGGATGATGTTCCGGTAAACAACACCCAAACACCTGCCGTTCAGGAACAAGTGATCCCGGCCCAAGGCAATGAAGGTATAGCCGAGGACGATGCGGATATCCTTGACTGTACAGATAATGTTGTTGAATATGTGACTTTAACTTTAGATGGTGACGATGACTGGGATAAGCCTATTGAATCTGCCCAGAAGAGTCAAGCACCCGGTGAGGAGGATGTTTTTATGGTGGTTGAAGAATCACCGGAGTTCCCGGGTGGCATTAATGCCCTGATGGGATACCTTAGAGACAATATGGTTGTCCCGGACTCCTGCTGGGAGAATAATATTCAGGGGCGTGTCCTGGTTACATTCATCGTTGAAAAGGACGGTTCTATCACTAAGCCGGAGGTTGTAAAGAGTGTACACCCCATTCTTGATGCAGAGGCATTACGCCTGGTATCGGCAATGCCCAAATGGAAACCCGGCAGGCAGAATGGTGAAGTCCAACGGGTAAAATATACAATTCCTGTCAACTTCAGGAAAGATTACTACAAAAACCTGGCTATCCCAGCTACTGACGCGGTAATTGAGGAGGATATTATGGCCAGCACCAAAGATAAAACCTTCTGATCAGTCGCGGCGGAATAGGTCACGGGTATAGACCTTTTCCTGGACATCGTCCAGGCAGGAGTCATAGCGGTTTGCTATGATTGAGTTGCAGCGGCTCTTGAACTCGTCCAGATTGTTTACCACCTCACTCCCGAAGAATGTATCGCCATCCTTGAGCGTGGGCTCATAAATGATTACCTTGGCTCCCTTAGCCTTGACACGCTTCATTACACCCTGAATGGAACTCTGACGGAAGTTGTCGGAGTTGGATTTCATGGTAAGCCGATAAACGCCTACGGTAATATCTTTCTCCGATGATTCGTTCCATGCGCTGTTGGCGGTATAGTAGCCGGCTTTTTCCAGAACGCGGTCGGCAATGAAGTCCTTACGGGTGCGGTTGCTGTCCACGATGGCCTGGATAAGGTTCTCGGGCACATCGTTGTAATTGGCCAGCAACTGCTTGGTATCCTTGGGCAGGCAATAGCCGCCGTAACCGAACGACGGGTTGTTGTAGTGGCTTCCGATACGCGGATCCAGGCCCACGCCGTCTATGATGGCTCGGGTGTCAAGGCCCTTCATCTCGGCGTAAGTATCAAGCTCATTGAAGAAACTTACGCGCAGTGCCAGATAGGTGTTGGCGAACAGTTTCACGGCCTCGGCCTCGGTGGTTCCCATATAAAGGGTATCAATGTTCTCCTTGATGGCTCCCTCCTGCAGCAGACGGGCAAAAGTATGGGCGGCCTCTTCCAGACGCTTTACGTTTTTATCGAATCCAACGATGATTCTGGACGGATAGAGGTTATCATAAAGGGCCTTGCTTTCACGCAGGAACTCGGGGGCGAATATGATATTGGGTACAACCACCTTCATGGTGCCGTCCTGCAGGCGCTCGCGGTATGAGAACTTATCGCGCACGCTCTCGGTATAGCCTACGGGAATGGTTGACTTGATTACCATGATTGCATCGGGATTGACCTTGAGCACCAGGTCTATCACCTCCTCCACATGGCTGGTGTCAAAGAAGTTCTTCTTGCTGTCATAGTTGGTGGGAGCGGCAATGACCACGAAGTCCGCATCGGAATATGCCTTTTCACCGTCTAATGTGGCGGTCAGGTCCAGGTCCTTCTCGGCCAGATACTTCTCAATGTAATCATCCTGGATGGGCGATTTACGGTTGTTTATAAGGTCAACCTTCTCTTTTATGACGTCTACTGCTGTGACATGATTCTTCTGTGCCAGCAATGTGGCCAAAGACAGGCCAACATAACCGGTTCCGGCTACTGCAATCTTCATAATCTATTCCTTTTTATCTTCAATTGTTTCTATGTATGAAAGAGGCAACTCTATCCTTGCGGAACCTAGTACCCCCAAACCGACTGCTATGCATTTCTTGTTGAAAACCTCCACAAGTTCACATTCGTGATCCATCAACGGACCGCATTTGACACGTACAACATCTCCCGGTGAGAATTTTGCTTTGTCAATTGTTATCAGTCTGTCTTCATAATCAACCATCAGTCGAAACATATTAAGTTCCTTTTCACGGATTACTGCCGCAAGTTTGGTTTCATGGTCTGCCATGAAACCGGTTATACTTGGTACGCCTTGAAGTATCTCGACTCTTTTAGAGTTAAGGCAACGTATGAATATATACCTGGGCAGGAGCAGCACCTTGCATTTCTTGGTACGGTCACTCCATTGACGGCTCACCGTCTGCTCAGGAAGATAATACTCTACCCCCATATTCCCCAACAAATCAGCTGCCTTATGCTCATGACAATACTTTACCCTGCCGATAAACCATTGCGGCTTGGTGTAATAATCCGGGATGTCAGCTCCGACAGGAAACAACGGCATAACGTGAGGAATTTGCTTTAACGCAAAGATAGGTGATTTATGACAAAATAAGGTTACCTTTGCAGTAAAGAATCACTCAAAAAGGATTATATCAAATGAAATACAAACTAATAGCATTACTACTGATGGCAGCAACAATCAATTCCTGTGGAGCCGGAACTTCACAGAAAGCCAACGCCCAATCGGCCGAGAATGAAACCAAAGTACTTATTAAGACTACAGCAGGCGACATCACTGTCAAACTGTATAATGAGACACCCCAGCATAGGGACAACTTCATAAAGTTGGTCCAGGAACACTTTTATGACAGCATACTGTTTCACAGGGTTATCAAAGAGTTTATGATACAGGCCGGTGATCCGGAATCCAAGAACGCCGAAAAATACGAGATATTGGGTGCAGGCGGTCCAGGTTATGACCTTCCGGCAGAATTCATTTATCCTAAATATTTTCATAAGCGTGGAGCCCTGAGTGCAGCCAGACAGGCCGATCAGGTGAATCCCGAACGCCGTTCATCGGGATCGCAGTTTTACATAGTAACCGGAAAGACATATAACAAATATGACCTTCAGGATATGGAAAAGCAACTCAACGAAATGAAGGCACAGAGCATTTTTGACAGACTTTGCGGAGAGAACAGAGATTCCATAATGAGAATGCAGATGGCCAATGACCGTGAAGGGCTGATGAAACTGCAGGATGAACTGGTTTCCAAGATGCAGGAGAAGATGAAGGAAGAGGGACCGTTCAGATTTACCAAGGAGCAGGTTGACGCTTACACCACAACTGGTGGTACTCCTTCCTTGGATAACCAATACACTGTATTCGGCGAGGTCATTGACGGCATGAAAGTGGTAGACAAGATTGAATATGCCGGCACGGATACACATGACCGTCCGCGTAAGGATATAAGAATTCTGACTATGGAAATTATCAAATAATTACTGACCTATGAGAAAGAAAATTACACTGTTTTTAGCCATGATGCTGTTCATTCTGTCAGCATCAGCCAAAAAAGGTCCCAAGTATGTCTTTTACTTTATCGGTGACGGTATGGGCACTAATCAGGTGATGGGAATCCAGTATTATCTTCAGGACATTGAGGGTAAGTATGGATTCAAGCCGCTTTGCTTTACGCAATTCCCTTATACAGGACTTGTAGTGACCAATTCAGCCAACAGCGACGTAACCGACAGCTCGGCTGCAGGAACAGCATTGGCCAGTGGCCAGAAGACAAACAACAACTATCTGGGAGTACTCCCGGATAAGGAGACAAGAGTGGAATCCATCGCTGAAATGGCTCACAACAAGGGCATACGCGTGGCAATAGGAACATCCGTATGTATTGACCATGCCACTCCGGGATGCTTCTACGGACACCGTCCTCACCGCAACCAGTATCATCAGATCGGAACTCAACTGAGTGAATCCGGGTTCGAGTTCTTTGGAGGTGCCGATTTCCACTCTCCGTATACAGATGACAACAGCGATGAAGGCAACTATGTACAGGCCGAAAAAGCCGGATACACAATCGTCCATGGATACGATGAATACAAACAGAAGGCCGCATCTAACGATAAAATCATCCTTTTTGACAAAGAGCCCAACAGCGATCATTATCTATCATATGCCATAGACCGCAAGGATGATGACCTGAAACTGTCAGAGATAACCGAGGCTGCAATAGATTTCATGATGAAAGACCCCAAGAAGGGTTTCTTCATGATGATGGAAGGCGGAAGGATTGATCAGGCCTGCCATGCAAATGACCCTGGGACCTACATTCAGGAAATGCTCGATTTTGATGAAGCCATAAAAGTAGCCTACAACTTCTATCTGAAGCATAAGAAAGAGACCCTGATTGTCATCACAGCCGATCATGAGACCGGTGGACTTGGACTCACTGCTGGAGACTATAAGACCAATCTTAAGGTCCTTCAGTACCAGAAGATGAGCAAGGGAGCTTTCAGTGCCCATCTGGAGAATATGGGGCGCGAAATTGGCGACATCCTGACATGGGATGAGGTACAGCAGGAACTCAAGGAGAACTTTGGTTTCTGGGATACAGTTAAACTGACAGATAAGCAGACAGACCGTCTCAGAAGCGTCTATGTCGAGACTTTCGGCATGGGTCCGGGCGAGCTCAAGGAGGGAGAATACTTCAAGGTAGACAACCTTACCGATGAAGCTGCGCGTATAATGACGGAGTGTGCCCAAATCAGTTGGGCTGCAGGTTGCCATTCAGGCAGTTACGTTCCCGTGTTTGCCATAGGCGCAGGTGCAGAACTTTTCACCGGCCAGATGGATAACACAGAGATTCCCATGAAGATCAAGAAACTGGCCAAATACTGATTCATCTGAAATCAAGGTAAGGCAACAACCTTTCAAGGTCCCGGTCAGTGAATTCCTCCATGAAGGATAGTTGGCCGGGACCTTGTATTTTACCCCGCTCACGCCGATAATCGACGATAGCTCTTGCCTGATAGAAATCAATATATGGATGTTTACGCAACTCTGACAGCGTAAAACTGTTTACACTTACCTTTCTCAATTGAACAGAATCCGCTACTGTAAACCATTCCGTAATTGAATCTGGCAATCCGTTTATCTCAGATAACTGCGATACGCTTTCAAAACCTCCCAACTGTTCCCGATAGCGAATGATAGACGATGAGTAATAGGGACCTATTCCGGGCAATGAAACCAGAAGCATACTGTCTGCCAGATTTAAATCAATGGGAGATGACGGTCTTACCTTGACCGGATAACGTTTCTGCCGGACGGTGTCCTTAAAAGCATGTTTCTGAATGCCAGTATCCCGTCTTTCCGGATACGGTCTGTTCCTTTCATACCTGACTGCCGATGAACGGGAATAATCAGTTTTCCGTCGGGTCACAGGGATAGTATCCGACCGGACACTCTCTTCTGTCAATGCCACATGACTGACTGAATCTCTTTCTTCAACAAACTCCTGGAGAGTAGTCTTACGGGGCATACGTATCAGATTTGAAACAACAATCACAAAAAGCAGTATCAATGCTACAATCTTGTCATTTCTGCTGAAATAGAAATGGTCCTTAGACATAATGTTATGGTATTATTGGCTATTTTTGCCATATGACACAATTTATCCGAAAATATCCGCTGTCTCTGTTGGTGATTGCAGCCATCATATTCCTGTCACTGTTCAACCCTCCCCAGACCAAACTTGACAATATAAGCAATATTGACAAACTGGCACATGTGTGTATGTACGGTGGATTGGAGTTGACTATATGGTTTGAGTACCTCCGTCATCATTCTACGCTAAACTGGATCAGGATCGTTCTGTTGGGTATACTCTTCCCAATAGCGCTGGGTGGGCTTATGGAAATAACCCAGATGGAACTCACTCAAGGCAGAAGCGGCGAATGGGCAGACTTCATTGCCGATACCATAGGAGTGGTTGTCGGATCTGTAATCGGATTCTTTATGATAAGAAGGGTCTTAAGAAAAAGATAATCCCCACACTACCAGGTCTTATAGGGATTTGTGGCCAGATATGCGTTATAATAACGATGGTCGCCTGTCACCTCTTTGCCGATGAAATCGGGCTTTATGAATGCTTCGGACTCTGAACCGAGTTCTACCTCTGCCATGACCAGTCCTTCATTGTCTCCATGAAATTCATCAACCTCAAACACATGCGGTCCGCTGTGGACCAGATAACGGCGCTTTTCAATCGAACCGCTCTGATGCAGTTCAAATAGCTCTCTGGCATCTTCGACCGGAATTACATGATTCCACTCGTAGCGGCTCATTCCTTTACTGTCCGACGGACCCTTGATAGTAAGGATTGCCTCCTTGTCAGTGATGCGTACGCGTACGGAACGGCCGTTTTCATGTGCTATATAACCCTGTTGGATGTCATAATAGCTGAATGCCTGGGTCCGGTAAGATGTACCTTTTACAAGAAACTTGCGTTCAATCTCAATAGACATAGTATTAGTTTGTTTGGTTTATGGTTATTGCTTATTCTGGGATTCGGCAAAAGACATCAGGTAAGACTTGATGAAACCGTCAATATGTCCGTCCATCACTCCGTTTACATCCGATGTCTGGAAACCGGTACGGTGATCCTTTACGCGGCGGTCATCAAAAACATAAGAACGTATCTGGGAACCCCACTCTATCTTTTTCTTACCGGCCTCTATCTTCTCCTGCTCTGCCATGCGGTGCTGCAGCTCCTTATCATACAGGATGGAACGCAGGTGCTGCAGAGCGCGTTCCTTGTTCTTGGGCTGATCACGGGTTTCGGTGTTCTCAATCAGTATCTCCTCCTCTACACCGGTATAAGGATCCTTGAACTGATATCGCAGACGCACTCCCGATTCAACCTTGTTCACGTTCTGACCACCGGCACCGCCACTACGGAATGTATCCCAACTCATCAGTGCCGGATTGATGTCAACTTCTATTGAATCATCAATAAGCGGGGTGACAAAGACACTTGCGAATGATGTCATACGCTTGCCCTGAGCATTGTAGGGTGATACGCGTACCAGACGGTGAACTCCGTTCTCTCCCTTAAGGTAACCGTATGCGAACGGGCCCTCAATCTCAAGAGTAACCTGTTTGATTCCGGCTTCATCACCTTCCTGAAGGTTCGCCACCGTAACCTTGTATTTGTTATCCTCACCCCAACGCATATACATACGCATAAGCATCTGTGCCCAGTCCTGACTCTCTGTTCCGCCAGCTCCGGAATTGATCTTGAGTACACAATCCATCTCATCCGCCTCTTCGCGTAGCATATTCTTAAGCTCAAGGGATTCAACTGCATCAAGAGCTTTGGCATAATTATCATCAACCTCCTGCTCAGTCACCAGTTCCTCCTTGTAGAAATCCATTGCCAGTTGCAGCTCATCGGCCAATGCCTTGACTTGCCTGTAACCGTCAATCCAACTTTGCAAATCCTTGACTTTTTTCATCTGCACCTCTGCCTTCTTGGGGTCATCCCAGAAACCGGGAGCCTGAGTGCGCAACTGCTCCTCCTCAACCTGGATAAGTTTGGAATCTATATTAAGGTAGCGTTTCAAGGCTTCGGTACGGTCAAGCACGTCTTTGAGTTGTTCTGCTGTAATCATAGGAGTTTGTTTGGACTGCGAAATTAGTCAAAAAATCCGATAACATCAACGGCGTAGCCAATCCGAAGGATTCAGGCGCGTACTTTCCTTATGTAACTGGAAATGCAGGACAGGGGTCCCGTCCTCGGATGTCTGTATATCACCTACTATATCCGAGGTCTTTACGGTATCTCCCTTCTTGAGTCGGGTCTCACTAAGGTTGCAGTAAACCGAAATATATGATCCGTGGCGGATAAGAACGCCTATCTGTCCCTTACCTTGCTGGAAGATTGACGATACGGTTCCGTCAAACACGGCACGCGCCTGTGCCCCATCCTGTCCCTGTATATCAATTCCCAGATTGTTCTGTTTGACATCCTTCAAGCCTGCCACGTTCTGTACGCCATACTCTCCTACCACAAGATAAGCACCAGTTATAGGCATGGGCAACTTACCCTTGTTGCTTTCAAAACTTCCCGACAGTTTCACATCCACCTGAGACTGGTCAGGCTGTCTTACTGTCTCCTTTTCCTCCTTTATTGCCAACTGGATCTGACGGTCGATCTCCTTTGACAGTTCATTCATCTTTTTCTGTTGTGAAGCTATCTCTTTCTTAAGATTTGTCCGTTTGTTCTTGAGTTGGTCAACCAGACTCTTCTGCTGTTTTTCCTCCATGCGGGCAGCCTCTTCATTCTGCTGCTGCACTTTCTGCAACTCAACCTTCTCCTGTTTCATGATTTCAACCTGTGCCTTCCTGTCCTCAAGGGTATCTTTCTTTTGCATGATTTCATCGGCCATTTCACGCAATGAACTGGAATACTCGCTTACATAGCGCGCCCTGCGGCTCATTTCACGGAATGAATCTGTGGCAAGGATAAAGGATAGAGGATTGAAACTTGAGTTCTGCCGCTGATAGAAACGGCAGGCATCAGCATAACGTTCCTTGCATTGTTCATGTTCTTTCTCCAGTTGGACAATCTCCTGCTCCAATCGACCGGACTCACGGTCAAGGGCACGTATCTCACTACGGGTTTTTTCAAGAACTTTGGTACGTTCCTTTAGTTTTGCCGTAATGATATTCAAATTCTTGACTTGACTGGATATGTCTGTTTCCGTACTGATCAGTATCTTTTCCTGACGGGCAATCTGTTCCTCCATCTCAGCCCGTTCCCTACGCATCTTCTCAATGACGGAGTTGTTCTGTCCCAAGCTCAAAACCGGAACAGACAGAAGAAACAGAAGAAACAGAGTATTTTTAGTCATAAGTCCAGATTTTCAAGAAATTCATCAAGAGGCACCTGTCGGAGTCTGCGGGATACAGCTGTACGGTCTGCCCAGTTTCTGTTCTCAACCGATACAGAAGACAACTTTGCCGATATTCTATAAACAAGCCCGGATAAGCTGATCTCCATACCTAACCCTAATGGGAATTTCAATGAGCCGGAAACATCAGTGAAATCGGAATAATCAATACGGAAACTGTATCCGCTTCCGGATTTTGAAACCGCTTTAAGATACTTCTTGCCATCGGTCGTGAAGCGATATCCGTACTCTATATCCCTGAAGTAAACTGAACCATCGGGTTCGGGTGTTCCCATGGTCAGACGCGTGGAGGCATCGGTGATATCAGCACTCTCCGGCACAAACATCCGGTTCCACAACAAAGCCTGCACCACCTCAAAGCTGAGCCCAAACTCATTACGGTAAGGTATCTCTGCATAATGACACACCGTATAGACATTATGGATACGGTCCGTAACTACAACCATGTCCGGAAGGAATTCTATTCGTGCCACCTCAACCAACCCCAACATGCTGGCACTGATCTGTATACTGCGGTCACGGCGCATCCTGAGTTGTCCGTTTACCCTGTTTCCGCTTACGTCAAATGAAACAGAGGCTGTCAGTTCCTGTACAGGAGGAGGCTCCAGAAGGGAACGTAGAAACATCACGTTCTCCTGCTCCTCCTTCTCTTTCTGCTTGCGCAGGGACGAAGTTGAACGGCAACTGCCCAGTAACAGGGCTGCCAGGACAACAGGCAATATGTTCCTCAGTAATCTCATTCTATATATTTCCGCTCACGGATCTTACGGTCCAATACAGGTGATGTGCTATTGAATTGTACAGCCTTATGCCAATTCTCAATGGCTTTCTCTGTTTCACCGCACATATACAGGACGTCACCGTAATGCTCATAAATCTCAGGATTGTCCGATTCAAGATAACGCAGAGCTTTTTCCATATACCCAAGTGCCTCCCTGTACTTTTCCATCTTGAATAGGATCCATGCGTAAGTATCCAGATAGGTGGAATTCAGCGGCTCGGACTCAAGCGTCTTTGAGCTCATCTCAAGCGCCCTGGTCAGATTACGCCCCTCTACTGCGAGATAATAGGCATAATTGTTCAGAACGTTTATGTTATCAGGGTCGTACATAAGTGTCGTGTCATAATCGGCATACATCCTGTCTGTGTCCCCAATGGTATGATAAAAGTCCCCTCTCAAATTATAGATTGAGGCTCTGTCAGCATCAGTCCTTACCGATTTCAGTCCCTTTCCAAGCATCTCAATGGCTTTTTCATTGTCTCCCAGCCAGAAATAAGCCATTGATTTTTGCGTATAAGGAGCCATCAGTTCCGGCTCATGTCTGGATACCACATCACAGAAGTTCATAGTCACATCCAGAAGAGAACGGCAACGAGCCTTGTCTATTTGAGTCTCAGCTTTCTCAATCATGTCTCTTGTGGTATTCATAAGGAGTTCTATCACCTCTGCCGGATTCTCTGACTCATAATAAGCCGAATCCAAATCACCCATCTGAAGATAGCATACAAACCTCTGGAACTTCAGTTCATCAGCCACATCCTCCAACGTTCCGTAACGCTTGAGTACGCGTAACTCTTTCTCGTAATCTCCCACGTCATCATAAAGACCAGCAAGAGTAATCAGGACGTCAGTACGGCCCGGGAAACGCCTGGCAATCTCTTCGTACTGGCCGATAGCCTCCTGACGACGGTTCTGGCGCAGATAACCGACAGCCAGCAAACGGCGATACCAATAGTTGTCCGGTTCCAACCGTACAGCCCTGAGCAAAAGGTCTCTGGCCACATCGCTGTATTGTTCCAACAAGTTCCGGTCGTTGAGAGACATATAGTATTGTGCCAGATTATAGCATGTTGCGGCCGATGCCGTATCGTAATCCAGACTGCGTGTCATAAGGTCCATGGCGGCATCATAATGCCCGTCATTGAACATCTTTATTCCCTCATTGAAGAAGTGGTCACGTGCATAACCGTCCAGACTGGCCTGATCAAGAGGTTCGGATGACGCATGACGTAACGAGCCGCATGAAACCAATGCGACCAGTAAAAAACAGAAAAAAGCTATGGAAACGCCTCTTTTCATCGGCTCAGAAACTCTTTTAAACTCCACTGTGTCCAAAGCCTCCTGCCCCGCGTTCCGTTTCGTCAAGCGTATCGGTCTGCTCCCACTGAGCCTGCTCATGACGGGCCAACACCATCTGTGCTATGCGCTCTCCGTCATTGACGATGAAATCTTCCTGTGAAAGATTTATGAGTATAACTCCTATTTCCCCACGATAATCCGCATCGATTGTTCCCGGAGTATTAAGTACTGTAATTCCCTTCTTGATGGCCAAACCGCTGCGCGGACGTACCTGGGCCTCAAACCCTGCAGGCAGTGATATGAAAAGACCGGTAGGGATAAGACGGCGTTCCATGGGCTTCATCACGACGGGCTCATCCAGATTAGCTCTCAGGTCCACTCCGGCAGACTGCGATGTGGCGTACTCGGGTAGCTGATGATGGGAACGGTTTATGATTTTTACCTTCATGCTTTATAGGGGTTTTGTTTTACACAGCGAAAATAACAAATATACCGCCAACTAAATCAGAAATCATCTGAAAAACCATTAATTTTGAAACAAAAGAAACAAACAGATGAATTGGGAAAGACTCATTTCAGCAAAGCGGTTGGGAATGGAAGGCATTGAAACCATTCACAAAGATGACCGCTCTGCATTCCTCAGGGATTATGACAGGCTCATTTTCTCCGCACCTTTCCGCCGGTTGCAGAACAAGACCCAAGTATTTCCCCTGCCCGGCAGCGTATTTGTACACAACCGCCTGACCCATAGCCTTGAGGTAGCCTGCGTAGGACGTTCATTAGGAAATAACGTAGCACGCGGAATTCTGCTGGAACATCCTGAACTTGTTACATCCAACATAACGGAGATAGGCAATATCGTATCGGCTGCCTGCCTGGCTCATGATATGGGCAACCCACCGTTCGGACATTCCGGTGAGAAGGCAATTTCTGCCTATTTCACCGAAGGAAAGGGACAATCTCTGGAGCAAATGTTCTCGGATAGGCCCGGGCAATGGACAGACATAATAAACTTTGAAGGAAATGCCAATGCATTCCGTCTGCTTGCCCATCAGTTCATTGGACGGCGCAAAGGAGGCTTTGCAATGACATACTCAACCCTTGCATCGATCGTCAAATATCCTTACGCATCAATACTAGCCAACGGCAAACACAAGTTCGGATTCTTTGACAGCGAAGCTCCCATATACGCCCGAATTGCCGATGAATTGGGCATAATACGTATATCGGAACCGGGCGAACCTCTCAAATATGTGCGCTATCCACTGGTATGGCTGGTTGAGGCTGCCGACGACATCTGCTATCTGCTGATGGACCTGGAGGATGCACACAAACTCAAGCTTCTGTCTACAGACAATACCATAAGCCTTATGATGGACTTTCTTGAGCCCGCTGAACGGGACCATGCCAAAAGCATAATAGGGATGGTAACCGATGTCAACGAGCAGGTATCTTATCTTAGGTCAAAACTTGTAGGCGTCCTGGTTGAAGAGTGTACACAGGTCTTCCTAGAGAATGAGAAGGCTATTCTGGACGGCAGTTTCAGCGGTTCACTGATCAAGCATATCAGCCCCACCCCAAGAGAAGCCTACCAACGTTTGTCCGATCTCTCAATCCGGAAGATATACCGCTCGCGTGATGTCCTGGAAGTGGAATTGGCCGGTTTCCGTATCATAAGTACATTGCTGGACCTGATGATTGAAGCAGTACAGAACCCTGATCGTGAGTATTCCAAACTGCTTATAGGACGTGTCTCCAGCCAGTATGATATCAATGCCACAGATATATACCACCGCATACAAGCCGTTCTGGACTACATTAGCGGCATGACCGATGTATATGCATTGGACATATACCGAAAGATAAACGGCAACAGTCTCCCTGCAGTATAAAACAGAACGGGGTGACGCTCAAAGCGCCACCCCGTTCTTACTATCAAGTATAATCAATCTTCTTTTGAGGGGAGATTCATATCAAGGAAATTGTTGCGTGATGCCTGAAGGCGCTCGTACTCCTCCTTGTCACCCACAATAATCTTCTCGAATTCACGAAGACCTGTTCCGGCAGGAATCAGGTGACCGCAGATAACGTTCTCCTTCATACCCAGCAGACTGTCGCTCTTACCGTTGATGGCAGCCTCATTCAGAACCTTTGTGGTCTCCTGGAATGATGCGGCAGACATGAAACTCTGAGTAGCCAGAGCTGCACGGGTAATACCCTGCAGAATCTGAGTAGAAGTAGCGGGACGTGCCTCCTGAGCTTTAACCAGCTTGAGATCCTTGCGCTTGAGCATTGAGTTCTCATCACGGAGCTTGCGTGCAGTTACCATCTGACCGGCAAACAGATTCTCGCTGTCACCCGGATCAGTAACAACGTACTTACCCCAGATGCGATCGTTCTCCTCCATAAACTCCAGCTTGTCTACAACCTGCTGTGCAAGGAAGCGGGTATCGCCCGGCTCGTCTATCTCAACCTTACGCATCATCTGACGTACGATAATCTCGAAGTGCTTATCATTGATCTTCACACCCTGCAGACGATATACATCCTGAACCTCGTTCACGATATACTCCTGTACGGCTGTGGGACCCTTGATGGCAAGGATATCGCTCGGTGTGATGGCTCCGTCGGACAGCGGTGTTCCGGCTCGTACATAGTCGCCCTCCTGTACCAGAATCTGCTTGGACAGGGCAACCAGATACTTGCGCTCATCGTCAGTACGTGATACGACTGAAATCTCACGGTTACCACGCTTGATCTTACCCATGTGGACGGTACCATCAATTTCTGATACCACGGCGGGATTAGACGGGTTACGTGCCTCAAAGAGTTCGGTAACACGGGGCAGACCACCGGTGATATCACCAGCCTTACCCTGAACACGCGGAATCTTAACCAGGATGTCACCGGCCGAGAGTTCCTGACCATCCTTGATAACAACGTGACCGCCTACCGGCAGGTTGTAAGAACGCAGCACCTCACCCTTAGGTCCGATGATATCGGCCGAAGGAATCTTGGTTCTGTCCTTGGTCTCAGTTATGATGATCTCCTCAAGACCGGTAGCCTCATCGGATTCAATCTTATATGTAACGTTTGCAATAACGTCAGTAAGCTTAACCTTACCTGCAACCTCCGTTATGATCAGAGCGTTGAACGGATCCCAGGTAGCAATCATATCGCCTTTCTTGACTGTAGCTCCACTCTTTACAAAGAGTTTTGAACCGTAAGGAAGGTTATGGGTTGACAGTGCGATACCGGTGTTCTCATCAATGAACTTGACCTCACCCAGACGACCGACTACAATCTGAACCTTGCTGTTGTCATCATTTACAGCATCAACGGTACGAACCTCCTCAAACTCAATACGGCAGTCATACTTGGCAGTCAGGCTTGAGTTGGCGGCAATGTTAGATGCAGTACCACCGGCGTGGAATGTACGCAGAGTAAGCTGTGTACCAGGCTCACCGATTGACTGGGCTGCTATAACGCCCACTGCCTCACCCTTCTCAACCAGACGTCCTGTAGCCAGGTTGCGTCCGTAGCACTTGGCGCAGACACCGCGCTTGCTCTCGCAAGTGAGCACTGAACGTATCTCAACACTCTCAATAGGTGACTCGTCTATCTTCTTGGCTATATCTTCAGTTATCATCTCTCCGTCGGCAACAAGAAGTTCACCGGTAGTAGGATGGATAACGTCATGTACTGATACACGACCCAAGATACGCTCATACAATGATGCTACAACCTCCTCATTCTCCTTAAGAGCGGTGCAGACCAGACCACGCAGAGTACCGCAGTCCTCCTCGGTAATGATCACGTCGTGTGATACGTCAACCAGACGACGAGTCAGATAACCGGCATCGGCTGTCTTAAGAGCGGTATCTGCCAGACCCTTACGCGCACCGTGCGTGGAGATGAAGTACTCCAGCACTGACAGACCCTCCTTGAAGTTTGAAAGGATAGGGTTCTCAATGATCTGTGCGCCCTCGGCACCGGCTTTCTGAGGCTTGGCCATCAGACCACGCATACCGGACAACTGACGGATCTGCTCCTTAGATCCACGGGCACCGGAGTCAAGCATCATATATACTGAGTTGAATCCCTGGTCATCATTGGAGATGGTCTTCATAAGAACCTTTGACAGGTCCTCATTGACGTGTGTCCATACATCGATAACCTTGTTGTAACGCTCGTTATCGGTGATAAGACCCATGTTATACTCGGCCATGATACCTTCGACCTCCTCATTACCTTTGGCAACAAGCTCCTGCTTCTCCTTAGGAATGATGATATCGTTCAGGTTGAATGACAGACCGCCCTGGAAGGCCATCTTGTAACCCAGGTTCTTGATTCCGTCAAGGAACTCGCAGGCGCGGGCAACACCGACCTTCTTGATAACGTCCGAAATCAGGTCACGCAGAGTCTTCTTCGATATGATATAATTGATGTAACCAACCTCATCGGGAACAAGCTCGTTAACGATGACACGACCTACTGATGTCTCAACCAGATGGGTGATGGGGCTACCCTGCTCGTCAACGTCATTTACCATAACCTTGACAACGGCGTGGATATCAACCTTACCCTCATTATATGCAATCAGAGCCTCTTCGGGTCCGTAGAATGTCAGGCCCTCACCCTTTACCTTCTCAATATAGTTGCCGTCGGCATCCTTTACTGAACGACGCAGCTTGGTGATGTAGTACAGACCAAGTACCATATCCTGTGCGGGCACTGTGATAGGTGCACCGTTGGCAGGGTTCAGGATATTATGAGACTGAAGCATGAGCATTTGAGCCTCAAGGATAGCCTCATTGCTGAGTGGGAGGTGTACAGCCATCTGGTCACCGTCAAAGTCGGCATTGAAAGCAGTACAAGCCAGCGGGTGCAGCTGAATAGCCTTGCCCTCTATCATCTTGGGCTGGAATGCCTGGATACCCAGACGGTGCAGTGTAGGAGCACGGTTCAAAAGAACCGGGTGACCCTTCATTACATATTCCAAGATATCCCATACTATAGGATCCTTACGGTCAACAATCTTCTTGGCGGACTTTACGGTCTTTACGATACCGCGCTCTATGAGCTTGCGGATGATGAAAGGCTTGTAAAGTTCGGCGGCCATCAGCTTAGGAATACCGCACTCACCCATCTTAAGCTCAGGACCTACCACGATAACCGAACGTGCTGAATAGTCAACACGCTTACCGAGCAAGTTCTGACGGAAACGACCCTGCTTACCCTTGAGTGAATCAGAGAGAGACTTGAGCGGACGGTTGGCCTCGCTCTTGACTGCGCTGGCCTTACGGCTGTTGTCAAACAGGCTGTCAACGGCCTCCTGCAGCATACGCTTCTCGTTACGCAGAATCACCTCAGGAGCCTTTATCTCTATAAGTCTCTTAAGACGGTTGTTACGAATGATGACACGGCGATAGAGCTCATTCAGGTCAGATGTGGCAAAACGGCCGCCATCCAGAGGCACCAAAGGACGCAACTCAGGAGGAGTAACCGGAACCACCTTAAGGATCATCCACTCGGGACGGTTGATCTCACGTGATGAACGGAACGACTCCACAATCTGAAGACGTTTGAGGGCCTCAGTCTTACGCTGCATTGTGGTCTTCTCATCATTGGCCTTCTCACGGAGCTGATATGAGAGCTTGTCCAGATCCAGCTTGCACAGCAGGTCATATATGGCCTCTGCACCCATCTTTGCCACGAACTTATCGGGATCGCTGTCATCCAGCATCTGGTTTTCCTTAGGCAGCTTGTCAAGGATATCCAGATACTCATCCTCTGTCAGGAGAATGGGATCCTCAGGTTTACGGGTGTCAGCCAATGGATCTTCCCATGCGCCCTTGTTGATAACGATATAGCGCTCGTAGTAGATGATTGAATCAAGCAGCTTGGTAGGTATACCCAAAAGATAACCGATCTTGTTGGGAAGTGAACGGAAATACCAGATATGGGCCACAGGAACTACCAACTGAATGTGTCCCATACGCTCACGGCGCACCTTCTTCTCTGTCACCTCGACACCGCAACGCTCGCAAACGATACCCTTGTAACGGATTCTCTTGTACTTTCCGCAATGGCACTCGTAATCCTTTACAGGACCGAATATGCGCTCGCAGAACAGACCGTCACGTTCAGGTTTGTAGGTGCGGTAGTTGATGGTCTCAGGCTTCAGCACCTCACCGCTGGAGTTTGTCAGTATCTCCTCGGGCGATGCCAGACTGATGGTTATCTTTGAGAAATTGTTCTTGATCTTTGTATCTTTTTTGAAAGGCATAGCTTCTTACTTTTTAATGGTGATTACTCAAGATTGATGCTAAGACCCAGACCACGCAACTCATGCAAAAGCACGTTGAGTGATTCGGGGATGCCGGGAGTCGGCATCGGATCACCTTTCACAATAGCCTCATAAGCCTTGGAACGACCGGTCACATCATCAGACTTGATAGTCAGGATCTCCTGCAGCACATGGCTTGCGCCGAATGCCTCAAGAGCCCAAACCTCCATCTCACCGAAACGCTGACCACCGAACTGGGCTTTACCGCCAAGCGGCTGCTGGGTAATGAGTGAGTACGGACCGATTGAACGGGCATGCATCTTATCCTCAACCATATGACCGAGTTTAAGCATATAAGTAACACCTACAGTTGCGCACTGGTCAAACGGCTCACCTGTGCCGCCGTCATAAAGCTGTGTCTTACCGTAACGCGGCAGACCTGCCTTATCTGTCCATTCATTCAGATCATCGATGGTAGCACCGTCAAATATCGGAGTTGCGAACTTGACACCCAGTTCACGTCCGGCATGACCAAGTACGGTCTCGAATATCTGACCGATGTTCATACGTGAAGGCACACCCAGCGGGTTGAGAACGATATCGACGGGAGTACCGTCGGCCAGGAACGGCATATCCTCCTGCTTGACCACGCGGGATACGATACCCTTGTTACCGTGACGTCCGGCCATCTTGTCACCAACGCCGATCTTACGCTTCTTGGCAACATAAACCTTAGCCATCTGAATGATACCTGAAGGCAGCTCGTCACCTATGGTAAGAGCGAATTTCTTACGCTTGTTCTCTGCGTCATACTCCTTGTACTTGCGCAGGAAGTTTACGATAAGTTTGGAAATCAGCTCATTCGAATGCTCATCGGATGTCCAGTTGTCAGACTGAACTGATGAATAGTCAATAGACTCAAGTATCTGTTTGCTGAAACGCTGTCCTTTGGGAACAACCTCTGTGCCAAGCAAGTCAAATATTCCCTGTGATGTCTTGTTGGTGGTGAGAGTCATCAGTTTCTTGACAAGAATACCCTTAAGCTCATTTACCTTATCCTCAAACTCCACGTCTATCATCGGGAGACGGGCCTTGTCGGCTTGACGTGAACTGCGGGTCTTGATGGCGCGGGCAAACAGTTTCTTGTCAATTACAACACCCTTCAGTGAAGGAGATGCCTTGAGTGAAGCGTCCTTAACGTCACCGGCCTTATCACCGAAAATGGCACGAAGCAGCTTCTCTTCGGGTGATGGATCGGACTCTCCCTTAGGTGTAATCTTACCGATCAGGATGTCACCCGGCTGGATGTAAGCACCGATACGTACTATACCGTTCTCATCCAGATCCTTGGTGGCGTCATCGCTCACGTTAGGTATATCGTTGGTAAGTTCCTCCATACCGCGTTTGGTCTCGCGGACCTCAAGGATGAACTCCTCAACATGTACTGATGTAAGTATATCCTCACGAACCACACGCTCGTTGAGAACGATAGCATCCTCATAGTTGTAACCCTTCCAAGGCATGTAGGCAACCAGCAGGTTCTTTCCCAATGCAAGCTCACCGTTCTGGGTTGAATAACCCTCGGTAAGGATGTCACCGGCCTTGACACGCTGACCGACCTCGCAGATAGGACGCAGGTCAATGGTCATATTCTGGTTGGTACGACGGAACTTGGGCAGCTTGTACTCCTTCTCGGCGGGCTCGAAGCTTACAAACTCCTCGTCCTCGGTGCGATCGTAGAGGATCCGGATATAAGCGGCATCCACGTATGTAACGGTACCGTCACCCTCGGCGGTAATCTGGGTACGTGAATCCTCAGCAAGCTGCTTCTCGATACCAGTTCCTACAATAGGAGCCTCGGTACGCATCAGAGGTACGGCCTGGCGCATCATGTTTGATCCCATCAGGGCACGGTTGGCATCATCGTGCTCCAAGAACGGAATCAGAGCAGCAGCTATTGATGCAATCTGCTGGGGCGATACGTCCATAAGCTCAACCTCTTCGGGCGGAACGACAGGGAAATCTGCGTCACGGCGTGCCTTTACGCGGGTACGGATAAACTTACCGTCCTCATCGTAAGGAGCGTTACCCTGACCTATGATTACACCCTCTTCCTCCTCGGCGGTGAGATACTTGACCTCATCGTTGTTAAGGTTTACATGGCAATCCTTGACCGTACGGTAAGGTGTCTCGATGAATCCCAGATCATTGATCTTTGCGTATATGCAAAGAGACGAAATCAGACCGATGTTAGGTCCTTCAGGAGTCTCGATCGGGCAGAGACGGCCATAGTGTGTATAGTGTACGTCACGAACCTCGAATCCGGCGCGCTCACGAGACAGACCGCCAGGTCCGAGAGCGGACATACGGCGCTTGTGAGTGATCTCGGCCAGAGGATTGGTCTGGTCCATGAACTGCGACAGTGCGTTGGTACCGAAGAACGAGTTGATTACAGCCGAAACTGTCTTGGCGTTTATAAGGTCTGTAGGAGTAAACACCTCATTGTCACGTACGTTCATACGCTCACGTATGGTGCGGGCCATACGAGCCAGACCGACAGCGAACTGATTTGACAGTTGCTCGCCTACAGTACGTACACGACGGTTGGACAGGTGGTCGATATCATCAACCACTGCGTGTGAATTGACAAGTTCTATAAGGTATTTGATAATCTCAATGATATCCTCCTTAGTCAGTACACCGATGCTCATGTCAGTGGTAAGACCAAGCTTGCGGTTAACGCGATAACGGCCAACCTCACCCAGGTCATAACGCTTCTCTGAGAAGAACAGGTTGTTGATTACCTCGCGTGCGCTTGAATCATCTGCGGGATCAGCATTACGCAACTGACGGTAGATATAGAGGACTGCCTCCTTCTCCGAGTTGCAGGGATCCTTCTGCAGGGTATTGAATATTATCGAATAGTCAGACTGACCCTCTGTCTCCTTATGTAGAAGGATTGTCTCCAGACCTGACTCCAGAATATCGTTGATGTTATCCTCATTCAACTCAGCCTCGCGGTCCACTACAACCTCGTGACGGTCAATTGATACGACCTCACCTGTATCTGAATCCACAAAATCCTCAATGCGGGTTCTCAGGACTCTTGCTGCCAGCTTGCGTCCGATGCACTTCTTCAGATTGGTCTTATTGACCTTTACCTCCTCGGCCAGGTCAAAGATATCCACAATGTCCTTATCGGTCTCAAATCCGATAGCACGGAGCAAAGTGGTTACAGGAAGCTTTTTCTTACGGTCGATGTATGCGTACATCACGTTGTTGATGTCTGTTGCAAACTCGATCCATGAACCCTTGAACGGGATGATACGGGCCGAATAGAGCTGTGTTCCGTTAGAGTGGACGCTCTGTCCGAAGAATACACCGGGTGAACGGTGAAGCTGGGATACGACTACACGCTCGGCGCCGTTGATTACAAAAGTACCCTGTGCTGTCATGTACGGAATCGGGCCAAGGTATACATCTTGTATAACGGTATCGAAATCCTCATGATCGGGATCAGTGCAATACAGTTTCAGCTTGGCCTTCAAAGGTACGCTATAGGTCAGACCATGCTCCAGACACTCCTCTATGGTGTAGCGGGGCGGGTCAATGTAATAGTCCAGAAATTCCAGTACGAAATTGTTCCTGGTATCTGCTATGGGGAAGTTCTCTGAAAATACTTTGTAGAGACCCTCGTTCTTGCGTTTCTCAGGTGGTGTGTCCAACTGAAGGAAATCCTTGAATGATTTGAGCTGAACCTCAAGGAAATCAGGACACGGCATCGGATTCCTTACGGAAGCGAAATTAATTCTCTGATTATCAGTGTTTGAAGACATATAGGGGAGGTTAATAGGGAACTTGATTCTTTAACGCACAAAAAGGTTAAGCACCCTAGACAGTCCCGAATGGACTGTCGTCGGGGTTACTTAACCGTTTTACCTGCATTTATGGCAGGTCTCCAAAGAAGTTACTTAAGTTCTACTTCTGCGCCAGCCTCTTCCAGAGTCTTCTTCATTGACTCGGCTTCGTTCTTGGCGAGACCTTCCTTAACTACACTGGGAGCAGCGTCTACAAGATCCTTAGCCTCCTTCAGACCAAGACCGCAAGCCTCCTTGACTGCCTTAACGACAGCAAGCTTGTTTGCGCCAAAGCCCTTCAGTACTACGTCGAATGAAGACTTCTCCTCTGCAGCCTCAGCAGCGGCAGCAGGACCAGCAGCGGCTACAGCTACAGCTGCGGCAGCGGGTTCAATTCCATATTCATCCTTCAGGATGGTTGCGAGTTCGTTGACCTCCTTAACGGTAAGGTTAACCAGTTCTTCTGCTAATGCTTTCAAATCAGCCATTGTTGTATAATTTTAATAGGTTTGTTACTTTGTTTTGAATAATTAGTTCTCTCTTTCTCCAAGTGTCTTGAGGACTCCGTGGATGGTGTTGCCACCAGACTGCAGAGCAGAAATGACGTTCTTGGCCGGTGACTGCAGGAGTGCAATGACGTCGGCGATGAGTTCCTTCTTGCTCTTGATGTTGACCAGTGCCTCCAGCTGGTTTGCTCCGATATAGAAGCTCTCCTCTGCGTAAGCAGCCTTAAGGCCCGGGATTCCGGTTTTCTTGTCAGTTACGTCCTTCAGCAGTTTGGCAGGAGCGTTGGCTACGTTGGCCAGCATCAGGGCTGTAGTTCCCTTGAGGGAGTCATACAGCGGTGAGTAGTCTGTATCCAACTGATCCAAAGCCTTCTGAAGGAGAGTGTTCTTGACAACAACCATCTTAACCTCATTCTTGAAGCACTTTCTGCGAAGGTCGCTAGTAGCCGATGAGTTAAGACCGGTCACGTCAACCAGATAGAAAGCTGAGTAGCTCTGAATGGTCTGCTTAAGAGACTCTATTACAAGTGCTTTATTTTCTTTCTTCATGATCGTCAGTTATTAATCATCAAATGACTTGGTATCGATCTTGATACCCTTGCTCATAGTACTTGAAAGATAAAGGCTCTTGATATAGGTACCCTTAGCTGCAGAAGGTTTCAGTTTGATGATAGTATCAATGAACTCCTTTGCGTTCTCTCTGATAGCATCGGCAGTGAAAGAAACCTTGCCGATTGAAGTGTGGACGATACCGCTCTTGTCAACCTTGAAGTCAATCTTACCTTGCTTGACTTCCTTGACAGCCTTGGCAACATCCATTGTTACTGTACCGCTCTTGGGGTTAGGCATGAGTCCGCGGGGACCCAGTACACGGCCAAGAGGACCAAGCTTACCCATAAGGGCAGGCTGGGTGATGATGACATCAACGTCAGTCCAACCACCCTTGATCTTCTCGATGTACTCCTCAAAACCTACATAGTCTGCACCAGCCTCCTTGGCAGCTGCCTCCTGATCGGGAGTGCAGAGAGCAAGAACTCTGGTAACCTTACCTGTACCGTTGGGAAGAGACACCACGCCACGGACCATCTGGTTGGCCTTACGGGGATCAACACCAAGACGAACATCAATATCAACTGATGCGTCAAACTTAGTGGTGGTGATATCCTTGACCAGCTGAGATGCCTCCTTGAGGGTATATGCCTTGCCGGCTTCTATCTTAGAAGCGACACTCTTTTGGTTTTTAGTCAGTTTACCCATTTCTTAAAACTTTTTTTAAGTGAATGCCAGGATTTAGTCCTTGACTGTGATTCCCATGCTTCTTGCGGTACCGGCTACCATTGAGATAGCTGATTCCAGTGTGAAACAGTTCAGGTCGGGCATCTTGTCCTGAGCAATCGCTTCTACCTGTGCCTTGGTTACTGAAGCCACTTTCTTACGGTTAGGTTCGGGTGAACCGCCCTTTGCGCGTGAAGCCTCAAGCAACTGGATGGCTACAGGAGGAGTCTTGATGACAAAGTCAAATGATTTATCACTGTAGTAAGTGATAATCACCGGCAGAGTCTTTCCTGATTTGTCCTGGGTTCTGGCGTTGAACTGCTTGCAAAACTCCATTATGTTCAAGCCCTTTGAACCGAGAGCCGGTCCTACGGGAGGTGATGGGTTTGCTGCGCCTCCTTTAATCTGCAATTTGATTAATCCAGCAACTTCTTTTGCCATTTTCCAAAAAATTATATGTGAACACTATACGGAAAAGGTAAACCTGGTAACAGGCGGTTTACATCTTTTCCACTTGCATAAAACCAAGATCTATAGGGGTCTTGCGACCAAAGATCTTGACCATGACCTTGAGCTTCTTCTTTTGATCGTCAACCTCTTCAATGACTCCATTGAAGCCTGAAAACGGTCCGAAGGTAACCTTCACGGTTTCGCCTACCGTGAACGGTACAAGAACCTCCTCCTGCGTCTCTTCCAGTTCATTCGCTGAACCGAGTATCCTGCTCACTTCTGAGGGACGGAGAGGCGTGGGATTATCCATGCCACCAAGAAAACCCAAAACGTTGGGGCAGCTTCTGAGGCGTTGCTTAATCTCTCCTACCAAGGCAGCCTCTACGAGGACATAACCCGGAAGATAGCTACGCTCCTTAACGACACGTTTGCCGTTCTGGATCTTAACCACCTTTTCAGTAGGAATAAGCACCTGAGCAATGTAATCCTCAAGCTTGTTATTGCGGGCGTCGGCTTCAAGATATTCCTTTACCTTGAGTTCCTTACCGCTAATAGCCTTAAGGACGTACCATTTCTTCTCCAACTCTGCCATTTCTCAACGATTAGGGATAGATGATATTTGACATTATCACCTGGAAGCATTTATCCATGAGGTAAACCACGACAGCAATCATCAGGGAAGCAACTAAAACGATGACTGCGCTGCTAGCTAGTTCTTTGCCAGTGGGCCATGTTGTCTTATGGACAAGCTCGTTGTAAGATTCCTTACAGTTATGAATAAAATTCCTGAACATAGTTCTGTTTTCTACTTGCACGGGTGGAAAGGCTCGAACTCTCGACACTCGGTTTTGGAGACCGATGCTCTACCAACTGAGCTACACCCGTAGGTAATGTCAGTCCCACGCTTGGGACTGACATTTATCTGACATTCAATTAGTCAATGATAGCAGTGATCTGACCTGAACCAACGGTACGGCCGCCCTCACGGATAGCGAAACGCAGACCAACGTTGATAGCAACAGGATAGATCAGGGTAACGGTGATCTCAACGTTATCACCAGGCATTACCATCTCAGTTCCCTCGGGGAGAGTGATCTCACCGGTGCAGTCCATTGTACGGATGTAGAACTGAGGACGATACTTGTTACGGAATGAGGTGTGACGACCACCCTCCTTCTGTGTCAGTACATAGATAGAAGCCTTGAAAGTGGTGTGAGGCTTGATCTGACCCGGATGGCAAAGAACCATACCGCGCTTGATCTCAGTCTTCTCAATACCACGGAGCAGCAGACCTACGTTATCACCGGCCTCGCCCTGCTCAAGGAGCTTACGGAACATCTCAACACCGGTAACGGTTGTCTCTTTCTCCTCACCAAGACCAAGGATCTCAACCTTGTCACCTACCTTAACGACGCCAGTCTCGATACGACCGGTAGCAACTGTACCACGGCCGGTGATTGAGAATACATCCTCAACAGGCATCAAGAACGGCTGGTCAACAGCACGCGGAGGCAGAGGAATCCACTCGTCAACAGCATCCATCAGCTCCATTACCTTGTCCTCCCACTCCTTAACGCCGTTCAGGGCACCAAGAGCAGAACCACGGATGATAGGAGTATTGTCACCATCGAACTCATAAGCGTCGAGAAGCTCACGCATCTCCATCTCAACGAGGTCGATCATCTCTGAGTCAACATCGGGAGAATCGCACTTGTTCAGGAATACAACCAGACGGGGAACGTTTACCTGACGGGCGAGCAGGATGTGCTCACGGGTCTGAGGCATCGGACCATCAGTGGCAGCAACTACAACGATAGCACCATCCATCTGGGCAGCACCGGTAACCATGTTCTTTACATAGTCGGCGTGACCCGGGCAGTCAACGTGAGCGTAGTGACGCTTCTCAGTCTCGTACTCAACGTGAGCGGTGTTGATGGTTATACCACGCTCCTTCTCCTCAGGTGCGTTATCAATCTGATCAAATGACTTGATCTTGTCAGCGTTACCTGATACTCTCTCAGCCAATACCTTGGTGATAGCAGCGGTCAGGGTAGTCTTACCGTGGTCAACGTGACCGATAGTACCAATGTTTACGTGCGGTTTCGTGCGCACAAATGTCTCTTTTGCCATAGTTTAAAGCTATTTTATTGATTATAAACTTGATGTCAACTACAAAAAGGCTCCCGCCAGGGCGGTCTCCTCCTATCCTCTATCAAATTGAGCTGTTACCCGGATTTGAACCGGGGACCTCATCCTTACCAAGGATGCGCTCTACCAGCTGAGCTATAACAGCGACAAATCTGGAGCGGGAAACGGGACTCAAACCCGCGACCCTCAGCTTGGAAGGCTAATGCTCTATCAACTGAGCTATTCCCGCAACTTTCTTTGTCACGATTGTTACCTCCAGACCTTCCATATATATTAATAAGGTGGTTTCCCGGAAGAACCGCAGGCACCGGTCAAACCGGCATCGTCATGTCCTGCCTTGTGGGTGAAGATGGATTCGAACCACCGAAGTCGAAAGACAGCAGATTTACAGTCTGCCCCATTTGGCCACTCTGGAATTCACCCCCAAAGAGCCGCTAGTCGGAATCGAACCAACAACCTACGCATTACAAGTGCGTTGCTCTACCATTGAGCCATAGCGGCAAGCGTATCAATGAACACCCGCTCTCCGTACTGGGGCGAAGAGCGGGTGCAAAGATATTTCATTTTTCTTTCTTAACAAAGAAAAGATGCTGTTTTTTTATTTCTCGCGCAGTTTTTCCTTGTTTTTCTTAAGCTGGCGGGTCAAAGCATCCAGGCATCCGTCTATTGCTTCCTCAAACGTATCACAGGTCTTTTCTGCAAAAAATTCACCGTTCGGAATAGTAACATCAATGCTTGCCTGCTTGTTCATTGCTGTTTCCGGCTTAACCACTTTCAGGGTAACCTCTACCTTCTGAATCAACTCGTGCACTCTTTCAAGTTTTGCACACTTCTTCTCGATGAACGCCTGAAGCTGTTCTGTTGCAGTAAAATGCAACGCCTTAATCTTAGTTTCCATAGTCTTTTGGTTTTAGGCCCTTGGATGAGCCTGTTTATATATTTCCTTCAGTTCCTGGAACGTAGTATGTACATAGATCTCGGTTGTCTGAAGGCTGTTATGCCCCAGGAGCTCCTTAACGGCACCCAGCTCGGCGTCATGGTTGAGCATGGAGGTGGCAAACGTATGACGCAGCACATGAGGGCTTTTCTTGGAGACATCCGAAACCTTACCCAATGCGTCCTTGACCAACAGATAGACCTGATGACGTGGTATACGCACACCCTTCGGGCTCAGGAAGAAAGCCCCGTTAGTCTCGCCAAACTCAGCGGTCCTGGCCTCAAGGTACTCCCTAAGACGGCGTTCCAGATCATTACCGAACGGTATGAAACGCTGCTTGTCACGTTTACCGGTTACCTTGATGGTGTGCGAACCGAAGTCTATATCCCTGTCATCCAGTCCGATCAGCTCGGCCATACGCATTCCTGTCTCATAGAAGACTGCTATCACGGTTCTGTTCCTGACTCCCGTAAATCCCTCTCCAAGATCAATATCTTTGTCATCAAGGAGTTTGTCCATATCGGCTTCCTTGACAAACTGAGGGAGAGGTTTCTTGTTTTTGGGGCCTTTGATGCCCTGTACAGGCGATTGTTCCGTGACGCCTTTTATTCGGAGGAACCTGTAGAAAGAACGAAGTGTGCTCAGCTTGCGGTTGACGGTGGTGGATTTCTCCCCCTTGTCCATCATATCCACAATCCATAGACGCACTACGTCCCTATCGGCATTGAGCATATTCAGTTCGGGGTCAGTCTCCTTAAGGAAATCCCGAAAAAGGACTAGGTCCCTGTGGTAACTGGCTACGGTCCTGGGCGAATAATTACGCTCCAACCTGAGATAATCCGCGAACTGGTCTATATACATAACAAAATTCGTCTCTGAACGGATTCAGAGACGAATATATGAAAGAAAAAACCAAAAAGCAAGAACTGCTGATTATTTTTTTAATCCTCAGACTGCTGCAGTTTCTGAACGTAGATGGCGTGCTCCATCTGGAGACGCTTGAGTTCTGACGGTTTGTCAAACTGCTGACGGCGACGAAGCTCTTTCACTACGCCTGTCTTCTCATACTTTCTCTTGAATTTCTTGAGGGCGCGCTCTATGTTCTCACCCTCCTTTACGGGAACAATGATCATTTTAAGTTCTTTATTTTTATTTAGTTCTGACTTTTCTTAGGGAATAAGCGGCGCAAAATTAGATAAAATTTCATCAAGAGCAAAAATAATGAACAATTTTTGCCGTTATTCTTTTGATGAACACAATGAAACGTTACGTTTCCATGCTCCTGATGCTGTGCCTTATTACGTGCGCAAACGTTAAGGCTCAGTTTGACCCGCACTTTACCCATTTCAGTGAAGTGGAGAATTTCTATAACCCTGCAGCCATGAACAGGAACACCCGTATGAACGTAGTCGGATCACTGGCCATGCAGATGGCCGGATATACCCACGCTCCGGTATCCATGTACATCGGCGCCAACACTGCCGTTCCTTTCGGCAGGATGAACAACTCCATAGGCGCCGGACTGTTCAATGAAACCATGGGACTCTTTACCAACCGCAGGCTCTTCTTAAACTATGCATATAAAATAGGTATGGGTAAAGGGTGGATGAACATCGGAATCCAGGGAGGCGTGATGTCCGAAGAGTTCAATGGCGGAAGGCTTAAACTTGAAACCCAGAACGATCCGGCTTTTCCCGCCGGTCAGGAACGGGGTACCACAGGTGACCTTGGCGCCGGACTGCTTTACGTAAGGGGGGATTGGTATCTGGGCGCATCGGCCCAGCATCTCAATTTTCCGCATATGGAACTAGGCAAGACAGAGGGAAAAACAGCCCGGATGGATATAAAACCGACGCTATATTTGAACGGAGGATGCAATATAGAGCTCCGGAATCCGTTATTATCGATACAGCCATGCTTCCTTGTGGAGAGCGACCTGGATTTTTACAGAGTGGACATATCCGTAAGAGGCACTTACCAGTATGATTCGGCACTGATGTATCTGGGTACCACATACAGTCCCGGGATATCGGTCACCGCAATGGTAGGAGGAAAGCTGAGAGACGTTCTTATAGGTTATGCATATGAGTTCTTTACATCGGGAGTAGGCGCCCTGAACGGGAGTCATGACCTGATGCTCAGCTGGCAGACAGACCTGGACCTGTTCAAGAAGGGAAAGAACGTCCATAAGAGTGTAAGATATTTATAACAGATATACAATGAAACTGAAAGACATTGTTCTTACCGGTTTTACGGCATTGATGGCGCTGACACAGTCCTGCACCAGCAGCGGCTATGCAGGTGCCAACGGCGGCGAAGTAACCGGTTCTTCCAAAGCGGCACTGCGTGAGCCTGTGCCCTATGGTATGGTTCTTGTCAAGAGAGGATCACTCAAGATAGGTGAAGAAGCCAGCGACAGCCTGTGGGGTTCCAACACACCTACAAAAGAGATTTCTGTAGAATCGTTCTGGATGGATGAGAAGGAGGTATCGAACGCCAAGTACCGCCAGTTTGTGGAGTGGGTACGTGACTCTATCATACGCACACGTCTGGCAGATCCGGCCTATGGCGGTGACGAGTCTTTCATGATTACCGAGGACAAGTACGGCGAACCTGTCACCCCTCACCTTAACTGGAGCAAGCCTATTCCCTGGAAAAAGCCCAATGAGGATCAGCAGAGGGCTATTGAGAGTGTTTTCTACACACATCCCATCACAGGCGAAAAGTTGCTTGACGTCAAGCAGCTCAACTATCGTTACGAGTTGTTTGACTACACTCAGGCAGCCCTGCGCAAGAATCAGCTCGATCCCAATGACAGGTTGAGGAACACAGATCAGGAAGTATCGAAAGAGAAGGTAATAATATCCAAGGATACCGCCTACATCGATGATAACGGAAACATTGTACGCAAGACCCTGAACCGTGAGCTTTCCAACCTGTATGATTTTGTAAATACATATATCGTCAACATATTCCCCGACACCACATGCTGGGTGAACGATTTCCCGAATGCCAACAACGAGACCTATATGCGCCTCTACTTCAATCACCCCAACTACGATGACTATCCCGTGGTGGGTGTAAGTTGGGAGCAGGCCAACGCTTTCTGCGCATGGCGTACCGAGTATCTGCTTTCAGGACTTGGAGCACAGGCCAAATACATCCAGCGCTACCGTCTGCCCACAGAGGCCGAATGGGAGTTTGCAGCACGCGGACGGGAGAACAACCGATATCCATGGAAGGTTTCGGGCTCAAAGGATGACGAAGGTTGCTATTATGCCAACTTCAAGCCCGAACGCGGAAACTACACTAAGGACGGAAGCCTGATAACCACTAAGGTAGGTTCGTACAAGCCCAACTCCAACGGTCTTTTCGATATGGCCGGAAACGTTGCCGAATGGACATCCACCGCATACACCGAGGCCGGCATTCTGCAAATGAACGACATGAACCCGGAACTCTACTACAATGCAGCCGTTGAGGATCCATACTACATGAAGAAAAAGGCTGTCCGCGGCGGCTCCTGGAAGGACCCCGAAAAGTTCATCGAATCATCATGGCGTACATATGAGTATCAGAACGAGCAGCGTTCTTACATAGGATTCCGTTGCGTACGCACACAGGTAGGCACCGCCGGTTCATCAAAGGGCCGCAAATAACTTGTAAAACAACTGATATGGAAAATATAGAGAAAAAAGGTCTTCTGACACGTATACAGGACTATCTGGATTCACCCAAGGGAAGAATCCTGCTTAACTATCTGTACAGCTGGGGTGCCGCTGTGGTAATTCTGGGCGCACTGTTCAAGCTGACACACATCAAAGGTGCCAACCTGATGCTGTTCATAGGTATGGGCACCGAAGTGCTGGTATTCTTCATCTCAGGATTTGAGAGGCCTTACATACCAAGCGAGGCAGATGATGATGAGGATGATGCTCCGCGACTGAGAGGCAATATCATTATAAACGGAAATCCTGCCGCACCTGTACAGCAGGCTCCAGTTCAACAACAACCCACTCCGGCAGCTGCAGCCACCGGTATTGAGAGCGGCAGCGGTCTCAATGTGGGCGGCGTGGAACAGATTACACAGGATTACATATCCCGCGTGCATGACCTCACACTCAAGATGGAGCAGATGTGCCGTCACTCAGATCGTATGGAACAGAGTTCCGAGGAGTTGGAACAGCTGTCACGCAACCTGATAAGCATAAACACATTCTATGAGATGCATCTGAAATCGGCCAGCACTCAGATGGAGAACCTGGATAAGGTGAGCCAGCAGACCCGCCAGATGGTGGATCAGATTGAAGAGCTGAACCGTGTCTACGCACGCATGATAGAAGCTATGAAGGTGAATTCCCAGATGGGAGCCAAGTAAAAAAGTATGAAGAGAAAAGTGATACAGAGACCGCCATCGGCGCGTCAGAAGATGATCAACCTCATGTACATCGTCCTTCTGGCGATGCTTGCCATGAACGTGTCATCGGACGTGCTGAACGGTTTCAGGATAGTTGAGGAGAGTCTGGGTAAGAGCACCGCCAACGCTACGATCCAGAACGAGCAGGCATACCGTGAGTTTGCCATAGCTGACTCCATTAACCACGAGAAGGTGGGCGAATGGTACGGCAAGGCTCTCTACGTGAAGCAGATATCAGACTCCCTGTTCAACTTTGCCGATGAACTCAAGATGCTGATTGCCATTGAGGCCGACGGAAAGGATGCCGATGTGAACGACATCCGCAACCGTGAGGACCTGGAGGCAGCCACACAGGTCATGCTCCACCCCACACGCGGCAAGGGAGGTATGCTGTATGATGCCATCAACAACTACCGGGAAAGGATTCTTGAGATGGTAAATGACCCTACGCAGAGGGATATCATAAGCAATAACTTCAGCACGGAGGTTCCTCTCAATGCAGGCTCATTGGGCAAGAACTGGCAGGAGTACAACTATGAGAACATGCCTGTGGCAGCCGCAATCACCATGCTTACCAAACTGCAGAATGATATACGCTACGCCGAGGGTGAGGTGCTTCATACTCTGGTCAACAACATCGATGTGGGCGACCTGCGTGTGAACGCCATCAACGCATACGTTATTCCCACTACTCAAAACGTGGTTCAGGGTAACAGTTTCAAGGCCCGCATCATTATGGCAGCCGTTGACTCAACCGCCCGCCCCGCCATTTACATTGACGGCAAGAGGATTGACTCCGAGGACGGCTGGTATGAGGTTCCGGCCACCAAGACCGGCGATTATACCCTTTCGGGTTATATGGAGCTCAACTCCGGTAATGGAGTGATACGCCGTGACTTTACACAGAACTACTCTGTGGTATCACCGCTGGCTACCGTATCGGCCACAATGATGAATGTGCTATATGCCGGTTATGACAACCCCATCAGCATATCCGTACCGGGCGTACCCAGCAACATGATTTCGGCCAGACTCAAAAATGGCGGAGGCACTCTTACCCGCAGTGGAAACGGATTCATCTGCAAGCCCACAAATGTTGGACAGGATGTGGTTATAGCCGTTACCGCCAATCAGGAGGGACGCCAGCAGAGCATGGGTGAATACGCTTTCCGCGTACGTCAGCTGCCCGATCCCACCCCGTTCATAGAATACAAGGACGAGAACGGCAACACGCAGCGCTACCGAGGTGGCGGCACACCAATCTCCAAGAAAAACCTGCAGTCAGCCGACGGCATAGTGGCCGCAATTGATGACGGTCTGCTGAACATTGGATTCCGTGTACTCAGTTTTGAGACCACATTCTTTGACAACAGCGGTAACGCCGTTCCCGAACTGTCGGACGGTCCCCGTTTCTCAAACCGCCAGAAGAGGGTGTTTGACCAGTTGGGACGCGGTAAACGTTTTTACATACAGCGCGTAAAGGCTATCGGTCCTGACGGGATTGAACGTCAGCTCAATACCGCACTGGAAGTGATATTAAATTGATAATTAATGGAAAACTGATATGAGAAAGATTGTATTATTTCTATTGATATTGACAGCTGCGGTAAGCGTGAATGCGCAGCCCACACGCAGACTGCAGGAACAGCAGGCTCAGAAAGAGGCAGAGAAAAGCCCCACTGCAGTTACCCTGTCGGACCGTGCTCGTTCACAATATACGGCTCAGACGGCTATGCCCACCGACCTTACCTGGAGGCGTGACATTTACCGCGAACTTGACCTGAAGAAGGAGAAAAACGCCGCACTCTACTATCCTGAGGAACCTCTTGGTGACAGGGTTAACTTCTTTACGCTCATCCTGAATCTTATTCTGGACGGAAAGATCAAAGCCTATGAGTATCGCCTGGACGGCAATGAGCTGTTTACCCCTGATAACGAACTGGATCTGGAAAGCATGCTCGACAAGTTCTACATCGATTACAAAAAGGATGAGAACGGAAAATACAAGATAGACATACCAAGCCGTGACATAGGCAAGTATTACATCAAGGAGAGCAACTATCTGGACAAGCTCTCCAATTATCAGACCAAGGTGACTGCAATCTGCCCGGTGCTGATGCAGGGCGGATATGGAGACAAGCCCACCGCATACCCCATGTTCTGGCTCAACTATGACGAGATAAGCCCCTATCTGGGACAGACCCAGGTCATGACCAGCAGTTTCAACAACACCACAAACATGTCACTTGACGACTATTTTGTGATGCGTCAGTATGAGGGGGATATCTATAAGACATCAAATCTGAGAAACGTACCCTTGTCCGAGTATTGCGAGACAGATTCCGCACTCCAGGCTGAGCGTGCACGAATAGAGAAGCAGCTCCTGGATTTCCAGAACGGCCTGTGGAACGAATCAGAGGAGAAAGCTGTTACGGACAACAGCACCTCTGCCCAAAAGGAAAAGAAGGAGGCCAGAGAGCCCAGGGAACCGAAACAGAGACGGGAGAAAGCCCCCAAGGCTCCAAGGCAAAGCGCTTCAAGTGGAGAAAGGCTGTCGGTACACCGTTGATATTAAAAATATTGTTAACTTTGTAGCCGAACCTTAATTATTACTCTGAATGAAAACCATCAGATTATTTCTAATGATTATTCTGCCGGCATTGTGCATCAATGTTGCTGCAGAAACAAGATTCGGCCTTCGCGGCGGTCTCTCATTGGTCAACAATGACATCTCTATGATATCCACAGAGAGTGTTCAGGATCAGGACACTTACAGCGGATTCTTTATCGGCCCGGCCCTTACTGTCGAAGCAGAACATCTTCTGGGATTTGACGTTGGCCTGCTCTATCAGAAGACTTCATTCAAGGTAGCCGATGAGACATACTCCCAGGAATTTCTGGAGATACCCCTCTCACTCAGGCTCAAGTTCGGACTCAAGAACCTAAGCATAATCGGTCAGTTCGGCCCGCAATGGAATATCAACATCGGTGATATTCAGTCCTATGTGGAGGATAATGAGGAGATTGATGCCGATAAGATTATCACCACAGGTAATATCGGAGCCGGTGTAAGGCTGTTTGACAGTCTGGAGCTCATGCTCAACTTCAATGTTCCATGGAAAATCATAGCCGACAACACTGATGATTTCCAGAAAATGAGTGACCTGATAGGTGATTACAAGACTATCCAGTTTGTAGTAGGCTGGAGATTCTGAATAATGACAGGATAATTTAAAAAAACAAATAGTATGAAAAAAGCATTCATTATCTGCGGTCTTGTACTGCTTTCATTCATTCCCGCTTCAGCTCAGTTCAGTTGGGGTATCCGTGGCGGTCTCAATCTTGTAAATAATGACATCACTGCTGTTACCAAAGAGTCTGCTGCAAGTAAAGACAACTACACCGGTTACTTTATCGGTCCGATGGCCGAGGTGCAGATCCCTGTCATAGGTATTGGAGTTGATCTTGCCGCCCTCTATTCACAGAAGGGCATTGAACTGCCTGACACATCCACAATGAAGAATCAGTCACTCTCCATTCCCCTCTCCCTGAAATATACACTGGGACTGGGAAACTTTGCAGCAGTCTACTTTGCTGCAGGTCCTCAACTGGATTTCAAGATCGGTGACCTTAACACATCCTTCAATGACGGAGAAGAGGTTAAGGATTTTGCTCTTGAAAAGAGTTCATGGAGTATCAACATCGGTGCCGGCGTAAAACTCATCAACCACATACAGGCAGGTATCAACTACAACATCCCCGTTTCAAAGGAGGGTGCTGTCAAAGTGATTGACAACCCCACCCCGGGTGCTGTGATAGACAATGAGCCCGTAGACTTCAAGTCAAGCACACTTCAGTTCTGCCTGACCTGGACATTCTGATAATCGGACAACTCTCTTACACAGGACCGGTTCTTAAAGGAAAGAGCCGGTCTTTCTTTTTATTTCTCCGTATATTTGTAAACGCAAATGGGCATGTATGCAGACATAATACTACCTGTACCTCTGAATATCACATTCACTTACAGGATTCCAGAGCAGCTTGAGCACCGGACAGTGCCCGGAGCCAGGGTATATGTGCCTTTCGGTAAGGGACGCAGGCTTACCGGCATTGTGGTCAGGACACACTCTGTCAGGCCCGACGGACATACCGTCAAGGATATACTCGCCGTACTGGATGACGTATACCTGTCAGTATTACCTAACCAGCTTAAACTGATGCAATGGTTGAGAGATTACTGCATGTGTACACCTGGAGATGTCATGAAAGCTGCTCTTCCATCGGGGCTGCGGCCTGACAGCGGAGCGAACGAGCACCCCTATAAACCCAAAACGGAGATATTCGTAAAGCCGGGAGAAAAACTTACCAACATTGAATCAACGGATTACAGCAGTCTTACAGGTAAAACTGCCGTCAGACAGAAAGAGATGCTGGATAAGTACGTTGAATTGTCCTGTCTGGCCGAAAACCCGCTCAATCCAAACCCCGTAACAAAGAAGGCGTTATTGAATGCATGCAAGTCAAGTTCCGCATTGAACTCACTGATTGGAAACGGCATACTTGAACTGTATGAACTGGAGACTGGCAGGCTGCCTGAATTCGGCGGACACATACAGGATCCTCCACAATTGAGCCCTGCACAGCAAAAGGCATTCGCCGGAATAAAGGATTGCTTCAGGACAAAGAACGTCTGCCTGCTCCACGGCGTTACCTCCAGCGGAAAGACTGAGATATACATTCATCTTATCAGGGAACATATAGCCAAAGGCGGACAGGTGCTTTATCTGTTGCCCGAGATAGCCCTGACCACCCAGATTATGCACAGGTTGCAGAAGGTTTTCGGAGGCGATATGTGCGTATACCATTCCAGATGCTCAGAGAATATCAGGGTTGAGGTCTGGAACCGCCTGACAGGCCCCAATCCTTATAAACTGATCCTGGGAGCACGATCGGCAGTGATGCTTCCACTGCAAAAGTTAAGTCTTATCATTGTGGACGAGGAGCATGAACCCAGTTTCAAGCAGGAAGATCCAGCGCCGCGTTATCATGGCCGTAACACAGCCATCATGCTGGCTTCAATATGCGGTGCCAAGACACTGCTTGGAAGCGCCACCCCATCGATTGAGAGTTACTCCAATGCCATAAGCGGAAAGTATGGACTGGTAACCCTGGAACAGAGGTTCCGCAACATTAGGCTCCCACTGATAGATATTGTAGATACCGCAGACCTGAGACGCCGCAAATACATGCAGGGACTGTTCTCTCCAATGTTGATTGAACAGATAGACAATGCGCTCTCTAACGGTAAGCAGGCTATCCTTTTCCATAACCGCAGGGGTTATTCCGGAACCGTGGAGTGCCATGACTGCGGATGGGTACAGAAATGTGATTGCTGTGACGTGAGTCTGACTTTCCATAAGACCACAGACTCGGCCTCATGCCACTACTGCGGACGCAGATACAAGGTACCTGAAGCCTGTCCCTCATGCGGCAGTAAAAGCCTGCGCAAACGCGGATTCGGTACCGAGCGTATTGAGGAGGAGGTAAGCGCACTGTTCCCCAAGGCACGAGTGGCAAGACTTGACCTGGACTCATCCAAAGCCGGCTACGAATCAATCATATCGGATTTTCAGGAGGGACTTACTGATATCCTGATTGGTACACAGATGGTTTCTAAAGGTCTGGATTTTGACAACGTGAGCGTAGTAGGTATCATTGAGGCGGACTCCATCATGAGCTACCCTGACTTCAGGGCAACAGAGAGGGCATATCAACTGATGGCACAAGTTGCAGGACGAGCCGGACGTAAAGAGAGTCAGGGTACCGTGATCATACAGACACGACAACCCGATGCCCCTGTTCTGGAAATGGTACGCCGGCATGACTACAAAGGATTCCACAAAACCCAACTCCAGGAACGTCTGGCGTTCAACTATCCGCCCTATTCCAGACTGACCATCGTCACTGTCAAGGGCACTGAGCAGAGCTCTGTGGAGAAAACGGCAACCAATCTGGCTGCCAACCTTGCGGATCTGTTCGGACCGGACAGGGTTTTGGGCCCCGATGCTCCCCCCGTATCAAAGATACAGTACAGGCATATACGCCGGATCATCATAAAAGCCGGACTTGACATGGCCACATGGACAGTAAGGGAAAGAATTAATGAGGCCGTCAGCAAGACTGCCTCCACAGACAGTATCGCAGGAATCAGTTTTTCTTTTGATCCAGACCCACAGTAGGTTCAGGGTAGCTGATACGCGTATGGTACATTGTACGCAGTTTCTCCTTGAATGTCTCCTTTATCCTGTTGATCTCCTGCCAGTTTATGGGACAGTCCATAAAATAGCCTTCACTGACTTGGGTATCTATGATCTTGTCCACAAGCTCAGCTATACTGTCCTCCGTATACTCCTTAAGGCTTCTGGAAGCCGCCTCCACGGCATCGGCCATCATAAGTATGGCTGTCTCCTTTGAATACGGATTAGGACCCGGATAACTGAAATCCAACGGATCCGGGGCTGAATCGGGATGATCCTGAGCATATTTTATATAGAAGTAACGCGCCACACCCTTGCCGTGATGGGACGCTATGAAACCCTTGATGGACTCCGGCAGACCGAACTTATCGGCCAGGGCTAAACCTTTTTCAACATGGCCCACTATGATCCTGGCACTCTCCTGCGGAGTCAGTTTGTCATGAGGATTTACCTTGTTCTGGTTTTCTGTAAAGAAGGGGGCATTATCCATCTTCCCGATGTCATGATACAACGCGGCGGTACGTACCAGCTGCGAGTTGGCCTTGAGACGTGTGGCGGCTTCGGATGCCAGAGTTGACACCTGCATGGAGTGCTGGAATGTGCCCGGCGCCTTCTCTGCCAGTTCCCTTAGAAGAGGGTTGTTAATGTTGGAGAGTTCGATGAGTGTAACGTTTGATGTAAACCCGAATAATTTCTCTATTAAGAATAAAAGCGGATAGACAAGCAGGATGACCGTGCAGTTTATTGCAAAGAAGATGAATGTCCATGGATCCATATCACGGATGTTCTCCAGCTGCATCATCTGGATTGAACCCCACACAAGGCTGTATGTTACAAAAATGAGCAGGCAGGTGCGCAGTATCTGAGAACGTTGGGACAGTTCCTTGAGCGTATAGATGCCAGTTATTCCCGCCATAAACTGAAGCAGGAAATACTCATAAGGCATGGGTACGATAAGTGAAGTGCACAATATGAACACCAGGTAACCGGTAAGAGCAGTGCGGGAATCAAGGAATATCCGCAGCAATATGGCCAGCATGGAACATGGAAACAGCAGCACGCTCCAGCCCGAGTATTGGCAGAACAGTTCCATAGCAACTATGAACAGCGTAGTGAATCCCAACAGGAAATAGAGTATGGAACGACTCTCTATATCATCTATCCTGTACAGGATCAGATAGATGAACATAACCAGGAAACACAACAGCACAAATACCGCACGTCCGGCCCATGTGAGCACCTTGAACTGTTTGGACGATGATGTCTCATTAGCCTTATCCAGATAGGATTGTATTATCTGGCTTTTCTGTTCATCAACAATCTCACCCTGACCTATTATTTTCTGTCCCTCGACTACCATGCCCCTGAAATGAGATATTTCGTTAAGCTGGTTCTCCAAGTCACTCTCCGAACGAGCATCATCATATATGATATTGGGACGTATGAAATTCTCAAGGTTATGCTGCAGAAGGGTATAGCGGTCATAGGCATATACATCGGCATCAGTAACATAACGGTATGCGTCACGCACGCTCCTTACATCGGATGTCTTACGGAAAGTTGATGTGTTGCCCTCATATACCCTGAACAAATCCTTGCCAGCCAGTATCTCCTCATCGGATGTGGAAATAATCCCGTCTTCATAAACCTTCTCAAAACGTCGGCGGATTATCCTGTATGACTCTTCCCAGACCACTTTGCTCAGGCTGTCCCTGTAAAAACGGTCCAAATCGGCCAGGGCATTCCCGGCAACTGTGGCGTTGCGGCTGAAATATGGGGCAAATACCGCTCTGACACTGTCTGCCTCAACCTGCCATACTTCATCGCTTTTGGCTATCGAGAAACTGAATGGAGCAATAAGCACATCATAAGTCCAGGGTTTGCCCACAGTATATGAATAACTCTCCTTGTGACTTGCGGGCATAAAGTAGACTGTGAGCAATACAGAAACCAGAGATAGGATTATCAGAAGATTCCTGTTGCTCTTAATGAAACGCCTCTTGTCTTCCATAGGAACCGATGCTTTGTTATGATGTGTAAAAATACAACATTTCATAAGAAATTGATTAATTTTGCACCGCTAAAACTAAAGACATGACAGAGAATTCAGGCAGCCGCCGCGTCAGAGTACGTTTTGCCCCCAGTCCCACTGGTCCGTTGCACATCGGAGGCGTCAGGACGGCACTATATAACTACCTTTTTGCCCGCAAGCACGGAGGAGACCTTATATTCAGGATAGAGGATACGGACAGCAACCGTTTTGTTCCCGGTGCCGAGGAGTATATCCTTGAGGCTTTCCGCTGGCTCGGTATCAAATTTGACGAGGGTGTTTCATTTGGTGGAGAATATGGTCCGTACCGTCAGTCAGAGCGCAGGGATATCTACAAGAAATATGTAGACCAGTTGCTTGAATCCGGAAAGGCATACATAGCATTTGACACTCCGGCAGAGCTTGAGGCCAAGCGCAATGAGATACCGAATTTCCAGTACGATGCCGCCACCCGCGGCCGGATGCGCAACTCACTCACACTGCCTGCCGATGAGGTAAAGGCACTGATTGATGCAGGCAACCAATATGTGGTCCGTTTCCTGATTGAGCCCAATCAGGAGGTTGAGGTAGATGACCTTATCCGCGGCAGGGTTACCATAAACTCATCGGTTCTGGATGATAAGGTCCTGTACAAATCGGCCGACCAGTTGCCCACATATCACCTGGCCAACATCGTTGATGACCATCTGATGGAGGTGACTCATGTGATACGTGGCGAAGAGTGGCTTCCCTCTGCTCCGCTGCATGTTCTTCTGTATCGCGCTTTCGGATGGGAGGATACAATGCCCAGGTTTGCGCACCTTCCCCTGCTGCTCAAGCCCGAGGGTAACGGCAAGCTGAGCAAGCGTGACGGCGACCGTCTGGGATTCCCGGTATTCCCTCTGGAGTGGCATGACCCCAAGACCGGCGAGGTATCATCGGGCTACCGTGAAAAGGATTATCTGCCCGAGGCTGTGATCAATTTCCTGGCACTGCTGGGCTGGAACCCGGGTGATGACCGTGAGATAATGACCATGGATGAGATGATTGACCTTTTCAACCTTGAAAAGTGCAGCAAGGCAGGTGCCCGGTTCAACTATCAGAAACTGGTCTGGTTCAACCACGAATACATAATGCTCAAGAGTGACCATGAGGTTGCTGAACTGTTCAGACCTGTTTTGGAAAGCCGTGGCATAAATACCTCTATGGACCGCATTGAGACAGCCGTAGGTCTGGTCAAGAACCGTGTCAATTTTATAGGTGAGCTTTGGGACAACTGCAAGTTCCTGTTCCAGGCCCCCACTGAGTATGACGAAAAGTCACTCAAGAAATGGTGGAAGGATGATGCCCCCCGCACCACTGCAGAGCTCTGTGATTTCCTTGAGTCCCAGCCTGACTGGAACGGCGAAACGCTTGAGCCCAAGGTAATGGAGTGGATAGCGTCGAAAGGGTACGCCACCGGTAAGGTGATGAACGCCCTGCGCGTTACACTGGTTGGAGCAGCCATGGGTCCGCAGATATTCCTTATTACGGATTTCCTGGGACGTGAAGAGACATTGAACCGAGCCCGTAAGGCCATTGCAGAACTTGCCTGAACCCAGAGAGTATAAGGATATGATCATTTACTCCATCCTGATTTATCTCTATGCAGGTTGCATCCATTTGGCAGCCTTGTTCAACCGCAAGGCCCGTCTGCTCATCAGAGGGCATAAAAGGATACTTGACACCATAAGGGAGCAGGTTGATCCCAGTTTCAGTTACCTGTGGTTCCATGCATCGTCGCTGGGTGAGTTTGAGCAGGGGCGTCCGCTTATAGAACGCATTCACAACAAGCACCCCGAGTGCCGTATTCTGCTTACGTTCTTTTCGCCCTCAGGATATGAGGTAAGAAAAGACTACAAAGGTGCCGATATAGTATGCTACATACCGTTTGACACCCCACTTAACGTAAAGAGATTCCTGGATTCAATAAAGATAGAGAAAGCCTTCTTCATCAAATATGAGTTCTGGCCCAATTTCCTCAGGGGGTTACACAAACGCGGAATAGAGATATTCAGCGTATCATCCATATTCCGTGACAACCAGCTGTTTTTCAAGTGGTACGGAAAGGGATATGCCAAGGCCCTGACATATTTCAAGCATCTTTTTGTACAGGACCGTCACTCCAAGGACCTGCTCAAGAGTATAGGTATAACCGATGTCTCCATAGTAGGCGATACACGCGCCGACCGCGTGCTTGAGGTGGCAGCCGCATCCAAGCAGTTCCCCGTAATAGAGAAGTTTGTGAACGGTGACCCCACATTCATTGCCGGCAGTTCCTGGCCGGCCGATGAGGAGCTGTTCATACCCTATTTCATGACCAAGCCTGACTGGAAGCTGATAATTGCCCCGCATGAGATACATGAGGAGCATCTGGCACAGATAGAAACACTCCTTAAGGGCCGTGACTACATTCGCCTTTCGGAGGCCACGCTTGACAACATCAAAGGGTATGACACCCTGATAATAGACTGTTTCGGAATGCTGTCATCCATCTACCGCTATGGGCATATAGCATACATAGGCGGCGGATTCGGAGTAGGAATCCATAACGTGCTTGAAGCCGCCGTGTTCGATATCCCCGTACTCTTCGGCCCCAACAACCAACGTTTCCGCGAGGCTCAGGACCTGAAACGTGTCAAGGGCGGTTTTGAGATAACCGATGCCTACAGCCTGAGAATCCTGATAGACAAGTTCATCAGCGATCCCGGATTCCTTAAGAAAGCCGGCCGCAACGCAGGCGACTACGTACGCAGCAGCAGCGGCACATCGGACCGCATCCTGGGCGAGATTGGCTTGGACTGATAAGTTCCCATCCAACGACTTTTGGGGCCAAAGGCCAAAAAAGACAGAAAAAACCGAGCGCCGAAGGCGCGAGAAACCCGCCGGAAGGTTATTCCTCTTTGTACCAGCTGGCATACATGTGATAATCCCGGGCAATCCGCCGATTCATCTCCTCAGCCTGCGCCGGATCCACATCCTTTATATACTTGGCCGGAACCCCTGCCCAAAGCGTATGAGGCGGAATCACAGTCTTACCTGTCACCACAGATCCGGCGGCCACAATTGCGCCCTCACCCACTACGGCGTGGTCCAACACTACCGATCCCATTCCTATCAGGGCGTTGTCACGGATCTCGGCTCCATGGATGGTTACGTTATGGCCTACCGATACGTTATCGCCTATTACGGTGGTGGAGCGCTGATAAAGGGTGTGTATCACTGATCCGTCCTGTATGTTGGTTCCGTTACCTATGCGGATGGAGTTGACATCGCCGCGCAGCACGGTCCCGAACCAGATGCTGCAGCCCTCACCTATAACAACGTCACCAATGATGGCGGCGTTATCGGCCAGAAAACAATCCTCTCCTATCTGAGGTGTGAATCCTCTTACTGATTTTATGATAGCCATATACTGTCCTTTAATGTTTTACGGGGTCAAAAATAGTGCAACTTTTCTGAATTTATATACCAATCAAACAAGTAATTGATTACTTTTGTGGTCCAAGACTGAAATAACGGACTTAATATACTTAAAACAACTATGAAGTTTTTGACAAATGAGAAATTGGTCATCTCTGGCGCAGCCGGTATGATCGGATCAAACATGGCTCAGACAGCCATCATGATGGGACTTTCATCAAACATCTGCCTGTATGATGTTTATCTGCCCGGTCTGGAGGGTGTGGTTGAGGAACTCCGCCACTGCGCATTCCCCGGTGTCAACATCACCTTCACCGACAAGGTTGAGGAGGCTTTCAAGGATGCCAAGTACATGGTTTCATCAGGTGGTGCACCCCGCAAGGCAGGTATGACCCGTGAGGATCTGCTGGTTGGCAACGCCAAGATAGCCGAGCAGCTGGGTAAGGACATCAAGACCTACTGCCCCGACCTGAAGCATTGCGTTATCATCTTTAACCCGGCCGATATCACCGGTCTGGTAACTCTGGTTTACTCAGGTCTGAAACCTTCACAGATCACCACTCTTGCAGCTCTTGATTCAACACGTCTGCAGAGCGCACTGGCCAAGCACTTCGGTATTGCTCAGGATAAGGTTACAACCGCACGCACATACGGCGGTCACGGAGAGCAGATGGCAGTGTTCGCATCAACCGCAAAGATTGACGGAAAGCCTCTGACCGATATCATCGGCACACCCGCTCTCACAAACGAGCAGTGGGCACAGATGAAGCAGGATGTAATCAAGGGTGGTGCCAAGATCATTGAGCTGCGCGGACGTTCATCATTCCAGAGCCCCTCATTCGTTTCTATCGAGATGATCGGTGCTGCCATGGGCGGTGATAAGTTTGAGTGGCCCGCAGGTTGCTACGTGAACAACTCACAGTTCCAGAACGTGATGATGGCTATGCCTTCAACCATCGATGCTACCGGTGTTCACTACACAGACGTCAAGGGTACCGCTACCGAGATGGCCGATATTGAAGCCAGCTACAAGCACCTGCAGGCTATGCGCGATGAGGTTATATCACTCGGCGTACTGCCCGCAGTAAGCGAGTGGAAGAAATACAACCCCAACCTCTGATAAGGGACTCTGTAACAGATTAAGGCGCACGGATTTTTTCCGTGCGTCTTTTTTTTGTTTAAAAAAGCTGTCTTAAAAATCGGAAATAAGGCGCTCTTTAATTAGATTTGTAGTTATTATCGGATATCTTATACGCTGATGTCTATGAGAAAAGCCATAATAACTGCGTTTGCTGTCCTCTATGCTTCACTGCTTGGAGCAGTGAACGGTTTCTCCATATCCCAAAGCACAATAGGCAACGGATTGGAGAGCCAGTCACTCAATGTATTAGCCAAGGATCGCCAGGGGCGTCTGTGGGTGGGATCAGACGTCGGTATATCAGTAATATCAAACGGTATAGTGACCAATATCCGGGATATCGCATCCGAAGGCGGACTGGTAATGCTGGGCAACGTTAAGAACATTGTCTGCACCGAGACTGTACTGCTGGCATGCGAGGACCGTATCCTGCACTATAACCACAAGAAAGGTTATGCCACTACGCTAAGATACAATGACAGGATACTGCATACCGATGATTTTCTGTTAGAAGGCGATATCGTAACATTCTATGATGCCGATATGCACTCCCTGTTTACATATGACATGAACAGCAGCGAGTGCAATCTGGCTGCCGGGCTAAGCACACGTGAGGATTATAACTTTGTCAGGATACTGCGCTCGGAGTCTGATTCGACCATTATCTATCTGGCCGATGATATACTGGGACTTTACCGTTATGACCGCAGCAACGGCTCACTTGAGCACATATCCGGCACTGACCGTCCCATTATTGCAAGTGCCACTGCCATAGATAAAAGCAACGTGATATGGCTATCCATTCCCGGAGACGGTCTTAAAGGCTATTACATCAACAGCCGGTACGAGCAGGTGGCTGATTATAATACACGTAACTGCAATCTGCTGTCGGATAATATATCCCTGATAAAGCCGCTTTCTGACGGCAATCTGCTTACAGTTCATTCAGACCAAGGGATATGCCTGATAAAGCGTAACGGTATAGGACGCAACGCGACAGTCACTACCATAAATAATATCATGAACGTGACATCCGCCCTGGTCAACCCGGATTTTCGGGAGACTCTGTACGCCACTTCGGGATTCGGACTGATATCAATAAGGAGATCATTCATCGGACAGATACGCCACCTGCATGAGAACGGGGAAGGCATAATCAACTATGACAACTACATATCCGCATTCGAAGAGCCTGAGGGTACGCTGATTCTGGGAACCATGGATAACGGACTATGCAGGATAGACCCCCAGACACAGCAGAGAACAGTGTTAAAAGGCACCCAAGAGCTTAAGGTCATATCTATGTGCCAGTTTGACAATGACAACATCCTGATGGCCGATCCGGACAAAGGCCTGATGCTGTTCGACCGCAAACAGGACAGGATATCCTCCGGGAAACAGTTTCCGCCTCTACCGGGACCATCGTATGCAGATATGAAGAATCTTCTCCTGACCGTTTCTGATGAAGGGGATATCTTTATATTCAATGCCAATGCGCACCATTACGTGTACCGTAAAGGAACCGGCAGACTGGAGGAAATCTCCGTAATATCCGAAGGCATGGAACCTGTCAAACAGGTTGAAAATGTCTGCTCCACCCGATATGCGGTTTACGTAACATACAGAGGCGCCATCATAGAGATTAATACCAACACACTTGAAAGCAAGCTCATATACAAGAACAAGGATAAGGTAATACACAATATTACATCATTGGACGCAAACTCTCAGGGGGAACTTTTCTTTACTGAACCCGAAGGGCTGCACCGTTTTGACCCGCGGTCCAACTTTAATGAGATGCTGGTTGAGACATGGGGGAGCGGACGGTTCATGAATGTTGCTGTAGATTCAAATGACCGCATATGGTTTACCACTACCGATGAGTACATTCAGATGTATGATCAAAGCAGGAAAGAACTGCTTTCATACTCTCTTGAGGACGGTGTGCCAAGATCACGTTTCCTTAATTATTTTACATTGAGCACCCGGTCCGGATATGTCATGTTCCCCAATGCGGACGGAATGGTGAGTCTTAATACCAACGGGCCGCTTATGGCAGACACCCCGCCATTCAGGATCAACTGTATATCAGCCTATACTGAAAAGAGGGAGATAGCGGCGGAGGATATCAGCAATTCTCTGGAACGTCCGTTCACGCTGCCATCCAAGTTCAGGGAACTACATTTGGAATTCACTGTCAACAGTTTCAACCCCACATACCCGCACCTGTTCATCTACAACATATACAGAGGCAATCTCCTGATAAAGTCCATCAATACCACCAATACCCTTATCACCCTACCCAAATTGGAAAACGGCACTTACAGGGTTGAGATAAGACAGGCCTACCGAAAAGGACTCAGTGAACCGGAGACAATCGTCATGTTCAAGATACCGAAACATTTTATGAGCACTGTACCTGGAGTGCTGGTAGCCTTATTGTTAATGCTGTTGTTCGGTTACACGATAGCCAAATTGACCAGTACAATGGAGAAAAACCGTATGGAGAAAGCAATGGCGGCACAAGATATCAAGAATCGTGAGGATAAGATTGCTTTCCTCTCAAACATAGCCCATGAACTGCGCACACCCCTTTCACTCATATACAATCCGGTAAAGGACTTCCTTCAGGAAAAATCCGTAGACGGCATAGACTATGAGCGTATGGAGCGTATTTTCAACCAGGTAAACAAGATGACCGTTATGGTCAATATGATTCTTGACAGCAGCCGTGCCGATGTAAACAAGGCAGATATACTGATAGAGGAGGTCAACCTGAACGAATGGATGAATTTCCTGCTGGAGGATTACCGTATTGACTGCTACGGAAAAGGATTCAGTCTGAAATTCATTATGGACAACACCATTGGTAATGTATCAATAGACAAAAGGATCATTGAGACAGGTCTGTCCAATATGGTGAACAATGCCATCAAGTACAGTACAAGCGGCACAACCATAACGGTAATAACATCACGCGCCGGCAACATGATACGTGTTACGGTCAAGGATCAGGGACGCGGTTTTACCTGTGACCCCGAAGACCTGTTCAAGCGGTACTATAGGGATAATGTCGATACAAACATTCCGGGATACGGTCTGGGACTTCCGTATGCAAGACTCCAGTTGAGTCTGATTGGCGGAAAGATGTCAGCAATGAACAATGAAGACGGAGTAGGATCGTCATTCTATATGGAATTCCCGTCAGAGGCAGGAAGGAACAGCAAACCTGTGCAGACTGATACTGCCGAAGATACACAGGAGGGTATGGCACAGGATTTTGATACCCAAAACATGACAATAATGTTTGTATGTGCCGATGACACTGAGACCAATTCGTTCATAAAAGAATTTGACAGCATGTTCCAGGGCATCATTACAGCATCTGACGGAGCCGATGCCCTGAATAAACTGAAACGCAAAAAGACTGATTTGGTAATCAGTGACATAGATATGCCAAAGATGGATGGTTTTGAGCTATGCCGTAACATAAAAGGCACGCTGGAGATAAGCCATATCCCCATTATACTGCTTACATCCAGGACTGACCAAAGAAACAAGAACCAGGGATACAAGATGGGAGCCGATGCTTTCATACCCAAGCCCTATGATTTCAAGCAGTTATATGCTCTTATCAGAGGCCAGCTTGGTGGACGGTTTGAAATAAAACGCCAGTACAATTTCGGGTTCTTCAGCAAAATGAATATCGACCAGACGTTCAGCGTTACTGACGAGGAATTCATAAGTTCACTGAACTCACTCATAGACCAGTTCATTTCCGATCCTTCACTTAATGAAGACTACATCCTAAAGCAGACCGGCATTTCCAAGTCGGTTATGAAAAGAAAGATGGAAGGGCTTTTGGATACAGACCTGGCCGGTTACCTGACAAGAATCCGTATCAGTATTGTCAGGGAAAAACTTGCGAATACGGACGAAGAGTTTGAATCCATCGCCAGGAAGGCGGGATTCGCAAGCGTTGAGGCCTTAAACAAGACTTTCAAACGCGAAACCGGTAAGACCATCTATTCTGTACGTGAGCAATAAAAGTTATTTTACTACATTAGTCGAACATACCTAAGAAATTGGACATATGAACAAAAGGATCCTGACATTACTGTTATCAGTCATTTCATGTCTTAATATCTGTGCCCACTATACATTGCAGACACAGATTGACACCGAAAAAGGTCTCAGTTGCAATGCTGTCAAAGCTTTTGCCAGAGATATGTACGGAAGACTTTGGGTAGGAACCATAAACGGAGCCAACCTTATATCAAACGGAACTATACACCAATATCAGTATTTCACTGTAGGCGGCAATGATATCGTTACCGGAGATGTACAGGCCATCGCATGCTCACGCCGTGCCCTGATTGCCACCAACAACCACATAATTGACTTTGACCCCGACAATGACTCCACACATCTGGTCACATTTGAGGGAAAAACCATCAGGACCGAATACATCATGATGAGAGGAGACTCTGCATTCTTTTTCAACGCACCTCTTAGTGCAATTATGATGTATGACCTTAACAGTTACTCAACAAGCGTTGTCGCAAAGTTCCCTACAGAACGCCAGTTTCATTTTTCCAAGATACTGCAGATTTCAAATGACCCAAACCAGTTGTTGCTCGTAGAAGATGACCGTGGCTTTTATCATCTGGACATAAGCACAGGTATGCTTACCCGAATGGAACAACTTGGAGAAAACATAACAACCAGGGCAACATTCATTGACTCAAAGGATATCCTATGGGTTCCTTACAGGGACAAGGGTTTAACCGGTTTCTATGTGAAATCCGGTTTTGACATGATATCCCGTTTTGACAAATCAAACTCTGAATTACCGGACAATAACATTCTCTGTCTTGCCGAGATGCCAGACGGGAATCTGTTTATCTGTACCATGGGCAATGGAGCCTTAGTCCTTAACCGAAAGACAGGAAAAGCCGAAGAGGAGCTGTTCGGTCAGTTGTCACATCTGCACGTAATGTGTTCATTCGTGAACAAAACGGAAAATGAGGTCCTATTGGGAACTCTCCATCGTGGAATTATCTCCATGAAACGTTCTTTCTTCCGTAATCTTGGCAACAACCGTATAGAAAACGGCTACGAGGTATCCTGCATACCTATTTCAGGTTATCAGGAAGATGACGGTACCATTTGGTTCGGTTTCGGAGGATTCGGACTGAGCCGGTTTGATGAAAAGACCGAGACTCATACATTTTTCAAGTCTACCGAGGAGATGAGAATCTCCGGGGTATGCAGTTTTGACAAGGAAAACCTTCTCATTACCGACCGGACACGGGGACTGTTTCTTTTCAACAAGAGGAGAGGAACAATTACTCCTGCAAACTTTCTGGCAGATGCAGGAATCATCATTTCTTCATCAAGACTGACCAATCTCAAGACCATCACTACGCCCGACGGAGATATCATGCTGTTTAACTGTAACGGACGTCATCTCATATACCGTCAGGCCATAAAAGAGGTCAGGGAGATAGTGCTGCAGATGAACGGTGAAGAGAACCGTGGGCTTGTAGAAGATGTGCAGGCACAGCCGTCACATGCCACAGTGGTCTGCAACGGTTGTATTTATGAAATAGATTACCGAACCCTGCTGGCTCGTCTGATATTCCAGAATCCTGAAGACGGACACAGCGCTGTTTCAAAAGTGGTAGAGGATTCACGCGGTATCATCTGGGCAAGTTCGCCTGATGAGCTTATCAGTTATGATCCCCGAACCAACAAGCTGTCAAGAATTATGGAAAAGAAGGATTACGGAGTATTCCTGTCCATGAATATAGACCATAACGACCATCTTTGGATTACCACAAACAAGTCATTCATGATAATGTATGACACTAACAACAAGGAATTTGAAGAACCTTTCACCTATTACGGAAGAGACTGCGGAACAATGCTCAATTTCCTGCCCGGATTCTCTATGGTATCAAATGACGGACTTGTATATTTTCCCAATACATCCGGTCTTATGGTAATAGACCCAAACGATGTCAACATACGCTACAACAGTAACCCCCAGCCTCTTTACCTTACAAAGATTGCACTTGACGGCAATATCTACAGCAACACAGGAGGCCATAACAAGACTTTAAGCATACCTAACAGGTTCTCGCTGCTGACCGTAAACGTGGCTGTTGACCAATTTGACCCTTCAAGGCCGGTTTCACTCAAATACACACTGCTCAAGAAAGGACGTCCGTTCCCCGTATCAGTAACCGTAACATCAGATACCGAATTCTCGATTCCAAAGTCCACTCACGGTAATTTTTCCCTTACCGTAAGCCAGCGGACCATTCAGGGATGGGGCGAGCCTCAGGAGATTCTTTCCTACAACGTAGCCCGGCCATTCATTATGACCATACCTGCCTATCTCCTGATCATTGCTATAATCATATCAATCAGTGTAACTATATCAAAGATAGGCATCAGCCTGAAGCAGATTGACATGGACCGTGCCATGAATGCACAGGAGAACAAGCATAAGGATGACAAGATTTCACTGATGTCCAATCTTGCACATGAATTGCGCACCCCGCTTTCGCTCATCTATAATCCGGTAAAGGATATGCTTGAGGAGAAGTCTGTAAAAGGTGCAGATTACGACCGTCTGGAACGCATCTTCAATCAGGTTCAGAAGATGACGGATATGGTCAATACCATTCTGGACAAAGGAACTAATGACGTAAGCAAGACTGACATAAACATTGAGTGCATTAACCTTAATGAATGGTTGGGTAATAAGATTGAAGAGTTCAAGACAGACTTTTATGCCAAGGGGCTTAAAACCAGTTTTGAACCTATGACCGACATGGGTAAGGTTAGTATGGATGTCAGGATGATGGAGGTTGCAGTAAACAATATCATGAACAATGCCATCAAATACAGCGACACTGGTACTATAACCATATCAACCGGACATGACAGGAACAAGATATGGATACGTTTCCATGATGAAGGAAGGGGATTCAAATGCCGACCCGAGGAACTGTTCAAACGCTATTACAGAGAGAATGAGAATATACCCGGCTACGGACTTGGACTGTCACATGCCAAACTTATGGTTGAAGCAATGGGCGGCTCCATAACAGCCCAAAAGAATGACGGTCCAGGATCGACATTCACCATAGAAATACCGGATGACCTTACGGATAGTATTCAGAACACCAAGCCTCAGCCTGTACAACAGATGAATGATGTAGCCAACCTGGATGTTATAGATGAACCGTCACAGACAGATGAGGTAAACTTCAACACCAAGAGTATGACCCTGCTGATAGTTGATGATCAGGATGATATACTCCAGTTCATCAAGGACGAGTACTCGCCCCTGTTCAAGACCATTTATACAGCCCATGACGGTAAGGAAGCCCTCGATCTGATTCGTCAACGCATGCCTAATGTGGTAGTAAGTGATATTATGATGCCACGCATGAACGGTTTCGAGCTCTGCAAAACCATCAAGACAGACCTTGAGTTAAGCAGTATACCTGTCATTCTGCTTACATCCCGAAGCGACCCGAAAAACCAGGATATGGGATATAAGATGGGTGCAGACTCATTCCTGCCCAAGCCTTTTGACTCCAAGCTACTCTACAAGATTATCAGGAGTCAGCTTAAGAACAGGTTTGAGATTAAACGTCAGTATGCCACATCATTCTTTACTGCAATTTCCGAAGATCAGACATTCAGTGCTGCCGACGAGCAGTTTGTACTCAAGCTTAACCGGTTTATCCGCGAGAACCTGAGCAACACCATGCTTGGAGTGGACATGGTGGTGGACCATATGAACGTATCCCGCACCACCCTGTTCAACAAGATGAATAACCTGGTTGGCGCCTCGACAAACAAGTACATACGACGTATCAGGATAGATGTGGCAAAAGAGATGCTCTCCAAAACCAACAAGTCGGTAGGTACTATTGCCGAAGAGACCGGATTCTCCGAAAGCCAGTACTTCAGTACTGTATTCAAGCAGGAGACAGGAATGACTCCGTCACAGTTTAAGGATTCACTGCGCAAGAACTGATATCAGCAGGGCTTGCACAGTGAACCAGGAGTCTGCTTTATCAGACCCTGCATCTCTAGACTGAACAGTATGGACGAAAGCCGTGGAAAAGGTATATTAAGCTCTGTAATCAAAGTGCTTATAAGTACTCCCTGCGCCTTAAGTCTGATGCGGTTGTAAACCCGTTCCTCTTCTCCGGTAAGTTGCGGAAACAGTTCTTTCTGGAGAGCTTTACCGGAATTTCCTTTTATTCTCCAGTTCATGGCATCGACAAAATCCGATGCGGATGTAATAAGACTTGCTCGATTGTCCCGGATCAGTTCATTGCACCCTACCGAATAGGGATCTCCTACACTACCTGGAAATGCAAAGCATTCACGGTTATAACTTCCTGCTATCTCGGCAGTGACCAAAGACCCGCTCTTGGCTGCCGACTCCACGACTATTACAGCATCGGCCAATCCTGCTATTATACGGTTGCGGCGCACGAAATTGGAGCCTAAAGGTTTTGTCCTGGACATGTATTCAGTAACGAGACCTCCTTGAGTCAGCATCTGCTTGGCTATGTTACGATGAGCGTTAGGATATAACATATCCAGCCCGTGAGCCAAGACTCCAAGCGTTGGGATACCACATTCAAGTGCTGACTTATGAGATTCTACGTCTATTCCATAGGCCAATCCGCTTACAACAGTTACATCAGGACACAACTCTTGCAATTCTTTAATAAAGGTATGGCACATCCGTCGGCCATACTCTGTCGCTTTTCTAGTACCTACAACTGCCACCGTTCTGGAGGCATTGTAATTGACGTTACCCAAAGAAAACAGAACAAGTGGAGAATCGCTTAAATCCAGCATTCTGGCCGGATACTCGGGATCAACCGGGGTGACGCATCTTATACCGTGTCTTTCAATGAATTCCAGTTCTTCACGGATAAAAGAATCATACCCACAGCCGTCCAACGCCTCTATAAGGCGTGAATCGACTCCGGGTATGATTTCTTTAAGATGATCGCGACTTCTGAATATCTCCAGCGCGCTTCCGAACTGTCCGTATAGGAATTTGGCTCCTGTCGGACCCAGTCCGTTTATTCTGTTTAGTGTGAGCAACGCCGTCAGTTCATCTTCCGGCATATGTTCACGCTAATTAATTGCTATCAGAGAGCCTTTACAGCATCCTGGAACTTAGCGAACTCAAGATCCTTCTGAGCTTTAGCCTTAAGTGAAGAATCAAGACTTACAGCCTTCTTGAGGTTCTGAGCTACGGCAGCTGCATCGTTGGTACGTGCGGCAGCAACAGCAGCCAGATATGCGGTATAGCCATCAGCGTTCTTAACAGCAGCAAGAACTCTCTTGGCACCTGCATAATCCTTAATCATGATCATGGCAAGAGCCTCACCGTTGGTATTGCTGCCCCTAAGAGCTGTGAGAGCACGCTCGTACTGACCCTGTGCGATGTACATGTTACCAAGAGCCTCATTGTTCTGTGAGCTCTGGCCACCCTTAGCAAAATATGTAGCTGCATCGGCAGGCTTGTTCTGTGCAAGGCAGAGCAGACCCATATTGGTGTTAACCTCAGGAGCTGAAGCGTTCAGAGCAAGAGCCTTCTTGAAGTTGGTCTCGGCAGTTGCCAGATCAAGATCCTTGAAAGCAATCTCACCAAGGTTGTTGAATGCGCGATAGTCATTGGGATAGTTCTTTGAAGCTGTGGTGTAGATAGCCTTCTTCTGAGCCTTGTCCTCGGTCAGGGTAGCGGCATAGAGCAGCTCCTCAACACTCAGAACAGAAGCGTCGGTTCTGAAGGCCTCCATGATCTCCTCGTCTGAACGGCCGATGATCTGATAGTTCAGAGTCAGGCGGGCACGACGCAACTGCGGGAGAATGTCGGCGGCAAGATCCTTGTAAACAGCTGAGAGGTTCTTGATTTCAGCCTCACGCTTCTCGGGATCATTGTACATTGAAAGAACGCGGAGGATAAGGTCCTTATCCTGCAGGTTTGACTGCTGAACGAGCTCCTTGAAACCGTCCCAGTCCTGAGCGGTGTACTTTGACTCGATGGCAGCGTCTGCCTTAGCCTTCTTAACCTCATTCTTAACATACTGGGCAGCGTTCTTTTCACGCTGAGCAGCCAGCTTGTCATTCAGCTTGACACCACCATCAGGTGAAGCGTATGCAGATACCTCAACATTGTCGATAGCATAGTTCTTGGTATCGGCGGCAAAGTTCTTGAGAGACTCCTTCAAAGCCTTGACAGCATCGCCGTTGGTCTCTGAAGAACGTACGTTAGCCTGCTGGATTACGAACATGATGTTGGCATCCTGAGCCTGCTTGATGATACGCTGGAAAGCATCCTTTGAACCTGCGGTGTTGGCACCCTTTGCAGTCTCGGCATACAACTCAGCTGTTGAAATGACACCGTCAGCAATCTTAACGGGCTCTACCTCTACGGCCTTACCCTTCTTGGTTGCCTCAAAGGTCACCCAAAGCTCTGACTTGGCCATCTCAGGCTGATACTTGAAATTGCCGTTGTAGGTGAATGTACCACCTTCCTTCCACTCGATAACCTGGTTGTTACCGGTAACCTTCTCACCCTGAAGGGTTACAGGCTCACCCTTAACAGAACCACCTTCCCAACGAAGTTCGGGAGTAGCAGTGCAGACAACCTTCTTTATGAAAGTCTTTGAAGGGAATGTTCCGGTTACAGTGTAGTTTACCTGACCACCCTGAACCTCAAGAGGATTAGGATTAACTACAAAATACTCATCCTTTACCTGGAAGTTCTTGCAGCTGGCAAACATCATGATACCTGCGCAGAACAGCACGAAACGAAATGATTTTGACATAGTTTTTGTTATTAATTGTTGGTTAAACATTTTTGCCTATTCAGTGCATATTTGCGCAAAACTACAAAAAAGAATGCGAGCTACAACGTTTATAGCCCATATTTTTTATAATACAATGTATTTTTTAAATAAAAGTGAACGGAAAAACTATATATTGCGCGGATGATGGCTTATGATTTCCTCTCTCAAACGGCTACGGTCTATATGGGTATAGATTTCTGTTGTAGAGATTTTTTCATGACCAAGCATACATTGGATAGCACGGAGATTGGCCCCGCCTTCCAGAAGATGGGTGGCAAATGAGTGACGGAAAGTGTGGGGACTGACTGTTTTGGTTATTCCGGCCTTTGATGTCAGTTCTTTTACAATGTCAAAAATCATTACCCTAGTCAATGGACGTCCGCGACGCCTGCTTACAAACACAAAAGCTGTTGCTTCAGGTTTTATGTCTATATGGCACCTATCCTTAAACCAGTTCTGTATCTCATGGATAGCCCTTTCGGAAATAGGGACAAGTCGCTGTTTGCTACCCTTGCCGGTCACCCTGATGAAGCCTTCTTCCAGAAACAGGTCCTCCATTTTAAGAGTGCACAGTTCCGATACACGCAGTCCGCAACTGTACATAACCTCTATCATTGCCCTGTTGCGGTGACCCTCGGGCGAAGACAGGTCTATCTGGCCAATAATACTGTCAATTTCTCCGACAGTCAGGACATCGGGCAGATGTCTGCCTGTCTTGGGGGCCTCCAGCAACTCGCTGGGGTCATCCTGACGGTAACCGTCCAGTAACAGGAAACGGAACAGGGATTTGGCTCCCGATATGATCCTGGCCTGTGAACGCGGAGCTATTCCGATATCACCCATGGCCGCAGCAAAGCCATGAAGGTCATCCAGAGAGACTTCGGTCAGGTCTGTTCCACAGTCATCCATATATCCCAAGAGTTTGAGAGCGTCATCCATGTAAGCCTCCAGGGTATTGGGCGAAAGGGATTTTTCCAAAAGCAGATACTGACGGTAGCGTTTCAGCATCGCTCCGTGTTTATCTTTTGACTTATGGTCGTCAACACTGTTCATATTGTCAGAAAAACCGATTAACTTTGCGCTCAGTACTGCGGTACATCACAAAGATACACAAAATATGTCTACTTCCGGACAGGGAATAGGATATACCGGCGAAGACAGGATAGAAGAGTACATCTCAGCCCACATCCAGCCGGAAAGCAGTCTGCTCAAACGCATCTACAGAGAGACAAACCTGAAGATGCTCAACCCGCGTATGGCCTCAGGGCATATCCAGGGAAGACTGATCAGTATGCTTGTATCCATGATCAGGCCGCAAATGGTACTCGAGGTTGGTACTTTCACTGGCTATGCAACCTTATGCATTGCCGAGTCTCTCCCCGAAGGCGGAAGGGTACACACAATTGAAATTGACGATGAATTGGAGGATTTCATCAGAAAAGGATTTGATGATTCTCCTTTTTCGGACCGTATCATTCTCCACATTGGGGATGCACTTGAGACAGTTCCCGGACTGGGACTGATGTTTGACATGATCTTTCTGGATGCAGAAAAGAGGGAATATCCCGATTATTATAACGTTCTGATGGATTATCTCAAACCGGGAGGCTATATGCTAGCCGACAACACTCTCTGGGACGGACATGTGGTAGACTCCAATTACGATTCAGATCCGCAGACAGTAGCGGTGAAACGTTTCAATGACATGGCCGCAGCCGATGGACGCGTGGAGGTGGCAATGATTCCTGTACGGGACGGACTGACAATAATCCGAAAGACTAATTGAGCATAATTGAGAATTGAGATATGGACAGTACAAGACAACAGAAAATAGCCAGGCTGATTCAGAAAGAACTAAGTGAACTGTTCCTCTATCAGACCAAACTTACCCATGGACTTATGATTACGGTAAGTGAGGTGAAGATAAGCAGTGACCTGAGCATAGCCAGTGTTTATCTGAGCGTCTTTCCGTCAGAAAAGGGCGAGGAGACCGTTAAGAACATAAATGCCAATGTAAAGGATATCAGATATGATTTTGGCCAGAGGGTAAGGCATCAGCTCCGCATCATACCGGAACTGCGTTTCTTCCTGGACAAGACCATTGATTACATGGCCCATATAGACGAATTGCTCAAAAAGTGAAACTGCCTCTATTCATAGCCCACCGTTATCTCTTTGCCAAAAAGAGCCACAACGTGATAAACGTGATCTCGGCCATCTCGGTGGCTGGAATCATGCTGGCGTCTTTTGCCCTGATCTGCACTCTTTCCGTTTTCAACGGTTTTCATGAACTGGTGGAGTCCCTGTTCAGGGATTTTGATCCGGAAATAAAAGTGGTTCCGGCTGATAAGAAGTTCTTCAGCATGAATGATGAACGTATCCTTAAGGCATCTTCGCTCGATTTTGTTGAAGTATCGGCATTCACTCTTGAGGAACAGGCCCTGATCAGTTACAAGAGCAAGCAACACATTGCCGTAATCAAGGGAGTTGAGGAGAGTTTCCATGACCTTGCCGGAATTGAAAACCTTCTTAAAGGCGACGGAATATTCATGCTCAAGGATGAGGTGTGCAATTACGGCATACCCGGTATAGGGCTTATCAACAGGATGAACTGCGGCATGAAACCGTCAGATCCTTTCCTGATTTCGGTTCCCAAGAAAGACGGCCGGGTGAATCTGACCAATCCCGCAGCATCATTCAATCAGGCCAGGATATATTCACCCGGCGTAGCTTTCCTAGTTGAGCAGGAAAAGTACGATGACAATTACGTTCTTATATCCCTGGATCTGGCGCAACAGCTGACTAACCGCGAAAATGAGGCATCGGCTCTGGAAATAAAGACCATCCGCGGCACTTCACTCAGAAAGGCCATGCGGCAACTGGAGGATCTGCTGGGCCCCGGTTTTGAAGTACAGGACCGTATCAGACAGCAGCAGGATGTGTTCAAGGTCTTTAAACTTGAAAAATTCATTTCCTACCTGTTCCTGACTTTCATACTGCTCATAGCATGTTTCAACATTATTGGCTCACTCATAATGCTTATGGTTGAGAAACAGCAGGATGCCAAGCTGCTGGGATCAATGGGCGCAAGCCGCAGGACTATTGAAAAGATCTTTATATACAATGGCGTTATGATATCACTGATAGGAGCCGTGTCAGGTCTTCTCCTGGGTGTGACCGCAGTGCTGCTGCAACAGAAATACGGTTTTATATCCCTGGGAGCAGCAGGCAATTTCATTGTAGACGCCTACCCGGTAAGCATTAAAATACAGGACATAATGCTTGTGCTGGTCACAGTTCTTGTGGTCAGTTTCCTTTCTGTTCGCCCGATAGGGCCAATAGCCAGACGGTTTATCCGGAATTCAGAGAGTGACTGAATCGGCGTCTATGGCCGAATTCAGGAAAATTGAAGCGTTTGGAAGGAATGTCTCTACTGATTCGGTCGTATAGTAACGGCATGTGGATCCCTTTGTGCAGCGTGAATCCATCTCGGGATGCCGCTCCAGATAGTTTTTGAGAGACGTGGAGACATATTCTCCCTGTGAGACAATCCTGATTCCGTCCGGAACGTACCTGCGTATCTTGTCAAGCAGCAGAGGATAGTGGGTGCACCCCAGGATGATGGTGTCGATTTCAGCGTCTTTGGCCAGAAGATTGTCTATATGCCGTCTGACAAAATAATCGGCACCGTCTGACTGAGACTCTCCAGCCTCTACCAATGGAACCCATATTGGACAGGATTCACCGGTTACCTTGATATCGGGATAAAGCTTATTGATTTCAAGAGGATAAGATAAAGACTTGACAGTTCCGGGAGTTGCCAAGAGCCCCACGTGGCGGGATTGGGTCAATTCACCGATGGATTCGACCGTTGGTCGTATTATTCCAAGTACACGGCGGGTAGCGTCCAGGCGGGGCAGGTCTATCTGCTGAATTGTTCTCAGAGCCTTGGCCGACGCCGTGTTACAAGCCAATATTACCAGATGACTGCCCATTTCAAAAAGCTTGGTCACACACTGAAGGGTATACTCATATACCACTTGAAAGGAACGTGTACCATAAGGGGTCCTGGCGTTATCTCCCAAATAGATATAATCATAATCCGGCATCAGGCTGCGAATATGCTTAAGAATGGTCAAGCCACCGTATCCCGAATCAAATATACCGATGGGGCCGGGCTTTTCTGATAATAGGGTCTTGCTCATTGCTTTATGTTATTTTCCGTTTTTGTCAGAATTCTGCATGATGACAGGCTGTCCCTGCTCAACCACTTTGTCCGGTATGTTATCTATGCCAAGTTTCTTGTAAACCACTTCCGATATATCAACTCCCTTATCAGGATTAATGAAGAGGTATGCACCCTTGCCCGTATCAATTACGTAATCCAGATCCTGCTCCTTACTGATTTCGGACACTGCCTTCATCAGTTTATTCTTGAGCGGTAAAAGCAGTTCATTACGTTTGGTTTCAAGCTCTGATTGAACCTTATCCCTGAATTCGGCGTTATTGTCCATAAGCAGCTGAAGCTCTTTTTGCCTCTTAGCCACAATCGAAGGCGAAAGGTAATCCTGTTCAAGCATGAAATCGATGTACTGTCTCTCAAATTCCTGCTTGGAGCGCTCAATCTCTTCGCGGTAATCAGACTGTGTCTTTAGCAGAATTATCTGAGCTTCCATATACTCAGGCATGAGTCTGAGTGTACCGTTGAAATCAATGTAGCCGAACTTACCTTCCTGAGCTGAAAGCAGAGTGGTCACGCTCAACAGTACAATCAAAAATAAGATTCTTGAAGTTTTCATGTACAATGGTTTATTGTTAACCAATAAGGGGAATCGGGCCTTCGGCCGGTTCCCCTCACTGTATCTGTATGCCTATATTACTTGATGCCCAGTTTGGCCTTTACAGCCTCTGTTACATCGATAGTCAAAGTAGAACTGACGAAAGGAATAACACCATCTGCAATGTTGAATATGCAGACATATTGACCCTCCTCACCTACTGCCTGAATGGCCTTCAGGACCTTGGATGAAATGTTACCCATCAGTTCATTGGACTTGTTTTCAAGATTGATCTGGCAATCCTGATAGTACTTGGTTATCTTCTGCTGGCCCTCACCTAGTTCCTGCTCCCTGCGGGTACGGATACTCTCAGGAAGTGTCTCACGGTTTGCAATGTAATCATCCTCTTTCTTCTGATACTCTTTCTGCATGTAATCGAGTTCCTCCATGTACTGTTTCTGAAGTTCCTCCAATTCAGTCTGGGCACTCTTGTACTCAGCCATGAGCGGAATGATATCATTTGAATTGATGTGACCGAATTTCTGTGCGAAAGCGCCGAAAGGCAAAATTGCCATAAGCGCAATAATGATTGTCTTTTTCATATTGAGTCTGTTATTTATTTCAGATTAATTACTGCAAAGATATGTATTTAGTTGGAATAACCCAGTTTCTTGAGAACCTCATTGCTGATGTCTATCTTTGGCGAAGCATAAATCATGCTGCTGGCGGATGAACGGTCTATCACTACCTGATAACCTTCGGCTTCGCTTATCTGCTTGATGGCCTCATAAATCTCATCCTGGATAGGAGCCATCAGGCTCTCCTGTTTCTTGTAAAGCTCACCGTCAGGACCGAAATACTGGCGTTTAAGCTCACTGGCCTGCTTCTCCTTGGCCACTATCTCCTCTTCCTTCTTGGCTTTCTGCTCTTCGGAAAGGAAAAGAGACTCATTCTGATAGTTCTTATAAAGGGTCTGGGCCTCAAGGTTCAGAGCCTCGACTTCGGCCTGCCAACGTTTTGAGAACTGGTTGAGCTGCTCGTTGGCACGCTCATATGCCGGAATCCTGTTCAGGATATACTCCATATCAACCAATGCAAACTTCTGCGCACCTGCGGTGATGCAGAAAAACAGCACCATTGCTGCGATTGAAATCATCTTTTTCATAATACTTTCGTTTTCCTTTAATATAACCGTTTTACGTGTCAGGTTAAAATTCCTGTCCAAGAACAAAATGTACCTGACTGCCCGCATAGCGTCTGGATCCATTGACAGGATCAAATCCGTAAGCCCAGTCAATACCCATAAGACCAACCATCGGGAGGAATATCCTGACACCTGCACCCGCCGAACGTTTCAGGTCAAACGGGTTGAACTTGCCGATGCTGTCCCATGCATTACCGCCCTCAACAAAAGCCAGTGCATAGATGATGGTGGAGTTCTCCATCAGGAGCGGATAGCGAAGTTCGGCCGACATGCGGGTATATGCGTAACCGTCCGAATAAGGTGTAAGGGCACCGTTGTCATATCCGCGCAATCCTATTATCTCTGTAGCATATGTGTATGAACCGCCGCTCATTCCGTCACCACCCATCATGAATGTCTCAAACGGAGACTTCTTATACTTATTGTAATGTCCCAACAGGCCAAAGTCAAAACGGGTCATCAGCACCAGACGTTTCTTTGGGCCGTTGGTCAGTGAAGTATAGGTTCGGCTGCGGAACTTCCATTTGTTGTACTCTATCCACTTATGTTTCTGACGCAACTCATCCTGATAGGTGGCCGATGTCCTGTCCGAAGCCAGATTCTTGTAGTCTATACCGTCCCACAATGAATATGGAGGAGTAAAATAAGCGGAGAAGGCGAAATCGGAGCCTGTGCGCGGAAAATACGGATTGTCTATCGTGGAACGTGATATGGTGAATCCCAGGTTTATATTGTTACAGGTACCATTGTTGATAAGGAAGTATGACCACTGTTTCAGGTTATACCTTGTATAGGAGAGTTCCGTGAAGAAGGTAAAGTAATCATCCGGCCAATGCAGACGTTTTCCCCATCCTATGCTTGCTCCCAACATCGTAATATACTTGTCGGGATCATAATAGGATTCATAGTTGTTGTAATAATTACCGTATCCACCGTAATAATTACCGTAACCGTACATATAGTTGTACATGTTCTGGTAATAGGCTGAATTGTAATAGTTGCTGCTTATATCTGTCTGCTTGGAGTAGTACAGACCTACCGACAACGAATTTGGACGCTTGCCTCCAAGCCACGGCTCCAGGAAGGATACGCTGTAAGACTGATAATACTGACCGTTTGTCTGAGCACTGAGAGAGAGGGTCTGGCCGTCGCCCTGAGGCAGGAACAGACGGTAATTGTCACTCTTATGGAACAGGTTGTACATGCTGAAATTGGTGAATTTGAGCGCTACCCTGCCAATTACACCTGTCTGGCCCCAACCCATGGAGAGTTCCACCTGGTCATTGCTCTTGCTCTCAAGCTGCCAGTCTATGTCAACCGTACTGGCGTCCGACGGATCCGTGCGGACATCGGGATTGATTGTAGTCTGTTCAAAATGTCCCATATTAGCCACAGCTCGGAAGGAACGTTCCAAAGCATCATAAGAGAAAGTGTCACCCGGACGGGTATAGAGCTCACGGCGCACCACGTTCTCATATACACGGTCATTGCCGTGAATAAGCACACGGTTAATAGTGGCCTGAGGACCTTCGGCTATACGCATTTCCAGATCTATCGAATCTTCCACGACATTGGCCTCGACCGGCTCAAGACGGAAAGCAACGTAACCTTTATTGTAGTATTCCTTACCAATGGCATCCTCATCGTCTTTAACCCGGTCATTAAGTTTCTTCTGGTTGAAGACATCACCCTTCTCCATTCCCAGCATATCAGAGAGCTCTTCACTGGTGTAGATGGTATTGCCCACCCAGGTGATGTTGCGGACATAGTATTTTTCACCTTCATCAAAACTCAGCCATACATCAACCGTATTATCCTCCACATTAGTTGAAACACTGTCTAGGGTAATGTAAGCGTCACGATAGCCAAGCTCTCCATACTTTTCCATAATCTTGTCCTTATCACCCTCATACTCCTCGTTGACGAATTTCTTGGTGCGGAAGAACTCACTGAGCTTCTGTTTCTCATTGGTCTTTTTCATGAGCCTCTTGATCATCTTGTCAGAAATGGCTTCATTTCCGGCAAGATGTATGGTGCGGACCTTGACCTTGTCTTTCTTGTCTATGAAAACATCCACATATGCCAAACCGTCCTCATCCGGCTCGGAGCGCTGCTGTACACGGACATCGGCATCCTTGAAACCTTTTTCATCATAGTACTTGCTGATCAGTTTCTCCGAACGGTTCAAGGCGTTCTGGGTAATCTGGCTGCCGGGAAACATTCCTATCTTATCCTCCAACTCGGAAGCCTCACCCTTGCGGACTCCATGAAACACAACCTCCTTTATCTTGGGATTCTGCTCGATGTAAAAATCCAGCCAGATCCTGTCGCCAACAATCTTCTGGGCTCGGATCTTGACATTGGCAAACAGACCTGTCGCCCACAGACGTTTCATAGCTTCGGTAATGTCGGCCCCCGGTACTGAAACACGCTGTCCTACACTAAGGCCGGACAGTTTTATGAGTGTCTTATGGTTATTCTCTTCCAGTCCGGTTACCATAATGTCAGCTATCTCATAACGCTTGGGCGTACCCGAATAGAGTATCACAGGACTGTCCTGTCCGACAGTTTCATCTGTCTGAGCCGTCATGGTCTGCCCTGACAGCAGCGGCAACAGAAGGATTATGATATGTTTGAGTCTGAACTTCATCTTCATTATGTCTATTTCTGATTCTGCTCCGCCACCTGAGCACCGGTCTTGCCAAAACGGCGTTCACGCTGCTGATAAACGTAAATGGCCTTGCAAAGTTCCTCCATATTGAAATCCGGCCAGAAAGTGTCACAGAAATAGAGTTCCGTGTACGCTGACTGCCAGAGCAGGTAATTGCTCATCCTGATCTCGCCGCCTGTACGTATAAGCAGATCGGGATCAGGCATGAAGTTTGTCGTCATGTTGTCAGATACAGCTTTCTCATCTATCTCTGAAGGTGAAATCTCACCTCTTACCGCCTTTTCGGCCAGCATCCGGGCCGCGCGGGTTATCTCCCAACGGGAAGAATAACTGAGAGCCAGGACCATACATGAACGGTCAAAGTCCTTGGTATGGTCAATGCACTCTTTCAGTTTGAGCTGAATCTCTTCAGGCAGTCTTTCAATATCACCGATAACGCGGAAACGGACCTGGTTCCTGATAAAGACATCTTCCTCAATATTCTTGAACAAAAGTCCCATAAGAGCCGTTACCTCCTGTTCGGGCCTGTTCCAGTTCTCTGTGGAAAAAGTGTAAAGCGTAAGATACTTTATTCCCAATTCAACGGCGTTCTCCATGATCTTTCGGACCACTTCAACGCCCTTGATATGACCTTCTGTACGCTGCTTGCCGCGTTGTTCCGCCCAACGGCCGTTTCCATCCATTATGATGGCAACATGCTGCGGTATGCGCTTACTGTCTAACTGTTCCTGATATGTCATGTCTTCTATCTTTCATCGTTACAGTTACAAGGACGCTTGAAAACGTCAAATGTAACATACAGCATAGTGAAACTGTAGCTGTCTTTATTCTTTATTCCCTTCCCCTTTATCGTGAAAGGATCCTCAAGCGTTGTTCCGCCAGCCGATGTCACGTCAAGACGGTCAGACGTTGAAAACCTCATAGTCCACTCCAGACCGACATTGACTCTGTCGGACATCTTGTACCTGACTCCAAGTCCGACAGGGAAATTGGCTGCAAAGTCATTACGGGCAGGTTTTGGAGCAAAAGCCATTCCCACACCGACAAGCCCGTATGGCGCCACCCTGTGACAACCGTTCCAACCTTCCATTCCGTATCCGCAGAACCCCCACTCGACCTGAATGCCGAAATCATAGAGCGTTCGGCTGAAAACCTGTCCATCACCCGGCAAAACCCCGTAAGCGTTTTCGGAACTGCCTGAAATGCCTGCCGAAGACAGGTTTGCCTTGAGGGCAAATCTGGGATTGACATTGTATCTGGCCACAGCCGATATAACTCCGTTGGTATTGTTATATAACCGGGAATTGACATCTCCCATATAAAAGCTGCCGCCACCGCCGAGACCAACCTCCATAAGATAGCCGTCATCCTGAGCTGCAGCGGTAAAGCAGCAGCAAATCATCATAACCGTTATCACAAGATTGCTTCTCATCTTCAAATCAGTGCTTGATAAGCCTGGTTATAGCACCATGCCACACACGGCCGTCTTCGGTCATTATCCAGATATAACCGTTCCTGTCTGCAACTGCGGCAAATTCAGGTCCGTTTTTGTCAAGCCCTGCAGGCAACTGCATATAACGGTTCCAGGATGCGTAATCCTCGGCATATGATTTACATGAATACCAGGTTACTCCGTTATCATTTGACTGACGGAACCCGGACAACCCACGGCCTGCACTGAACAAGGCACCATCATACCTGAATACCGACAATCCGCTGACAGACGGCAGGCACAGCTCTTTTCTGGCAGGCAAGTCGACTTCTGTCAAAACCGTATCTCCCGTCAGCATTGTCCACACTGAAACATAGAGCGTACCTGTCAAACCCACAATGACAGACCTGGAGAGATTCGCATTGGTGGCAAGCGGATAGGTAAAGATGTAAGCAGCCGAATCCGGGAAATGCTGCGGTACAGACTGTACCTGCTCCCACTCTGAGAAATCTTCTGTCCTTATGATATTTCCATCCTGACTTATTGCCCAAAGTACGCCGTTGTCAGTACCCGATGTTAAAATGCCGCTGACTCCGGTCCTTTCGGAGCTCCAGTCCAATCCGTTGTCCGAACAGTACAGAGTGCCACCGGATACCGTATGAAACCTGCCGCCACTGACGGTTACCCTATGCTGCCAATCGGCTGCCTGAAAACCGGAGATGTGGTTTGAACCGTTCCAGCCTCCTTCTGAGATATGACGGCCGGAAAACGAAACCGCACCTGTGGTATCAATGCCGAAGCAGAAAACGGAATCACCCTTTACCACTGCACTGATTCCTGTAAGAGCGGGAAATCCCGCCGTTTCCGGTCCATGCCATATCAGGGAATCTGGAAATACCTTGTGAACATTAAGGTTTACCTGATAGTATCTGATGTAAGACTCATCAGTCGAAACCGCTCCGAAATAGAGTTCACGGGTAAAGTCTATCGAATCCGTAGAATTCCACGCATAGACCAGGTCAGGCTCATCGGCATAGTAATAGACGACCGTTCCTGTCCCGTAAACCGAAGTGGTGACCCGGCCGACTTCCGATCCGTATGCCAGAGAATCAACATTGTATATACGATTGTTTATCTGGTCTATCGTCATAGGATAATTGGAGCCGTTGTCACGGATGTAGGCTACGGTATCATGCCCTTGCCAGGTCATGTCATGTACCTTGACTCTATAATACCCAATGGTGAACGACGTTATGGCGGCATGCGGCGATGTGGCCATCTTTTCATCCTTCAGACAGGAGACGAAGCAGAAAAGCAGCAACAAAAGAATTATACTATATCGGCGTCTCATCAACAAACAGTGTTATTTTAACCTCGCAAATTTAGCAACAAAATCCGTAGAGGCGTGTGTAATAATGTTGTTTTATATTAAAGATTAGACATATCCGGCATAAATTAGTAACTTCGCGCCATTGAAAATCATTTTTTACAAGTCAAAATATGGACAACATAAAGTATCAGGTAGCGCGCGAACTGCTACGTATCGAAGCCGTCAAAGTTCAGCCCGATGCTCCTTTCACTTGGGCATCAGGGTGGCACTCTCCTTTTTACTGTGACAACCGCAAGGCACTCTCTTTCCCCGAGGTCAGGACATTGGTCAGGGATTCATTATGCAATGTCATAACCCGTGATTTCCCTGAATTTGACGTGATTGCAGGCGTTGCTACAGGTGCTATAGCACAAGGGGCCCTCGTTGCAGACCGTATGGGAAAACCTTTTGTCTATGTCAGGTCTTCACCCAAGGACCACGGCCTTGCCAACCTGATTGAAGGATATCTTGAGCCCGGCAGCCGGGTGATGGTAGTTGAGGATCTTGTTTCTACAGGGTTGAGCAGCCTTAAAGCCGTGGATGCCATACGCAACGCCGGCTGTGAGGTGGTTGGAATGGTTGCATCTTTTACTTACGGATTCCCGGTTGCCGAGGAGGCTTTCCAAAAAGCGGGAGTCAGGCTGTCCACTCTGACAGACTATCCGGCAATGCTTCAGACAGCCGTAACTTCGGGTTACATCAAGGCTGAACATTTACAGACACTTAACGAGTGGCGGCAGAACCCGTCAGAATGGGGCAAATAACACGATGAAAAGGATAGAAAGCGGCATAAAGCACATACCGTATACGCAGGAGGCGGTCTATAACAAGGTATCGGACCTGAGTAATCTCAAGTACCTTGCCGACCGCATTCCTGAAGATCAGAGACAGGGTATCAACCTGGAAAACCTGGAGTGTACACCGGATAAGGTAACCACCACCGTTTCGCCCATCGGTCAGATAGAGTTTGGCGTTGTTGCACGCGAACCGTACAAATGTGTCAAGATGGAAACATTACGCTCACCCATTAAACTCACCTTATGGATTCAGATCGTTTCCACCGGTGATTCCAGCTGTAAAATAAAACTCACTGCCGATGCTGACCTGAATATCTTCATGGCCAAAATGGTAGAGAAACCTCTTACCGAGGCCATAGAGAAACTGGCAGATATGTTATCCGCATTACCATATTAAGAATTGAGACACATGAAACCGATCTGGGACAAAGGCAAACCCGTCAACGAACTGATTCAGAAATACACTGTAGGACGTGACCGTGAAATGGACCTTCTGCTGGCCAAATATGACGTGCAGGGTTCATTGGCCCACATAACCATGCTCGAATCCATCGGACTGTTGGAAAAGGATGAGCTGAAAGCTCTCTCTGCCGGTCTGAAAGATCTGCTTGATGTAATAGAGCGCGGTGAATTCATAATAGAGGATGGAGTTGAGGATGTCCATTCACAGGTTGAACTGATGCTCACCCGTCAACTTGGCGACATGGGCAAGAAAATACACAGCGGCCGTTCACGTAACGACCAGGTGCTGGTGGACCTCAAGCTGTTTACCCGTGACCGTCTGCGCGGTATAGTAAATGCAGTCAAGAGTCTGTTTGATATCCTGATAAGACAGAGTGAAAAATACAAAAGCGTACTGCTGCCGGGATACACCCATCTCCAGATAGCGATGCCTTCATCGTTCGGACTGTGGTTCGGCGCATATGCCGAGGCCCTGACCGATGATATGATTCTGTTGCGCGCCGCCTTTGACCAGGCCAACCGCAATCCGCTGGGTTCGGCCGCAGGTTACGGATCGTCTTTTCCCCTGAACCGTCAGATGACCACAGACCTTCTGGGTTTTGAATCCATGAACTACAATGTTGTCTATGCACAGATGACACGCGGCAAGATGGAACGCAACGTGGCATATGCACTGGCATCGGTTGCAGCTACAATCAGCCGTCTGGCCTTTGACGCCTGCATGTACAACAGTCAGAATTTCGGGTTCATAAAACTGCCCGATGACTGTACCACAGGCTCCAGCATAATGCCTCACAAGAAAAATCCGGATGTATTTGAGCTGACCCGCGCCAAATGCAACCGCCTGCAGGCCATTCCCCAGGAGATAACACTTATGACCAACAACCTGCCCAGCGGATACTTCCGTGATATGCAGCTCGTCAAGGAGGTGTTCCTTCCGGCATTCCAGGAGCTGGAGGAGATCATCACCATGACTGCTTACATGCTTGACCATATCAAGGTCCGTGAGGATATCCTGTCCGATCCCAAATATGATGCCATTTTCAGCGTAGAGGAGGTTAACCGTCTGGCCCGTGAGGGAATGCCTTTCCGTGAAGCCTACCGCAAGGTCGGTGCCGAGATAGAGAACGGTACTTTCAAGGCAGACCATAACATACACCATACTCACGAAGGAAGCATAGGTAACCTTTGCAATGACAGGATATCCGCGCGTATGGAGATGATCACATCCGGATTCCCATTCCAAAAGATTGACCAAGCCATCTGCAAACTGACCGCAAAATAACCTGTATCTTATGATGAAAAGGTCTGTAATAACGCTCTTTGCTATGCTGGCAGCCGTATCCTGCAGCAAAACTGAGAGCTACTCCACCTTCTCTACCAGGAACAGGGTTTTTTTCTGTTATGAGATATTCCAGTCTCCGTTCAATCAGGTCACTACCCCGGCGCGTTTCCTTTCTGTCAGAAAGAGCGAGGGCAAACTCCATATGGTTGACTCTGACGGCAGGAAATACGATATGGAACTCAGCGCCATCCAGAACAGTTCCTTTTTGATGGGACTGGCAGGGCTTATCATAGGTACTCCTACATTCAACAATGACGATATGTCAGTGTGGGCTTATGACCTGGGGTGTCCGGAGTGCAACAACCCTTCCATACGGCTTAAATTCAACCTTGAGGGAACTGCATCATGCCCCGAATGTGAAAAGTCCTGGAGCCTTAACTCAAGCGGCTTTGCTGTAAGCGGCAAGGCCAGACCATTATACCGCTATCCTGTAACACTCAATAATGGAGTGCTTACGGTTTCCAACTGAATACCGATATGCATAAAAAAGGAATGCCGACCTAAATGGCCGGCATTTCTTTTGATTTCATCGGGTGTTTACTCCCAAGGAAGCTTGGTGATTGACTCGCCGAACTCTGAGTTCTCAACGTCGTTCTCATCCAGCTTGAATACCATGAATCCGGGGTTCTCCTTGGTGCAGGGTTTCCACTCGCCGCCCTGAGGACCGTTAGGATCGCTGTACTTGGCAAAGTTGGTCCAAGCGGTAAGCATCTTCTCTGACAGATCCCAGTCACCCTTGGTCCAGGGACGCCAGCAGTGCTGCAGTGACTTGAATACGAACCACAGGTCTGATGAGTGGAAAGCACCGCGCAGACGCTGTGTTACCTCAGGATGTGAACCGTCATCGGGCAGAGGACGTGCAAACTCATAAGCGTATGCCTTGCTGCCGTTTTTGGTCATCTCCTCACGGTTCTGGCAGAATGCTGCAACACCTGCAGACATATTGCCCATATCGTTCAGGGTATAACCGCACATATAAGGAACATCGGCCAGAGTACCGTCCAGAGCAGCCTCATCAAAGCTCTCCTTTGATACATAACCGTCAACCATCGGCATACCGGTAATGCTGCCCTGGTTACCTGTAGCATTGCTGTATATGCTTGCTACTGAGTAGATAACCTCTGTATCGGCGTTACGCATCTTCTGGAGGGTATTGTAACCTGCCCAGTCCATGATAACCTTTGTGTTGAACTCGGCGCGCTGCAGAGCGTTCAGACCTTCGGGAGCCTGAGGAGCCTTGTAAGCGGCAATACGCTCGGTGTTGTTGCCACCGCCCATACCGAAACCGCCGAATCCGCCCATCATACCCATGCCGCCACGCATGCCGCCCATACCGCGGCCGCCTGCTGCATTGGGATTGGGAACTGTCAGACCACCGGCACTCATGATGATAGCCTTGTGGAACAGACCGCGTGCCAGAGGAGACTCGCAGAGAGTACGTACGCTGCCGCCGCCTGCTGACTGGCCGAATATCATTACGTTGTCGGGATCACCGCCAAACTGGGCGATATTCTTCTTGATCCACTTGAGTGACTCAATCTGATCCAGGATACCGTAGTTACCTGATACTCCGTGCTCGCTCTCAGCTGAGAGGTCGGGGTGTGTCATGAAACCGAAAATACCCAGACGATAGTTGATTGAAACCAGGATTACATCCTTACCGGCCCACTCCTGAGCATCGAACTCAGGCTCTGAGCCCCAACCCTCGCGGTAACCGCCGCCGTGTATCCACAGGGCAACCGGAAGCTTGGCGTTTACATCACCCGGCTTCTTGGTCCAGATGTTCAGATAGAGGCAATCCTCACTGAAGGGAGCCTCATCACCATAACCCCACTCTGTGTAGTAGCCACCCTTGTACTGGATGTGCTGATAGCTGGGATGGTCAAAACGGTTGCAGAGTTTTACGCCCTCCCAGGGAGTAACAGGCTGAGGAGCCTTCCAACGGTTCTCGCGGATAGGAGCTGCTGCATAAGGTATGCCACGGAATACGTAAACACCCTTTACGTTGTCAGCGCTTACACCCTGAACCTGTCCGCCTTCGATGCTCAAAACAGGGCTGAGCTTCTCCTGATTGCACTGGCAGCTGGCCATCAAGGTCAGGATGCCGGCCAAAAACAAAAGTTTTTTCATAATGATTGTTGATATTGGTTTGAAGTTAGCGATAATTTGCGGCTATTGTAAAGACCCACAAATGTAATATATTTTATGACTTGTTAAAATTCACATGCCTAAAAATTCCTTTTTTTTTGGCTAATCCCCTAAAACCACGTACTTTTGTACCCCGAACAAAACCGTTCACATCTTTTACTCGAGATTATGGCACCATAATCTCGAAAAGAGGCTCGAATGGTGGAATGGTAGACACGAGGGACTTAAAATCCCTTGGCCTTTATCGGCTGTGCGGGTTCGAGTCCCGCTTCGAGCACTCCTCTAATAAGGATATTACGCAAAAACATTCGTTGAAATGGTTGGCGTCAGACATTCAAGACTTTCCATTTGCGCTCTCCTTCTGCTGGGAGCCCTGCACGTCAGCGCATCCGATTACAGATTCAATCTCTACCTGGGTATAGGTCCGGTCAAGATATCGGCCGGAACGGCACATCTGTATGACACCGAGGTGCTATATAATGGCCGTGCCGCCATCCGTACCGCCATGGAGATGAGCACCAACTCCACCGCCGACAAGGTGTTTGTCCTGAGGGACACTATAGAATCTTTCAACACACGGAACGGAGAGAGCCTTTATTTCCGGAAAACAGTGAACGAGGGTAGTAAACACAACGTTGAAACCGCGGTTTTTTCAAAGGACAGGGATAAGTTCGTGGTCAATATGACTACAATGGACATGAATACCGGACAGACTTCCGGACGCTCCACGGAGTGGCGCCCCACACGCATATTCGATCTGATGAGCATGATAGCATTCACTCAGGGGTTTGACACTTCCGACAGTGAACCCGGCCGTACTGAATCCCTGCCTATGGTTAACGGCAACATGGTGGTACAGCAATATCTGGTCTACACCGGGAACAGGAAAGTCAAGGCTGATGACGGCCATACTTATAACTGCATGGTAATCTCCATCAGGGATTACAAGGAGGATAAGGAACGTGAAACGGTCAAGGCCTACGTGACAAATGATTCTAAACACACGCCTATACAGCTGGATATCATACTGGGAACAGGGACATCCATCAAGGCTGTGCTAAAATAAAAGATAATGAAACTTACAGAAAACCGCTGGCTGACAGGAAAGGGGTTCGGAGTACACTCCCCCTGGGCATATGACCTTATAGAAAACGTCATCAATGAGCGCCACCCCTATTATGCATATGAGGACCTCTATCCTTTCTGGGAGAAGGCTCCTCAATATCTTCCGCAATATCCCCAAAGCCGTGACGAGCTGCTGTTCCGTCTGGTCAACCGCTTCAATCCCAGGTTCATACTGGAGGTTGGAACGGGCGCCGGAGTGAGTACGGGTTATCTGGCATCGGTCTCCAGACAGTCCAGGGTGGTTACAGTTGACTATAAACATCCTGTCGAAAAGGAGGTGCGGCGTAACCTTAAGAAGATACCCAACATAGAATATGTTACTGCCGATGTACTGGAAACCGTTCAGGAGATACTGGACGGCGGCAGCATACCGCAGTTTGTTCATATAGCCCACACAGCGCTTTGGCGTCAGGTCATAGATATGATCCTGCCCTATGCCACACCCGACATGGTGATTGTGGTGGAGGATATGGGCAAGAAACAGAAAAAGGAGTGGTGGGCAGAACTTATAAAAGATGAAAGGATAGGAGTGACATTCCAGATGAAAAAGCTGGGGCTTCTCTTCTTTAACCCCAAGATGACCAAACAACACTACGTGTTATGAGCAAGATATATACCCGCACCGGCGATAAAGGCACCACCAGTCTGGTGGGCGGCAAGCGCGTAAGCAAGACAGACCCGCGTCTGGACGCATACGGAACCATTGATGAGCTTAACTCGTTCATCGGACTTATGCTATCCGTTATGGACGGAAAGGCCGAAAGTGCCGAAAACATCCGGTGGATACAGCAGAAACTGTTCAACATAGGCGGTTGCCTGGCCACCGATACCACATCGTTCCAGCTACCGGACAGCTGCAAGATCCTGGCACCCGATGTGGAGCGTTTGGAGCATATGATAGATGCGCTTACGGACGGGCTGCCAGAGCAGCGCTCGTTCATACTTCCGGGCGGAACCCAGGCCGCATCATATGCCCATGTGGCCCGCACCGTATGCCGCCGCGCTGAGCGTCTTGTCCTGGCGCTCCCGGAAGATGCAAAAGCGCCCTCGGAACTGCTCCAGTACATAAACCGGCTGTCAGATTACCTGTTTGTACTGGCACGCAGGATAAACTTTTTTGCAGGGGTCAGTGAAAATATATGGTAGAACTTTTGGATTACATATTTTTTTATACTTTTGCACCCCTATAAAAGCAAACCTTAAAACACCGTTTTTACTATGTATTGGACATTGGAACTGGCATCAAAACTTGAAGATGCACCCTGGCCCGCAACCAAGGATGAACTTATTGATTACGCCGTCCGTTCTGGAGCCCCCCTTGAGGTCATCGAGAACCTCCAGGAGATAGAGGATGAGGGAGATATTTATGAAAGCATAGAGGACATCTGGCCCGATTACCCCAGCAAGGAGGACTTCTTTTTTAACGAGGACGAATATTAATAGGAAATAAAGAGATAAGTTACTAATATTCAATACTTTATGATTCAAGCAGTGGGTAGTCCCACTGCTTTTTTACTATCCATTTACTATCCATTTTGCAGGAAATAGAGAAGTGCTTGTATTTAAGCATTATTATGAAAAGAACCTTTTAACACAAGACACTCTTTCCGTATAAATCAGTTTAGATAACAGACAACCAAATTAGTAGCGTTATGAGAAAGAGCGTCCTGATATTTGTAATGACATCCTTGCTGTTGTCACTCTGCAATACAGCTAGTGCCCAACGACCTAATAGTCCAGTATCAACTGCTGCCAGTGCTAAAACGGTTGCAGATTCTGTGGCACAGATAACTCTGCCGGTCTCACTGCCTGAAGGTGAAACAATAGAATCGTTTTTGCTTAAGCACGATGTGTATAAAGATGAAGAGGGAAATTATATTTCTCAATTCTTTGGTGAGAAAAAGAAGATGATCACCAAGGATGTGGAATTCTGGCTGTTGTATTGGGCTGTAAAAGATTCTGTTTCCAGAAGTCGGCAACAAGCCAGTTCTCAGGAAGTAGACATCAAGTGTGTTGCTGATACGGAATTTGTATCAGATTTATATTTCCATTTGAATGACACTGTTACAATGCCTATTGGGCAGGCAGAGTTGGATAGAGTTGGCGATGTTCTGCTTAAGCTGCCAGGTGTAAGTATGGATGACAAAGGTGACGTTTATATAGAATACAGATATAAGACCAAAGTGTCAAAGGTTTATTTCAATGGTGATAAGGAAATAAAGTTTATTTGCCCGGATTATTCTCTGGTTCTTCTGCCGCCAGTGCAAACAGAAACTCCAGTCGTTATTGGAAAAATGGATGGTAAAGGCTCTCGTCCGTTGACTCAAGAAGAAATGAGAGAATCTGGATTGATAGGGATACCCATGCCGCTCCCGGAAGGAGAAACCGTCGAGTCCTATCTGCTTAAGCAACCCGGCGTTCATAAGGATGAAGAAGGCAATATCATATATCCTAACGGCAGGAAACTGACGCCGGAGGAGATAGAACTGAGTGAGCGAGATGCACACATCTCCTGGCAAGATTCCCTATTGAAATACCAGCAGAAATATCAGCAACAGAATAAATAGTGGTCTCAAAGGTTGGCCGCGTCTTGTTCTTTTTTGTAAGTTTGTGACTGAAACAAAGAGATTATGAGTCATGACATTCTTCAACCAATTCCACAAGGAGGCAACGGAGCGTACGATGAGGAAAATCGCAAAATCCAAGGAATCGCCGATGAACTCAAGAGACTTTGCCGAATACATGAAGAAGAATTTGGAGACAGCCAAACAAATGGAGGCTGCCTCGAAATAGAGCAACGTATTACTGAGCAATACGCAAAAACTCATAATCTTTGGATCCCCATTGACTACATGTTTGATTTAGGCGTTCCCGGACCAAGCGGGAACGAGAATGACACATACGTTTCAGACAATACCATCTTCAAAGTCAACAACCTCTTTAATAGCGGGAGCATAGTCAAACTATTGGAAAAGATATTGCTCCACAATATTATCTTCCCTAACACTTCTTATAAGTTTTACGCTTTCACGGGGTATGATGGACGTAGCATTATGCCTGTTCTACAACAAGATAGAATTAGTGATGCCCATCCTGCCAATCAAGAGATGATTGACACTTATATGACTGCACTGGGATTCAGCAAGCAATCTACTACAGGCAAATATGCAAACGAATCGTTCATTGTATGGGATATAGTTCCACGCAATGTCTTAGTCGATGAAGATGGTGACCTTTACGTGGTTGATGCCGAGATAAAAGTCATTTAAAAGTGAGTTGGGATTTGATTCAGTATGTGTCTGGCTATCCGGTCACTGCCCGATGCATAATTCATAATCTTAACTTGCTGATAATAAGTATTCTATCAACTTTCTTGGCATCTTTAACGAGGACGAGTATTGATATTCAACAGTTCACATATAAACTGACAATAAGAACGACCGGATGTGACTCCGGTCGTTCCTTTTGTTATGACAGTATCAGCGGTATTGAATCTTACGGGTAATCTCTGCAATCTTACGGGGTTCAGAGTCGAATGAATCACGGCTGTAACAGGTGCATTTTATCCAGTTCCCCTTCCGGTCATACTCAAATTCACGGAAATCCAAGGAACTCCAGTCCTGGTCCTGATATCCGAACTCAGATCCTGCGTTGTCTCTCCTTGTAGCATAAAATCTTCTTGTGACAGTTCCTTTAGTATCATAGGTATATTTGAAGATAAATTTCTCATCACCTTGGTAATGCGTTGTAACCATCAGGGGCATGCCTTCCTTGTCAAATAATACCGTATCCACCGCACAATCGTCCCAGTAAAGTATGTAACCGCCTTTACCTTGGGGCAACTGTTCAACACTTACGGCAGTGGCCAGCGTATCATTGTCATAAGCCTTGTACATCCTGATAGAGGAGAGCCTGTCGGACTTGTCATATCTGAATTCCCTTTCCAGTTTATGTGAAAGCATCTGTCCGCTGGGCTTCTCACCGGTCAACATCTCATACACACTGTTATCGTCAGGCTGCATTTCTTCGATGGTCTGTTTTACCAGTCTGTTATGTTTATAGCTGTTTTCTAGCACATACATGATATGGCCGTCGTTTCTTGAGTCTTCGAACAACTTGACGGCCTGATCATAAGATTCAAGACCCTTGTCCATGGTGAAGGTTGAATGGTAAACATCCCTCCTGGTTTCATTCCCTTGCCTGTCAAAAGAATATACTCTACGAATACGCGAAACGAATCTTTGCTGATATAGAGACTTGTTGTCAAAAGCTATTTTTAAATCCTGGCGGACGGGATAATCCCAACTCTCCTCATAGGACAATACCTTTCCGCGCGGCTTGCCGTATATCTCAATATCACCTACATACCTGCCATACATATCATAAAGATTACGTATACTATAGACGGTGTCAACTATACCTCCCCACAATTCAACTCCCGGAAAACGCCGCTTCAGGTCCTTCACTACAGGGATGGTCAGGTTTCCGTTGACTCTTAACTCCTCGAGATTTAGAGAATCCACCCACTCCGGAACCACAACATCACCGTTAAAATTCAGTGACAGTTTCTGCAGGCCTTCAACCTGCATTATCTCCCTGGGTACATCAACTACGTTAAGGGTCAACTCCTTCTTGTCAAACAATTCCTCTGTATGGTCCTGTAACAACTGTACTATATCGGCTGATGTGGTGGCCGTGCGGACCATCCAGCCTATACGGGGTTTGAGGTTAAAGGTCTTCCTGTCCTGTTTTACACCTACAATACCTGCCCACAGCTCCATTTCCTGCTCCTTAATGACTTTGAGGCCGTCAGATTCCTGCAGCTTGAAATCAACTGAGACCATCCCCGGTAGAACATCATAGTCGTAACGGACCTTATCGGGAGTCCTGTTTCCTACGGCATCAAACGGGAACAGTCTGATGAACCAGCCGTCCAGCAACGGCGGCTGGCCCAGGCAACCTCCTTTGAGATTGAAATCCTCAGGACGGTCCCTTACCACCATATCCATCCAGAAATTATGGTCAATATTGCCCATTGATGTCTCAATGAACTGTTCCAGTATCGGGTCCAGGTCCTTAAACCACCAATCCATCCCGAACTGTTTCAGGCATGATGCCTTTTGACGGACCTTGCGCCAGTCATCAGGAGATCCTTCAAGAGTTATCTGCGGAATTCCGCATATCATACGTGACACCACATATTGAAAGTAGGGCCTGACGGTTTTCATAAGCACAACCCTGGATGCCGTCCTTTCTACATTGCGGGTGGTAGAGAAATCAGCCTCAATGGTCCTGGCTATGTCACTTTTGGTATTTTGGGCTATTTCATCGCTGAATCGCTGCATCAGCAGATCCCAATTAAATCCTGGCCGGAACGGATCTTCAGTGACATTCAGAATCAGTTGCTTTACTCCCTGATGGTCCACCAGCTGGTCACGATACTGGTCTGCATGCATGTATATCTGATGTGACAACGCCTGGCTTATTGCCATCCAGACAACATCAGGAGTGAGTGTTATGGGCCTGTGGGTGGCGTATGCCTCGGTTATCATTGAAAACAAAGGGTTCCTGCCCATCTCCACCAGACTGTCTCTGTCAAAACTGGTAGCAATGACAGACTCAGGATCCGTAGATTTACCCTCCTCCTCGGTCCAGTGTTCAGCAACTGCCCGGCCGGACATGACAAACAGGTAGTCTTCAGGAGGCGTAACCTTCTCAACGCTGAATGTTATCCCGCCATCCTCACCGAAAATCACTTCTGTGAGACTTTTCTGTGCAGCGGTAAAGGCAAAAGCATTAATAAGCAATAAGGTCAGAGAAATAGCTTTATTCATAACCGGAAAATATATTTATCTGCTGGCAAAAGTAATTTGCTAAACATCAATCGGCAAGGTTTTGCCGTTGCAATTCCGTTGCAAATTGCGTTTCCCTAAAAAAGGTTGACTCGGATTGTCTTATTCCTGATAGAAGTTGACTCTGGTTATTCTTATTACTGCTATAAGTTGACTGGTGGTTGGT
>ONMR01000040.1 GCA_900318995.1 uncultured Prevotellaceae bacterium | reverse complement strand
AAGATCAAGTACCGTCTCTTCCCTACCGTCATCTATTCCGGTTTGACGGCTCAGGTCACTATTCTTCTCATAAGCCTTGACCTTCTCTATCATTTCGGCAGTGAGCTGAGTAAGGTTCTTAGTAGAATCTCCTGCAAAAAACTCCTTGCCGTTAACCAATATCCTTGAAATGCTCTTGCCGTTAACGGTTATATTTCCGGCACTGTCAATCTGCACTCCCGGCAATTTACGGATAAGATCCTCTACCGATTCGCCCTCCGGCAATCTGTATGCAGCCGAGTGAAACATTACAGAATCTCTAACCATCTGAACCTTTGCCACAACTGCATTAACAGCAATCTCAGAAAGCATCCTACCACCTCTTACAGAAATGTTGCCTATATCAGACAACTCTTCACCCGGGCGTATGGTAAAGTTCCTGTTAGCGTCATCATACCCCATAAATCTGGTGCTGGCAACATAGTTGCCCGGCTTAAGATTACCTATCACGAACTCACCGTTTTCATCTGTTGAAGCACCACCTATATAGGTAGTGTCAGCGCCGTTAATCTGATAAATCATCACAGCGGCAGAATACATGGGCTCAGCTGAATCAAAATCATAGATACGACCTTTGACAGAAGAGGAATTCTGCGCAACCATTCTTGAATCAACAGGTTTTGGTTCGGGCTTTACCTCAGGCTTGACTTGCACTATTTCAACCTGCGGTTTTTCAATCGTGATGCTGTCCATCTCAATTGCCAGACTGTCTGTGGTAATCTGTGGCTCTGACGGTTCGTTCTGTGAAATCTGATTATCCGGAACAACAGCTTTAAATGGCATCAGGAACAGCAAAAGCAGGACTGCAGCTGCTGCAGGAACCGATATGGCCGCTGTAATGAATCGGCGGCGGCGCTTTACCGCAAGGTCATGAGAGGCTTTCCTGGAGAGGAAATCATTCCAGTCAGACTCCGGCAGCTCTGCCTTAAGGCTCAACTGACGTTCTTTTATTATATCTTCCCAATCCTTCATAGTCCTGTCTTGTCTATATAGTTCATCAATGCCTTCTTAAGGCTGGCGCGGGCTTTGGCCAGAACCGATGTGGAAGTTCTCTCCGTTATGCCCAATGCCAGGGCAATATCCCGGTGGCAGTATCCGTCAATGCAATACATATTGAACACCGTACGCCTTACCGGAGGCAATTCAGCTATCAGTTTATCAAGTACACCGTCAGGTATCTTCCTGACTGATTCAGCATCGGGCTCCAAAGCAATCTCCAACTCATCCCCGCTAACCTGTTCAAATGGTATCTGCCTGAACCGGGAGCTCTCTTTAAGGCGGTTGATAGCCATATTGACGGTAATCCTGCTAAGCCATGCATAAAGTGAACCTTCGCTGACATATCGGAAAGACTTGAAGTTATCCATAGCCTTGATCATACAGTCATGCATCAGGTCTCGCGCCTCCTCCCTGTCTTCTATGTATCTGAGACATATTGCATAGAGTCTTGATGAATATCGGGTATACAGCTCCGCCTGTGCATCCCTATCATTACGGACGCACTCCAAAGCCAGTTCCTGCTCTGTTAGGAAGCTTTTCCTCATCACTATTTCAAGCCTTTCCGCTAAATAAACCGCAATTTGCTCAAAATGCGTCTCGCATTATAGAAAAAATATGTTGCGAACAAAAAAGGGCGGTTCCAAGCCGCCCTATTTGTGTTATCTGGCCAGCAGGCCGGAGTCCAGACCGCGGATTGTCTTGAACCGCATCTGTCCCTGAGGATCGATAATAATTGCTATGCCGGCCAGGTAATTGATCCATTTGCGGTTTACCCAGTAATGCAGGTCAACCTGTTTGTCCGATGCATAGATAGCCATCGGGGTCACCATATAATCATGAGATACAAGCACGTTGATGCGCTTCATGGTAGGAAGATGAGCCTTGAGTGAGTCCAGCCACTCCTTGCTGCGCTCCTCCAGGTTATAGAAGCCCTCTTCCTTGCCACCCTCATAAGCCCACTGTGACAATGACTCCCAGTTATCCCAACCGTTACGCTTTAGAGCCGGAATATCCTTACGGTACCAATCGCCATTGAGTATGCCCCACTCCTCATGAATGAACTCATCGCCGCGGCCTATGGCAATATTCTCGCAGGTCTGTATGGTGCGGCCATAATCGGAGTGAGCGTAGAAAGCCTGCTCACCGCTCTTGATCTTCTCACCCACCATTCGGGCCTGAGCCTTTCCGTTCTCGGTCAGCAGTCCGTTCTTGGAGTAATCACGGCCGCGCTCACCGTGCCTGACCAGGAACACAACCGTCTCATTGGGCTTAACCTCTGCAAACACATCGGCTATATCATTGAAACCTATATCTGTGTAGGTAGGCTGAGCACTCAACTGAAACATACCGCACATAAGGACTGCGGCCACCATAAGCATTCTCTTTTTCATCATCAAATTTGTTTTATGTTAGGTCTTTGCAAACTTACAAATATTTGTGCTATTCGTGAAGATTTGTTTTACATTTGCGCATAATCAACAATTCTAAAAAAGGACTATGAAAAAATCTGTCTGCGGGTGCTTGCCGCTACCATAGTTTGCGGCTTGACTACAGTATGTTTATCGCTGAACTCCTGCAATGATGCCAAATTTGTGTCATTCATTCGATATAAGAATCTTCTTCAAAAATTTCTATAATCTCGGCAGTCTTATTATCTATTTTTTCAGCAGAACTTTTGGGGACTTTCAGATATGGAGTACCATCCGGTCTGAAGTTTACAGGAAGGGTGTATTTTACCCCCACCGCTTTACCACGATGTTTGCCGGGCTTCCACTTAGGCATGGCACTTATTACCCTCATCGCCTCAGCATCCAGTAGCTCATGGATACCTTTCACTACCTCTGCACTGCTTATACTACCGTCCTTTTCTACCACAAATGTGATAATTACACGACCTTGAATACTATCCTTGCGACACAATTCCGGATACTTTATGTTATCACGCAGATAATCCGCTAAAGCCTGCGGACCGCCCGGAAACTCCGGAAAATCTTCAACTACGAAATAGATTGCATTTGTATCGAGAGATTCATCAATGTAAAAAAACTCCTCATCTGCGATATCGCCGTTGGGTGAATAATTGTTCTCTTTGTCCACGTCAAAAGATTCAACTCTGATATCCGGATTATCCGATGCTTTGGCATCAGAGAGAATAGCCATCTGATCATTCCAGTTCTTGTCCGGCAAACGATAAAACATACCAGGCCAGGAGTATGCCATTTTTCCGGGCTTAAGTGCATATATGACATCACCATCATAGAATATGCTCTCTATTATTTCAACATCATCTGTTTCACCAGTCTCTACTTTCTCACTTCTCTTCCTGGCATCCTCTATTTCAAAATCCCTACGCTTCTGGGCTTCACCTATATTTCCGTCAACCGTTTTCAACAGCTCTTTTGCCAGCGTAGCGTCAATCTCTTTTGTCTTGGCAATTCCGGGCTTTTTATATACCAGTTCATACTTATCGGCCTTCTTTACAACATACATGCTGAAATAATTTTTACCCCAGGCATCATTCACCACATAACCGCAGACAAAACCCTCAGGAGCCTTATTCTGCATATTTTTAAAATTCCAGGACTCCGGATCCATCAACTCCCATGAACCATTCAGGGGATACCCGGCCGCAAGAGCAAGCTGTGACATCATCACAACGCCCAAAAACAGAAAAGACAACTTTCTCATAATGCAGTTTATCAGGTTGTTCATCTTCTAAACG
>ONMR01000002.1 GCA_900318995.1 uncultured Prevotellaceae bacterium | reverse complement strand
AAGAAAATGAAATTCATGAGGAAGAAATTGAGGAACTTAAGGCAATAGCTCTTTCATACGGCTACAGGCAGTATTTCTACTACGCTTACGAGCTGACCCAAAACTTTTATTACAACAATGGAATGCCCAACACCTCTATTGAGTTGCTGCAGGAGATGCAGGCATACGCCATTGAGCAGAATGATGCTTACGGTATGTGGTACAGCTCCCGATATATGGTTTCGCTGTATACAGCCATGAACGATTACGTAACGGCCAAGAAATATATCCTGGAGGGCATCAGGGTCTATAATGAGACCGATGATCCTACGGTAAGACGTCAGTCACTAACCAATGCATACTGTGACCTGGCCAATACATATCCTGTTTTGAGTGATTCCATGAGGATATATATAGACAAGGCTTTTGAAGTATCAATGAGCCACAATGATACTCTACGCTGTAACTATTATCTGGCTGTCATAGCGGCGCTGGATAAGGATACACGCAAGTACACGGAACTACGTGACCGTTGTTTGGCCGATGGACAGTTGCGCCTGATTTCAGTAACAGCAAGGAACATGTTCCATCTCATTGATGAGATTATAGATGGTACAATCAACAACAAGGATTTGGATCGTATTGAAGCCCTTTCCAAAATACGTGAGATGAAGTTCGTTATCAATATTGCCGAGCTTTACGGATATGAGAACGCCGCTTTCCGCCTGGAGAAGCGCCTGATGGAACTGATGGAAAGCAATTTTGCCAAGTCCAACCAGCTTAATATGGCTGAATTTGACGCAAAGATGGGCAACAAGGTGCTGACAGCTGATCTGGAAGAAAAATCACGGCAACTGGACCGGACCACCCTGATACTTACCATGTTGGTGACGGCGGTGCTGCTTGGTCTTCTGGCATTCTCATACAGTCAGGTAATAGGCTTGAGACGCCGCAGGATACGTGACCAGAAGATGATCAATGAACTGACTGCCGCCAACCGCAAGGCTGAGATTGCCAACGCAGCCAAGACCCGTTTTGTGCAGAACATGAGTCATGAGGTGCGCACTCCGCTCAATGCGATTGTGGGTTTCTCCCAGTTGCTGTCACTTCCTGATGATGCACTCTCGCCTGAGGAAAAACAGGAGTTCTCAAACCATATCATGAACAACACCAAGATTCTGATAATGCTGCTTGAGGACATCCTGAATACTACCGATATGGATAACGGCCAATACAAGATAACATACGATGATGGTGAAGTCCATTATATGTGCCGTTCGGCTATAACGAGTTCAGAGCACCGTCTGCATCCCGGGGTTCGGATGTTATATGAGCCTGATTCGGAAGAGCCGTTTACTTTCAGGACAGACCCGCAGCGTGTCCAGCAGATCCTTATCAATCTGCTGACAAACGCCTGCAAGCATACCTCATCGGGGCAGATTGTACTGTCCAGTTCGCTTACTGCCAAGCCCGGGTATGTGACGTTCAGTGTCACTGATACCGGCCCGGGTGTCCCGGCTGATCAGGCAGAGGCTATATTTGACCGTTTTACCAAGCTGAACAGTTTTGTACAGGGTACAGGACTGGGCCTGAGTATCTGCCGCGAGATAGCCACACTTATGGGTGCCAATGTCTATCTTGACACTACATACACAAATGGAGGAGCCAGATTTATATTTGAGGTTCCTGTAGTTCCACCCGAAGGATCAAAGTCTGAATAAACCGCTCAGGAATGAGTACTTACTGCCTTTGTGGGCGGTTGCTGATGGTTGCGGGCATCGGTAGCGACGGCTACTGACTGTGCAAGTTCGCGGAATGCCAGGCCGGTTATGGTATCGGGGTTGAGAGCCACCGGGGTGCCGTTGTCACCGCCCTCGCAGATGCTCTGTACGATTGGAATCTGTCCCAGCAGAGGAACTTTCAGCTCTTCGGCCAGACGTTTGCATCCCTCCTTACCGAACAGATAGTACTTGTTCTGCGGCAGTTCAGCCGGAGTAAACCAGGCCATATTTTCAACCAAACCTAATACAGGTACGTTGACCTTCTCGTTGCGGAACATATCTATCCCCTTGCGGGCATCGGCCAGGGCAACCTCCTGCGGGGTGCTTACCACTACGGCTCCGGTTATACCAAGTGTCTGTACCAGGGTGAGGTGGATATCGCTTGTGCCGGGAGGCATGTCTATGATAAAGTAGTCCAACTCACCCCAGTCAGCATCGGCAATGAGTTGCTTGAGTGCGTTGCTGGCCATGGCGCCGCGCCACAGGACAGCCTGCTCAGGGTCAACAAAGTAACCTATCGAGAGTAACTTTATTCCGTACTGCTCTACGGGGATTATCAGGTCGCGTCCGCCTTTGTTTTCGGCATACGGACGTGCGCCTTCGGTGTTGAACATCTTGGGCATGGAGGGGCCGAATATATCGGCATCAAGCAGTCCTACCTTGTAGCCGATGCCTGCCAGTGCGACTGCCAGGTTGGCTGCTACTGTGGACTTGCCTACACCGCCTTTTCCGGATGCTACGGCTATGATGTTCTTGACATCGGGCAAAAGTTCGGGGCCCTCGGGACGGGGTGCCTGACGGGTCTTTACCTTAACCTCTACCTGAACGTCATCACCGGCCTTGAGCTTTATTGCGGTCTCGGCCGACTTTACTATCGATTTGATGAACGGATCGGTGGGCTTGTCAAAAATAAGTGAGAACGATACTGAGTTTCCGTCTATACGGATATCGTCCTCAAGCATCTTCATTGAGATGATGTCCTTGCCGGTGCCCGGATAGCGCACCGTCTGCAAGGCCTCTTTTATCAGATTGGGATATAATGCCATAGTGGCTGCAAAGTTACATCATACGCTTGATGATTGCAAAGAATTTGTAGGGCATGTAGCGGAAGGGCAGGTCTATCCATGTGGGGGCTTTCACTATTGAGCGCTCGTGGGTGAAAGCGTCAAAGCTCAGTTTGCCGTGGTAGTGACCCATACCCGAGTTGCCGACGCCGCCAAACGGTACGTTACCGTTGGCTATGTGCATGATGGTGTCGTTGATGCATCCGCCGCCCGATGATGTACGGTGTATCAGGTCCCAGCCATCGGCCTCAGAGCCAAAGTAGTAGAATGCCAGAGGCTTTTCCCTGCCTGTAATGAACTCTGCTACCTGATCACTGAAACTGCCGTTCCGGGGGCTGACGGTAATCATAGGAAATATGGGGCCGAAAATCTCATCGGTCATGACGGGGGCATCGGGACTTACGTTGTCCAGCAGGGTGGGCTCTATGAACCGGGTGCTGCTGTCAGCGCGGCCGCCATATACTATGTCGCCGTCCTGGAGGTAACTCTTGACGCGCTCAAAGGCCTTGTCAGTTACCAGGCGTACAAAGTGTCCGGACTCCTTTATCTCTTTGCCGTGCAGGCGTTTAACCTGTGCGGCAAACTGTTTGACAAAGGCCTCCTTTACATCTTCATGGATAAGTATGTAGTCAGGGGCGATGCAGGTCTGGCCAGCGTTGAGGGTCTTGCCCCAGGCTACACGTCGGGCCGCCAGTTTTATGTTGGCGCTCTTGTCAATTATACAGGGACTCTTGCCTCCAAGTTCCAGAACAACAGGAGTGAGATGCTGTGATGCCGCCGCCATTACCTGTCGGCCCAGAGCGGGGCTGCCGGTAAAGAAGATCATGTCAAACCGGCTGTTGAACAGCACTTTGTTTACATCACGGTTTCCCTGAACCACTGCAATGTAGTTCTCAGGGAACGCGGTGCGGATCAGTTCCTCAAGTACAGCCGATACGCCTGGTACGTAGGGCGAGGGTTTGAGTACGGCTGTGCATCCTGCTGAGATAGCGCCTACCAGCGGGTTGAGCAGCAACTGTACGGGGTAGTTCCATGGCGATACAATCAGTGCACACCCCAGCGGCTCCTTTACTATGAATGAGCTTGAGGGAAAGAGTGTCAGAGGGGTGTGGACCCGTTTGCGTCGTGACCATCGGCTTACACCTTTAAGGTGCTCGCGTATCTCGGCCTTGACAAGCCCGATCTCTGTCAGGTAGGCCTCCTGAAAGGATTTGTGCAGATCGGTCCAGAGGGCATCGGCCAACGGTTTCTCAAACTCCTGCAGGGCTTGTGCCAGCTTGCGCAACTGATTCTTGCGGAACTCCACATCAAGCGTGGCTCCTGTCTTGAAGAACTCTTTCTGTGAGGCTATTATCGCTTCAATTCTCTCTTGCGGGGTGTTCTCTATTGTCATTTTTTCCTTCCGGTAAAGTGATCCATTGTGTGATAGATTCCAAAGATAGTGCCAAATACAAAATCAAACAAGCATACGGGCAGCAGAGCCTGCCAGAATCTTATAAAATGGGAACCGAAAGGTATGCCGCGGAAATCCTTGTTCTTTTCAATAGAACGGACAATCTTGCGGGCAGTGTTTTCAGGGTCCAGTATGGGGAAAATGGGCGATGATACGCCGTCAAACATTCCTGTATTGATAAAGTAGGGGGCTACGGTGGTGAATCGTACCTTTGACTTCATCTTGGCCAGTTCTATGCGGACCGAGTCGGACCAGCCTATCACGCTCCACTTGCTGGCGGCATAGACACTCATCTTGGGCATGGAGAGCATGCCTGCAGCCGATGCTATGTTGCAGATGTGGCCCTTGTCCCGCTTGATCATATCGGCCAACATCACGTGGGCTACGTTCATGGGAGCCACTGCGTTTATCATCATGGTGCGCTCTATGTCGCGCGGGGTCAGACTGTCGAATGTGGCATTGCTGGTCACTATACCGGCACACTGGATAAGTATGTCCACCGGTCCGTACATATTGACGGTTGACCGGTAAGCATTCTCAATAATGTCGTTGTCCGATACATCCACGCAGAGTCCGCTTACCTGACCTTTGCCGGACAGCTCTTTTTTGACCAACTCTATGTTGCTCTCGTTTATGTCCCAGATGATAAGTCTTGCAGCACCTCTCTCCAGGGCCATGCGGCCCATTATTCTGCCTATGCCCGATGCTCCACCGGTGATAAGCACATTTGCACCATTGAATCTCATAGTTTCATTTCAATAACAGGTGCAAATATACCCTCTCGCGTGTGTGCGGGAGTGCGTGAATGAATAATTGTGGCTAATTAGAGTGCCGATGTGGCGAAATGGGCGGCGGATTCGGCGCAACGTTCTCCGCGCACAAAAGTATCGTTTCCCTGTGTCATGGAGGGCTCCATTTACCGCATGGCCGCCACCAAGATGGAGAAGTATATTGTGCGGTTGGCCATCGTCCTGGACGCGATGCGTTACGGCTGCGACGGCAAGCCCATCATAGAGCTGTCCGGATGGGCTATGGAAGGCGCCCTGAAGCTGGTGGATTATTACCTTATTTGCGGGATGAAGGCCAGAGAGAATTTCAAGTATGACCCGCTGACGAAACTGAGCATCCTGCAGAAGAGAATCTACAAGAGGATACCGGTAACATTCACCACCGGCGAGGGCGTGGAGATTGCGGTGGCCATGGGTATGGGTGAGAGGACATTCAAAAGCTGGCTGACGACCGACTTCTTTATACTGACCCAGAGAGGTCATTACGAGAGGAGATACAAATAAGAAAGATGAAAAACGTTGCACAACTTGCACAACTTGCACAAACTTGCACAAAAACGCGTGAGCGCACACTGTGCATAAGAACCTCTAATATGCTGATAATCGATATTCTACAACAAACAGTCCACTGGGTTTGTGCAGCTTGTGCAACTTGTGCAACACTTTTAAAGTTTGTGCAAAGTTTGTGCAGCTTGTGCAAGGGAGGCGGACTCCCTTGCACTTTTTTTTGTCCGGTGTACCAGGTGTGATGCAGTTGGCGGATGCGGGATTGATGGGGGTTTCTTGGTTGGTGTATGGCGGGTGTTATTCCTGGTACTCCGGATGACAGCCCACAACGTGGATCCTGATTAGCCGATATGTGCTGCTTACGAGAACGGTTGCTTACTTGGATGACGGTTGGCCGATGGTGGTTTGTATGAAGTAAAGATCAGGTCTGCAGTCTTGGAATAGCCCACTCAAAACGGCCGGATTTTCTGTGATTGGAACGGTGTGTCTTGGGGTGATGGCGGGTGTGCCCTGGCATAATCAATACCAGCCAAAAAGAATCAGTTTTTTATTTGTATTGGAGAGCAGTATAGGGTTATCACCTAGAACATTCGTTCCTAATGCCCCATATCCGTGAACTCCATCTTTGTCTTTACTGAGCTTGTGGTATGTGGGAAATTTCAACAGAGTTACTTTCATGTTATATTTTACACCACCTACATCCATCCTGAGATGCGCAGCACCATAGCTGGTATCACCTGCAGAAAATGGTGTGAATTTATATGCGGTTCTGGTGGGTTGGTACGCGATTTTTTTGCGAAATTTGCGGCTCAGAAAAGTTGATGAGATGTTCAGACCTTACGCCATATCCTTTTCCGACGGGCTTCCCTATGAGAGCTTAGGGGGGAGTAAGCAGCTTGTAATTAATTTATTATGTTTATTTTATGAAACTATAACCACGCGAGCCTGCAGGGTTGTCGCGTGGTTTCCTGTTTTTAATTGAGTTAAACTATACGCTTTATGGAAAGAGTTGGAAATATATTCAGAGAGATGACACGGCGGGCGGTAGTGACGCTACTGCTCGCGGTGATGACGGCATGGCCCGTGGGGAGTTATGCGCAAACAACTTACGACTATAACGGCTGGGGATACAGAATCCTTGATGCCTACAGCGTAATGCTGGTCTCTTACGATGGTTCTGCCACGAGCATCACGACACCGACCACGATAAGGCATAATTTTAAAGATTATTCCGTCACGAGGATTGAAGACAGATGTTTTGTAGAAGTGACGGCGGAGAGTATCGTGATTTCTGAGGGGGTTGAATACATTGGCGAATACGCTTTTTCCTCATGCACGAACCTGGAGAGCGTCACGCTTCCCAGCACCCTCAATACCCTCGGGGATTATGCATTCTCTTCTTGTACCAAATTGCCCAGCATCACCCTGCCGAGCCATGTGACAGCTATTGGCGACGGAACCTTTAACAATTGCACTAGTCTTGCCAGCGTCACCTTCAACGGCAATGTCACGTCTATCGGCGCGGATGCCTTTAGCCTATGTACAAGCCTAACCGCCATCACGCTGCCCGGCAGCGTCAGCAGCATCGGGAACGGTGCTTTCTATGGGTGTAAAAAACTGACCAGCATCACGCTCCCGAGCGGAGTGACAGCCATTGGCAGGCAGACTTTTAAAAAATGCGAAAAACTTGCCAGCGTCACACTGGAAGGCAATATCATAACAATCGGGCAGGAAGCATTCAAAGAATGTCATATGCTGTCTGACTTCACGTTGCCCAATAGTGTCAAAACCATCGAAGACTGCGCCTTCTACCAATGTACCAGTCTGAGTAGCATCACTATTCCGAGCGAGGTGTCCATCATTGGCAAGCAAACCTTTGACGGTTGCATAAGTCTTGCCAACGTCACTATCAACGGCAATATCACAACCATCGAGGAATACGCTTTCTTCCAATGCCCTATCGCCCAAATAACGCTACCTTATAGTGTCGTGACAATAGATAAGTGGGCTTTTGCTGGTAGTGGCCTGAGAAATCTGTATTATGCCGGCCAGAAGGGACGCTGGGAGAGCATGGTATATAAAGGAGAGAATGCCATACCTTCCATCACCATCATCCACTGGCGCTGCACGGCGACCTTCGACATGCAGGGGCACGGCTCGGCTCCGGCTGCGCAAACCGTGTATTCGGGCGTGGCCAGTGCGCTGACGGCTCCGGCGAGCGATCCGACGGCGCAGGGCTGGGACTTCGGCGGCTGGTACGGCGATGCGGGCTGCACCGTGGACTACGACTTCGGCGCGGCTCTGAGCGACAACATGACCATCTACGCCAAGTGGACGCCGCGGACGGACAACGTGGTGACGTTCGACACGGGCGGCAAGGGCACGGCCATCGACGCGCAGACGCTGACCACGGGGCAGACGGCGACGGAGCCCGACGTGCGGTACTACCACGACGCGACGGCGAACAAGGACATGGGCATCGAGGGCTGGTACACCGACGCGGGCTGCACCGAGGCCTACGACTTCACGACGGCCGTTGACCACAGCTTCACGCTCTACGCCAAGTGGGCCGAGGCGGGGTACTGCACGCTGACGGCCAGCGCGGGCGGCACCGTGGCGCTCAGCGACGCGAAGGGGCGCACGCCCGACGGCGACGGACGCTTCATGCCCGGGCATTACACGCTGACGGTGACACCCCAGAGCGGGTATTCGTTCACGGGGACGTATACGCTGACGGTGCGCAACGGCGGCGGCTCGACGGACTTCAGCATAGGCGGCAGCAGCACGCTCTCGATGCCGATAGACCTGACGGCAAAGGACCTGGCCGTGAGCGTCACGTTCAGCGAAATGAACACGTATCAGGTGTACGTCAACAAGACGACGGACGGCACGGCTACGGCTGGGACTTTTACGCTGAATGACAGCAACACCCCTGCACACTCATACACGGGCAATGGTGAGACGCTGGCGAAGGTGAACGACGGGTCGGAACAGTTCTGGAGCACGGCCTACGACCTGACGCTGACGGTTGAGCCGGGCAGCGGGCAGGGCTGCGCCATGATCATCGAGAACAACGGCGTGACAACCTACGTAGATGCAAGCACTGCGAGCTATAAGTTTACGCCCACGGGCAGCGTCACCATCAACCTGTACTACTTCGTCTTACCCGAGGAGGGTTATGCGGACGTGTGGCTTTATGATGACAGTGACGACAACAGCAGGCAGATAGACAGAAATAACTACGTACAACCGCATACGGTGACGCTCATCGGCCGCAGGCTGTGGAAGGACGGCAACTGGAACACACTGTGCCTGCCCTTTACGCTGAGGAGCCTCACGGGTACGCCGCTGGAAGGGGCGACGGTGATAAAGCTTAACACGACGGGAACTACTGGCACGGGCAGTAACAAGAAATACAAGACACGCCTTGATGATGACGGCACGCTGAACCTTTCCTTCACGGAGGTGAGCAGTATTGAGGCCGGTACGCCTTACCTTGTGAGGTGGGCGACGGCTGGCGACCCCATTGACAACCCCATGTTTAACGGCGTGTTCATCACCGCCACTGAACCCGGCAGCGTGAAGAGCCATGACACGAAGGTCTCGTTCGAGGGGACATACGATGCCCTGGCCACGACAAGTGGCCTGCTGACGGCGGGACGCACCGATGACAACGGCGCCCTGCGTGCTGCGCTCCGCATCACTGAACCGACCCGCGACGGCTATACATTCAACGGCTGGAACACCGCCAACGACGGCACGGGCGACGAAGTAAACGCCATACCCGCCCTCAGCAACAACAGCGCAACCATCTACGCAACGTGGATAGAGAACGCTGTGACGATTGATGGGACGGGCGCCACGGGCATCACCAACGACTTGACTAATCTGGACGGAAAGGTGGCTGATGTGACGCTGACCCGCACGTTCCCCGCCGGACGGAAGCAGACGGTGTGCCTGCCGTTCGACCCGACGGCACTGCTGACCCACGGCAAGGTATGGCAATTCACGGGCATCAGCGAGGAAAGCGGCTTGAAGAAGGCAGTGATGACGGAGATTACAAGCCCGGCCACGCTCTCAGCCAACACGCCGTACATATTTGAGGCGACGAGTGAGGTGACGAGCATCACGTTCAGCGACGTGGCCATCAGCATCGGCGCAGACCCGAAGACGGTGGATGATGTGGAGGGATTCACATTCCACGGCACATACGAGCAGAAGGTTTGGGAGGCTGATGACGCTGCTGTGACCGGTGGCACCATATACGGATTCATGATGAAGGAGAATGACGGGCAGGCGGTGGGCCAGTTTGTCAAGGCACGCAGGCGCACGGTGCTGAGGCCTTTCAGCTGCTGGTTGGAGTATAATGGTAATCTGGATGATACGAACCCGGCATCACACGTACAGCTGCGTGCGGGTACACGCGCCACAGGCGATGCTCTGCCCGATGTGATTGAGATTGTATGGTTGGGCGGTAGCGGCATACCCGGTACCACAGTCATGATGGACACACGCACAGGCCAAATCTATGAGGATGACGCCTGGTACAGCATATATGGCACCAAGCTTGACGGCAGGCCCTCCAAGACTGGCCTTTACATCAATAACGGCAAGAAGGTTTATATTACTGTGGAATGAACGCTAAAATGATAATGACTATGGAAAAGAGAAGATACATGAAGCCTATTACTGAGGCTATTGACTTTAAAATGAGCGGCAGAATACTTGTGATGAGCGGCTTAGAAGATGACTACTGGGGCTATGCACCGGGGAGGAATCCGGCCGATGTAGATAAGCTTGCTTGAGATACCGTACTTAGATATTATGGAACCGCGCGGCTGGAAGGCTGTGCGGTTTCTTTTTGTATAAAAACAGTTGGCCAGTTGCAGAGAGAGGGAGCATCGGGGATTGGGGCATTTGCGGAAGGTGTGAAGCGGAGAGCCTTGGAGGATCCCGTTAAGAACGGCACTTGTCTGACGAATGTAAAGGCTCCGCAGGGGAGGCAAAAGCCTGCGAATGGTAACGCGACTGGAAGAAGCTAAGCGGCAACGCCGCGCTTTTGCGTAGCAAAATAAAACAAGGCTGGGCTACGCGCCAGCGTAGCCTCGGAGCGTTGTGTCCCCAATCCCACCAGCCCCGCTCCTGCAACTGGAAAACTCAATTTGGGATTCATAAATTGCCATAGACGATTTCTTTTATGTAAGTTTGTACCAAATTTGAAGAAGGACAACGTTAGAACATATGAAGAATAAAACGGTAATTTTAATAATAGCGATAGCATCCATATTATCTGGGTGTGGAAGCGTAAAGCCCACCACGATAAACCGCAATCCAAGTGATGATTTGAAGAACTATACATATTTCTTTGTTAATCCAACGGGGTCAAAAAACAGTAGCACTGGAATTGTAACCAACAATGGTTATGGGGTGTTTGGCGCAACAACTACCACATCTACAGATCCTATTGATATCATATCCGGGTATCTAATGAAATTAGGATATGTCCGCATTGCTGAAATCGATGAGAAGATTAGTGATAAAACACTTGTAATTAGCTATGGTGAAACAGGTAAGCGTGAACTTAATTTGGGGTATGCGACAGAAGTAACCATGCAATTTACTTCTGCTGCATCACATGCTCTAGTATGTTCTGTAACAGGAGAAGGCCAAGGGGATACTGAAGCGGATAATGTTAGGATAGCAATTACACGCTGCTTAGATACAGTATTTGGAGTTACTGAGAAAAAAGAACAACCCATTCCCAGAGGCAGACAGTTCTAATAAGTGACCGAGGGGGCACAAAAGTATCGTTTCCCTGTGTCATTGCGACACAGGGAAACGATACTTTTGTGCTACTGCTTCGGCGCAACGCTCGCCGTCTATGGCGGAGGAGACTATTCCACCGGCGTAACCGGCACCCTCACCGCAGGGGAAGAGGCCTTCAAGGCCGATGTGCTGGAGGGTTTCGTTGTCACGCGGTATGCGTACGGGCGATGATGTGCGGGTCTCGACGGCAATCATTACGGCGTCGTTGGTAAGGAATCCGTGACTGCTTTTGCCGAACTGCAGGAATCCCTGCTTGAGGCGCTCCGTTACGAACTTGGGCATCCAGAAATGGAGCGGGGATGATATGAGGCCGGGCGAGTAGGATGATTCCGGGAGGTCATAGCTGAGGCGGCGGTTTGCAAAATCGGCCATTCGCTGGGCGGGTGCGGTCTGACGCATGTTGCCGGCCTGCCAGCAGTCATGCTCCAGCTTTTCCTGGAAGCGCATCATCAGCAGCGGGTCTTTGAGGTCGCTGTCTGATTGCGCTACATCCTCAATGCGGGTCTCAACCACCATTCCGGAGTTGCTCCAGCGGGAGTTTCGGCCCGATGGTGACATTCCGTTCACCACAATCTGCTGAGGGCCCGATGCAGCCGGAACCACGAATCCGCCGGGGCACATGCAGAAACTGTAGACTCCGCGTCCGTCAACCTGGGTTACGAAACTGTACTCGGCGGCGGGCAGATATTTGCCTCGGCCGGCGCGGTTGTGGTATTGTATGGAGTCGATAAGCTGCGAAGGGTGTTCCAATCGGCATCCTACGGCAAGTGCCTTGGCCTCAATATTGAAGTTCTGGGCGGCCATGTAACGGTATACATCGCGGGCGCTGTGGCCGGTGGCCAGTATTACCGGGCCCATGAATGTGCATTGCTGACCTGAGTGAGTGGCGTTTACACCGATTACGCGGTTGCCCTGCAGTATGAAGCTGGTCATCAGGGTTTCAAAGTGAACCTCGCCGCCGCAGTTTATTATGGTGTTGCGGATGTTCTCGATTACGCGAGGTAGGCGGTCCGTACCTATGTGGGGGTGGGCATCGGACAATATTGTGGGGCTTGCGCCGTGCTGGCAGAATATGTTCAGGATGCGGTCAGTGCTGCCGCGTTTCTTGCTGCGGGTGTACAGTTTGCCGTCGGAGTAGGCACCGGCACCGCCCTCGCCAAAACTGTAGTTGGATTCCGGGTTGACCTTATGGGTACGGCTTATGGCGGCTATGTCAATCTTGCGGTCATGCACGTTCTTGCCGCGCTCAAGGACAATCGGTCTAAGTCCAAGTTCAATAAGGTGCAGCGCTGCGAACAGACCTCCGGGGCCTGCGCCTACCACTACGACTGCGGGCTTGCCGTCAACTGGACGGTAGTCTATCCGGGTAAACTCGTCCTTGGGCGGCTGCTCATTAATGAAAACCCTCAGGGTGAGGTTTACGAAAATGGTGCGCTGGCGGGCATCGATGCTCTTCTTGAGCGTTCTGACGGCCGTTATGGTGCGCACGTCAAGTCCGCACTGCCTTGAGACAGTCTCCTTGAGCACCTGCTCGTTATACGCAAACTGCGGCTCTACCCTTAGCTGTACCTCCTTTATCATATATGCCGCGAATTTACTAAAAAAGCAGTACCTTTATCCGTAGTTAAGACAAGAGTTATGAAAGAGATACTGGATTTCCTGAGGAGGCTCAGCTGTAACAATGAACGCAGCTGGTTCCTGGAGCATAAGGATGAGTACAAGAGGGCCAAGGAGCGGTTCGATGCCTTTGCCCTTGAGTTGTTGGCCGATATCCGCAAGTTTGATCCTGCCATCGGTGACCTTCAGCTTAACGATATAACCTACCGCATATACCGCGACGTAAGGTTTTCGGCCGATAAATCCCCGTATAAGACCCATATGGGCGTGTATATCTGCCCGGGCGGCAAGAAATCGGCCTACAGCGGATACTATTTCCAGGTGAGCGCATCGGCCAGTGACAGCTGGGAGGGAACCCACATGCTGGCCGCCGGTGACTATTGGTGTGACCCCAAGGTGCTGGCCATTCTGCGCGAGGATATTGAGATGAGCGACGGCGGTTTCCGCAAGATCCTGGCCCAGGCCGCTCCCGGTTTTGAATTGGATTTTGAGGGCGCTCTCAAGAAGGTTCCTGCCGGATTCCCCGCTGATACCCCCGACTCAGATTATTACCGTCTCAAGCGTTTCTGCATGGCCTACACACCTGATGACGATTTCATCCTGGCGCCTGACTTGGCACAGCGTGTGGCAGACCTCTTTAAGACAACCAAACCTTTTCTGGATTTCATAAATCGTGCCGTTACCTGGGCAAAAGAAGAAAAATGATACAAAAGGGGCCTGACCCCAATTGTGTCATTTTGAATTCATAGAGAGTAACTCCTCAATCAGTTTGCGGGACTGGGACAGACGGGGAACTTTGTGCTGACCGCCCAGTTTACCTTTTGATTCCAGCCAGTCATAGAAGAGGCCGGGACGGGCTTTGATTATCTGAAGGGGGTTGATTGAACCGCTTTCCATCATTCTCATGTAATTATAATCGAATTGCTCCACACAATCCTGGAGGACTGATGCAAACTTGCGGATGTTGTCCGGCTCCTTATCAAATTCCACCAGCCACTGATGGAAACTGTTATTATTATATGTTTCACTGTCAGGGGCAACGGTGTATTCCCGGACAATGCAACCTGTTGTCCGGCAGGCTTGTTCAATGGCCAGATCGGCCTGACGGATGCTTAATTTTTCACTGCAGATATTGAGTGTCAGGGCTGTCCGTCCCACAAAAATGAATTTATACGGCTTTTTCCTGACAAATCGGATTACATCACCAATCTCGTAACGCCATAAGCCCGATGAGGTGGTTATTATTATTGCGTAGTCCTCGTCTGTATCCACTTCCCATAAAGGGAGCACCCGTGCATCGGCAATGCCATACTCTTTCATGGGGATGAACTCATAAAAGACCTGATAATCAAGCATGAGCATCATCGACGGGTCATTGCTGTCGGTCTGAACGCCAAAGAACCCCTCGGATGCATTATAGTTCTCAATGCATACAAGACTGCCGGATGGAAACAGTTTCTCTATTATCGGCTTATAAGGAGAAATACTGCAACCACCGTGTGCAAACATCTCCATGTGAGGCCAGAGTTGTTCTGCATTCTGCTTTCCCATCATTTGGACGGTCTTTTGTAACAGTGGCAGATTCCATCCTGGCAAACCGCTGAATGAAACCAGACGTTTTCCTGCTATATAAAGAGATATTGTTTCCTGCCGGTCTTTATAGTCATGGATACGCTCCAACATTCCGGCCGGAGGAATCAGGTGAAGCATTCTGCGGAAGAAACCTGGTATAGCCTTGGACATGATGGAACTGATATCGCCCGCTATAATCCCGGAACCGGGTTTTATAGGCTCACATTCACCGGCCAGCACAAGTGAGTAACCCAGACCGGCATGTGAGTTGGGGTGGGTATCAAGGAATGTGGCTGTGACATCCTTGCCGCCCATCAGGTGACAATGTTTGAGGCCTTGTCTTGATACGGGGATGAATTTGAAGGTATCGGATGTGGTGCCGCTGGATTTAGCAAAAAACGGTATGAGTCCCGGCCACAGCACATCGGGTTCTCCGTCAATCATCCGCATTACATAAGGCTTGATGGATGAGTAGTTGTTTACTGGAACGCGTTCTGCATAATCTGCGTAGTTGCGTATGGAGTCATAACCGTACTGTTTCCCCCAACTTGTACCTGAAGCCTGCCTTACGAGCCGCCTCAATGTCTTGCGTTGAATGCTCTCAAAATCAGTGGCATAACGGCGTATGGCACGGACTCTGTAATGCATTACTGCACGTACTATAGATGTGATCAGATCCATCAGTTTCTTAGATATGGCATAAAAATCCGGGCCGATAAATCATCAAGATAACAGAACATACCGGTCTCCATGACATTCCCGAAAATGTCATTGACGGCGGTGCCGAATACCCTGAAGCCCCGGAACAACCTCAGATATGATTTGAGGATTGGAGGCATATGGAACCCCCTGTCATGTAAGGCTCCGGTAAGTGCCTTAAGGTCAGCTTCATAACTATCGTTTACCAAAACGCTGCCGGCATAATCAGGAATAGGCACAACGTATGGATTATGCGGAACGATCCAGGAATCAGGATCGGGACAATGCTTTGTAAAGAAGGCTTCCAGCAACCCCAGTGCCTCGCTGGGATATGAAGGGTAAAAGGTAACCTTTCCAAACAGACTATGTATATCATTGCGTTTGCACAACACCGCCAAGCCGCAGAACAGCATCTGTAGTGTAAAGATATTGGGGGTTGAAGTGAATGAGCGGCTCATCTCCATCATATCGGGCAGTTGCTCACTGATAAATTGCTCCGAAAAACGGAACAGATGTGCCGACGGCATATCGGGCTGTCCGTTTAAATCAAGGCGGCAATCTTTTCCGAACAGGATACGGTATCCGCCCATTACCTCGCAATTCTTACTGTCCCAGCAGATTAGTTGACGGAATCCCGATTCGGGGTCCAGGTCATATCGGTCAACATCACAACTCAGGCCGGTTCCGCCACCGGCAGTCCGGAAGGCAATCTCACGCCTGCGGCCTATCTCTCTCATAAGGGCGGGAGCCTTATGCCCTTGGACCACATACAACTCCATATTGCCACGGGTGAGTTCTGAAAGGCAGACCTGCCGTTTTATTTCCTCCGCGAGAAGTGATTTGTCTATCTCCTCTATTATTGGCTCCATGTCAATCCTGCTTTAATGAATAGACTTGATCGCGAACATACGAAACCCATTGCGAGTCAGTCTTATCGGGAGTAAATATGGTATATGGGATGGGCTTGCCTATAACCATTTTGTATTGTTTGCCACGGCTGCGGAATAACTCATCGGGAAGCGTGTACATGGCATAGTTGGTCTTTATTCCCAAACGTTTGCACCACTTTGCAATCCTGTAGAACCGCTTGGAGTTCTGCCCCGAAAACCATATCGGGATTATGTCGCGTTGTGTCTCCCTGCTTCTGGTAAGGAAAGTTTTCTTCCATGGGGTATCGGTTATCACGCCGTTTATCTGGCGGGAGCAACTTCCGGCAGGAAAGAAAAGCATCTGTCTGTCACTTCTGAAAGCATCGTTGAGGATTTCACCCAGACTGCGGTCCTGGGCACCGACTTTATTGACAGGAATCAGATAGGCTCCCACCTGTTTGATGGACATCATGAAATCATTGGCCGGAACCGCCACATTCCCATTGTATCTGCGGGCAAGCCAAGCCGTCTCGAAACCGGCGTCAAGCATGCCCAGAGGATGGTTGGAGACAAAGGTAAACCGGCCTTGGGCAGGTATGTTCTCCTGCCCGATCACATCTATCCGGACATTAATAAATCTTATGAAACCCTCCACGAATTCATACCCTACATCTCCCTTGCGGAAATATTCATTGAAATCGTCCTGATGAAGTATTCTTCTGATCAGGTATCTGATGGGTCCGGGTATTTTCCTTTCACCGAATTTATTCTTTAGGATAGCATCCACATCAATGGTAACGCTCTTGTTTTCCTGCATCGGTCCTTCTTGTCTAAAAAAACATACAAAGGTAAAAAAAGGGTCTGTCCCCTCAATCATACTTTTTTGTTATCTTCGCGTGGAAAAGAAAAAAGATGAGTAAAAAGATAGAAATACCAGGTTTTTCGTGGTGGGACTGGTTCCTGATACTGGGATTCTTGACGGTGAGCGTTGCGGTGAGCGTGCTCAGGGGTGATTTCAATGTGCTGAGTTTTATAGCGGGAACGTGCAGCGTGCTGTGTGTGATCTTTGGCGTTAAGGGCAGCGTGCTGAATTTCCTTTTCGGATTCCTGGGATCATGCATACAGGGATATATGGCTCTGCGCAGCGGACTTTATGCCAATGCGGTGCTGTTTCTTCTTTATAACGTGCCGATGCAGTTCGTGGGTTGGGCCCAGTGGCGAAAACGTGCGCTTGGCGGCGGCAGCGAGGGCATCAGGACCCGTTGGATGACCTGGCCTCAGAGGGCGCTGCTTATAGTTTTAAGCGCTGCTGCAGTCTGGGGCATAAGCCGATTGTTGCTCAGGACCGACGATCCTCAGCCCGTATCTGACGCACTTGCCATGACCGTGGCCGTGGGCGCTCAGTTCCTTCTGACGTTCGCGTTTATCGAGCAGTGGTTCATGTGGATAGTGGTGAACGGCGCCAATCTGGTGATGTGGGCAATCGCTGCCACACGCGGCGTGCAGTTTGCGCCCATCATGGTGGTTCAGTATGTCTTTTACATGATGAACTCCATCTATGGAATAGTGTGGTGGAGCAAAATGTCCAAAAAAGCGTAACGTATGGCATCGATAAAGGATAAGACCGTTTTTGTATGCTCCGAGTGCGGCTTTGACTCGCCCAAGTGGAGCGGCAAGTGCCCGTCGTGCGGCATGTGGAACACCATGAAGGAGATGACCGTAAAGGCTCCCACCGCACAGACTGTGACCGCCGCGGCACGTAAGAGCGCATCGGGCAAGGCCGATGAGAGCCGCCCGCATACCCTGAGCGAGATTGACAGCGCCATGGAGCCCCGCATCGATATGCATGATGATGAGCTTAACCGCGTACTGGGAGGCGGACTGGTGCAGGGATCGATTGTATTGCTGGGCGGTGAGCCCGGAATAGGCAAATCCACCCTGACGCTGCAGACCGTGATGCGCCTTGAGGACCTCAAGGTGCTGTACGTATCGGGCGAGGAGAGTGCCCGCCAGATAAAGATGCGCGCCCAGCGTCTGGCCAACAGCCAACAGCCAACAGCCAATAGCCAAAGTTTACTAGTCCTCTGCGAGACATCGCTCGAAAAGATATATGAACATATAAAAGCCGTAAAGCCTCAACTTGTGGTGATTGATTCAATCCAGACCATAAGCAGCGAGTACGTGGATTCATCGGCGGGAAGTATTACGCAGGTGCGTGAGTGCGCCGCATCACTGCTCAAGTTTGCCAAGGAGAGCGGAACCCCGGTGCTGCTGATAGGCCATATTACCAAAGACGGATCGATAGCCGGCCCCAAGATTCTGGAGCATATAGTTGATGCGGTGCTGCAGTTTGAGGGTGACCAGCATTACCTTTACCGCATACTAAGGCCTATTAAGAACCGTTTTGGAAGCACTGCCGAGTTAGGTATCTATGAGATGCTGGAGACCGGTCTGCGTCAGGTGAGCAACCCCAGTGAGCTGCTGCTTACTGACAGCCATAAGGGCATGAGCGGCGTATCGATTGCCTGCACTATTGAAGGCGTGCGCCCGTTCCTGATTGAGGTTCAGGCGCTGGCAAGCACCGCAGTTTACGGAACGCCGCAGCGCAGTGCCATCGGTTTTGATGTGCGTCGCATGAACATGCTGCTGGCCGTACTGGAAAAACGTGTGGGCTTTAAACTGGGGCAGAAGGATGTGTTCCTGAATATAGCCGGAGGACTTAAAGTCAGCGATCCTGCAATTGATTTGGCCGTGATAAGCGCAATCCTGTCCAGCAGTCTGGATATTGCCGTTGACCGCACCGTATGCATGACCGGCGAGGTAGGCCTTTCGGGTGAGATCCGTCCCGTAAGCCGTATTGAGCAGCGTATATCCGAGGCGGCAAAGCTGGGATTTGAGCGGATAATAATACCTTCGGGCAACAAGCACGGACTGGAGAAACGTAAACTTGGAATCGGGATTATTCCTGTAACAAAAGTAGAGGAAGCATTCAAACACCTGTTTGGATAAAGAAAAGCTGATAAAATGAGAAAAGGCCTGATCATACTATGTGTTTTGCTTTGTTGGGTCTCCTGCAGACTGTCTGCGCAGGGGCGCGGAATGAGTAATCCGGAGGCTGTCTTTATAGAGAAAGGAACCAAGTCGGCAGGTCTGCAGTTTGGTTGGGAGCATTGGGGGGCCGATGGTGATGAAGGCTCCGATTTGCTTGGCCTGATAACCGGCCTGGAAGGTCATGTGCATAACTTTGATATATCCGCATCGGGATCATGGTTCATCAGGGACAATACCTCGGTTGGCGTTGCAATAGGTTATACCGATATGCGTGCAGCCGTTGATTCGGTGAGCTTCCTGGGTAACAATGAGTCTGACCGTCATCTTTTCCGTCAGGCATTGAGCGGCTCCATTTCCTTGAGGCAGTATCTGCCGTTGTTCAACGGAAAAATCATTGCAATGTTTGCAGAGGGGCGTCTGTCAGGGCGTACTGGTTATCTTAAGAGCTATAAGATGGCCGATGGCAGGAAGGAGGGTACCTACAGTGATCTGGGCAGAGTGATGTTAGGTGTATATCCCGGGATCAGCGTTTTTGCTACCCAAGATATATCATTCGAGGTGTCCCTGCCTTTATTTGAACTTGGTTACAATTGGCAGAACGGGAGCGGGACGGAATCCGGCAACTCAATCACAAGCCATGGCTTTGTGCGTTTCAAGCCGTCTCTGATGTCACTAAAGACCGGTATCGTTTATCATTTCTGATTAAAGCATGAAAAGATATTGTCTGTTGTTGCTGATTGCTGCTCTTTATTCCTGCGGAGAGTGGAAGAATGATATCTACATTATTGATGATAAGCAGGCTGAAAACACTCCTGACACGTCATCAGTATCATATGTAACCGGGTCCGGACAACTGTACAACATGTCTTTTGACGATTGGAGCAAGGAGGGCAGCGCCTATGTCTGTTATTCTGCCGATGCCAGTCAGGAGGAACGTACGGTATGGGGTACCCCCAATAAGACGACAGCCGGCCTTGGCAGACCCACATACATGGCGGAGACAGGTTTTGTGGCAGTTGAAGGACCGGGCAAGAGTGCAGCCATGATTCAGTCCAGACTGATAAATATGGTTCTGACCAAAAAACTTGCAGCCGGAACGTTGTTCACGGGTCAGATGGGGGATATTAACCTTTCGACCATGAATGCATCGCTTAAGTGGGGAATACCGTTTACAGGTCGGCCAAAAACAATGGAGGGATATGCCTGCTATCGTCCGGTAAAGATAGATGTGACTAAATCTCCGTATGAAAGCAAGAAGGGGGATATGGACACCGGACACATCTTCGTGGTCCTGGCCGACTGGGACGGACAGTTCATAGTTGATTCAGGCAAAGGCAAGTTCCTGGATACCGATAACGATCCGGGGATAATCGGATACGGCAGGGTAGCTTTTGACCATTACATGGATGACTATGAGAAGTTTGTCATCGATATTGAATACCGCAATGACAGGACTCCTAAGTATGTGGTCATAGTTGCCGCATCAAGTGTGCTCGGAGATTATTTCACGGGCGGTGACGGATCGGCTCTCTATCTTGACGAATTTCGTTTCAACTATTGAACAATCCGAGTCACAAAAAATGATACAAAAGGGGACAGACCCCTTTTGTATCTAAGCCGATGGAACTGCAAGCGGTTTGTGCGTTAATCTATATTAATGCGGATTGTGCGAGTGCACCTTAGGGAAGAAATCGTTAGTACCTGCGTTACAGTTCCCTAAGGTGATGGGGTAACGCAGGTACTGGCGTATTTTCCGCTCACCTTAGGGATGAAAATGGCCCTACGTGCGTTGCGGCTCCCTAAGGTAAGGGGGTAACTAGACTTTCCAGGTGAGCTGAACTTAAGGGATATGGTATCGGAAACCATGGCCGCCCGTGGGCTTGTGAACGGGAGGGGCCCGCGCCCGTAGGGCGTGGGAGGGATAGCGCGAAGCGCGTAGTTTCAGATACCATATCCCTTAAGTTCTCCCCCTAAATTGCAGAAGTTTTGCAGGAAAAGGAGTATTTTTGCAGTTTGAAAAAAACGTTGCTACTGTGAAAGTACTTAAATTCGGTGGCTCGTCCGTAGGATCTAAGGAGAGCATCACCAACCTTAAACAGATTGTAGAGTCACAACAGGATGATGTGATAGTAGTGGTTTCGGCTCTGGGCGGAATTACTGACAAGCTTATTGCTACGGCCAGGATGGCTGCCAAGGGCGAGCGTCAGTATGAGGCTGAGACTGAGGCTATGCTGGCACGTCATGAGCAGATGATACATGATGTGGTGGCGCCCGAGCGTCGCCGCAAGGCGTACAACCAGGTACGCAAGCTCTTTGGTGAACTCAAGGAGATAATGCAGGGCCTGTACCTGCTGCACGACCTTTCGGATAAGACCATGGATACAATAGTGAGTTACGGCGAGCGCCTGTCATCACAGATAGTGGCGCAGCTCATAGATGACATCAAGCTCTATGACTCACGTGAATTCATAAAGACCGAGCACAACGGCCACAACCATTCCATAGACAGCGACCTTACCTACCGCCTTATCCGCGAGACATTCAAGGATATGCCCCACAAGGCTCTGGCACCCGGATTCATATCGGCCGATGCCCAGACGGGCGAGATAACCAACCTGGGCCGCGGAGGATCTGACTATACCGCATCGCTCCTGGCTGCGGCTCTGGATGCCAGCGTGCTGGAGATATGGACCGATGTCGATGGATTCATGACGGCCGATCCCAGAGTGATATCCACAGCATACACGATTGATGAGTTGAGTTACGTGGAGGCAATGGAACTCTGCAACTTCGGAGCCAAGGTGGTCTATCCGCCTACCATCTATCCGGTCTGCCAGAAGAACATACCCATTCTGATAAAGAATACATTCAACCCCACGGCCCGCGGCACTGAGATAGTGAACGAACTTCCTGCCGGAACCAAGGCCATCAAGGGTATATCAAGCATAGGCAACACCGCCCTTATCACCATGCGTGGCTTAGGTATGGTGGGCGTGATAGGTGTTAACTACCGCATATTCAAGACTCTGGCCGAGAACGGCATCAGTGTGTTCCTGGTGTCACAGGCATCGTCCGAGAACAGTACCTCAATAGGTGTACGCAATGAGGATGCGGCGCTGGCGTGCGAGCTCCTGAACCGCGAGTTCAGCAAGGAGATTGCACTGGGTGCCATATTCCCCATATCGGCCGAGATGGATCTGGCTACGGTGGCTATCGTGGGCGAGAACATGAAACGCAGCCCGGGTATTGCCGGTAAGCTGTTCAGCGTTCTGGGACGCAACGGTATCAACGTGATTGCCTGCGCTCAGGGTGCATCCGAGACCAACATATCATTTGTGGTGCAGAAAAGCTCGTTGCGCAAGTCACTGAACGTAATCCATGACTCGTTCTTCCTGTCCGAGTATCAGGTGCTCAACCTCTTTATCTGTGGTGTGGGTACCGTGGGCAGCAGCCTGCTGGAGCAGATTCGCGGCCAGCGTGGGAAACTGATGCAGGAGCGCGGACTCAAACTTAACGTGGTGGGTATTGCACGCGGCAGCAAGGCTATGTTCTGCCGTGAGGGCATTGACCTGGATACTTACCGCGAGCAGCTGGAGAAGGCTCCCGCAAGTAACATAAAGATCTTGCACGACGAGGTCATCGGCATGAACATATTCAATTCCGTATTTGTGGATTGCACCGCCAGTGCCGATGTGGCCGGACTTTACCGTGATTTCCTGGATCATAACATATCGGTTGTGGCAGCCAACAAGATTGCGGCCTCATCGGAGTATGACAAGTATATGGAACTTAAGAAAACGGCCCGCCGCCGCGGTGTCAAGTTCCTGTTTGAGACCAATGTGGGCGCAGGCCTGCCGGTTATCAATACCATCAATGATTTGATAAACAGCGGTGACCGTATCCTCAAGATTGAGGCTGTGGTGAGCGGTACACTGAACTTTATATTCAGCACCCTGAGTGCCGACTGCCCCCTGAGCCAGACCATCCGCCTGGCCAAGGAGAAGGGTTACAGCGAGCCCGATCCGCGCATTGACCTGAGCGGTAAGGATGTGCTGCGCAAGCTGGTGATACTGGCTCGTGAGAGCGGTTACGCCATTGAGCAGAATGATGTCAAGAGTGAGCTGTTCATACCGCAGGAATTGTTTGACGGCACCATTGACCAGTTCTGGAAGAAACTGCCGCAGCTGGATGCAGATTTTGAGCAGCGCCGTGCACGTGTGGAGAAGGAGGGCAAGCGCATGCGTTTTGTGGCCCGTCTGGAGAACGGCAAGGCAAGCATATCGCTGGCCGAGGTAAACAAGTACCACCCGTTCTATAACCTGCAGGGCAGCAACAACATAATCCTGCTCACCACCGAGCGCTACAAGGAGTATCCCATGATGATTCAGGGTTACGGTGCAGGCGCCGCAGTAACCGCAGCAGGTGTATTCGCAGACATAATGAGTATTGCTAATATCTGATATAAACAGTCTTTTCCAAAAATGAAATACATTATCATCTTGGGTGACGGAATGGCAGATTGGCCGGTAAAGGAGTTTGGCGGTAAGACCATACTCCAGAACGCCCGCAAACCCTATATGGACATGCTTGCGCGCAAAGGCCGCACAGGTATGCTCAAGACAGTCCCTGACGGATTCCACCCCGGCAGCGAGGTGGCCAACATGACCGTGATGGGCTATGACGTAACAAAGTCATTCGAGGGCCGCGGCGTGCTTGAGGCCGCAAACATAGGCGTAGATATTAAGCCCGGACAGATGGGCATGCGCTGCAACATAATCTGCATAGAGAACGGACTTATCAAGAACCACTCGGCAGGACATATAACCACCCCCGAGGCAGATGAGCTTATCAAAGCTCTGGACAAGGAACTGGGCACGGATAAGGTGCATTTCCATACCGGCATCCAGTATCGCCATCTGCTGGTGATAGATGGAGGCTGCAAGGAGCTTATCTGCACTCCGCCTCATGATGTTCCGGGCCAGCCGTTCCGTGACCTGATGGTAAAGGCAACCACACCCGCTGCAGAGCCTACCGCACAGTTGCTCAACGATTTGATACTGCGTTCACAGGAGATACTCTCCAAGCATCCGGTAAACCTTAAGCGTGTGGCAGAAGGTAAGGACCCCGCCAACAGCATCTGGCCCTGGTCACCCGGTTACCGTCCGTCCATGCAGCCCATCAGTGAGCTCTATCCCAATGTACGCAGGAGTTCGGTGATATCGGCCGTGGACCTTATAAAGGGAATAGGTCATTACGCCGGAATGAAGGTGATCGACGTGGAGGGCGCAACAGGTCTGTTTGATACCAATTATGAGGGCAAGGCACAGGCTGCAATAGATGCCCTTAAGACCGATGATTTTGTGTATGTGCATGTTGAGGCCCCCGATGAGGCCGGACATGAAGGCAACTTTACCCTTAAGAACCGCACCGTTGAGGATCTGGACAGCCGCCTGATAGGTCCCATCTATGAGGAGGTAAGCAAATGGAATGAGCCGGTGGCCATTGCCGTTCTGCCAGACCATCCTACGCCCTGCGCACACCGCACGCATACATCGGACCCCATTCCGTTCCTTATCTATGCCCCGGGACTGGAGGCTGACGGCGTGACTGCTTTTGACGAGGAGAGTTGCAAACAGGGCGGCTACGGCAACATTGAGGGTACAGAATTCACTAAGATTTTCCTATCACTACGATGAAATACTACAGCACAAACCATAAGTCCGGTGACGTTACACTGCGTGATGCGGTGGTTCGCGGACTTGCCCCTGACCGCGGCCTTTACATGCCGGAGCGTCTTAACAAACTGAGCAGGGAGTTTTTTGACGGCATAGACAAGATGACGTTCCAGGAGATGTCATTTGAGGTAGCCAAGGCATTTTTCGGTGAGGATATCCCGGCCGATGACCTTAAGCGTATTGTCTATGATACTCTTGCTTTTGAGACTCCCGTTGTCAAGGTTGATGACAATATCTACTCGCTGGAACTGTTCCACGGTCCCACACTTGCATTCAAGGATGTTGGCGCCCGCTTTATGGCCCGCCTGCTGGGATACTTCAACAAGGAGGAGAAACAGCTGGTCAATGTGCTGGTGGCTACATCGGGCGATACCGGAAGCGCCGTTGCCAACGGATTCCTGGGCGTGGAGGGCGTGCACGTGTATGTGCTCTATCCCAAAGGCAAGGTCAGCCCCATCCAGGAGTGCCAGTTCACCACTCTGGGCCGCAACATCACCGCAGTTGAGGTGGATGGCGTGTTTGATGACTGCCAGGCTCTGGTCAAGAACGCCTTTATGGATGCAGAACTCAACCAGAGGATGAAACTGACATCGGCCAACTCAATCAACGTGGCCCGTTTCCTGCCTCAGGCATTCTACTACTTCAATGCCTACGCACAGATGAAACGTCTGGGTAAAGCCGATAATCTGGTAATATGTGTGCCCAGCGGTAACTTCGGAAATATCACAGCCGGTCTCTTTGGTTGGTTCTTGGGACTGCCCGTAAAGCGTTTCATTGCCGCCAACAACGCCAACGACATATTCTACAACTACCTGCAGACCGGAGTATATAGCCCCAAACCATCGGTCCAGACACTGGCCAACGCAATGGATGTGGGTGATCCCAGCAACTTTGCACGTGTGCTTGCCCTGTACGGCGGCTCACATAAGGATATTGCAGGTCATATAAGCGGTGCAACATATACCGATGACCAGATAAAGGAGACTCTCAAGGAGTGCTTTGAGCGCACCGGTTACCTGCTTGACCCGCACGGAACCTGCGGCTACCGCGCCCTGCGTGAGCAGCTGCAGCCCGGAGAGTACGGTGTGTTCCTGGAGACCGCGCATCCCGCCAAGTTCAAGGAGAAGGTGGATGCCATAACCGGCGGTGATGTGGAGATTCCCGCCCGCCTGCAGGCCTTCATGAAGGGCACCAAGCAGAGTGTGGAGATAAGTAAGGACTACGCAGACTTCCGTCAGTTCCTGTTTAACGAGTCAAAGTAAGCAATGGCCTGGGAGCAGCTCAGTATGAACCGTCTTGAGATACCTTTAAAGGAGGTCTATTCCTTTATGGGGTACAAGGACAGCGAGCCTGAAGCTGATACCCTGCGTGCTGTTGAGTATCTGCTGCGTGAGAGCGCCCAGTTCCTGCGCCCCCAGTTCAAGTATGTGCTGGTAGATGGCAGCCTGGACCTGGAGAACAACAAGCTTACACTGATAGGGCAGGGAGGTCCCGTAACTTTTGATGCAGGTAAGATAATATGCCGCCAGCTGCGCGGAGCACAGAAATATGCAGTATTTGTGGCAACGGTGGGCAACGGCTATTTCCAGTGGTCCGATGCCGTAAAGCGTCGTGACGACATGTTCCAGACCTACGCTATGGACTGTGTGGGCAGCCAGATTGTGGAGAGTGTGGCCGATTATATGGAGACCGTGCTGCAGAAAGAGATTGATCCCGCCGGATTCAAACACACCAACCGCTTCAGTCCCGGATACTGCGGCTGGCACGTATCGGAACAGCCCAAACTGTTCAGCCTGTTCCCGGAGCAGAACCCCTGCGGCATAGAACTCACGGAGTCCTGCCTCATGCTCCCCATGAAATCGGTCAGCGGCGTCATCGGCATCGGGCCCGATGTAAGATATCTGCCTTATACATGCGGAATATGCGATAAGAAGGACTGTTATAAAAGAAGGGTTGTATGATGTATTCATTTCAGGATATGATGTTTTGCGCGTCGGTAGCGGTCTATATCGCTGTCAGCGTGTGCATAGGTGCAATAAGATGGGGACACAAGTGTGAACCTTACGCCCGCTATGCCGATTACTATTATCCGGCCTGGAAGGTGGTTGTGGTGTGCTATATGTCAGACTTGCTGCTGTTTCCCATAGTCCTTATGCCTACCGATACCGATGCGATCATGTATCTTAGAATGATGCTGATTCTGGCGTCACCCTTATTCTGCGCAGCACTCCTGTTCAGCTATTTCGGCAAGGTACTCAAAGTGGGTTGGTGGCGCAATCCGGTAATTGCTCTCTACATACCGTTCAGTATTATGGCCATTACCGCTCTGGTGCTGACCTTAATGCCCGGTACCCAGATAAAAGGCAGTTTCTGTACATGGTTCTTCAGTATATCGGGCGTATTGGCCCTGGTATATCTGGCTTGTTTTATGCTGGCTGTCATTATGGTGGCCCGCGCCATGCGCCGTTTTCAGGAGGAGAACTACTCCAATCCCGATGATTTCCCGCGCCAGTTTGCCAAAGGTATAATATGGCTGCCCATATTGCATCTTGTGGTGAGTTGGGTAACTACTTCAATAGGCTCAATTACTGCCTTATCAATCGGCATGCTGTTATTGTCAGTGATAGGAGTGATTTTCCTTATAGGCGCACTGGCACCTCATCGCACCATGGAAGTGGAGCGCCTGGAGTCAGGCGAGCTCCAGATAGAGGCGGTTCCTGATCTGCCCGAGCCGCAGATTGCTGAGCCTGAACCCGAACCTGTGATTGAGGAAGAAACCCTGTCGCAGGAGCGTAAGGATGAGATTGTAAGTATAATACGCCGTCATGTTGAGGATGAGCAGGCATATCTGGACAGCCATCTGACGCTTACCAGTCTGTCACGCACCTGCGGAGTTAACCGCACCTATCTGTCACAGGTGATAACCGAGCGTATGGGCGGATTCTATACATATGTAAACCGATGCCGCCTGGCCCATGTAGCCCGCCTCAAAGTCCAGCAGCCAGATACTTCCATCGAAGAGATTGCAACAGCATCAGGCTTCGGTTCCCGCCAGTCATACTACAATGTGCGCCGTCAGTTGGAATAACGATGCAATTTCCATACTGTCAAAATCAGTAAAATTTACTGAGACGTTACAAGCGGGTTAAAATTTTTACCGATTTTGACAAAACCATCCCGTCTTTTTTACCCGATTTGACAGGCTTTTTTTCTGTGCCTCCGAACTTTGCTCTGGTTTTAAAACTATGAGCAATATTTGTCTTATCTCTCAACTCAACAGCCTTCTCCGTTCCGTAATGGGGAAGGATAGTCCTTTTCCAATTCTTTTGTTTGTATGATAGCATTTGAAATCATTTTGACCAGTATCCTGGTATGTTGCGTACTGTACATAATATGGTGTCTGTGCAAGGCTACCAAATATATGCGTGAGCATCAGGATGAGTTCAATATGACATACCCTCCCCAATTTGAGGATAATCGGGCCGGTTCAGGAAATAACAGTAAAATGAACAAAACAAATAAATCCTTTTAAATAATTATGAACCTAAAACGAATCAGACTGACGCATTGGTGGCGAGAGCTGCTGGTGCTGGTTGTGTGCCTGCTGACAGGTAGCAGCGTACTACAAGCCGAAATCCAATTCAAAGATGCGACGATGAAGATTACTCATCATCCTTCAATTTCAGAACCTTACATCGTTGTGGATGTTCTCTATTTTGATGCCCATGGTACCGACAGTTACTTTACCAAAGATCCGTATGAGGGCGATCAGGAAGGTCCTGCAGTATATGTGGACGGTTATTATATTTGCTCGCCTGGAGGAGAATTGTGTTGGAATACACACCAGCAAACAGCCGAAGATGAAACAAAAAAAGAAGGTTGGTGGGTTGTTAACTCTCAGGACAACCAGTGGGACGGTGAACATACCTATACAAAAGAGCGTTCCGAAAACACCTATACTATCAAATTCTGGAATCCTTACAAAGATTCAGAAAACGCCGGGCACTACCGCGTATCTATGTATGTCTTTCTCAAATATTGGGAAGTAGGTAAGACACATACTATAAGAATTGGCGGTGAATGGGCAGTGAAAGGATCAGCTGGTACGAATCAGTCCAAGTCTGTGACAACTAATGCATTTACTGCTTTGTCCGCCATCTGGCCTAAGCCTACTGCAAAGATGACCAATTATAACACGGTTACTTTGAGTGGTTCGTTGCCCAGTTCATACGGACCAACAACTGTGGGTATATACACCAAAAAAGCCACGGCTCCATCGGGATATACTACTGATTTTAATACAAGTGCCAAAAAGCAGTATGACAAGGGAAAAACGTCATTCAGTCAGAGCGAGAGTCCTACGGCAACCCCTTATGGTTTTGATTACTCCAAGGGATGCAATATACCTGTACAATACAGTTGTACTGTCTCTTATACAAAGTCATATTCTACTACTAATACATTCACTATGAATGATATGATAGTATATGGATGGCATTCCGTATACGTGCCTGGTTTTTCTTATCCAAAGAATCTCTCTTATGAGGTTACAGACCAGTGGAGTAAGAAGATTAAGGTAAAGTGGGAAGCACAAGAGAATTGTACGGATGCTGAAGGTACAAGCTACCCTCGCAGTAAGGAAGGATCATGGATAATCAAGAATACAAATACAGGCGCATCCGTCAGAGTCAATGATTATTCCACTAAGTATGGAGAAATAGAGTTGGATGGTTATTCTGTTGGCGATGAGAATTACGTCAACAATATTCGTGTCTTATTTGCCCCCAAAGACATGCCAGATCCCAGTGAACAGAATCTGTCGCTTTGGTCCGCACTGAAGGCCAAGATAGTTCCTAGTTGGAGTTTTACTAATCTTGAAGCTGCTGTAAGTGATGGAGATAATGCCGGAATAGACCTGAGTTGGTCTCATAATGCCATAGAAGATGCTTCAGGCACTAAACCGTATTCTCTCATTTTACAGCGAAGCACAAACTATAGCACATCGACTCAAGATGGTACTTGGACGGACATTGACGGCTTCGACAAGACCATCAAAGATAAAACAACTGTTGAAGGACAGTATAACGACCATAGCAATCAGAATGCCAATACTACCTATTACTACCGTATAAAAGCCAATGTTATGGATATGGTAGTTTATAGTCCTATTGCATCGGCTCGTTTAGGCGGTTCTAAGATTAAGTCATTCTCAGCTACGCGTGGCAACTATAGCAGCATGGTAAAACTGCAATGGACCGTAAAGCAGGCTGGAACAAATGCTACAAACTTTATCATTCAGCGTCGTCCTTTGGGTAGCAGAGAAGAGAGGGATTGGGCTGATATTTATGCTACTTCAGGAACAGTTACCAGTTACAGCTATGATGACGAGACGGCTTTGCCAGGCAGTTTCAATGAGTATAAGATAATAATATGGAGTGAAGAGAAGGATAATAACACCGGTGTTGTTACACAGTTGGTTGATGATTCCAGAATTACTGACGGATTCAGTGTATCTTCAGGAATCATAAGCGGTAATATTACCTATGGTACCGGCACAGCTGTTGAAGGTGCCAAGGTAATGATCAAGCAACAGAGTGCCGACGGCACTATGGTCAGTGGTATGCACTCATTGAAATTAGGCGGTTACGGTTCCGGTATCAGCTACGGTGCAAAAAGCGATGCGCTGAAATCATTATTCGAAAATGATTTTTCTGTGCAGATGTATATCAAACCAAACAATCAGGTTATGTCTGAAAATGGCGACGATTACCAACTGCTGTATGTTGAAGATGTGCTTGACATAAAACTTAAGTATAATGCAAGTGATAATACCTACAATCTTGCTGGCAGTATAGCTGGTGCACAGATAACTTCATCATTAGCAGTTTTGGCTAATGAATGGAACCAACTTTCAATAGTTTATGGCAGTAGTTCCAAACAGTTGACAGCTTATATTGCACAGAGTGATGCAACCGAATCAGAAGAAGTGGCAACAACTACTTCCTCCTCAATATGGGGTAATGCTTCTGCTGAAAACCTGATTATCGGTAATACCCAAACATTCCTTTCCAATAATTGGTATGACGGTTACATTGATGAATTCCGATTCTGGACTAAAGCTCTTACGGAATTGGAGATCTTACGCAACTACAATCATCCTTTGGCAGGAAATGAGGATGGTTTGGCTATTTACTATCCTTTGGATGAAGGCATAAAAGAACAGAGAGTTGCATATGACTTCTCCAAGAAAAACGGAGTAAGCAATGGCCGTCATGGTACTACAAAGGTACCGGCAAGCAGCAGCGCAACCGTTCTGCCCTCTGAGAATCAGCTGAGTCTGATGTCATACACAGATGTGAACGGCTACTATGAGATTCGCGGTGTTCCATTCTCTGGTGAAGGTACAAGCTATAGCGTAATTCCTACTTTAGGTATCCATGAGTTCTCGCCCGCAAAGCAATCACGTTATATCAGCATGTCAACACTTAATCACAGTGCTGTTGATTTTAAAGACGTATCTTCATTCCCCGTCAGTGGTACGGTATTTTATGCCGGCACTGACTATTCGCTTGAAGGAGCTACTTTCTATGTGGACGGAGTTATTTGCTCAAAGGACGGTGAGATGATTCAGTCAAACGATCAAGGTGAGTTTACAATCAGCGTGCCTATAGGCGACCACTTTATCACGGTGAAGAAAAATGGTCATGTATTTACCAATTCAGGACGATATCCTGCTGATCCAAATGATGTGGGAACCAAACATACTTTTGATCGTGAGATAAAAAATCTTGAATTTATTGACGAGACTCTTGTTAACTTTACCGGACGTGTAGTAGGTGGTGACATTGAAGGTGAAAAGGCCGTTGGTTTTGGTTTCAGCAAAAATAATATCGGTGTGACCGAGCTGGTGCTCACTCCATTGAACACTGTTCCGCGAATGAACGTGGTGAAGGAAGTAACGGAAACCACTTATAGTTACGAAACCAATGCTAATACAGTGCCCATCGCCTCGGCTACCAATCGTATTGCCAGCAATGCATGGCGTGGCGCAGGAGCTGATGACTGTCGCAAATTATTTATCCGCACAGATTCCATAACGGGCGAGTTTTCTGCCATGTTGCCTCCTCTGGAGTATTCCATTGTGAGTATGAAGATTGTAAAAAGCCAGGAGTCTGTTGGTGATCCTGTAACCATTGATTTGTCTAATCCGTTAGCAGAATACAATGACACTTTACACAACGATGATGGTACAGACATACTCTACGCATATAATACAGTTCTAAAGCATGCATATCATAACATTCCTACATTCATTGTGACCCAACAAGGTCATGAAGATGCAATCACAGAGATCAATGATGGCGCTTTTGGAATTAGGAACTATAGATTCAAAGATGATAACGGCGAGGTAATTATCAATGATATATATTCTATAGTAAACGGCAAGCCTGTTTACAAATATGGTGGAACTGAAGGAGCTGCCTTATTTGTGATGAATGACCGTTATTCGTTCGATATTGAGGCTTATGAAGAGTATGAAAACAGAGATGCGGCAACGGTTGTCAAAGACCATGTTCCTCTGTCTGGCGTTATTGTGACAATTAACAATGAACTGTCAAATGAACAAGCTGTTTGTTCTGAAGGTGGAACAACTGATGAAGGAATAGTTGTAAAAGAAGGACAGATAGTAGATCTGAAAAGCAATCAGTTGCAATTAAATGAAGAGGGTAAGGCAACCTACAGCTGGATAGCCGGTCTGCCCAATATTACCAGTCCTTATTCTCGTACTATTTCTATGACCTACGATATTGGCGATCGCACATATCCGTGGAGTGGCAATGGTATGGAGGGTGTCATCTTAGGCTCACTGCCTACGGGTAATAACTTTGTCACTTCCGGTCCCGATGTGATAGACATGATTCTTCGTGATCCTCCTGGGTCAGGTTCCTCAGCAGAATGGACTTCTGGTACAATCACTTCCATGACACAGGCTAAGATGGCTGCACAGAGTTTTGAAGGTCTTATAAATACAACAACCAAGATTGGGCAAAAGGTCACTGCGGGTTCAGGTGGTATTGGGTTTATGAAAATTGAGGAAGTGGAGTCGACAGCAGATCTGGAACTGGGTCTCATTGCAAAGGAAGAATTTGAGGGTGGTGACACTTTCAGCCGCACCATTGAGACTACCAAGACTATCTCTACGAGTGATGAAAGCGATTTTGTCGGAGCACAAGGTGATGTCTTCATCGGACAGGCTACTAACGTCATTGTTGGAGAAGCGCGTAATATTGGCTTTGAACGCATTAATGCAAATAGTGATGAGTTGCAACTGAATTTGAAGAACGTTGTCACAACAGGTCTGTCATTTGGAACTGCGTTCAATTATACGCAGAACTACATTGAGAATGAACTCATTCCTGGTCTGATTAAATTACGTAACTCTTATTTGAGAACTCTTACCCAGGCTAAATATGATGCTTTTGTGAATGATGAGAATGACCCTGTCTATATTACTTTACTTGAAAAAGATGACCCAAGATTTGGATCAGACAATAACGACTCGATTGTATGGGGAGACTTGGCTACAGCAACCTTCAGTCCTGAAGGACCATCATATAAGATGGTAGTTCCTATTAATAAAGATGAGAACTATACTGACCAGGTGATGTGGTGCAATAGTCAGATAACCAACTGGATAAACTATCTGGCTATAAATGAGCAGGAAAAAGTCGAGGCATTTGAGTATCGCAATGATAAAAGTAAGGTGAAGGAATATCAGAACATCTCATTCGACGCTGGTACAAGAGTTACTAACAGCTATAATAAAGAATCAGCTGAGGGTTACAAAATTATGGTTCATGGAGAAGCCGGAATTCATTTTAATCTTAAAACCGGTTTTACATTGAACAAGTGCGGTGTTGTAGTTGATATCGGCACTAATGTTTCTGCCGGTTATAAGCATGAACGTGATTCTTCTGATACTAAGGTGGTGTCTTTCAATTATACATTAGCAGAATCAGGTATTGACGATGCTCTTTCCGTTGATGTATATAAATATGGAAAATATGGTCCCATATTCCGTACACGTGGCGGTCAGACCAGCGCACCTTATGAAGGAAAGGTAGTGACCAAGTATTACCAACCTGGCACCACCATCATGGATGCTACCATGCAGATTGAGGTACCCCAAATTGATGTGGATGTACCAATTATGAGTGATGTTCCTACAGGTTCTGCAGCCAACTACACATTGCGATTAGGTAATGCCAGCGAAGTGAACAAGGATGTAACCTATAAACTATTTGTACTTGACGGCACCAACCCTGATGGTGCACAGATCAGCGTTGACGGTCAGGTGCTGACTGAGGGACGTCTCATTAACGTTCCCGGCGGTCAGACAGTTTCCAAGTCACTCCAGTTGCGTCAGACGAAACAGGACGTGCTTGACTATTTTGGAAACGATAGGCCAGATAATGAACTTTTTGAAAAGGGTATCGGTATTGTATTCGCATCTGAGTCACAGCCTGAGGATATTGCTGATACAGTGTTTATCACAGCAAGATTCACACCGTCATCATCACCCGTATCATTGGCTCTATCAAATTCAATAATGAATACTCAGACAGGTACTGACCTTACTCTGACATTCAAGGATTTTGACCGTAACTATAATAATCTGAAGGCATTCCGTCTGCAGTTTAAGAGACAGGGTGCAACAGATTGGACTCAGATTATGGAGTATGTCCTGGATTCTGGCAATAAGACTGAAAACAATCTGATGCTTCCCTCTACCGGAGCTACAGTAAGTTACAAACTGCCTATGTCATCATACTCTGACGGAGAGTACACATTCCGTGTGGTATCAGCCAGCACATATGGTACCGGTGAGGTTTACAGATACAGTGAAGAATTGACTATGAGTAAGGATATGCAACGTCCTACTCCGCTTGGACAGCCTGAGCCTTCAAACGGTATCCTTAACATAGGTGATGACCTGAGCGTAACTTTCAATGAGATTATCCTGAAGGGTGAACTGACTAAGACCGCCAATTTCAAGGTGACTGGTGTCCTGAATGGCGCACCGGTAGCTCATTGGACCGCTATGAGTATGCAGAATACTGCTGTTGCAACAGCCTCAACGGAGGCCAATATCAACTTGGCCGGTAAGGATTTCTCATTTGATACATGGGTTAACCTTTCTGCCGGTGCCGGTACATTGCTAAGTCATGGTAGCGGTACAGCCAGATTTGCTGCAGGTATTACTGCTGACAATAAACTGACAGTTACTATTGCAGGACAGACATATACATCGGCCAATAGTGTTCCCGTAGGTAAATGGTCATTCCTTACCTTAAGCTACAAGAACACCGCAAACGGTGGTATTCTGAATGCAAATGTTGCATATGATGCATATGAGATCAAACTGTTTGATGATGTAGCTGTTGTCAAGTATAATGGAAACGGTCCTCTTGCAGTGGGTAAGAACCTGACTGGTTCAATTCATGAACTGCTGCTTTGGGATGAGGCTCATGATATGACTACTGCTCTGCTTAACCGTAGCATAACCAAGAATCCATCAACACGTCACCTTATTGGTTACTGGAAGATGGACGAGGGTGAAGGAACTAGCATTCGTGACTATTCACGTAATCGTCACATGACTATGATCAATGCTACTTGGTATCTCAATAACGCAAACAAGAGTATTGTATTGGATGGTCAGCACTATCTGAGCATTGATGCATCACAACTCCCTGTATGTATTGATGATGATTATGCAGTAGAGTTCTGGATGCGCGGCGCTAAGCAAAGTGTTGACCAGCAGCTCATGCAGATGGGTGAGATAGGTCTGATGGTTACTGCTGACGGCAAACTGCAATTCATAGGCAAGAGTGTCTATAATGATGCTCCTCAGACTATGGTTACCAATGCCGCAAACCTGACAGACAATGCTTGGCATCATATTGCAGTGAATGTGCTGCGTCAGGGTGCAACAGCTGTCTATGTTGACGGTGTACGTCGCCTTACAACCAGTTCTGAAAATGTTGGGTCAATTAATACCAACAATCTGATTCTGGGTGCCCACAGAACCTTAGAGTCTGGAGCATACTCATATAACCGATGCTTTATAGGACAGATTGATGAGGTACGTATCTGGAATGCTACCATGAACGGTGAAATGCTTATCAAGAACCGAAAGGTACGCCTGACAGGCAGAGAGGATGGTCTTGTGGCTTACTATCCGTTTGAGAAACAGACTCTTGACGAGGGTAATCAGGTGGTATCAGTAGGTAATGCCGCTGACCTGAGCAGCAGCTTGAGCGCACAGGTTTTGGATCTCTTTGCTGATTCCGCTTCAATCAATTATTCTGATGAGGCACCTGCAATGCGCCAGAAGCCTACTGAGACCAACGTAAGCTTCACCTTCGTGGCCAGCAATGAGAAGGTGGTCATCAACATTGATGAGGATCCCGCCATCATTGAGGGATGCACACTGAACTTTACGGTTCGTGATGTTCGTGATGAGAACGGAAACTACTCTGTTCCTGCAGTCTGGAGCGCATTCGTTAACCGCAAGGAGCTTGCTTGGGATGAGGATGAGCTTGGTGTCAAGCAGCAGGTTAAGGATGAGAGCAGCGTGACGGCTACTATCGTAAACAAGAGCGGAACACAGCAGATGTGGACCTTGAGCGGTCTGCCTTCATGGCTCACCGCAAGCAGCGAGTACGGTACCACCAACCCGCTGGCTCAGTCAAAGGTTACCTTCACCGTAAGCCCAGCTACTCCTATCGGCAAGTATCAGGAGACTGTCTACCTTAAGAGCAATAACGGTATTGAGACCCCGCTAACACTGAATGTGACCGTTACGGGTCAGGTGCCTACCTGGAACGTAAATGTCAATGACTTTGAGAACTCAATGAACGTTATTGGCCGTGTTATGGTACAGGGCATACCTATGGATGATCCTGATGATATTGTGGCTGCATTCGTAGGTGAGGAATGCCGCGGTTTGGCTCATCCTGTTTACAGTTCACGTTATGACAACTATTATGTGACTATTGATATCTTCGGTGATGAAATTGACGAAGATACCCTTGTGACATTCCGTGCATATGATGCTTCAACCGGCACACTCTATCCTGAGGTTCTGCCCGACTTTGAGATCAGCTTTGAGTCTCTTACACTTGAGGGTTCTTATGCAGATCCGGTAGTACTTACGGCTCTTGACAAGATAGAGCAGTCTACCGAACTCAAGAAGGGTTGGAACTGGCTGTCATTATATGTCAAGACCGATGATATGAGTCCCAAGTCACTGCTTTCAAAGATTGCAGATGATGTTGAGATCATAAAGAGCCAGCAGGGTTGGCTTATGAATGAGGACGGCAATTGGGACGGTAATCTTACCGGAAAACTTACCAATGACCAGATGTACACTGTCAAGTTGAAGAATGACCGTACGTTGCGTCTTGTAGGCCAGCCTGTTGTTCCCGCTGAGAGTCCTATCAATCTGAGAGGCGGTTGGAACTGGGTCGGTTACTATGGTCGCCAGGTGGCAAGTGTTGCCGATGCTCTTGCCGATATGTCACCTGAAGACGGCGATATCCTTAAGGGTCAGACCGGTGTGGCTTACTATGATCAGTATGAGTGGACAGGTTCACTCGTGATGATGGAGCCCGGTGTAGGTTATATGATTTTTGCAGGAATCAATCCTGGCGAAATAAAGCCGTTCAGCTATCCCGGATCAACTGTATCGCATGCTCCGTTGCGTGCACCCATTCACCGTGATGCCGACTCCGATGCAAATGACTCATTCACATTCCATCCGGTTGATTTCCGCAATTACTCAGGTAATGCCATTATGTCGGCTAAGATTGTCAAGGACAATGTACCCGTTACTAATGCCGAAATAGCTATCTTTGCCGATGACGAATGTCGTGCGGTTGCCGTTACCAATGATAAGGGCGTAGCATATCTCACCATTCCCGGTGATGCTGCTGCAACGCTTACCTTCAAGGTGGCTTGGTGTGATGATATCTATCAGACAGCCGAGACTCTCACTTATGAGACCGATGCTGTTTATGGAACTCCCAAGAATCCGATGGTAATCAAACTGGGTACCCCAACAGGTATTGATGGTGTTGATGCCAACGGTGAGACCGGAACTGTATATGACCTGCAGGGACGCAAGGTTGAAACTCAGTCTGGTTCATCGGAACTTGAAAATGGTATCTTTATCATTGACGGACAGAAGAGGGCTGTGATTAAGTAACAGGATGAAGTTTAAAGCCTTAAATAAAATATTGGTCAGTGTGCTGGCGCTCCTTAACTGGAGTGCCGGCCTCTGGGCTGATAATTCCGATCCTTTCCCCAAAGTCAATCCATATGCCTATTATGGTAATATGAGCGTGACGGTGAAAGTTAAAAAGGGTAGTGAGGCACTTCAGAATGTTGTCGTTGCAGTCTATAGCGGCAATGAGTTAAGGGGAAAGGCCAGTCCAAGCAATCCTCAGAAGCCCGGTGTGACTTACCTGACGGTTTATGGAAACAAGAAAGGAGAGAAACTCTATTTCAAGGTATTTGATAAATCTACCGGATTCACATATGAGAAAGATTATGGCCAGAAATACAAGTATAACGGCAAAATCGGATCTCCGCTTAGTCCCTATGAACTGATTCTGGATGATTCTGAAAGGACAATTATCCTTACAGAGTCTACCGGTGTGACCAACCTGACTGCGGCAGGAAATGTAAGCTTTGAGCGTTCGTTTACCGCTGGCTTGGCGTCGACCATCTGCCTTCCGTTTGCTATGACTAGCGTTCAGGGTGGTAAGGTTTATGAGTTTGTGAACGTGGAATGTGATCCTACCGAAGGGTGGGTGGCAACCATGAGTGATGCCACTCCCGATGGTAATCAGGTGTTTACAACCGATGCCAACAAGCCATATCTGTTTTTGCCTGATGCAACGGGCTCAGTAGTTTTTGATGGCATCGTATCGGATGTTCCGGCAACCATTACTGCAGGTATTACGACCAGCGGAGACTGGACATATCATGGAACGTACACTAAACTTACATACGGCACGGATCCGTTTACGGGTACTGTGTTCGGTTTTGCAGCCACAAACGGTACATCAATAGACGGTAAGACCGAGGTGATAGCCGGCCAGTTTGTCAAGGCCGGAACAGGTGCATATATGCCTGCTTTCCGCGCATACCTGACTTACTCTGGCAGCAAGAATGCACTGCAGGCCCCCGCAAGGGGAGGTGCCGGCACATCGGGCATTCCCAATCGCATTACGGTTAAGCTTGTAAGCAAGTCCGGTGCTGTGACAGGTGTCGGTTCACTTGATATGACGACAGGTGAAGCTGTAATGGAGCGTTGGTTTGATTTGAGTGGCCGTCCTCTGGAAGGCGTTCCAACCGAACCTGGTATATACATTAACAGCAACGGTAAGAAAGTTGTTATCCGATAACCTTTAAACTGAGATGATTATGAAAAAGGAATATATCAGACCCACGACAGAGGTTATCAAAATACAACCCACCAAGATTCTTTGCTTTAGCGGTGAGGATGATATTGAGGATCTGTTCGAGATCCCGGATTGGGGTGGAGAATTTCTCTAAACCTAATTGCACACTTTTATTCTCCTGGCTTCCAGAACTGGAGCCAGGAGAATTTTTTTTGCCATGTTTATGAGCGAGTTTGTTACTTTGTTCATATCTTTACATATTTGTAATAATAAAAAAGGACTAGTCGTGATAAGGAGATCGATATCATTCATTGCGCTGTTGTTTATGCTGGTGCAGGGCCTTTATGCATGGGATGGCTCAGGTACAACAGCAAATCCATATCTGATTCGTAATTCGGCCGATTGGCAGACAATGGCTACCCAGGTAGCTGCAGGAAATGTGACGGACGGTACCGCTTTCAAGTTATTGGGAGATATTACAATCAAGACTCCTGTTGGCACTCCTGACCACAGGTTCACAGGCGTTTTTGACGGTGACGGCCACACGATTACCGCCAGTCTCTCTGCCAATAGTGGTCTTATTGCCCCCTTTGCCTATGTGACCGATGCCACCATCAGCCATCTGTATGTGAATGGTGTCATACAGGGTGGTCTCCATACGGCAGGAATCGCGGGTAGTGTTTTGGGTACGAGTACAATAACGGACTGCCGGGTATCGGCACAAATCACCACGTTCAATGAGGACAACCTGATAACAGCGGCAGGTTTTGTAGGCCATGGAAACAGTTCTGACCTGACCATCGAAGGCTGTCTGTTTGACGGTACCATAACCGCTACAAGCAGCATCAGCGAGAGTTATGCCGGTGCTATCGTTGGCTGGTGTAATGATGCAACGTACATTAAAGTGAGGAACTGCGTTGAGAACGGCAGTTATGTCAATATCAGCCATGCCGGCATGAACTATACATATATTCCAAATAATCCGGCTTCGGCAAATGAAATATATTGCGAAAACAGTTATTCGCTTAGTCACAACTGGAGCGAGGTAAAGCACGCCTACCAGGTGAAGATCCTGAATGAGGGCTATAGCCCGGACTATGGCGTAGCCACAAAAGAATATCCCACATCGGGTATCTCTGTCCCCCGCCTGAACCTTGATTATGACATATATCTTTCAAATGTTAAGGGACTGACTCTTGATGGCACCTATTATGCCGGCAATGGCGAGAGGGTGTGTTTCTCGTCGACTATTCCTGACGGCTACTTTACTGTACTGTCCACAGACGTGGTCCTGGAAAGCCTCAACTCCAGCTATTATACGTTTGAGATGCCGGCCGGCGATGTCCGTCTGGCGCTTGGAAAGGAGTGGACGGGCAACGGAACTGAGGAGTCTCCCTACCTGTTAGTCGATGCCAGCTGCTGGCAGTTGTTTGCCATGCGGGTAGGTAGCGGCAATGACTATGCAGGAAAGTTTTTCCTTTTGACCGATGACATTGACGTTTATGTCCGGGTGGGCAGTGACACATATCCCTGCTTCAGGGGCATTCTGGACGGCGGTGGCCATACCGTCACAGCTCATCTTAGCGGTGGTGACTACACCAGTCTATTCTACAAGATTGACGGCGGCACCATCCGCAACCTGCATGTTGATGGTGAAATCAGCGGTGGTTTGCACACCTCTGGACTCGTGGGAGGCATACCTGGCAATGACAACCAGAACCTGATAGAGAACTGCCGTGTATCGGCCACCATTTCATGTACAGGAACTCATGCAGGCGGTTTTGTGGGTCACGCTTCTTCATCCAAAACCACGCTGCGCGGCTGCCTCTTTGACGGAAAGATTACGGGCAGCAACCTGACCTACATAGGCTACCTCATCGGCTGGTGCACTAGTGCCAATAATATCAAATTGTACGACTGTCTGGCTTATAGTTACTCCCAAACTCTCAGCGTCGGGGGCAACGGATGTAAATCCGACCTCATCTACGACCAGACCGGCACCGTCACTTGCGGTATGGCTAAAAACACTTACGGTCCCTCCGGCGTCGTGGGCAGCCGTCTGATTACGCTCAGCAGCGGAACGCCGGGCATGACCATCTCCGTTAACAATCCGGATTCGGTTGTCTATACCACCAGTCACCTCACAGCCGACAGTTTTGGTTCCATCCTTTTAATTGATGATATCATTTGTGCGACTACGGGCGGTACCTACGGCTTCTATCTGAACGTACCTGACGGCCTCCGGATTATCAATGCCGCCGTGGGTGTTGATGGGAGTTCGTTCTATCGGGTTGGTCAAACCAACAAATATAACCTGGAGTTGCCGGGAAATATGGTTAACTCGTCTGTTTTGGTCACTGCTACCATCACCAGCGATCAACCCTTTGTCGGCACCGGCACCGAGGCCGATCCTTTCCTCATCCGCAACACAACCGAATGGGTGAAACTGGCCGTGGATGTATTGGGCGGCAACAGCTACGCAGGCAAGGTGTTCCGCATGACGCAGGACATAGACTGCGTTGGTATGAGCGTGGGTAATCTGGCCAATCGTTTCAGCGGCACGTTTGACGGCGACGGTCACACGCTGATTTTCAACTCAGGCACGCAGTTCCAGCCATACTCAACTGTCATAGCTCCTTTCATGGCAGTTAGTGGAGCGACCTTCCGCCATCTGCACACCACCGGCAAGATATACTCCTGCGCGCAGTATTCGGGCGGCATTATATCGCAGGTGATAGGAAGTTCGGGTGTTACGAGCCTGAACGACTGCCACTCGTCCGTAACTATTGTCTCTACCATTGACGGTGATGCATCAAACGGCGGTCTGGTGGGTGCGGTCTCCAATGCAGAGCGGCTCTTAATTGAGCGCTGCTCATTCACCGGCAACCTACATAAGTGGTTCTATCAAACCACCAACTGCGGCGGATTTGTGGGTTGGTCAAACGTGCCCGTCACCATCAGTGAGAGTCTGTTTGACCCAAGCAACCTGTCGTTTGCCGAAGTTATAACCAGCGGTAACAATTTTGTCCGCATGGCAGACTACAGCAAGCTTTCCTTGCAGGATTGCTATACCACCTTCAATTTTGACGGTTCACAGCAAGGTACCTTCGTCGTGGACGAGTTGTATACCTCCGATGGTGTATCATACGAGTTTGTAGGTGATCCGGACGTGACTTTCAATGGACGCGGTTATTACAGGAGCGGTTGCTGGATACGCACTACACTTGATCTCAGCATCCCGTTTGACCACTGGCAGGACGGAGTAAGCGGCTGTTTCATAAGTGACCCGTGGACACGTAACGGTCTGCACCAGCTTAAGGACCTGAGCCACAAGCCCGGTTTGAATCCATATACATCGTCCATTCCTGAGGCCGAAACGGAGCGCACGCTGTGGGGTGTGACATACCGCTATCTGTCTCGCCGCGATTATCATTTCTATATAAGTGACGAGGACCGTGTGGCTAAAGGCTGGACATTTGAGAGTGATGATAACGATGCCAACATGGTGGTTTATGATTCCAACAATAATGCATCGGAGATTACAGCCGTGGTAGGCTACAAGGAGAGCGACTACAACAGCGACGGCGTTCAGATACATAATGACCTGGTGGGTGACTGGCGTGCACATACGCACTTGGGCATGATTGCACCCCATGCGTTCCGTAACAGTTCCGCCCTGCAGACGATGTACTTCAAGGACACGGATGCCAACAACTATAACACGCTGTTACCCTTTGACTTCTTCATAGATCAAGGTGCTTTTGAGGGCTGCTTCAACTTCAGTGAGCTGAAGATGATGCAGTACACCACAAAGGGCGACAACCACTGGAAGGCGCTGACCCCAACGCAGACCTTCCGTGTGGCCGATGATGCCTTCAATGGCTGCACGAACTTGAAGATCAGTGCACAGAACGATCAATACCAGGCCTATCTTGCATCCTCCATCTGGAAAAAGCACCAGAACCGTTTCATCATCTACGAGGCCACTACCGAGGATTTTACCGTGGATGGTGTGAAGTATCATTGGTACCGCAGCAATGACCAGACCAAAGATCTGAAGAATGATGATGAGGGCAAGCTCCTGATGATGGAGCAGATACGCTCGTGGAACGCCGACTACCAGCAGTTCAACGCCGCCACACTGCTTGACACTAAGGATGACTGCAACGTTTATTATGCCGCAATCATCGGAGTTGATGACGATGACATCGACGATGAAGGCGGCACCATGAAGATATACAACGATCCGGGCTCATACTACAACTACAAGACTATCCAACTGGGACGCAATGCCATAGCGGGTAACACCCACGTCAAAAACATTGAGTTCTACCAGACCAACGGCCGAAGCGAGAACTCCTACAGTGAACTGAAGATGGTCATTCCCAACGGTGCATTCAAGGGGTGTACCAACCTGAAGGAACTGCGCCTGTTCTATTATGTGATGGATGGCAAGAACCGCTGGATGGCCCTTGGCCCCAAGGATGTTATCCCAGGCGACAATATATTCGGACTTGCCACAGTCGACGATCTGGTAGAGATGACCGATGAGCAGAGAGAAGAGCAGATTAGCCTGCGTCCGGACGGCTTCAAGATACTTGTTTCAACTGAACTCTATCCGGACTTCAAGGATGATCCCAACTGGCTGCCATACTTGGCCTACATAGAGCCGGTGGATTATTCTCCTACCGCAAGAGGTGAATTCTCAAATGGAGGTTTGACATATGACTACATGACGTCGCCGGGCGGTATCATGCAGACCAGCCAGGTGGTGAGTCAGGATGTGTCATGGTGGACGGCACCGCGCATTGCCATAGAGGTGGCGATGGCGGCATATACCTTAGGTACTTTCGTTTCCAAGCAAGGACTTGTGGAATCGGCCAATACAGCCAGTTCACAGGCATGGGGCGAGTTCTTTAAAGCCGGCCAAGAGGTATCCGCCCAGCAGGTTGCCGTGCAGTCTGCCGAGAACCGAGTGACATCGTTAGCCGGATTAAACATACTCCAAATGGAGAAGCTGCAGATAGTTACTACTCTCAACCGGTATGTCGTCAACGAAGGCTTGATGGGTTCCGTAAAGGAACTTGTCACTCAAGCCACCTTCAATGAGTTGGTGAGTATGGGAGTTGTTGATGAAGTTACTGGAACACTCACAGCCCCTCTCACTAAACTTGCCCTTTTAAATACCGGTCAACTGTCCATAGTGCATGGTGCTATGTTGAAATTAGCCGAACAGCAGGTAACCAATGCCGCCGCCACTTTGGCTTCAAAGCAAGCCCTGCTCAAGGCTGCCGAGCAGGCCTGGCGCACAGTAACACTCAGGCAAGTGTTAATAGGTAGAATGAACCTTTCTCTCAAAGGCCTGAAAGCATTGCGCTATGCCGTCAATCCTGCGGCGGTAGCCACATCCACCGCCGGCCTGATATCGTCACAGTGCTGGGGTGGCAGCGGCACATACAATGCCGACGCCATGAACAAGGGCATGAGGGAGAACATCCTTTCAAACATACACCAGGTGGGCCTTGTGGGTGGCGGATACGTCATCACCACCCCGCAGAAAAATCTGGTATATCACACCTACATCAAGAGTGTGGGTAATGATGTAACTGATGCGGTCATCTATGCCGGATTTGACAACGACAACAACAGCAACACGTCAAACCGCACCATGACATTCCTGCCATCGGTATTCAGGGACAAGACGAACCTTAAAACGGTAAAGTTCCACGACATAAGCAACCAGTCAAGCAATACAGGTATGTCGTTCCTGTTTACAATACCTGATGAAGCGTTCAAGGGCTGTACGGGCCTGACGGAGTTCAGCACGCTCTTGCAGACCGACGGTAACGGAACCCGCGCACTCGGCCCCGAGAATTTCATTCTGGCGGGTGACAGCATATTTGCAGGACTGGATTCTACAAAATTCCATATTGTCATTGACCCATTGCGCAAGGAGGATTACCTTGAGAACGAGTCATGGAAACCGCTTGAGAGATACTTTACCTACCAGAGTGCCCAGCCGGCTTCCAAGTACAACGAATACGGTGCACAGTATGCCTATGCCTATGAGCAGAACTCCATTAAGAAGGAGAACAAGGTTCAGGGCCATCTGATTGAGCACACTATCGTGACTGGTCCGGACAATGATTTTATTACCGGTCATCAGGGTGCCGTCAAGTTGTGCAACGATATAGGTGTATATAACAACTATCAGTTGGATGAGGTGATGCCCGAGGCTTTCAAGGATAACCTGAACCTGCGTTCAGTATCATTTGTAGACCTTTATGGAGCAGGCATAACCGGTGATTGCTACACGGATCTACAGGTACATATAGGTGACCGTGCATTCCAAGGGTGTTCCAACCTGGCCGATCTGGACCTTCTGTACATGGTGACCGACGGTGATAACCACATAGAGCCTATGACACCGCAGATGATCAGCATTGGTAAGGATGTGTTCAAGGATTCGCCCGCACGGATCAAGATGATGCCCCAGCAGGTTGCATGGTTTGAGGCCGACTCATCTTGGGCAGAATACAAGGACCGTTTCATGCCCTGCGTGGTGCGTTTCACTGACCCGTTCCTTAAGTTTGCGTTAAAGGATATGGCTTACTATGACCCCGCCAATACGGGTACCGACCCGGCTCTGTGGGATGACTATCTTGATATGGCCCGTATAGCAGGCGCCGGTTTCTCATGGTTAGACGGCAAGCTCAGGGGCACGTCTATTCACTCGTTCGCCGAATTCAAGTATTTTGAGAGCGTGGGGCTGGATTATGTAGGTGTCTTATGGTTCTCAGACTGTATCTTTCTGGGCAATATCGTACTGCCATCCACCATCAAGCGCATTGAGGAGGCTGCGTTCAGTTATTGTGCACTTAAGGAAATAGAACTGCCGGCTTCTGTGACCTACATCGGCCCGAATGCCTTTAAAGGTACGTATATGAACACCATCCTGGTCAGGAGTGAGACTCCCGCAGAATTAGGTGCGAATGCGTTCCAGCCGTACACTTTCCTTAAAATTTACGTCCCTGCCGCCAAGGTGGATGAATACAAAACGGCGTGGAGTCAATATGCTCAGTTCATCGTTGGTGACGACACCTATAAAGTCAACAAGGTAGTGACTGTCACTGAGCCCGGGCAGCTGGCCGATAAGCTCGGCTTTGCGACTCAGTCGCTGATGAAAGAAGACGACAAGTTGCGCTTTATAAATGCTCCGTACGCCAAGTACGATTCACTGACTGTAATTGGTCCGTTGAACGGTGAGGATGTGGCCGTGTTGCGCCATCTGATGGGTGCCAACGCATGGGAGAGCGAGTTCACAGACGGTCAGCTTCGTTATCTGAACCTCTGGGATGCCGATTTGCGCCGGGATGACGAGAATAGCTACAACGGCTACGGCGTGGATGAGTACCTGGAAAAGGATAACTGGGTGGGCGAATACATGTTCCACAACTGCAACGCCTTAGAGACCGTCATACTGCCCAAGAGCGTAACTGAGATTGGTGAGAATACTTTCCAGGAGGCTTACGGCCTTAAGCGCATCGCCGTGGGACGAAACACATCAAAGTATACCCGTGACCTGCTACAGGACCTCACTGGCATTGAGGAGCTGGTATTCCTTACCGCAAGCCACGCCACGAGCGAGAGCAGTGACCCGTGGGAGGCTCCCATACAGCAAGTCTATACGTTGCCGTCGCAGTTAGGCGACTATATGGGTGATGTCAACTTGACACGACAGGCACAGGACATAACCAGCCCGTTCTCTACGGATGAGGTGATGTGGGCGCTGGCCGACAAGGGCCACTTCTTCCCATCAGAGTATCTGGAGCTGGAAAGTGTGGAGAACATCTTCAAGGACAACACTACCATTAAGGACTTTGACGAGTTCTGTCAGTTCCAGAACGTGAAGGAACTGAAATCGGCATTCAGCGGCATGACCAATCTGGAGACCATCACTCTGCCGTCAGGAATAGATTGCATAGGCGTGGATGCCTTTGCCGGCTGTACTAATCTCAAGACCATCCACATAAGCAGTGTGAATGTGATTGATGCCGATGAAAACGCTGCTCCCGGAAGCCCAGAGTCCAAGCCTCAGTTTGTGCTGCCTACACTGGCCGCAGATGCTTTCAGGGATTTGCCCGCCGACTTCAGGATCCTGGTACCCAAGGAGTACTGCAAGCTTTACCGCGAGCGGTGGACACAGTATGCTGACCATATCAATCCTGACAAAACCGTTAATGCTGACGAGGAGATTGTCACAGTAACCGTGACAGAGCCTAACACGCTGGCTGCTGCGTTGGGACTGACAGTGACTACAGAATGGGCCACCGGCCAAGGCGGCAGCTATGTGAACAGCCTGAAGGGTGACTACAGCCACATATACAAGTTGAAGGTCATTGGCCCGATTTCGGGCGGCGACCTTGACGTGCTGCGCTATCTTTCCGGCTACTGCCCGTGGGCCGATACCCGAAACTACAGCGGCAAGTTGGAGTACCTAGATCTGTATGATGCTCAGCTTAAGGCAACCGATGTGGGCGTGTCGGGTTATTACAAGAGCAGCACCAGTTTCTATATGGCCGAGAACTTCAAACTTTACAAGGTAGTACGTGACAACTATCTGCCATACCACGCATTCCTGCGTGCCTACAACCTGAAGACTCTCATCCTGCCACGCACATGCGCTGAGGTAGAGGAACGTGCCCTGCAGGAGTGCGAGGGGCTTGAGACGCTGGTGCTTGGTGATGACATGACAGATTTCAACTGGAACGCATTGGACGATGATGCCATGCTCACGCGCATGTATATCCTGGCTACACAGAAGGTTGGTATTTCATCGGGACTGGCTCTATGGAATGCGATGTGTAACAACTACAGCCCCACGTTTGATGCTTTCTATGTTCGCCCCAGTCTTTATCAGCAATATATCAGCGATGATGTTTACACGGTAGACGGTCAGAAGACAAACAACATATCTACAGGTGACTTCCAGGACGACGAGTCATTTGCCGTATTCGGTGCCCATGCAGCTGCCACGATTGATGACCTTACCGAGGTATATAGCGTGGAAGGCTGGTTTGACAACCACACCGGTGTACGTGACCTCACGGCACTGGGTTACACGGCTATTGACGTGCTCCGTGCCCAGGATATGCAGAAACTGACACAGTTGGAGAAGGTGACACTGCCTGGCGTGCTGGATAGCATAGAGGATAGAGTATTCTCCCAGTCACCCAATCTGCGTTATGTGGATATGCTTATGTGTAACAGCACATTGATAGAGGATGATATCAAGGCTCATGGTTTGGCAAGACTGGGTATTGATACCCAGAAGACTCTGGTGTATCTGCCACAGGAATATGGCGAGGCGCAGGGTGTGAACGTGGTGGTTGACAACGGCACCAAATTGAGTGCAGAGACATTCCGTCTGCTTGATGACAAGGAATACTGCGTACCATATCAGTTTGAGGCACAAAGTGTGGTGAACACGCGTAAACTTATCGGCAAGGGTGAGGCATATACCGCATTCCTGCCCTATGAACTTGCGCTTGATCCCAGCGAGGCAATAGTCTATAAACCGGCTGAGCGTGAAGGTAATATGATTACATTCCGTCAAGTTGAGGGGAACACGATTGAAGCCTTAAAGCCATACGTCATAAGGTTGACAGGCAAGAGTCTGACACTTAATGCTAATGATGCCCGAACCATTCCTGCATCATCTGGAGCACTTGTGGCCGCTCAGAACCAGTGGGATGTTCCTGGTTATGTCATGCGTGGCAGTTTGGAGCGCATTGACAACACCGAAGCCGCACAAATAGGTGCCATGTTGCTTACAGACGGTGATTGGACTCCGATTCCGGCAAACAATGCCAATGCCTATGTCGCTCCGTTCCGCGCATACATGCTGCAAAGCGGAGGTTCAGGTGCACCTATGCGTGGACTGACGATGTTCTTGTCAGACGGTGACGCTACCGGCATAGACACTATACGTACTATTGACGCAGATGGTACTGAGCGTTACTATGACCTCTACGGACGTGAGTTGCCGGGCAAACCGGAGAGCGGTATCTATATCCATAACGGTAAAAAGATTATGAGCAATGAATAAGAACAAGATGAAAAGGGCTGTTGCAATCATTCTGGGTTGCTGTCTTATCATACCTGCAGGTGCACAGACATACACCGTGAGTGTGGCGGAACAGCAGAAATGCACCGTGGTTGTATCGCCCCAAAAGGATAATTACAGTGCCGATGAGGTCGTTACGGTAACCATCTATCCTGCTTTAGGTGCAATATTCAATAGTTTTCATGTTTATTACCAGTGCTCTGAATCCGAATGGTGGGCAGCGCAATCGTCACGTACAATCCTGCGGACCCGAGCAACCGGTTTCAGTTACCGTCTGGATATTTGGAATATTGACGGACATGAAAATGATCCGGTTGAAGTTACCGAGGGTATTAATTATACTTTTACCATGCCGGCCAGAAACGTTGAGATAGAAGCGTTGTACCTTTCAGGTTCAGCCCAATATGACATTACAAGGGCATCGGCCGAGAATGGTACCGTCAGTACGGACAAGAACAGGGCCATGGCCGGTGAGACGGTGACGGTTACGGCATCACCATCAGCCGGATATATGATTGATGGCGTTAAGGTATATGAGAGGGTAGACGGTCTGTATGATACTGAGACGGAGTTTATAAGGACCAGTGCCACGTCGTTTACCTTTACAATGCCTGCCGATCCCGTAAACATTCAGATAACCTATAAGATGGAGCCGGTGATTCTTGATTTGAGTGAGAGCACGGGAGTCACTCCCTACAGTGTGTATGACATTCAGGGCAAGGAGGTGAGGTTTACCCGCTCGTTTACCGGCGGCAAGGCATCGACTATATGCCTGCCGTTCCCCATGACGAGCATCCCGGGCGGCAAGGTGTATGAGTTCCGTGATATTTCAAAGGAGGGCAATGTGTGGGTTGCAACTATGATTGACGCCACACCCTCTGCCGGAAATATGCTCACTGCCACAGAAGCAGGCAAACCATATCTGTATGTGCCGAACGCAACTGGTACGGTTGAATTCGGTGGTACAGTGCCCAATGACCTTACAGTTGATGCCGGCCTAAGCGAGAGTGATGTGACTGGCGGAACATGGGCTTTCCATGGAACATATGAGCGCCTTACCTATGGTACTGCTCCACTTACGGGCAGGGTATTCGGCTTTGCCGCCAGCGGTGGCACGGCTACAGATGGAGTGACTGCAGTTACAGCAGGTCAGTTTGTCAAGGCAGGAACGGGTGCTTACATGCCGCCGTTCCGTGCATATCTTACCTATTCGGGTGACGGTTCCGCATATCGGGCCCCTTCAAGAGACGATTCTGAGGAAATACCTGACAGGATTCTGGTACGTCTGCTTGCATGGGACGGTACAGTTACTGGTGTAGGTACCTTGGATATGAAGACAGGTGAGGTTTATGTTGAGCGTTGGTTTGACCTGACAGGACGTCCTTTGGAGGAATGTCCCACCGAACCTGGCATTTATATTAACGGCAACGGTAAAAAAGTTGTTATCCGATAACCTTTAAACTGAGATGATTATGAAAAAGGAATATTTCAAACCCACGACAGAGGTTATCAATATACTGCCCACCAGGATACTGTGTGTTAGCGGCGAGGATGAGGATTTCTTCACGATTCCTGGTTTCGGCGGCGAGCTAGGCTAGAGCGTGAGCACCGAGTCGCAGAGGGTGGTGATGGCGGTGCGGTGAGTAATAAAGATCATAGTCTTGCTGGGATAAGCCTTGAAGAGGCGGCGGTAGAGCTCGGCCTCTGTATCGGGATCGAGAGATGAACTTATCTCATCAAGCAGCAATATGGAGCCCGGGCGCAGCAAGCCCCGGGCTATTGCTATTCTTTGGGCCTGGCCTTCGCTAAGGCCGCTGCCGCGCTCGCCCAGCAGGGTGTCCAGACCGTCAGGGAGTTCCTGTACAAAACCGGCGCAGGCTGTGTGCAGGGCTTCAAGAAGTTCCTGATCCGATGCTTCGGGTCTGGCAACTTGAAGGTTAAACCGGATTGTGCCGCTCATAAGGGTGTTGCCCTGAGGTACGAACACAAAGTCAGGACGGGTCTCTGCGCCCGCAGGTATGGTACTGCCGTCTTTCCCATACAGGTTGATGGTGCCGCTGTCAGGGCTGATGAATCCCAGCATCAGACGGAATAGGGTGGTCTTGCCTATGCCGGTCTCACCCATAATGGCGGTCTTGGTGCCGGGCCGGAAATCATGCGTAAAGCCGGAGAGTATCTGACGGTCTCCGCCGGCGTATCTGAAACTCACATCATCAAACCGGATACCCTGAAGGTCGGGGTGGAGGGTTGAGGCATCGGCCTCCGTTTCAATGGTTTCAAGTTCATGCAGACGGTCTATGCTGGCGGTGGAGTGTATCACCTGCGGCACCAGATTGAGCAGCTGCATTACGGGATGCTGGATCTGGCCTACCAGTTGCAGGAACGATGTCATGATACCGAACGTGATGGCACCGTTTCTTAACTGCAAACCTCCCCATACGAATGCCAGCAGATAACCCAAACCGAATGCGCTGCCCAGAATGATGCGTATCATTATGGTAAAGCGGGTGCGGCGCATAATATTGCCCTTGAGTTGCTGCTGCATGGTGTCCAGACGGTCGGTCATCCACTCCTCGCTGCCCATGGCGCGAAGCACGGCGTTGTTCTCCATGCCCTCCTGCACCTGCATCTGGATGCGGCTCTCGTCCTGACGGATATCGAGTGTCATCTGACGGAGTTTACGACCGATGAACTTGGCCATGAGTATGGCCATCGGCGTCAATATGAGCAGCGCCCAGGCCAGCCATCGGTCAAAATAATGCAGTAGCAGGAATGCACCTACCAACTGTATGCAGGTAATACACATCTGTGGCAGGGTCTCGGTTGTGGTTTCGGATACCACCTCAATATCCTTGGTAAGGCGGGAGCTGATGTCACCGGAGTGAATCTCCTTGTCCTCATAGAGCTGGCGGCGGAAAAGACCGCTGAACATCTTGAGGCGAATGGCATTTGTCTGGCGTATGCTTGCCTTGGTGGTGAGCAGGAAATATATCTGGCGTAGCAGAACTCCGCCAATTACGGTCAGCACCAGCCAGATAATCATGACTGTTATGTCATGGACCGATCCGGTATGAATGGTCTCATCAATGAACCGGCGGCTGAGCCAGACCATCATGAGACCCAGCACTACCTGCGCCGTGCCTGCCACTATGCGGACCGCCGTGTTCCAGCGGATTCCCTGTGTGTTACGCCATATCCAACTCCAGTATTTCATTCTATCACTCCCAGTTTAGTCCAGTTGTCCAGGGTTTCCTTTACGTCATTAAGTGCCTGCACCTGATCCACGTCATACTCCTGACAAAGTGCGTCGGCCAGGCTATCGGCTGTAAAGTCACCGTATTCCATTGCTTTTTTCCAGAGCCATGCGGCAGTCTCATTCAGAGAGAGCATGCGGCCAAAGTTTATTGCATCCAGGCCTTCTCCAACTATCACGTTCTCACCGCAGACTGTGCGCAGTATATATCCTTTCTTTATCTTCATATCCTATTGTGTTATTGTCTCTTTACAAATCAGAGCGGCATTAGCATCGGGCAGGCAGTCCAGATGCCATACCGGTATATTGCTTGCCAAAGCATTCTCAGTCTCGTGCAAACCATCTGCAATGCGTTCATCCCAACGCTTGCCCGATATGCTGGGCACAACTGCCGCATAAGCACCTATGCCTTTGAGTTGTACTATCTTGTTGTATGGTGCCTGACTCAGAAGCACAATGCCTCCAAGCGGGGCGCTTACGTTGCGGTAACATGGAGTCTTGCCGCTCCAGGGGGTACCATAGACCACAGCCGTGCCGTCCGGCTTTACGCGAACCGCAGGGTTGTCATCATTCATCAGCTCAGTGCCGGGAATGTTCTCAAGCCACAGTCTTGCATGGGTGCTCTTACCCGTACCACTCTTGCCAAGGAACATATATCCGCGTCCCTCAAGACTCACTACTGCCGCATGGAACAGCACCGTTCCCAAACAGGCTGATGACATTGCAAACTGTATCATCAGGGAGTTGTCAAGCGCGGCTTTGGACTGGAATCCGCTCAAATGAAGTGTTGCATCCCTGTAACCGGGTGTACAAACCAACCATCCCGCAGTCTTGCCTCCAAACCGGAACTCAAACACAGGCTCTCCCTGCTCAGTATGTCCGCAAATGGTGTCCTGTCCCTCCTCATCTTGTCGCCACTCCTCGATGTAGTCAACCGGACTTCCGTCGGTCACGGTAAGTCCAAACAGGAGATCCTCAATCGGAGCAGTTCTGAAAGGCTCATAGTTCTGCATCAGCGCCAGATTGTTATCCGCCGCTTTGACACAGAAAGTATGCTCAGCTACTATGTAATATCGGGTTCCTTTCATTTATAGATACTTGGTTTGAGTAAACGCATACCGGCAAGCAGATATCGGCGCATAGGGCGGATAAAATACCATATCCTGGCTTTAAACAGTTGTCCACGTGAATCCAAAGGACGCCGCCTGTCCTGTGAATCAACCACATGGGTGGCGCGGGCCAGGACATCCTTTGCTTTGCAGCTCTCCGTGCCGCGAATGTTTCCATCGCCCATAAGGGTAATTCGCCCATTGGAACTGATGCGTATTATGCGGTGAACTACATATCGCTCCGGGCCTACCTTAGCAAGAACCACATGTCCGACCTTGAGATTTGTGGGCTGTTGCAGGATTACGCTTTCGCGTCCGCCTATTATAAACGGAATCATGCTCCGTCCCTTAACAGGGAAGGTTACGCTTACTCCGTCTGCTACCAATCGGACAGCCTCTTTTATGATAATCTCATCGGTCATATGGATAGAAAGTCTCCGCAAGATGAGTGTATCTCATCGTAAATTTCCAAACAACGTTGTTTTTTTATCTTGATTTTGGTTCCTGCTGCTACGAAATCATCAAGAGCAGGATGTCCTGTCCCGTTCACCGAGGTGGCATGCTCTCCGTTGTATCCTTCGGCACATAGAGTCAGGTCATAAGCGGGCGCAAGGTGCCAGCGGTATTGGCCATTGTCTGTGCGCTGAATGATGAAACTGAAGTTTTTGCTATGGTCATCCTTGTTTTGTGTCAGATAGTTGAATATCATGCGCCTGAACATCTGTTCTACATCATACGGGTTTTGGGTAAGATACCCGGTCAGTGCAAGCAGATTGTTATAGTCAAGTATGGGTGCTGACATTGACACACACAACAGTCCGCCGGCGGTGGCGGTATGGATCCGTTGGTTGTCCGGTCCGATGTCAAAACGGCGTGTAGCAAAATACTTGTCGTTTATAAGCCTGAAATCAGGAACCTGAATACCGCACTTGCGGGCTATTTCGTTGTAATGATATTCCTGACGGCCCATGTCAAAAGGGTCATATGTGTGACAGAACTTGACAAGCCAATGACCGTGTACATCGCTGAAAACTGCTTTGGGGCGAGCGCCGCCACTGTTGCCGCTGTTGTATAAAAGCAGTCCTGCATCAGTGTCCTGCTTCTCCTTGAGAACTTCAAGAGCCTTGGCTTGCAGCAGGTCGAAATCAAGGTTCTGGTTTTCCAGATGGATATTTGTCTGTGGATGATAGGTCAAAGCGCCCATCCCGTTAGTTCCAACCATACTCAAGCGGTCAATAGATGAAAGGTTTGAGTCATTGATGCCTTGGCGCATCAACTCCTTATGAAGCAGATACCGGCCGTAACCATCGGGCAGACTATCCTCAAAAATGCCAAAATTACCACCAAAAGGTTGCGGTTTGGCAATAAACAATCCCTGACGCAAAGGCAATTCCAAAGGTGAAATGCTGAATCCGTCGGCCAACCAGCTGCTGTCATATTCAAATGCGCACAGCTTATTGTCGGGGGTAAGTGAGAGCGTTCCCACTGTACGGTCGTGGTATTTCACTGTGAGTCTGTCCATGCGGTCATACTATTTTATGGGCTTTCTTCTTGCCGGTGTTGCGACGTATCTGTGTCAACTCTTCCATGGTTGCATATTTGGGGGTTTGGAATATGCTCTTGATCTCAGATGTGTAATTCAAAACCATTGCAATAGCTATCAGATTCTTTAATGAGATAAGACCCTTCTGCTCAAAGCGTATTATGTTGCTGACGGCAACCTGTGCCTGCTCTGCGATCTGTTCGCGGGTCAGGTTCTTCTCGATTCTTCTGTTCCTGAAATCATGTGCCATTTTGATTGCTATATCATCGGCCGATTCCATAACATATTCGTCAAGAAGTGATAATATATTATTTGTATCCATTTAATCTATTAGTAAAAGAATCAAATATTATCAATTACAAAGATATATAATGTAATCAAGAAAAACAAAAAAATCGGATGATAAGTTGTTCGTTTTGATTTGTGTGTTTATCTTTGCGCCGATTTAAGAGAAAACGACTAGAAAGATTTATGCGACTGCAGGGCTTCATTATTATTTCCATTATCATTCCGGACTGCCGGTGTGAGGAAGCCTGACGCATATATCTGACAGAGTTAAAATAAATGCAAAAGCCTTTCTCACAGATGTGAGAGAGGCTTTTTTGTTTGACCAACATTAACAAACAAATTAGTATGTCAGACAGGATCATTTTCTTTGACACCACACTCCGGGACGGCGAACAGGTCCCGGGCTGCCAGCTCAACACCATTGAGAAAATTGAGGTGGCACGCCAGCTCGAGCAGCTGGGCGTGGATGTGATTGAGGCCGGATTTCCGGTAAGCAGCCCGGGCGATTTCAACTCGGTAGTGGAGATATCAAAAGCCGTGAGCAACCCTATTATCTGCGCCCTGACCCGTGCCGTTGAGGCCGATATAGACGCAGCCGCCGATGCCCTGCAGTACGCCAGGCTAAAGCGTATCCACACCGGAATAGGTACAAGTGATGAGCACATCCGCTACAAGTTCAACAGCACCCGTGACGAGATCCTGGAGCGAGCCGTGGCAGCCGTAAAGTATGCAGCGTCCAAGCACTGTGAGGTGGAGTTCTACGCCGAGGATGCCGGACGTACCGATAATGAATACCTGGCACGCGTGGCCGAGGCCGCAATAAAGGCCGGTGCCACCATAATAAATATACCCGATACCACAGGTTACTGCTTGCCCGATGAGTTCGGAGCCAAGATAAAGTACCTGATGGAGCATGTAGATGGCCTGGCTAACGGTAAGGCCATACTCTCCACACATTGCCACAATGACCTGGGAATGGCCACAGCCAACACCATGAGCGGAATCCTGAACGGAGCCCGCCAGGTAGAGGTGACCATAAACGGAGTGGGCGAGAGAGCCGGCAACACGTCGCTCGAGGAGATTGCCATGATACTCAAGTGCCACCATAATATACCGCTGGAGTGCGGAATCAACACCCAGCGCATAACCGCCGCCAGCCGTCTGGTGTCATCGCTCATGAGCATGCCGGTGCAGTTCAACAAGGCAATAGTGGGCCGTAACGCATTTGCGCACTCCAGCGGCATACACCAGGACGGCGTGCTCAAGAACACCAGTACATATGAGATAATCAACCCCAAGGATGTGGGCCTGGAGGAGGCCAACATAGTACTGACCGCCCGCTCGGGACGCGCAGCACTCAAACACCGTCTCAATGCTCTGGGTGTCAAGGTTGATGCAGTGGCAATGAACCGCATATACGAGGCTTTCCTCAAACTTGCCGACAAGAAGAAGGAACTTACCGATGATGACATACTGATGCTGGCAGGGGCCGATGTGGCCGCCAAGCGTCATGTAAAGCTGGAGGCGCTGGAGGTGACTACCGGTAAGGGTGTGGTACCTGATGCCACCATACGTCTGAACGTTGATGGCCGTTCGTTCAGTGCCCAGTCAACCGGAAACGGCCCGCTGGATGCATCCATCAAGGCGCTCAAGCAGATAATCCGTCGCACCATGACGCTTAAGGAGATGACAATCCAGGCGTTGTCTAAGGGATCGGACGATATGTGTAAGGTACACATGCAGGTGGAGAATGACGGACATCTGTACTACGGATTCGGGTCGGATACCGATATAGTTACCGCCAGCGTGGAGGCATATATAGACTGTATAAACAAATTCAAACCGGAGAGTGATGGGAAAGACGCTGTTTGACAAGATATGGAGCGCCCATGTGGTGCAGTCAGTCCCCAACGGACCTGACGTACTTTATATAGACCGCCTGTATTGCCACGAGGTTACCACCCCGCAGGCGTTCGATGCCATCCGCGACAAAGGCTGCGGAGTGCTGCGACCCGACAAGGTGTTTGCTATGCCCGACCACAATACGCCGTCACACTGCCAGGACCGCATAGAAGACCCCGTGGGCCGCAAACAGGTGGAGACACTGGAGCGTAACTGCCGCGAGTTTGGGATAAAATGTTTCAGTATGGGTACTCCCGATAACGGAATAATCCATGTGGTGGGCCCGGAGAAAGGGTTGTCGCTGCCCGGAATGACAATCATGTGTGGCGACTCGCACACCTCAACACACGGTGCGCTGGGTGCTGTGGCAATGGGTATAGGCACATCACAGGTGGCGCAGATACTGGCATCAGAGTGCATACTTCAGTTCAAGCCCAAGACCATGCGCATCAACATTGAAGGTAAGCTCAGCAAGGGTGTTACGGCCAAGGATGTGGCACTCTATATCATGGCGCAGATGACCACATCGGGTGCAACGGGATATGCAGTGGAGTATGCAGGACAGGTGGTGCGCGATATGTCTATGGAGGGCAGGCTCACGCTGTCCAACCTGTCCATTGAGATGGGCAGCCGTGCCGGTCTGATTGCCCCCGATGAGACCACGTTCAGCTGGCTGCGCGGGCGCGAGTATGCGCCCAAGGGTGCCGATTGGGACCGTGCGGTAGCCACCTGGCGCGAGCTGCGCACTGATGACGACGCCCGTTTTGACCGCGAGGTAACATTCTATGCCGATGACATTGCACCGCGTATTACCTACGGAACCAATCCGGGTGCCGGAATTGCAATTGACGGCACCGTTCCCGTATATGATGGATTGTCTGATGCGGAGCGTGGGCAGCTGAAAGTTCAGTTGGACTACATGCAGTTCAAGCCAGGGCAGAAACTGGAGGGCACACCTGTAGATTGGTGTTTCCTGGGCGCCTGCACCAACGGCCGCATTGAGGATTTTCGCGCCTTTGCAAGCGTGGTTCAGGGACGCCGCAAGGCTCCCGGCGTGACGGCATGGCTGGTGCCCGGATCATGGGCAGTACGCCGTCAGATAATAGAGGAGGGAATAGACAAGATACTGGAGGATGCAGGTTTTGAACTGCGTCTGCCGTCATGCTCGGCCTGTCTGGCCATGAACCCCGATAAGGTTCCGGCAGGTAAGCTGTGCATATCCACCTCAAACCGCAACTTTGTGGGCCGTCAGGGGCCCGGCTCCAGAACCGTTCTGGCCAGTCCGCTCACTGTGGCTGCCAGCGCTATAACCGGAGTGATAACTGACCCCCGTAAACTCTTGTGACTATGGAAAGGAAAATGAATATAGTGGAATCAACCTGCATTCCCATAAATATAGACAACTGCAATACGGACCTTATAATACCGGCCCGGTATATGGCTGCCACCACCCGTGACCTGGGCTATTTTGGCGATGCGTTCATGCATGACCTGCGTTACGGGGTAGACGGCAAGCCGGTGCAGGAGTTTGTGCTAAATAACCCCGATTACAGCGAGCGTCCGCACAAAGGCTGTCACGAGATAGTTATTGCCGGCACTAACTGGGGATCGGGCTCCAGCCGCGAGCACGCCGCCTGGGCGATTGCAGGATACGGTATAAGGGTGGTGATATCGGACCGCTTTGCCGATATACACCGCGGCAACCTGCTGAACTGCTTTGTGCTGCCGGTTACGGTAAGCACCGCTTTCCGCGATGAGCTGGTGCGGACTGTGACATCAAACCCAAAGGCTGTGGTACGTGTTGACCTGCAGGAGCAGACAGTTACCAACCTGGGCTCCGGACACTACGAGAAGTTTGATATAGACAGCTACAAGAAACTCTGCCTGCTTAACGGCTATGATGACATTGACTATCTGCTTAGCCGTAAGGCCGATATCGAGGCGTATGAGGGCCGTGCATCCCGCGGGCGTTACATAGAGATTCTGGATACCACGCTGCGTGACGGCGAGCAGACTTCGGGCGTAAGTTTCTCTAATCAGGAGAAGCTGAGCATTGTGCAGTCTTTGCTGTCGGACCTGAATGTGGATCGCGTGGAGATTGCATCGGCCATGGTATCGGACCGCGAGCAGGATTGCGTGAAGGGGATTGCCGATTGGGCGCATCGAAACGGTCTGCTGGGACGCGTCGAGGTGCTGGGATTTGTTGACCGGAACCGCTCGGCCGATTGGATAATGGAGGCCGGTTGCCGGGTTATGAACCTGCTCTGCAAGGGCAGTCTCAAGCACGTTACCGCACAGTTGGGTAAGACTGCCGATGAGCATATCCGCGATATCCGGAGCACCGTTGAGTACGCAGTGAGCCGCGGTATGGAGGTGAACGTCTATCTGGAAGACTGGAGTAACGGCATGAAACGCTCATCCAAATACGTGTTTGACCTGATGGATGCCCTTGCTGCAATGCCGGTAAAGCGTGTGATGCTGCCCGATACGCTGGGTATTCTCAACCCCGATACCACGCTGGAGTACTGCCGCCGCATGGTGGAGCGCTATCCCATGATACATTTTGATTTTCATGCACATAATGATTATGATCTGGCCGTGGCCAATGTCTATGCGGCAGTCAAGGCCGGAGTCAAGGGCGTGCATGTGACTGTGAACGGTCTGGGCGAGAGGGCAGGTAACGCGCCGCTGGGCAGTGTTATGGCAATGCTCAAGGACCAGATGGGTGTGGATACGGGGCTCAATGAGAGCCGCCTGTTCAAGGTGAGCCGTCAGGTGGAGCTGGACAGCGGCATACATATCCCGCACAACATGCCGGTGGTGGGTGAATTTGTCTTTACGCAGTGCGCCGGCGTTCATGCCGACGGTGACAGGAAGGACAACCTCTATTTCAATGCCCTGCTGCCGGAGCGGTTCGGCCGTGTGCGTGAGTATGCTCTGGGTAAGAACAGCGGCAAGGCCAATATCCAGATGAACCTTATGGCCATGGGTATTGAGCTTGACGAGGAGTCCATGCGCAAGGTGACCGACCGCATAATTGAACTGGGCGTAAAGAAGGAGCAGGTAACACAGGATGACCTGCCGTACATTGTGCATGACGTGCTGCATCACGAACAGGAGGAGCAGCGCATCCGTGTGCTGAACTATTCGCTCAGCCTTACTCAGGGACTGCGTCCGCAGGCAACCGTCAAGATTGAGATAGACGGACAGCCCTATCAGGAGGCCGCTACCGGTGACGGTCAGTACGATGCTTTTGTGCGAGCCCTGCGCAAGATATATGCCGGCCTGGACAAACCATTCCCGGTACTGACCAACTACACCGTGTCAATCCCGCCCGGCGGCCGCACCGATGCCTTTGTGCAGACCATCATCACATGGAACTTTAAAGGCACCGAATTCAAGACCCGCGGTCTGGATGCCGACCAGACCGAGGCCGCAATCAAGGCAACCGTTAAGATGATGAACAAAATAGAGACAATGATATGAAACTTAAGATAGCTGTATTGGCCGGCGATGGTATCGGCCCCGAGATAATGGAGCAGGGTGTGGCAGTTGTAAATGCCGTGGCACGCAAGTTCGGACATGAGATAGAGTACCGTGAGGCTATTTGCGGTGCCCATGCCATTGACAAGGTAGGCGATCCCTTCCCGGAGGATACTTTCCGAACCTGCATGGAATGTGATGCCGTGCTGTTTGCCGCCGTGGGTGACCCCAAGTATGACAACAACCCCACATCGAAAGTACGTCCCGAGCAGGGTCTGCTGGCCATGCGCAAGAAGTTGGGCCTGTATGCTAACATCCGTCCTATAGAGACGTTTGACTGCCTGGTGCACAAGTCACCCCTTAAGGATGAGATAGTGAGCGGTGCCGATTTCATCTGCATCCGTGAACTTACCGGCGGCATGTATTTCGGCCCCAAGAAAGAGGGGGCCGATGAGGCATACGATACGAATCTGTACAGCCGCGCTGAGGTGGAGCGAATACTGCGTGTGGGCTACAAGTATGCTCTGGTCCGCAAGAAACACCTTACCGTTGTAGATAAAGCAAACGTGCTGGCCAGCTCCCGTCTGTGGCGCAACGTTGCCATGGAGGTAATGAAGGAGTACCCCGAGGTTACGACCGATTTCATGTTTGTAGACAACGCCTCCATGCGTATGATCCAGGAGCCGCGGTTCTTTGACGTGATTGTTACCGAGAATACATTCGGCGATATCCTGACCGATGAGGCATCGTGCATTACCGGCTCCATGGGTCTGCTGCCCAGCGCATCAACCGGTGAGCATACTCCGGTCTTTGAGCCCGTACACGGTTCTTGGCCGCAGGGCAAGGGCCTGAACATTGCCAATCCCATAGCCCAGATACTTAGCGCCGCCATGATGTTTGAGTACTTCGGTCTCAACGAGGAAGGCGCCCTGATACGCCGCGCGGTCCAGGCCTCACTCGATGCTGGTGTCCGCACCCCCGAGATCCAGGTTTCCGGTGGCGCCACTTACGGCACCCGCGAGGTCGGCCAGTGGATTGCAGACTTCATCCATTCTCACTGAAGAAAAATTCAGGGTATATAGTCTCAGAACCGTCGCCACCCTCGGCGCGTCAGAGGGAGGGGCCCGCCGCGGAGCGGTGGGAGGGATAGGGCCAAAGGCCCGTAGTTCTGGAGACTATATACCCTGAATTTTTCTGGAGCTTACTTACTTGACTTTCCAGACGTCAAGGGTGATGCCGCCGCCGGCGCCGCCGAAACCGGGCTGACAGAGGAAGAGACATTCGTTCATCCAGGCGTACTTGCTGTCCTTGGGGGCTTCGAACTTGGGAGCGCAGCGGAAATACATGCCGCCCTGACCCATCTTGATGATGCCGTTGTTGCGGACGTGGATGGTTACGCCGTCATCGGTGCGGATGCAGTAGATGGCCTCCACCTCGTTGCGGCCGTCAACTGCCAGCTGGTAATCGGCACCGCCGGGCAGAACCTCGCCCTTGATGTCGGGGCCCTCGAATGTGCCGCCGGTGATGGGTATGATGGTGCGGGTTCCCTTGCCGTTGTCGCCCGATGAATAGGCCTGGCCCAGGCTGACGTTGAGACGTACTACATATTCAAGTTCAGGGGCTTTTGGCTCACCGTTCTGCTGCTGGGGAGCTCCGAATCCGAACTGTGCGTTTGCATTCACTGAAAACAAAGCCATTAAGGCTGCTGCGAGAAAGATTTTCTTCATTGTTGTTAGTATTAATTGTGTGATAAATTCCAAAATGGACCGAAAGTTAGACATAAAGTCTGTAATAACCGACTTGTTTGCTATTTTTGTAGTCACATTGATACATTATGAAAGGAGAAAGGAACAAATCCGTATTTCTGGTTGCTATAATGGCTGTAGCGGTGCTGGCGTTGTTTTTCCTGAATTTGTGTCTGGGAACCGTTCATATACCTTTTAAGGATGTGATTGCATCGCTGACGGGTGCGGGAGCCAGTCGTGAGAGCTGGGATTTCATTATCAGGGAGTCCCGATTGCCGGCTGCCGTAACGGCTCTTTTGGCAGGTGCGTCGCTGGCCGCATCGGGTCTGATGCTGCAGACTGCGTTCCGCAACCCTCTGGCAGGTCCTGACATACTGGGCATAAACGGCGGTGCCGGGCTTGGCGTGGCATTGGTGATGCTGCTGTTCGGCGGAAACATCACTATGGGAAACCTTACGATAGGAGGATCGCTCTCTGTCGTGTTGGGCGCTTTTGTGGGTGCTATTGCGGTGACTGCGCTGGTGCTTTACCTTTCGGCCAGACTCAAGAATCCGGTCATGCTGCTCATTGTGGGTCTCATGGTGAGTTATCTGGCATCGGCTCTGATATCACTGCTCAATTTCTTCTCCACGGCCGAGGGAGTACACTCATATACAATGTGGGGCATGGGTAACTTTGGCGGGGTGTCAATGGGACAACTTCCCGTCTATTGCATGGTTACGGCCATAGGCTTGGTCATTGCGGTGTCACTTATCAAGCCACTCAATGCGCTGCTGCTGGGCGATATGTATGCCGAGAATCTGGGTGTCAATATAATACGTACGCGTAACTGGCTGTTGCTGTCAACCAGTCTGTTGGTGGCCATCATTACGGCGTATTGCGGTCCGGTATCGTTCATCGGCCTGGCCGTGCCGCACATAGGGCGCCTGATGCTGCAGTCAAGCAACCACCGCAGCCTGATGCCGGTAACCATTCTGACCGGTGCCGTAGTGGCGCTTCTGTGCAATGTGCTCAGTTCAATTCCGGGCAACCGCGGCTTGATTCCGCTCAATGCCATCACCCCTGCCATAGGTGCTCCGGTGATACTTTACGTGCTATTAAAAAACAGATATAACCAATTATCATTATGAGGACTTCAAAGATCATTGCCGCCATGCTTACGGCTGTTTTGTGCAGTTATGCTGCAGCCCAGAGACCCCGTATGGAGAGTTTCCCTGATGGTTCATACTCACCTGTTACCAACATTAACCGCAACAGTTATCCCCGAGTATTGGCCGATAACAGCGTGATGTTCCGCGTTCAGGCCCCTCAGGCACAGAATGTCCAGATTGACCTGGGCGGCACCAAATACGATATGACCAAGGGAGATAACGGCGCATGGACCGTTACCACCAAGCCACAGGTGCCCGGATTCCACTACTATAACCTCTTTATAGACAATGTTTCCGTATCCGATCCCGCCAGCCAGCCGTTTTACGGTTGCAGCCGATGGACAAGCGCCATTGAGATAAAGGAGTCGGGTATGGATGTGTTTGAGGTGCAGGATGTTCCGCACGGTGAGGTCCGTACAGTTTATTATTACTCAAAGGTTGAGGAGGCGTGGCGCCCGCTCATGGTCTATACCCCGGCCGGTTACAATGAGGGCAAGCAGGAGTATCCCGTGGTCTATATACAGCACGGCGGCGGTGAGGATCATCGCGGCTGGATGGAGCAGGGCCGTACCGCTATGATTATGGATAACCTGATTGCTGCCGGAAAGGCTGTGCCTATGATTGTGGTAAGCAGTAATAGTAACGTAACTTCAAGGAGTGGCGGAATGGGCGGCGGTTACAGCTGGCAGGGTATGCAGACTTTCCGCAGCGAGCTGATTGATAATGTGATTCCGTTTGTTGAGAAGACCTACCGCGTAAAGAAAGACCGCAAGAGTCGTGCCATGTGCGGATTGTCCATGGGTGGCGGCCAGTCATTCTACATAGGCCTGCGTGATCCCGAGGTATTTGCCAACGTAGGCGTGTTCTCAACCGGTATGTTCGGAGGAATATCGGGTGCAGCAAACTTTGACCTGGAGGCCGAGTGCCCGGGCATGCTGTCCGATACCAAAACCTTCAACAAGACGTTCGATGTATTCTTCCTCAGCTGCGGTGAGCAGGATCCGCGCATAGAATATACCCGCAACATAGTCAAGACCATGCGTGACGCAGGTGTCGATGTGAAGTTCAACTCATATCCTGGCGACCATGAGTGGCAGGTGTGGCGCAAGTCGCTGCATGAGTTTGCCCAGTATCTATTCAAGTAAGCATGTCCTGACAGTAATACCTGATGATTGTACAAATCCTGACTGATGCGTTGCGTACCGCCGTTCTTGTGAGCGGTCTGGTTGTCATCATGATGATGCTGATTGAAGTATTCAACGTTCAGTCAGCCGGACGCATATTCTCAGGATTGCGGGGCCGCAGGGTGGGTCAGGTGTTGCTTTCCGCATTGTTGGGCGCAATACCGGGATGCATGGGCGGATTCGCCTCAGTTTCCCTATATACTCACGGGCTGATAAGTTTCGGAGCACTGGTTGCCATGATGATAGCCTCATCGGGTGATGAGGCGTTCGTGATGCTGGCCATGTTCCCCGATAGGGCGGTTTGGTTTTTTCTGGTGCTGTTTGTAATTGCTGTGGCCGTGGGAATAATGGTGGACCTGTTCCGCACCAGGTATGAGGGCTGCCACTCCATGAATGTGCATGATGAGGATCTTAAACCCAAACATGAGCATAAACATGAACGCCACTATGGCTGGCAGCGAATAGTGATGTTAACCGGAGTAATTGTATTTGTGGTAGCGCTGGTGATGGGATTCCTGGAGACTGATGAACCTGATGTGATAGGTTCAAGTTTCTATATTATTACAGAGGACTGGATGTACTGGCTGTTCGCTGTTTTGAGTCTTGCTGTGCTGGGTATGCTCCTGTTTGCCGGCGACCACTTTGTGGAGGAACATCTTTGGGAACATATAGTAAGCCATCATCTGCCGGGGATATTCCTTTGGACATTCGGAACGATTCTGATAATCGGTGTGTTGATGTCATATTTTGACTTAACCTCATGGATCAGTGACAACACAATTCTTATGATACTGCTTGCTGCTGCAATAGGAATAATTCCTGAGTCCGGCCCGCATCTGATATTCGTATCACTCTATGCCGCAGGCGTAGTTCCTCTGCCTATTCTTATTGCCAGTTGTATCAGTCAGGATGGTCACGCATCGCTGCCTTTGCTGGCTGAGAGCCGAGTATCATTCCTGAAAGCCAAACTCATAAATGTAATAGTTGCTGTTTTGGTGGGTATTATTTCATTTTTAATTGAGAATTGATACTGAATTGCTGATTTGTATATAGATATGGAAGAATTTGATGCACTTGAAGTTATTGCCCGGACAAAGGGCAAAGTGGAGATGGATAATGTTCCTACCGGGCAGAAAATGTTTCCTATGTGGGGTTGGATTACTGCCGTGACTTATCTGCTGGAATTTGTTCTGTGGCAGGTGTTTCAAGGGGAATGGTGCCTGTGGCTGTGGATAGCTATTCCATTGGTGGGACTTCCGCTGATGTACATTATAATACGCCGCGATCACGAGCGTACTCACATACGTACACATGAATCCAGGATGGTGCTGGACTATTGGATATTTGCTGCTTGCGCGTTTGGCGCGGGTGGTTTCCTGTTTGGTTTTTTGGGAGTTTATGAGGTGGCAGAGAATCCGCTGATTTGCCTGCTTATTGGGATAGGGGCATTCATTACCGGTGAGATACTACGTTTCAGACCTATGATTGTGGGGGGGCTTGCCGGCGCTGGTTTGGGAGTTGTCTCTTTTATTCTGCAGGGTGACTTATGGATTTATCAGATATTATGCATTGTAGCGGTTGCCGTGGTTTCTCTCATTATTCCAGGATTTTTGTTTGAAAAAAGCCTGAAGCATGGAATTTAAAGATCTGGACCCGATACTTCACAATGAGTTGCGCCTCAAGGTAATGGCTGCATTGGATTCTTTGGCCGATGCAGACTTTGTGTATCTAAAGGAACTTACCAAGGCTACAGCGGGCAATCTGAGTGTGCAGATTACCAAGCTTGAGGAGGCAGGCTATATAAAGGTGACGCGCAGCGGCGAGGGACGAGGTTCCCACACCATCTGTCGCATCACTCCCGCCGGCATCCGCGCTCTTAAACTTTACCAGCAGGCTCTCCTGTCATACTTCCGACGGGTATAAACAACCTTGCCCCTGAAAGAGGGGCAAGGTAATGATTTAATCAAGAGTTACATAAATGTATGATGTCTTTCTGTGGTCATACTTGAGACGGAATCCCACCTGGACACCCATGATTGCCTGGTCATGGCTTTTTTTGGTCTGGAGTTTGGGGTGATCGTCTCTTCCGCCGTTTCCAACAAATGTCAAGTCATCGTCATACCTTGGGATGAGTTCCACATCGGCCCAGTTCCAGTAGCAGTCCTCAGGTGTGGTGCTGACTGAGAGTGAGAGCCCCATGCCGTAGGCTACAGTACCGTCCTGTTCAGGAAGAATCTGGAATGATGACGGGGTTTCGGCATCAACTACTCTGATTGGAATTACGCAGCCCACACTGTGGTTGCTTTTAACCCTTAACCTTATATTGTAATTGCCGGGTTCAGGGCTGTACTTACCCATATATCCATTGTAATAATAGAAGTTATTGTCAGGATCTGAATTAGGGTCAATCTCCAGGCATTCGTCATGCCAAACCAGATTGGTGGGAGTGTATGAATCAACTGAGACAGGCAGATATGCCCAGCTTCCCATGACAAGATACTCAGGTGTAAGAGTAAATGATGTATAATCCCATCCCTCGCCTGTGGCAATCTGACATGAGGTTTTCAAGTCTGTACCTTCATAGGCAAACTTGAGATATACATTGCCGTTATTGGCTGATTTAACTGATGTGAGTTTTTGGGTTTTGGCATCCCAGCTGAAATAGCCTTCATCAACGTCATCACTACTGCTGTAACCTAGGGTCTGGCCGATAAGTTTAACCTTACTCCAGTCAAAATCTGCACCGTCGGTCCAGTCAGCATCAAGGGTTACAGAACTGCCTACCTTTACCCAGTCAGTTGGTGGCTCTATACGGAACCAGTCAAGTATCGGGAAATACTCGTTGATTATGGCATTGCCATACATGATGTATTCGCCGTCAGAAATCTCAGTCTGGGTCTCACTGTCCCAAACAAGGGCGTCAAAGACAAATACGAACAGGAACTGATATTGGCCTGAATAAGCTTTTGTTCCGGCCTTTTGTTTCAACCAGATGCGGCTGCGGCCGTCAAGTTTCACATTACCGCCTTTTCCCATATGAACCATCACCTCTTTGCCGGTCCTGAATGTTCCTAATTTTCCATAAGACCATGAAAATTTGCGGTAGAAATTCTCATCGATGGTAGTGAGCGTGTTTGCTGTTTCAAGCGGCAGTTCAAACATACCCCAACCCATAGTGCTCTGCTCAGGATCCTCATCCATCATGTTAACCTTGATAGCCTGTTTGGTGCGGTCAGAATAGCTGCGGCCTATATACCACTGGGATTCCTCTTGAGTGAAAGTGAAGGTTTGTTCTTCAGCACCTGTGGCTTGTATCACATAGGTGTTGTCTTTAAGGTTCTGAGCCTTTTGGATTAAACCTTCAATGATAGTGTTTGTTGTTTCTTCTTCATTATCACATGAAACGAACAGTCCTGCTGCAAGTACCAGGAACGGGATAAAGAATTTAAGTTTCATAATAGTATAGAATTAAGATTGTCCTTTATGTTTGTGCTGCAAATATAGTTAAGTTTATAAAATAAACCAAAAATATGTGGAAAAGGGGACTGTGTGGAAAAGGGGACTATCCCCTTTTTCACATTTATTCTTCGCGGTACTGTGTGGGAGTCTGGCCGGTGTGATTCTTGAAGAAGCGGAAAAAGAATGACTGGCTGGGAAAGTTAAGGCAGGCCGATATCTCCTTTATTGTCATGTTTGTGTGACGAAGCATGTTCTTGGCATCAAGTATGAGCAGTTCACTCAACCATTCCGGTACTGACCGGCCGCTTGCTTCCTTTACAATCTTGGAGAGATATTTCGGAGTGACGCACATCTTATCGGCATAGTAGCCTACCATATGTTCCTGTGCATGGTCGTTTATGGCCAGTTTGATGAACTGCTCCAGCATCTGGCGCTGCCGGGTGGTACGGACGGGAGTCTCCATGTCCTGCCGACGCTTGGAATTGGCCAGAAATCCGGCAAACTGATAGAATACAGATGATATGAGACCGCCAATACTCTCCTTTACAAACTGAGGATTTGTTTTGGCTATATCGAGTGCCAGATTGACATATTTGTGAAGCATGCCGGCTTCATCATCCGAAAGATGTATGCAGGGGTCACGCAACACCTCGACCGCCTCTATCAGGATTTTGCTCGGGTTGATGCCTACATTGGCAATATAAGAGGTGGAGGCGCAAATCAGTGTGACACGCAGATTCTGGTCCAACTCTTCGGGCTGGGTAATCTTTACGATATTGCCCGGAGTTATAAGAAGCAGTGTTCCGGTTGTAAGATGGTAGTCTGTCAGGTTGACAGAACAGTTTACCGATCCTTCCACACAGTAAGCGGCAAGATAGCAGTCCACCCGGAAAGGATAACGCAGATATGTATATTGCGGCTTCTCCTGGAGGCGTGAAATAAAGAAGTCATCACCGATGCCGAGTGATATGCCGGAAGGAACCATCTCCTTTATTTTGGATGGTGAAATCAGCGTTTCAGAGTACGTTTCCATCTTTATGTTCTTTCTTTTGTGCCAAAAGTAATACTAAATAACGATGATTGATACCTGCAAGTTGATATATTCGACCAATAGATACAAATAGTGATTAAATAGTTTGCTCCGGAACCATGTAATGGCACTAATTTTGCAACCGGATTTGAAATGAAAGTAATAACGATAGGAGAATATGAAAAGATCAGGTAGATTTCTGATTGCAGCGTGTATGATGTTGATGGCAGCTCCGACTGTCCGTCCGGTTGCACAGACCGTCCTAACGCTTGAGGAGTGCAGGACTATGGCATTGGAGAACAACAGCCAGTCCAAAATGGCAAGAGAGAAGGTGGCTGCCGCCGAATATGACAGCAAGACTGCTTTCGCAAATTATCTGCCCAAGGTTTCGGCAACGGCGCTTTATCTTCACAACAGCGATAATATCAACCTTGCTAGTGAGGAACAGCGAAACTCGCTGTCCGGTATGGGAACGTCATTGACATCGGGTATTAAGAATTCACTTATGACTGACCCTGATTTCCTTACATTGTACATGACTGATGCAACAGTAAAGAATACCGTCAATTACATGATTAACAAGATGTCAACCGCCGATGTGGCCGGAACTCTCAACAGTTTGGGACAGGATCTGTCAAATGACCTTACACTGGATATCCAGAATGTTTATGTCGGCGCTATAACCGTTGAGGAGCCTATCTATGTGGGCGGTAAGATTCGCGCATATAATAAGGTGACTGCTTACGCCAAAGAGCTGGCCGAGACTCAGTTGAGCGGCGAGGACCAGAAGGTGTTGGTTACGGTCGATGAGGCCTACTGGCAGATTGTATCGGTTGCCAATAAACTCCGTCTGACCGACCGGTATGTGGAACTGCTTCATCAGATGGACAGGAACGTGGAGATAATGAAGAATGAGGGCGTGGCTACCGCATCGGACCAGCTTTCGGTAAGGGTAAAACTGAACGAGGCCCAAATGACCCAGATCAAGGCCCGGAATGGTCTGGCACTATCCAAGATGCTGCTGTGTCAGTTATGCGGAATGCCGCTGGACAGTGAAATAACACTTCAGGATGAAATGAACGAGACTCTCGACATTCCGGTCGAAGAGGTCACATATTCTCAGGAGGACCTTTATGAGAACCGTCCTGAACTTAAAAGCCTGCAACTGGCGGTCAATATGTATGACCTTAAGTCAAAGATAGTACGTGCCGACTATCTGCCTACCGTAGCACTGATGGGTAATTATCTGATAACCAACCCTTCGGCCAGCAATGGTTTTGCCAATGATTTTCACGGTATGTGGAACGTGGGCGTTGTGGCCAGGATTCCGGTGTTTCATTTCGGTGAGGGTTTGAACAAATACCGCAAGGCCAAGTCGGACGTGATACTGACTCAGTATCAGCTGGATGACGCCAAGGGCAAGGTTTCATTGCAGGTAAACCAGTATGAGAAAAAGATTGCAGAGGCCGACTCCCGTCTGGAGATGGCGCTCAGGAATATGGAGAATGCCGAGGAGAACCTGCGCGTGGCAAACATCGGATTCAAGGAAGGCGTTGTGGAATCTTCGCTTGTACTCGCTGCTCAGACAGCCTGGCTGCAGGCACATTCCGAGGAGATTGACGCACGCATTGACCGTATAATGGCAACAGTATACCTGCGTCAGGCTACAGGACAGCTTAAGTAATTAATCCCATAGAAACGATAAAAACATAAATATATGGACAACAAGACACAGAGAATGAACATTGTGCTGTCATTGACAGCATTTGCAGTGGTGATTGTGATTGTATGTGCGGTGGGTATCTATACATTCAACCATCGTGAACCTGAGATTGTCCAGGGACAGGCCGAAGCCAGTGAATACCGCGTATCGAGCAAGGTTCCCGGACGTATACTCAAGATTCTGGTTCATGAGGGACAGCAGGTAAAGGCCGGCGATACCCTGGCAATTCTTGATACCCCTGATATCAACGCCAAGCAGGCTCAGGCCGAGGCAGTGCTCAGCGCAGCCACGGCCCAGAACGCAAAGGCTCAGAAAGGTGCCCGCGAGGAACAGATACAGGGCGCATATGAGTTGTGGCAGAAAGCCAAGGTGGGTCTGGAGATATATGAGAAATCCTACCGTCGTGTGGAGAACCTGTTCAAGGAGGGCGTGGTGAGTGAGCAGAAGCGTGATGAGACCAAGGCCCAGTACGATGCCGCAGTTGCCACCGAGAGGGCTGCCAAGTCACAGTACGATATGGCTGTGAACGGTGCCGAAAAGGAGGTAAAGGAGATGGCTGCCGCCCAGATGCGTCAGGCCGAGGGCGTTGTGGCCGAGGTAAACTCATATATAGACGAGACAGTGCTGACCGCATCACTGGACGGTGAGGTGAGCGAGATATTCCCGATGGTTGGTGAGTTGGTGGGTACCGGTGCCCCGATCATGAACATAGCCGTTATGAGTGACATGTGGGTCTCATTCAATGTCCGTGAGGACCTGTTGCAGGACCTGACAATGGGTGCAGTGCGTGACGCATACGTCCCGGCATTGGACAAGAATGTGCCGGTAAAGGTTACATATATGCGTGACCTGGGTTCATACGCCGCATGGAAGGCCACCAAGGTTAACGGTCAGTATGACCTCAAGACTTTTGAGGTGCGTGCCGTTCCGCAGCAGAAGGTTGAGAACCTGCGTCCCGGAATGACTGTAATCATTGACAGAAAATAAAAAGCCATGAGTGGAACAAAGCAAGGATTCTGGGCTGTAGTAGGGCGTGAGATAGTGCGAATGCAGTCTCGGCCGCTTTACGGGTTGAGCATGATATTTGCGCCTCTGTTCTGCTTTGTCTTCTTTACTAGCCTTATGAAGGAGGGACTGCCCGAGAGCCTGCCTGCCGGAGTGGTGGATGAGGATAACACATCGGTTTCGCGCTCTATACTCCGCAATCTCGATTCATATCAGCAGACGGAAATCATAAGGCAGTACTCCAATTTTGCCGAGGCACGTGAGGCGTTGCAGAAGAATGAGATATACGGATTCTTCTACATACCCAAGGGGACTCAGGAGAAAGCTTCCAGCCAGGAGCAGCCCAAAATTTCAATTTATACCAATTCTGCATACCTGATTCCTTCGTCGCTGCTGTACCGTGACATGAAGACCATGGCTACGATGGCATCGGCGGCAGTAGGGCGTGAGGTATTACTGGCCAAGGGGGCCAACATGGACCAGGCTATGGGATTCCTGCAGCCCATCAAGATGGATATGCGCCCGCTGGGTAACCCGTGGCTCAATTACAACGTCTATCTGAGCAATACCATGCTGCCGGCAGTGCTGGCGCTCATGATACTTATGGTAACCTGTTTCAGCATACATACGGAACTTAAGGACGGTACCTCAAGGGAGTGGCTCTCCATGTCCGATGACAATATACTCAAGGCGGTCAGTGCAAAACTGTTCCCGCAGACAATGGTATTCTCACTCATGGCGGTCGTTTATCTGGTTCTGCTTTACGGATGGATGGGATTCCCGCTTCACAATGGTTTCTGGCCGATGTTCGTTGCTGCCGAGTTGCTTATACTGGCATCGCAGGGATTTGCAGTGTTCATTGCATCGGCCATACCGTCATTGCGCTGGTCATTGAGCCTGTGCACGCTTTGGGGGGTACTCTCCATTCCCATCAGTGGATTCTCATTCCCGGTAATGGGTATGCCGGCTCCGTTGCAGGCACTTTCCTATATGTTCCCGCTCCGCTATTATTTCCTGATTTATGTGGATCAGGCTCTAAACGGAATACCGCTTGTCTATTCGGCATGGTACTATGTGGCTATGATGGCATTCATCATACTGCCGCTTGTGGATATAAGCCTGCTGCGCAAGGCGGCTCATGAATATACATACTTACCTTAATTGAATGATGATATGTGGGTGAAGAATCTGCTTGATGTATGTGGAAAGGAACTCAGGAGAACCTTATCTGATGTAGGTGTTCTGGTGTTCTTTATTATAGTGCCGCTGCTCTATCCGTTGCTTTACGCCTATCTGTACAGCCGTGAGGTGGTCCGTGAGGTGCCGGTTGTGGTGGTGGACGAGTGCCGTAGCGCTACCAGCCGTGAGTTCCTGCGCAAGAGTGACGCCACTGCTGACCTCAAGATAGTGTCATACTGCTCGGATATGGAGGAGGCACGCAACCTGATGCACCGTCATAAGGCATACGGAGTGATACATGTGCCTGCTGAATTTGAACGCACACTTTCCGAAGGTCGTCAGGCTACAATCAACCTGTACTGTGATATGAGCGGCCTGTTATATTACAAGGCCATGCTGAGCGGATGCACCATTGTATCGCTGGATATGAACCGTGACATCCAGATGCAGCGGCTGTCGGGACTTTCGGATTGGGAGAAGGAGGCCATGACCATGCCTATTGAGAATGAGTATGTGACCATGTTCAATCCCACCAACGGATTCCAGGCGTTCCTTATTCCGGCGGTGCTGATACTGGTGCTACAGCAGACTCTGGTGCTTGGCGTGGCCATGCTGGCCGGCACTGAGAACGAGCGCCGCAGGAGCGGAGCCCTTGTGCTGGGGCAGGAGTATGGCAATCCCATTGTTGTCCTGGCAGGTAAAGGACTGGCCTATCTGCTGGTCTATGGCTTTACCGCTACATACGTACTCTGCTTTGTACCTTGGCTGTTCCACATGCCTCAGTTGTGGCAGCTGCCTACATTAGTGGCATTCATAGTGCCGTTCCTGCTGGCAAGCATATTCTTTGCCATCTGCATATCATTCTTTGTAAGGGACAGGGAGTCCTGTTTCCTGCTGTTTGTGTTTGTGTCTGTTCCGCTCATATTCATGAGTGGCATATCATGGCCCACATCAAACATGCCGGCATTCTGGAAAGTGTTTGCGCAGTTATTCCCGTCAACACACGGAGTGAACGGTTTTGCCCGCATCAATACGGCTGGTGCATTGCTTCAGGATGTAAGGACTGAGAGCATAACTCTATGGATTCAGAGCGGAGTCTATTTCATGCTCTCCCTGCTCATCTACGAGCGCTTGTACAGGTCGGACAAGATGCCGGGTGCGGAATTTATCCTTAATATCCGTACCCAAGTGCGCAAGAACCTCCGTGTGGCTGTACGTGATGTCGAAGAAGTACGTCAGGACTTGAAGGAGAAGGCCGGTAAGCTCCGTAACCGTGGAAAACAGGAACCTAATTAGTGAGAGTAGAGAACTTTCCGGTGACCGTTTCGGAATAGGTGACTGATACTGGAATGTGAGGTGCTGCCGCATAGGTCAGTTCGGCAAACAGGCCGTCCTGACCTTTTTGTATTGCCCTGACCTTACGCAGGTTGACGTAATAGGAGCGGTGGCAGCGGACAATGTTGTTTGCCTCGCATATCTGTTCTATGGATCGCATGGAATTGCGCAAAGGAAACCTGACCAGTTTGTCATTGTTCAGATAGCAAATGTTTACGTAGTTGTCGGCGGCCTCAATGTACAATATGGCATTTGCAGTGACTGCCAGTTTGAGTGATTTCTTGTCATCCAGGAAAGGAAGAGTGCTGTCTTCGCGGCCGATTTGTCCGGTTGCGTATTTTTCTATTGTGACCTTATCCTTGGCCAGACGAATGTCCCTGTCCTTGATCTCGGCGAGGAGTGCTATTATGATATATGGGAATACCAGTATAGAGAATGTTATGATGAATAGTTTGGGTAGCAGTTCCATATATAGCATGGTGCGGTTGTCCATCAGCCATACGAACAGTGTGCAGAACATCGCTATAGCCAGACCTTCCAGAAGCTCCCAGATGATGAATCCGGTATAGTTGATCTGATGCTTGCTCCTGACAAGAAGCATTGAGAGACGGCTTATAAGTGTAACTACAATCTCTATTGAAGCCATAATGGCAGCCCTGAATGCCAGTTGGTCTTGGGTTACCTGCATGAACGCGTCCAGATGATATGGCTTGGCTCCGATAAGGAAGAAGAAAGCGTATAACGGAATAAGCAATATGTAAGTTGCCAGGGTATTGCCTTTGAAATATGAGTCTGGAATCTTATGCATTTTTGTAGACTGTTTTGAGCTAAGACTGCAAATATAGGGGTAAAATTCTATCCCACATCTAAAGGGACTAAATTTTTTTCATTATAATTCTACCCCTCTATTTTAATTTTAACCCCTAAATATCCGATTTAGTCACTCTGTATGCCCGTATATCCCTTTAATTTTCACCCATCGGACCATGTATGTATCTTTGTGGTGAAAAAATTCTGAGATATTCGGTTTATGAACAAGATATGCGCTTTTGGAGATTCGGTTATGAAGGGTATAGTCGAAGACTGTTCCCGGTTGGCCGGCTCCGTTAAATATATGATAAGCAATCTTAGCTTTGCTGAGATATGCAGCTCCCGTCTGAGACTTGATATAAGGAACTATGCCAGGTTCGGCGGAACCATCAACCAGGGCATGGCCCTTGTAGAAAAGCATAAGGATGATGTATCGGATTCACGATACTGCGTAATAGAATACGGTGGTAATGACTGCTCTTATCACTGGGATGAGATTTCACAGGATCCCGTGTCGGTCCATAACCCTCTTACCATGCTGGGCGATTTCCGCAGGCAGTATTCGGCTATGATTGACAGGATCTGTAAGATCGGTGCCAAACCGGTTCTGCTTTCACTCCCCCTGATTGACAGCGAGCGTTACTTTAAACATATTACCAAGGGCCTGAATCCCGAAAACATCCTTAAATGGCTGGGCGGTGACGTTGATTTTATAGGTCATTGGCACGATATGTACAATATGGCAGTGTGGAAACTGGGTGCAGCCAAGGGAGTTCCCGTGATTGACATCACATCGCCTTTCCTGGTAAGGAAGGATTACCGCGATTATCTGTGCAGTGACGGTATTCATCCCAACGAGGAGGGTCACCGTATCATTGCCGATGCCATTTGTGATTTTGTAAATACAAATAAAAACTTCAGGATATGACTACAATCTGTTCATTTGACTGCAATCAGTCGGCTTTTAAGAGCATTGCCGGCGATGTTAAGCCTATTGCACCGGTTGACGGCAAGTGGGTTGAAGTTTCACCCAGAGTATTCGAGGATCGCGTACGTAACCTTGCTTACGGACTTATGGTCCGTGATTACCGCAGGGATGAGTGTGTTGTATTCAGCGGCTTCACTGACGAGATGAAGCCCTTTATCAAGACAGCATGCCGTCTTGCCCATATAACTCCCAATTTCAACGAGTCGGCCGACGGCCCCAGACTCTCTGTTGACGATGTGGAGTATCTGATGCTCATTGGCGGTACATGGTCACGCAAGTACAAGGCTTCGGTTGACCGCACGATAGCACGTATAATTCTGGGTTGCTGATAACACCAGGCAAATTAAACCTTTATTCATTCAGCGGACGGTAGAAATGCCGTCCGTTTTTTATTTCCGGATGGAAGATTGATATAAAATCACCAAGCAGCATCTCGGGGTGGAATGAACTCAGTTCAAAATAGGGCACCTGATTGACGTCACATACCCATATGTTACGCTCCCTGAATGGTTTGAATGATGCGTATGACTTAAAATCAGATTCAAGCAGACTATATGTGAGAGGTACCGAACTGCTGTTTTTGAGCAGCCATACATCGGCATCCTGAGCCTTCTCATAAACTGTCTCAAATGAGAGCGGAACCGAGCCGCTGTTATCGTTGTCGGCAAACAGATACAGTGCGCCGGCATCGGCTATCATACGTCCTATAGTGCTTCCGCCTCCCGCTACATACCAGGCTGATCCGCTGCGTGTATCCAACATAACACGGGGGCGTGACGCTGTTTTGGACGCAACTTCCTTAAGGCGGTTGTAATCAGTGCTTACCTTACTGTATAAGGAGTCGGCTATGGTGGCGGCACCGAACAGACGGCCGTAGAACCGTATCCATTCGGCACGTGAAAGAGGTGATGTCTCCATGTAATCGGCACATTCCAGCAGGGGTATTCCCAGTTTTTCCAGCTGGCCGTAGCCGGTCTGCTCAAAAGGAGATACCATTATGGCATCGGGATGAAGTTCCATTATCTTCTCAACGGTGGGATACATGCTGTTGCCGCAGTCGGCAATGGTTCCGTCGGCCAGGCGTGCGCGGATAAGGGAGTCCGATATATACTCGGGCTCGCAAACTCCCGCAATGCAGTCCTCCACTCCCAGTTCGACCATCAGATGTGCCAGACTGTTGGTCATAACAACCACACGCTTGAGCGGAATATGTACAGTATTGACATTGCGGCTGAACCTGTAATCAGTATCTGTAGAATCAGTGAATGTATATGTGTGCAGCAGAGTGCCCTTTTTCCAGGGGTTGGCTATGCGTACGTGATAACTGTGGGCTGTTTCCAGTACCGATATGTGGCTGGCCAGCTCCATTATACCACCGTCAGCATGGAATTTTACGCCTCCGTTGCAGGCGCTCAGTAGTGCTGCGGTTATAAGTATGACTGATGCTTTCCTCATTTGTCTGTTTGGTTGAGACTGTAAATTGCCGATACCTCAGTGGAGAGTTCGCCGGTAGTGGTGTTACAGCCTATCACTCCGTTCTGTATCCTTATGAAATCTATGCCAGCAAGATTGGCCGGCGTGCCGTCAGGGTTGACCGCCCAGTCAATATCGAATGCCGAATTCTCAAGGCTGTTGGGTTTGTTGTCAACGTATCCGTATTCAAACGATGAGAACACATACTGGTTGTTCTCAAAACTTGCATTGTCCGGCAGCAGCGTGGCCGTGAATGACAGGGAATCATTGTCATACCACTGCGGATAATAGGGCTGACTGTGATATATATTTTGAAGTATGCTGCCTGACTTTCCGTCCGATCCCTTCCATGGTGAGTCTCCGTTATCTGCAGTAGGTTTAATGTAGCGGATAGTATAGTCCGGAGCGGACCTGCCTTCTCTCTGTTCCGATCCCCAAATCTCATACCAGGCATCATCGGGCTCTCCGTTGCCGTTGGCATCGGCACTTACCCAGACTACTCCGGGCTCGGCATTGCCGTTGTAGGCGTTTCCGTCAATCCTGAAATCAGGTCCTTCCTGATTCTGGACCGTGGCGTTGAATCCGACGGTAATGTATCCGCCAAAGGCTCCCAGAGTTACCATTCCGCCCGATTGCAGGGCATTGAGGCACTTGGCTGCCATGCTTGCAGCATCATCGCCCGGCTCATATTTGGGCAGCAGGTTTACGAACTGTCCGGGAGCGGGCATGTACTCGAATACTCGGTCAATGTCTCCTATTATCTCCGGCTCGCCCTGATACCGGGTCAATGATACGGTTTCATCGCAGAATACAACCGTGTTGGGGTTTATGCCTATACCCGGTACGCGGTACAGCAGGCGGCCTTCAGGGCTAAAGCATAGTAGTGAACCCGGTGTTACGTAATCCATAGCGTCGCATACATATACCTTGTGTGAGGTGGGCTCCACCTTTATTGAGTAGGGGCATTCCACGCGGGTGCCGTCGGTTATGAAATCGGAGTCTGTGACCTGCCCGGTTGCCAGATCCAGTATCTGTATTGTGCCTCCCGCTCCGTAACCGTAGAACCAGGCCTTGCCGTCAACTATGTCCATGCTCAGGATGGGGATGTCAAATGTAGCCGTAACCTGATCTGTCTGCGTGTCGATGCGGTGCAGGCGGCTGTCATAATCCATTGTGCCGTAATCGAATATGCCTCGGGATACCACGTAAACATTGGTGCCATCGGCGTAAATGGAACCCGGGTTCTCACGCACGGTTATGCGCTTGGTTTCGGTAAAGGTGCTTATGTCTATTACAGAGACCGTGTTGTCGGGATTCTGAGTGTCCAGACCGCCGGAGTTTGAAACATACAGTTTGCCGTTTGCACAGCAAATTCCGTCGGGATTCCGGCCTACTGTGACAGTGGCATCGGCCTGCATGGTAAGGGTGTCAATGCGGGTCACGGTGCCGTCAAAGCAGCATACGTAGACAAAGCCTCCGTTTGCGGTGAGACGGCGGGCTTGTGATGCCACACCGCCCCGTTGCAGTGGAATCTGGCTGACGGAACGGCATGTTGCCGCATCCAGTATCTCAATCGTACTTGATTCCGATACCGCTATATAGAGACGGCTTCCATACAGGAGCATATCATTTGCCGTATCTCCAATGCGGCGTCCGTTCACTTTCTCAAAACAATCAAATGAACGGGCTGTAGATGAATTCCATGAATCGGGTTGTCCAGTCCCGAAATCTATCCATGCCAGGGTGCTGTTGTTCTGGTTGAAAAGGCCCTCGCTAAGGACATAGACTCCTGTATGACCGGCGTCGGCTATCACCCGGCTCTGCTCAAGCAGTACCGGCTCCGGGTCACATGCCAGGACGGTCAGGATAAGGGGCAGTATCTTAAGGGCTCTCTTCATAGTTCAATTGTTGCGGTAAGACGCACCTGGCGGCCAGGCATGGGGTAGTTGCGGACCAGTTCATACCGGCTGTCGGTCAGGTTTATGCATTCGGCTTTCAAAGATATATCAAATGATTTTATGCTGAACGTCCGCCATAGCGAACAACCCAGTTCGTAGTACCATGGCATATGGTATTCGGGTCCGTTGTAGCCGTTGCAGTAATACTCTCCGCTGTAAAGCAGGTTGAGGCTGGCGTTTACATACGGAGTCTCTATCCATGTTACGGCCGATGCCGAATGCCTGGGGGTATAAGGCAGTTGGTGGTTCCAGGTGGAACTCTTGCTGTCAGATTTGTCCATGGAGCGCTGATAGGTGTATGAAACCAGCAGCGCGGGGCGTACCAGTCCCTGCTGCGAGTGAAGTTCAAGGCCGGTTTCCAGTCCGTGGGTGGTAACCAGTCCTATGTTTTTCATCATCCAGACCGCGGTGTTCTTGCCGGGTACAGCCATGATGCGGTCTTTTACGTTGCTGTTGTAGGCATCGGCATAAATGGAGTAACGTATGCCTGCCGCCTCGTTTTCAATTACTATTCCGGCCGATGTTACCGATGCCCGCTCGGGACGGAGGTCGCGTCGTCCTATCTGCTCAAAGTAGAGGTCGTTGAAGGTGGGCAGGCGCAGCGTGTTGCTAAGTGATGCCCTCAGGTGAAGTCCTGCGGCGGGCCATACCGTCCAGTTGAGACCCACTGTGGGTGAGAGGTGATTGTAACTCTCGGCCGCCTGGCGCAGCAAGGTTTTCTCTTTTGTTACTACGTGATTAAGACGGCCGGTAACGGTTAGCTTTTCTGATGCGTATTTGAGTGCGGCAGTGCTGTTAAGGGTGTATCGGGTGGGGCGGGCCTGATCGGCTCCGTTGCCGTCCAGTCCCGACAGACGGCCGTCCACGCCTGCTGATGCCGACAGGCAGTCAGTTATGCGATACAGTGCAACGCCTGACAGATAACCCTCCTGCTCGGTGTAGCGGTTATCGGTCTTGCCTTGAGTGTTGCTTACTTTTGGGTCCAGATAGCGGGTGTATGTTATGCCGTATTTGGCATTGAAACGTAGGGTCAACCGCTGGCTGACGGAGGTTGTGAGTGTGGATTGCACAAACCCGTTGCGGTTCCATAGACGCTCACGGGCGGCATTCTCATTGTAAAGTATGTTGGCTGGCAGTCCCTGCTCTGACTGGAACCAGTATATGCGGGTTGTCAGCCGGGAGTTGTCGCTAAGATTGCTGTGCAGAGCCCCTTCTACGCGCAGGCGCTGCACATCGGAGTTGTCACGGCGCATCTCCAATGAGTTTGCTCCGTTATTCTGTGTATAGGGGTAGTTGCCCTTTGTCTTGAGCCATTCGGCCTGCAGTGATACGGTGTTGTTTTGACCGGCTTTGAATGCGCTTTGGGCCTGGGCCGACAGGGTGTTGAAACTTCCGTATTTGAGTTGTGCGCTGTTGCGCGATTTGCCCTCTTTAAGTTGCGGCAGACCGGTGTTTATGCTTATTACTGCGGCCTGTGCGGCAAGCGATGCCGGTTGCAGCAGGTCATTGTCGGGACCGCTCACCATACGCACGGATTCTGCCTGTGATGCGGAGAACTTGCCCAGGTCTATCTGGCCGGTCTGGTTATCGGTAATGATTATGCCGTCATAGGCAACGGCGGTGTGTGATGCTCCCAGTCCGCGTACAGATACTGTCTTGAGTCCGCCCACGCCTCCGTAATCCTTTACGGTGGCGCCGCTCATGTATTTGATTACGTCCGATACCTGCAGCGTGCCGGTGGCCTGCATCAGTCGGGCATCGGCCCTCTTTGAAGTGGATACCGCACCCGGGCTGTTGGTGCGGTCACTTGTTACGGTTACCTGCGGAATGTCTTTTGTACGCATGGTGTCAGATAAAACCTGACCCTGTGTTTCCAGGTGGAAACACAGGGTACAGATTGCTATCAAACAGTATTTTACGTCAAAAGACATCTTACATGATTACTCGGTTACAGTGAGCTGGTCCAGGCAGAAATACAACGGAGTGCTGGGATAATATGTGGATCCGTCATAAGTTACCATATCTGTTGTGGTCAGAGAGAACTTGATCATGGTAACCTTACCCAGTTTGCTCAGGTCAACCTGCTGCCATGTGTTGACAACATCCAGACCGTCGGCCAGAAGGAAGTCGATTTTTCCGGTCTGCTCCTTGCCGTTGAAACCGGTGATGACGAGTGTGAACTTGTCATCTTTTGTCCACTCCTTGCACGAACCCTGCTCGTCCTTACCTTCTTTAATGGCCAGATATGCGCTTGTGCTGTTGGTTACATAGCACTCCTTTGCCTGATAGGCCTTGCCGTCTTTGAATGAGATCTCAACAGGAAGTCCCCAATCCTCGGTGCCGGTGTATGAGATGAAATATGTGTTGTTCTTTACACCTTTCTTTGTGATGGCCGAAAGATTTGAATTGGTTGCTGTGGTGTCATCGGTGCAGTTTGAATATGTGAAACCGCCGCCGAAACCGTATTTTGGACTCCATCCGTGTACAAGAACGAACGGATCGATGGTTATGTCAGACCTGAAATAGTAGCCTACGCTGTTTGTTGAATCATCGGAAAGATAATAAGACTCGGCCTTGTCAAGGCTCATTGAAAGGGTGTAAGACTTGGCGGCTTCCTCACCACCGTTTTCTTCCTTGTCGCAAGAAGTGAACACAAAGCCCATAGCGAGGGCCATCAAAGCAAATGATAAAACTTTTTTCATTGTAGTTATTGTTAATAAGTTACTGAATCCCGGCAGTTTTATAACGTGTCTTGCAGGTCTTCTGACTTACCCCGGTCTGTCCGCCTTCCCGGCTTTGCGGCCAGTGGCACTTGTGGTGATGGACATCCCTTTTTGAGGGCTTACAGCAGCGGGTCTGTTCAGGATTCTCACCTGATTCCCTTTTGATCCTCAACTCATGGAAAGAGTATCGGAACAAGACGCAGCAAAATTAGTAATAAATCATTATCTTTATACCACCTAATAAAAATTGAATGATCAGGATACTTATAGGAGCCGCCACATCGGGCAGTGGCAAGACTACTTTCACGATGGGGCTGCTGCGTGCACTGACGCGGCGGGGGCTCCGTGTGCAGCCGTTCAAATGCGGTCCTGACTATATTGATACGCAGTTTCACAGTATTGCAGCGGGTATTGAGTCCGTCAATTTGGATACATGGCTGGCATCGGCTGATCATGTACGTGAGGTTTTTGCACGTTATTCGGCTGGGGCCGATGCGGCCGTGATAGAGGGCGTGATGGGGCTTTTTGACGGCTATGACCATATGCGCGGAAGCAGTGCCGAGATTGCGGCTCTGCTGGATGTGCCGGTGCTGCTGGTGGTCAATGCACGCTCCACCGCATATTCCGTGGCGGCATTGCTGCACGGATTCAAAACTTTCAGGCCCGATGTGCGCATTGCCGGAGTGGTTTTCAACCAGGTGGCATCGGACTCACATTATGCCTTCTTGCGGGATGCGGCTGCCGATGCCGGTGTTCCGTGTCTTGGGCGGATTCCGCGCGCTGAAGGAATTGAGGTGCCTTCCAGGCATCTGGGACTGACAGTGGGTCTTGAGAATGAGTTGAATACGCTGGCTGACCGGGTATCGGACCTGGTGGAGCAGTATGTAGATTTGGATTTGATATGCAGAGGATTGCAGTAGCCAGGGACAGGGCATTCAATTTTGCTTACCGGGAGAATCTGGACAGGCTGGAGGAGATGGGACAGGTTGTGTACTTTAGCCCGCTGGCCGGTGATGAACTGCCCAAGGACGTGGATCTGGTCTATCTCCCGGGCGGATATCCGGAACTTTTTGCGCCGGAGCTGGCCCTGAACCGAATGCTGGCATCGGAATTGGTGCAGTATGCCGAGAACGGCGGCCGGATTTTTGCCGAGTGCGGCGGAATGATGTATCTGGGCAGATCGCTGACTGATCAGGAGGGCAAGGTCTGGCCAATGGCCGGGGTGCTGCCCATTGAGTGCACCATGCAGGGCGCCCGCCTGCACCTGGGCTACCGTCGCATGACCATCGGTGGCACAGAATTCCGCGGTCACGAGTTCCATTACTCAAAAATAGTACAAAAGGGGTCAGGCCCCAATTGTACTATTTTGGGACAAAGCAATGCTAAGGGTGAGAAGGTGGATACGGAGTTGTTCCGATACAAGAACGTGATTGCGGGTTACACTCACTGGTATTGGGGTGAGTCCGATATCAACGCATTCTGGGAATTATGAAAAGAATATATACACGTACAGGCGATGACGGCACCACCGGAATTCACGGCGGCGAGCGGGTGCCCAAGGACGATATCCGAATAGAGGCCAACGGCACGCTGGATGAGCTCAACACCCAGATAGGTATTGTGCGCAGTATGCTTAAGGCCGATGACCGATGGCAGGATGGTCTGTACAGGATTCAGTGTGAGCTGATGGCGGTTATGAGCCTGGTGGCAACGCCTTCGGCCAGGCGTGACAGTAATCCCAACAGTCTTGATACCGGAATGGAACAGTTCTGTGAGGATTGGATGGACAGCCTGACACAGCAGATAGGAGAGCATGAGCACTTCCTGATCCCCGGCGGAACGCCGCTGGCTGCACAGTTGCAGATGGCGCGGACCGTATGCCGCAGGGCGGAGCGCAGGCTTTGGACTCTGCACAGGGAGGACCCTCTGCCGTTGGAATTGATGCGTTTTGTAAACCGTCTTAGCGACCTTTTCTTTATCCTGGCCCGCTTTGAACTGGACCGACAGGGATGGCCCGAGGAGAAGTGGAAGGCGTTTTCTTATAAGAACCGGAAGTGATGGCCGATGTTAAGTTACATCCAGTGATGCTGGCGGGAACGGGCAGCGATGTGGGCAAGAGCGTGATTGCTACTGCCCTGTGCCGCATTTTCCGTCAGGACGGCTACAGTCCGGCCCCGTTCAAGGCGCAGAATATGGCGCTCAACTCTTACGCTACGCCCGACGGTCTGGAGATTGGCCGCGCGCAGGCTGTCCAGGCTGAGGCTGCGGGCATTCCCTGTCATACCGATATGAATCCGCTGTTGCTCAAACCCAGCTCGGACCACACATCGCAGGTGGTGCTCAACGGCAAACCGATGGGCAACATTGGTGCGTATGACTATTTCCGCAAGGATGAAGGCCGGGAGGTGCTGCGGAGCGAGGTCCATGCAGCGTTTGACCGGCTGAGCAGCCGCTACAACCCCATCGTAATGGAGGGCGCCGGCAGCATATCGGAACTGAACCTGCGCGATACGGACCTTGTAAATATGCCTATGGCCCGATACGCCGGAGCGCGCGTGATTTTGGTGGCCGATATTGACCGCGGCGGCGTTTTTGCAAGTGCCTACGGATCGGTTGCGCTTCAGACTCCGGAGGATAAGAAACTTATAAAGGGTATAATAGTCAACAAGTTCCGCGGTGACCTAAGGCTGTTTGAGGAGGGCCGCAGGATACTGGAGGACATCTGCCAGGTGCCGGTGCTGGGCGTTGTACCTTATTTCAAGGACATACATATTGAGGAGGAGGACTCCATGGAACTGGCCGGCAAGCAGCACAGCGCCGTAAGCGGCCGAGTGAACGTTGCCGTAATATTGCTGCGCCACATCTCCAATTTTACCGATTTCGGGATGCTGGAGCGTGACCCGAGAGTGAACCTGTACTATACCAACAACGTTGAGGAGATAGGCAAGGCCGATATAATAATACTGCCCGGAACCAAGAGCACCATCGATGACCTCTATGAGATTCGCCGCAACGGCGTGGCCGAGGCGGTGCTGCGTGCTCACAAGTCTGGTACTACGGTGCTGGGAATATGCGGCGGTTACCAGATGATGGGGCTGAGCGTGGATGATCCCCAGGGCGTTGAGGGGAGCGTTCGCAGGATTCCTGGTCTGGGACTGCTACCCGTGGATACGGTTATGGAGGGCAGCAAAGTAACGCGTCAGGTGTCATTTCGTTTCAGGGATTCGGACGGCTGCACGGGTTACGAGATTCATATGGGACGCACTCAGACCGCAAAAGATGCCCGGTGCAGTGCTCTGAATACATTCACTGACGGCACTGCTGACGGCTGTCTTGCCGATGAGCGCACCATGGGAACCTACATTCACGGCATACTGGACAATCCGCAGGTCATTGACAGCCTGCTGGCTCCCTTTGCCGGCAAGCGTGACACGGTTGCAACCGGTTACTTTGAATTCAAACAGCAACAGTATGACCTGCTGGCCGACCACGTGCGCCAGCACCTTAATATGCCGCTGCTTTACAAGATAATGAGCCAGGATGATTAAGGGACACGGCGACGACATATTCACTTACCCCGGCATCAGGCACAATTTCAGTTCAAACATTGTGTGCCGCATGGATCTGGATGCGCTCTATGAGCATCTTAACAGCTGTATGCCCCGGATATCCTCTTACCCCGAGCCCGATGCCTCATCGCTGACCGTGGCGTGGGCTGCATCGATGGGAATATCGGCCGATAACCTGTGCGTTACCAATGGCGCCACCGAGGCAATCTACCTGATAGCGCAAGTCTATCGCGAGAGCAACACGCAGATACCTGTTCCCACGTTCAGCGAGTATGCCGATGCCTGCCGCCTGAACCGCCATAAGATTACGGAAATATATTCTGTATCAGGCCTTAAGCCTGCACCGGGCAGTCTGATTTGGCTTTGCAATCCCAATAATCCCACCGGAAAAGTGTGGGATCATTCGTGGTTAACGGAGATGATTGAGGCCAATCCCGCATGCATTTTCATAGTCGATCAGTCATACGCGCCCTATACTCTGGAAAAGGTGATTGATGTGAAGTGGGCGGTAGAGATGCCTAACGTACTTATCCTTCACTCTATGACCAAGCAGTTCGGAGTACCGGGACTGAGGATAGGGGGCGTGAGCGGTAATGCACGTCTGATTAAACAGTTGGCTCTTTTCCGTATGCCATGGTCTGTCAATGCTCTGGCCATTGAGGCAGGAAAGTTCCTGCTGGCCCATCGGGATTTGTACCGCTTTGATGCTGCCGGCCTCATTGTGGAGAGGGAACGTGTAGCGTCAGAGTTTGCCAAGACCGGGCTGATTGAGGTTTGGCCATCGGATTCCAATATGCTTCTGTCAAGACTCCGCATGGGAAAGGCATCGGCACTGAAGGATTTTCTGGCTGCCAGGAAGGGCATGCTGATACGTGACGCATCAAACTTTACCGGGTTGGACGATGGCTGTTTCCGCATTGCGGTGCAGGGCCGGGAGGCTGATAATCTGCTAATTGATGGGATTAAGGAATGGATGTTCAGCAATTGATCATAGCGCTTTTGCCGCTGCTTATGGGTGTCCTGGCGGATGCTCTGCTGGGCGATCCGGCCTGGCTTCCTCACATAGTGGTCAAGTTCGGCTGGCTGATATCGACCGCTGAGCGCTGGTTCAACGAGGGCGCGCATCGCCGTCTCAAAGGCGCACTCACCGCAATTTTCCTGATAGGTTGTACATACATTCTGTTCTGGTGGTTCATCCCGTTCTGCTACGGATTGAACCGGTGGCTGGGCGTGTTCGTATCGGCCATATTCATATTCTACTTCCTTGCCGGAAAGACTCTGATAAAAGAGGTCAGAATGGTATTCAAGGCAGTGGACGAATCAGTTGAAAAAGGCCGCAAACAGTTGTCCCGAATTGTGGGGCGCGATACCGCAAACCTGGATGCTCAGGAGATACGTACCGCCGCACTGGAGACCCTGGCCGAAAATCTGAGCGACGGCGTGATTGCTCCGCTGTTCTGGTACATGCTTCTTGGAGTGCCGGGCATGGCGGCGTACAAGATGATCAACACGCTGGACTCCATGATAGGTTATAAGACAGAGCGTTACAGGGACTTTGGGTGCTGGGCTGCCCACATAGACGATATAGCCAACTGGATTCCCGCACGTCTGACTTCATTGCTTATGGTACTGTCCGCCGGCCGTCCCGGATTGCTGAGGTTTGTGCACAAGTACGGCCGTCAGCACGCCAGCCCCAACTCCGGCTACCCCGAATCGGCCCTGGCGGGTATTCTGGATTGCCGCTTTGGAGGCACCCACACCTATTTCGGCCAGGAATTCTACAAACCCTACATAGGAGAAAATCCAAGGGAGCTGACTACCAAAGATGCCCGTCAAGCCATCCGCATCAATTTTATATCGGAGATGATAATGGTTATTCTTGTGATTGCGGTCAGATCTCTATGCTGATCATGCCGCCAAAGGGGATGAGGTTCTCAAAGGCGTGGCGCAGGTCACAGATGCCGGCATAGACGCGGGCGCAGGCCAGCACCCCTCCGTGCGCAAATATCAGCACGTTGTCAAAATCCTTCTGCCTGAGTTCATCCATAAAGTCCGATATGCGCCGGTACATCTCGCGGAACGATTCGCCGCCGGGTATGGGGGCATCGACAAAATTATCGTACCACTCCTGGATGTAGGGATCGTCTATCTCATCGTAACGGAGCATCTCCCATCGGCCAAAATTGAGCTCCTTGAGGCGATTGTCAAGGCGCGGTGTCCTAAAACCGCAATAGTCTGCCAGGAGTCGGCAGCGGGACAGGGGACTGCTGTAGACGGCATCAAAGCTGATATTTGGAATTGAATCCTTAACTGCTTGTGCCTCAGTTTTGAAGGTCTCCTTAAGCGGGACATCGGTCTGCCCGTAGCATGTGCCTTGAGGTACATCGGGGGCGGTATGTCGGATGATATATACGTTCATACGAGTGCGGTTACAAGACGGAATGAAAGTTCGGTAATGAGGGCCATGGCACCGCAGCAGTCGCCTGTGTAGCCTCCTATCTTTTTCCTGAAAAGCAGCATGAGCAGCAAGGCAACCGCAATGGTAACAATGACAACCAGACTGAGGTTCAGATAGTTGGTTATGAACGGGCTGTCAGTCAAGACAATAATTGCCAGCGCACCTATGCCGGATATGACAGTGAGGGCCTCTTCAAGCGCCGTAGGGTGGGTATAGACCGTGCGGTTCTTGCTCTCCTGCTCAGGGCGTGCATACGGCAGGAACCATACTATGTGGCTGCTTATGCACTTGCTGAACACATCGGACGAAAGAATTATGAAGGGGACATAATCCGGATGAATGTTGGAAAGGATAACAAAAGACAGCAGGAAGTAAAGAATAAGGCCGATGACTCCGTATGTGCCTACGTGCGAGTCCTTCATGATGCGAAGGGTGCTGTCCTTGTCCGTGCCGCCGCCGAATCCGTCCAGGAAATCGGCCAGCCCGTCCTCATGCAGTGCACCCATAAGCAGAACTCTTGCAAGCAGTGCCATGACTATTGCAATACCAGCTGAGGTTACCTGGAAAAGCAGCCAGAACGTCAGGGCCGATACGCCGCCGGTCAACCATCCCGTTACGCTCCACCATCCGGTAACGTGGCGGAAACTCTCTGCGGGCACCTGCCTGATCCTGTGGAACGGTAGGCGTGTAAAGAACATCAGTGCTGCAAGGAAGTTGTTCATTTCTTAAAAGTATTTGGTTATGGATGCCTTCCTGAAGGAATCCATCTCATTGATCATTCTTACGGCCGATTCCACTATCGGATATGCGCAAACCGCTCCGCTGCCTTCGCCCAAGCGGAGACCCAGGTTGAGCAGGGGTTTGGCGTGCAGGTATTCAAGCAGCATCTTATGCCCGCTCTCATCGCCCTGATGGCCGAATACCGCATACTGGAGCACATTGGGATCCAGTTTTGATGCGGCCAGCATGCAGTTGGTCATGATGAAACCGTCCACCAGAATAACCATGCGTAGTTCTGCGGCACGCAGCATTGCACCCACGGCCATTGTCATCTCAAGGCCTCCAAAGTAGCAGAGTATATCTTTGATACTGTGAGCCTTATTGCCGGCTTTGAATTTCTGGACGGCTGCGGTAAGCACCTCAAGTTTGTGGCTTACACCCTTGCTGTCCAGCCCCGCGCCGGCACCGATGCACTGAGCCAGAGGAATGCCGGCCAGCAGTGACATCCATATTGATGAGGCCGATGTGTTTCCGCATCCCATCTCACCAAAGCTGATTACATTGCAGCCGTCGGCATGAACGCGGTTGACGCATTCTGCACCCCGTTGCAGGCAGAGATTGAATTCATCGGGGGTCATGGCAGCCTGGACGGAGAAATCACGTGTGCCTTTGCGAACCTTCATGTTGACAATGCCGCTGCTGTAGTCCATGTCATGGTCAATGCCCGCATCAACCACCATCAGGCGGAATCCGTGCTGACGGCAAAGGAAACTGATGCCTGCGCCGCCCTCCAGGAAATGGTATGACTGCTGCCAGGTAACCTCCTTGGGCGAAACGCTCACACCCTGTGCCAGGATTCCGTGGTCTGCGGCAAACAATATGTTGCAGGGATTCTTAAGGGTGGGCGAGAGGGTATGCTGTATCATGCAGATCTGGCCGGCCAGCGTCTCCAGGTATCCCAGAGAGCCTTTTGGCTTGGTCAGATTGTCTATCTTGTCCTGTACCTGTGACTGGAATTCAGGGTCGTTGAGATTATCTATCATGATCATTTGATTTTTACGGGTATGCCGCTGACCATCAGCGTGACTTCATGGGCCTTTGAGGCAATATACTGGTTTACCCAACCCTGAAGGTCGGTAAAACGTCGCTGCAGGGTGTTGGCCGATACGCCTCCCATGCCTATCTCATTGGTTACGAATATGAATGTGGCATCCTGGGCGGTGAACAGGTCAAACTCTTTTTTGATGTCATCCAGACACTCATTCACCCATGCGGGTTCCTGCTCCGCTTTTTGTTGGTCGCGGTAGAAGAAGTTTGTGCACCACAGTGTAACGCAGTCAATCAATACAACGCGGCCTTGGATATCATATCGGCTCAGACTGAGTTCCTCCTCAATGTTTGTCCACTCCGGACCGCGGCGCAACTGATGCTGGCGTACACGCTCGCGGAACTCATCGTCCCATACATGGGCGGTGGCCATATAGACAGGGTTGGGGGACAGCGAAAGCGCAGTCTGCTCGGCAAAACTGCTCTTGCCTGACCTCTCTCCTCCTGTTATGAGTATTATCTTGTTCATTATCAATATATTTTACCTTCTTCGCTGATAAGGAGTACTGTGAGGGTACCCGGTGCAAGCAGGGCATCACAATGGCTGTGACAGTAGCGGATTACTGTGGCGCAGAATGACTCCAGATACTTTTCGGGGATGATTGTCCAGAGTTCACGCGCCAGAGTTATGCGACCGATGGCACGGCGGACACGCCAAGGACAACCAGACTGTCGGGCCATCCAGCGTATGAACTTCTTGTCCATCACGCCCTCACGGCTGTGGGTATCCAGCATGCCGGCAGCCAGTTTCACGGCCTTGCCTATCATAAGACCCATTGTAACCTCACTGAATCCCAGTTCCCGGGCAATGCTTATGGTCTCACCAATGTAATTGCCGTAATGTACGAATGCCTGGGCGGGCAGATCGGGATAGAGCGCCTTTACAAAACGCTCGCTGCGTGCACCGGAGTTTATCACCAGACGCGGTGCGCCTATGGCTTTTGCCACCTCAACCTCACGGCGGATTGCCTCCACGAATGCTTGATCCGAGAACGGGCGTACAACACCCAATGTGCCTATTATTGATATTCCGTCAACTATCCCGAGTTTGGGATTGAATGTTTTCTGCGCCAGTTCGGCGCCGCCGGGTACCGATACCGTTACGTCCAATCCGCCTTCATACAGTGCCGACAGTTCCTGAACAATCATCTTGCGGGGTACGGGATTGACTGCAGGTTCGCCAACTTCAAGACCGATGCCCGGCAGTGTGATACGTCCCACGCCTTCACCCTGAAGGAAATGAATTCCGGGTTGACTGCTCAGGGCAACCTTTACCCGGACCGTGCATCCGTTTGTGACGTCAGGGTCATCGCCGGCATCCTTTATGACCGATGCCTGCGCCCAGTCCTTATATATCAGGCAGTCCTGTACCGGAAGGGTGAATACCTCACCGTTGGGGATGCTGAATGGGACCCGTGTCTGTTCCTCACCGCTTAGAAGGGCGGTAAGGGCTGCCTTTGCCGCAGCAGTGGCGCATGCTCCTGTGGTGAATCCGGTACGCAGTTCAAAGAATCCGGGTACCAGACGCTCAATCTCCTTGCGCAGTCCGTGCTGTCCGGTAACGGTGATGAAACCTTCGGGCAGTTGCGGACGGCATACGGCATACAGCGGGATGCACATCTGGCGGGCGGCATCGGCCTTCTCCATAAATCCGCCGCTCAGACCGCTCTCCTTTGTGATCACTGCCTGGGGATTGACCTCTTGCATTATCTCCAGATCAGACTTGTCTCCGTAAAAGACCAGATTGTCTGTATTGAAACCGGCCTTACGGGCAAGCTCTACAGACTCCTCCCGGTCCAGGACACGGAATATGCATTTGTGTTTTGACCAATAATCCTTAAGGGCGGGGATTGTCTGAACACCTGTAAGCGCCAGTAGGTTATCGGCTCCCGCCTGCTCCAGACGACTGATTGCATCGTCATAATCCTTGCACCAGATTATATCATCGGTATGATCGGGGTATGTGCGTTCGTATCGGACCACAGGTATGGAAAGCGTCTGGCTTACCTCGCTGACGGTATTGTGAAGGCGTACTGCAAAGGGGTGGGCTGCATCAACTATCAGCTTTATCTCATGCTCGCGGCAGAACGCGGTCATGGCATCGGCATCCATCGCTCCGGTCACGTGCACGCCGTTATGGCTCTCAACCTGCTGCAGATCGCCACGGGTGGAATACCAGAAGCGGCGACCGGCTTCATCGGCCACCTTTACAGCCATGCGGCCTTCTGTGGTTCCTCCCAGGATGAGAATCATTTGCGGTACAGGTGTTTGAATTCGTGGGCATAGAGGCGGGACAGACCCTGACGGTTGTCGATGGCGTCGCCCACCACGAGCAGGGTTGTCAGAGTCAGGTTGTTGTCACGCACTATGCGGGCCAGGTCCTTAAGCTGGCCGCGGTATATCTTTTCCTCTTTCCAGGTCAGCTTGTAGCAGGCGGCCACCGGGGTCTGGGGCGGATATGCCTGCAGGAGTTCCTCCTGAACCTGCTCCACTATGGCTGCACTCAGATAGATGCACATGGTGCTTTGTGACTGGGCCAGTTTGTGCAGTTGCTCCTTCTCAGGCATGGGCGTGCGGCCACCTCCGCGGGTCAGGATTATGCTCTGCACCTTCTCGGGGATGGTAAACTGTGAACGTAGTGCCGCTGCGGCTGCCTGGAACGATGATATTCCGGGAGTGATGTGGTAGCGCATCCCGTATTTGTCAAAGAACGCCATCTGCTCCTGGATTGCTCCGTAAATGCATGGATCACCGGTGTGAAGGCGCACCACAAAGAGTCCGCGGTCATAGAAATCCTTCATCAGGGCAAACTGCTGTTCCAGATCCATATCGGCCGATGAACGTACCACCGCGCCGGGCTTGGCGTAATAAGTGAGTTCCTTGGGCACCAGACTGCCTGCATAAAGAATAAGGTCGGCACGTTCCAGCATGCGTTTGCCGCGGACTGATACAAGTTCCGGGTCACCCGGACCGGCGCCTACAATCTCAATGAATCCGCCGCGCATTTTGAGGCCGTCCATTGCTACTGCAAAGGTAAAGTCATTGCCCTCTGACAGCTGGCCTTTCTGCTTTTCAATGAGCAGGACACCATCGTTACCGGAGCGCAAGGCGGCACCTTCGGCCACTCCATAGACGCCGGTTACCTCAAATGCCTTCTCCGATGGGTTAGGCACATCAATACCCTCCAGGTCAGATGCCGTCCAGATTTGTGTCCCAGCCCAAGACCATCGGCTCTGCAAGTCAGCCAAAAGCGGCTCATCCTTTTTGAGTTCGATAGTTCCGATGCTTGCTATGGCCAGCGGTGAAAGGCCGTTCTCCTTAAGGCAGTTCTCAATATGCTCCGCAATGCCGTCGGGCCTGCACTGCCGGCGGCAGCCAAAACCGATGTGCAGCACCTGCGGATAGTAGCTGAGCACCGGTATCGGGGCATCAAATATATGCGGTCCAACGGTTATGAGCAGTTCAAACTGACTCAAGTCTATATCGTCATACTTACTGAAGACCTTGACGTGCTCTGGCAGAGTGCTCTCAAGATAATCGGTGCCGTTATCACGGACCTCAAGCAGCAGGGCGACAGGATGTCTTTCAACAAACAGGGCAATGGCCCGGTTCATCCTGGCGCGGCTCAAATCAGTTTTCCAGCCGAACCTGGCGGCCAGTGTATCGAGCGCCCAGAGGCCTGTGTTGTCACTCTGAGTTGTAACAACGGCTTGACCGTCAATGACTTGAGCAATCTGCCTGGCCAAATCGTTGGCTCCGCCTATGTGCCCTGACAAAACCGGGATTACAAATCGCCCGGTGCTGTCCACACAGACTACCGCCGGATCCTTGTACTTGTCCTTTACGCAAGGGGCGATGCTTCGGACGCAAATACCCATAGCGCCTATAAAGACAATCTGCTCCAGACTGCTCCAATTCTCCTTAATGAACCGGGCATATGTTTTTATGACAGTGCAACCGTCCAGCTCTTTCTGGCTGTATATGACAGCATCAATTGCCTGACTTATCTTATGGGCAAGTCCGATGGAACTCTCTGAAACCAATACTATCGCTCTCATTCCGCTTTCATTATAAGGATTGGGTTATGCTCATCGACCGCCATACGGGTGCAGCCGGTTATACGTCGGCCGATACTCTCTATACCCTGACGGAACGCTGCCGCGCTCTCATCGGACACAGAATTGAATACAATCACGCCGCCCGGCAACAGCACGTTATTTATAGTCTTGAGCATCTCTTTTATCTGCCCTCCGTGGCCGCCTATGAATACGGCGTCAGGGGCTGGGTAGAGGTTGGTATCGGCATCCGTGAAATCACATATCACGCCGTTTATTCCGGGGGCTCCGAACCGACGGCTGTTGCTGTCCAACAACTCCTTGCCCTGTGGACGTTTCTCAAAAGCGGTGATTACCAGATGCGGGAACTGCAACCTGGCCTCGATTGATACCGAACCAGTGCAGAATCCTATGTCCCAGAATGACTTATGCCGTCCCAACTCGAGTGCAGCAAGGGTGGCAAGACGTATGGGCATCTTGGTTATCATGTTGACGCGGCCGTCCAGAAGATCGAAACGCTCTTCGGGGATACCGAACAGACGGCCCCGCTGCTCTGTCATCTGCAGTATCATGCAATTGGGGAAATCGGCCTCATAGAACATAGCCTGGGCAACGGTCATTGTGGTAACCTTTTCATGATTGGGATTGCCCATGCATTCGCCTATTGTTATGCTGTAGTTGTCATAGCCGTACTCCTGCATCATGGATGCTATGGCGCGTGGCGTGCGGGTGCGGTCGGTCAGGACTCCTATCAGTTTTTCCTGTCTTATCAGCGCATCCTGGAAATCTTTCCACGGGCGGCCGGTGAGTGATACCGCATGCATATCCTGATATGGCAGCAGCATACGGTGAGCCAGCATCTGAAGTGAGTTGAAAGTGGGATAGACCTCTATCCCGGCGTCCGGGAATTCCCGCCGGATGGTTGCCGCAAATCCGTAGAATAGAGGATCGCCCGATGCAAACACCACTATCTCCGGATATCCCTTGTACTGCTTAAAGACATCGGCCAAAGGAACGGTTATCTCAATCCACTGCGCCCCCTGCGGCAGACGGCTCTTCATCAACTCGTAGTGACGCTTGCCTCCGGAGAACACCTTTCCCCGTGCAATAGCCTCCTGAGCCGCAGCAGTAAGCTCCTGCTCCGGATTGTCACTGATTCCTATCACCTTAAACATCGCGGCCGGGTTTTAGTTGGGCGGCATCATCAAAGGTAAGGATGGCATTGGTAAGGGTTGCGGCCAGATTGCTGCCTCCCTTGCGGCCCTCGACAATCAGTTTGGGTATGCCCGTAAACGGCTTTACCATGTATTTGCTCTCACGCACATGCACAAAGCCCACGGGTGCGGCAATGACACCTGCGGGCGTAGCCTTGCCCTTGCGGATAAGCTCGCAGAGTTCCATCAGCGCGGTGGGCGCATTGCCGAACACAAACAGCGCATCGGGGTGCTCTTCTACAGCCAGACGTATGCCTGCCTGCGTGCGTGTAATCTCCTTCTCCTTGGCAAGAACAGCTGTGCGTTCATCGGTCAGATAACACTTGACCTCCACTCCCAGACGCTCCAGTGCGCCTTTACGTATGCCCGATGCAGCCATGGTCACATCGGTCACAATAGTCTTCAAGGAGCCGTCACGGAACTTACGGTAAAGCGTCTCAACCGCATCTGGATCAGAGTATAGAATATCCTCCATCTCAAAATCGGCAGTGGTATGTATGGCATGAAGCAGCGCCCATTTGTGTCCCAGCGGCCAATCCTGATGCTTGAGCAGGCTCTCAATGGTGCGGAAACTCTTTATCATAATCTCCTGGCCGATGCCCACACCGTCATTTGCCTGATCCCTGTAATACCCGCGCGGGGTAATCATGACACCGTTCCAGTTGTAGGACTGACTGTTGCCTATAATAACGACCGTGAACATATCCACCTGCTCCGGATCAAAACCGGCCAGAGTGGTAACGGTCACTGCCTCCTCGTCACGACCAGCCTGGCGCACGTAACCTACGGGCGTATCAAACGAACGCTCCTTGAGGAAAAGTTCCTTCAGGCGGTATAACTGCCAGTAGCGTTCGTTGCTTTTTGGGTTGTATATGGCGGTCACGAAATCGGCCTGGGCGGCGGCAATTATGCGCTTTTCAATAAGTTCCCAGGGAGTCATAAGGTCCGACAGTGAAATGACGCAGAAATCATGGCCTATTGGCGCCCCCAGCAATGAGGCCGCTTTCTGGAAAGCGCTGATACCCGGCAATACCTGAATCTCTATCTCACTGCCACGCTCACGACGCATCTCCCAGATAAGCGGAGCCATACCGTAGATACCTGAGTCACCGGAACTTATCACGCAAACAGTCTTGCCCTGCTCCGCAAGTTCAAAGGCCTGGCGGGCGCGGTCACGCTCGCGTTTCATTCCGGTATCGACACATTCCGCTGCGGGGCTGAGATACTGCTCCACAAACCTGAAGTAGTATTTGTAGCCCACTATGACATCGCTCTCACGCAGAGCCTGGGCAACGGCGGGAGTGACATCGGCCTCACATCCGGGACCGATACCGGCTACATATATCTTTCCGTTCATTTCAGTTTGGGTATTATGCAGAGCGAACCGTCCACATCATGTATGTTGAATTCAATTCCTCTCTGTGAGAAGAAATCGTTGAGCGACCCGTTGCCGGCCAACTGCTGAGGAGTGCCTATCATAACCCCTTTCTCCTTGTCCATGAGCCAGATGGTATCGGCAATCTGTAGAGCCAGTTCAAGGTCATGGGTAGAGAGGAATATTGTCTTGCCCGTGGTGCGCGACAGAGTATGCAGCAACTGCATTATCTCCACCTTGCTGGGGAAATCCAGGAATGCGGTGGGCTCGTCAAGGAATATCACCGGAGTCTGCTGGGCCAGAGCCTTGGCAATCATGACCTTCTGACGCTCGCCGTCGCTCAGGGTCTGTATCATTCGGTCTTTCAGAGGCTCAATTCCCACCATCTCTATAGCCTGGGCCACTACGCGGCGGTCATCCTCATGCAGTGTGCCCCAGAACCCTGTGTAAGGGCTTCGGCCCAGACCTATAAGGTCCTCAACGGTCATGTTGCGCAGATCAGTCTTCTCAGTCAAAACCACGCCGATAGTCTTTGCCAACTCCTTGTCAGAGTAGTCCTTGAGGTTGCGGCCCATTATGGTGATTGTGCCCTCAACAGGCGGCAGGAACGCCGACAGGGTACGCAAAAGGGTAGATTTACCGGCACCGTTGGGGCCAAGCAGGCATGTAAGTTCACCTCCGTGTATGGTAGCGTTGATGTCACGGGCAACAACAGTCACGTTGTTCTTGCCACGGTATCCCGTGCTCAGGGACTCTATCTGAATGGTGGGCTGTTTCATATTATTCGGCAGTATCTTCTTTACGACGACGGAACAGGACCGATATCACTATGGGTGCACCCACAAGTGCGGTTACGGAGTTGACAGGCAGTGCGCCCTCTATACCCGGCATACGGGCTATCAGACTGCAGGCCAATGCAAATAGTGCACCCATAAGTACGCAGGCAGGAGTGAGTATGCGGTGGTCCGATGTGCGGAAAACGGCGCGGCACAGATGCGGAACTGCCAGACCCAGGAAGTTGATGGGGCCGCAGTAAGCGGTAACCACAGCCACCAGAATTCCCGAGTAACTGATTACCAGCAGGCGTGCGCGTTTTATGTCAAGCCCCAGGTTACGGGCGTACTGATCGCCCAGCAGGAGCAGGTTAAGAGTCTTGGTAAGTAAGAAAGAGAGCGGCAGCAGTATGCACATCATAGTGACAAAAAGTGTCATCTGATTGCCCGATACGCGGCTGAAACTGCCCAGACCCCACACCACATATGCGCGGATATCCTCCTCAACGCTGAAGTATTTGAGTACACCTATTATGGCGTTGGCCACATAACCTATCATAACACCTATGATAAGCAGTGTCACGTTGCCTTTTACACGCTGTGACACATAAACAATGAGTGCCATTACGGCAAGGGCACCCGCGATGGCGCCCACCGTCATAGCCAGGTCACCGGCAAATCCCAGACGGCTCAGTGCAACGCCGCCTATGCTGCCCGACAACAGGACTACGAATGCAACGCCCAGACTGGCACCTGAGCAGATACCCAGTACCGACGGTCCTGCCAGAGGGTTGCGGAAAACAGTCTGCATATGCAGACCGCTGATGGCCAGACCAGCGCCTGCCACTATAGCCACAAGAGTTTGCGGAACTCTTGATTTAAGAATGATATTGGTCCAGATGGGATCCTGGTCTGATGAGCCCCAAAGTATGTTCCATGCCGCACGGGTAGGGATGCTCACTGAGCCCAGGGCTACATTGAGCAGAAACAGCACCAGAATCAGTGCCGTGATGATCAGCATATTAGGTATGACGGAGCGCTTCATAGAACCGCTAAGATACTAATTCTATTTGAGAAGTCGGTAATAATGAGGAGTGTAATCAGGCAGGAGTTCAGGGTGGAACACCTTGATGAAATCACTCAGTACAAGTTCCGGCTCCATGGGCATGCTCTCGTAGAACGGAGTCTTGCTCATGTTGCAATAGATGACTCCATGCTGTTTCCATGCCTTGAAATCGGTGTAGCGAGTATCGTCATCGGCCAGAACCTGATAAGAGTAGTCACCCTGGTAACTGTTTACTATGCGCCAGTAGTCGGCATTGGCGGCCTGGCTGTAAACCACCTCATAATCCATGGTGAATCCGCCTGAGTGGGGATCGTCCTTAAGAAAATAATCTCCGCCGGCATCCTTGAAAATCTGTGCCAGGAAACTCTGACCGCCCACTGCATACCAGTTGCCGCCCTGGAGTTCACCGCTGAACACCACCGGTCGGCTGGTAACATCTCCGGTAAGTTTTGTGAGCGCCAGATAGCGCTGCTCGATGCCGCGGAATATGCTGTCGGCCTTCTCCTCACAGCCCAGCAGCATTCCGGCAAACTTTATCCACTCGGCCTGTCCCAGCGGAGTGGTCTCCTTGTAGCCCAGATGGGGCACAAGTGTTATGTCAACGTTCTTGAGAGCCTCATATCCGCCGCGCTTGAACGGTGAAATGAGTATGATATCGGGATTGACGGCCATAATGACCTCATTGTCAAAATTGCCCTCAATGCCTATCTTGTGCGTACGGCCGTCCTCCAGACGACGGTTCATCTCCTCATTGAAGAGATGGCGTGTACTGGTTATGCCTACCACTGCGTCAAGCTCATCCAGCTTGATGAAACTGGAAAGCTGCAGCGATGTCATGCAGATAACCTTGCTTATGGGAACCTCAATTGGTGTGTATTCCTTTGGTATGCCGTCTGTACTGGCACCTTTGGGTACCAGAGCGTAATGGAAAGACTGCGTCTCCTCCTTTTGCGGGTCCTGCAAGTCGATAAGACGTATGTCACCGCAGTATGTAAGGGTAAATCCCTGTGCATATCTGATAGTTGTGCTGTCTGTCGTACCACCGATGCCCGTACGAGTGCCCGATGAACGGCCTTTGCAGCCTGTTATGACAAGGACAGCTGTCAAAATAAGGAGTGTAGTCTTTTTCATAACTCAAAGATATTGATAAAAAACCAAAACCGTTATCCGGTGAGTTCCTATCATACTCATCGGATAGCGGTATTGAAAAAAGGTATTTGGATTATTCCTCGGGGAACATGCTGTGGTAATAGTCCTCAAGAGTCTCGGCACCTCTTGTGTGCTCAATCCAGAGATTGCGTACTGACTCAATCTCAAGCAGACCCTTGGTGATCATTGTCTCATTGTTGCACTCGTAATCGTTCTGGGCAAAGAAGCACTTCCAGCTCAGGTCCTCGATCTCGCCCTCATCATTGTACTCATACTCTGCGGGATTCATACCCTCACCGTCGTCACCGGCCATATCGTTGTGAGCGTGGTCACCGGCGATTGACATCAGCGGGTGCAGGAATACCTTACCGCCGGTGATACCAGCCTCCTTCATGCGCTCCAGAACCTGAACCTTATAGTTCTCGGGAGCATCGACGGTACCTACAAAGTAGTTGGAGTTGAGCTTCTGGAGTTCCTCCTCAAGCTGGTTGTAACGGATGTTGGCCTTGTAAGTGTCATAGCTGTCGGGGTTTCCGTGACCCATGAAAGCAACGACGCCCTCGGCTGCCTTTGCACTGTATACGTTGTTAAGAACCCTGGCGGTAGTTACGACATCCTCCTCGGCTGCCAGCAGTGGCATACCAAGCTTGATGGTAACCTCGCTCAGATACTTGTCATCCAGATCACCCAGACTGTTGTTGGCAAAGTCCTTGATGTAGTTTACAACGCGTGAGAACTCCTCACCGGGGATAACCTGCAGTGACTGAACGATAATCTCCTTGTACTGCTTGGCGCCCAGTCCGTGGAGCCAGAAGTTGGGAGCGTAGTAGTTACGTGAAACACCGTTCTCGCCGGCAGCTGCACGGTTGATGCAGATAGCAGAGCTGTAGCTCAGATAAACGTCTGATTTTGGGAAAGCCTTCTTATAGGCCTCGATAGTTTCATCAAAAGCACCGAATGCCTGCTCCCAGGTTGAACCGAAAGCAACCAGAAGGATGGCGCTGTCATTCTTCTTGTTGATCTGCTTGTCTACTGCATCCTGATAGCGGGTGTAGTTGTTCTTGGTCTCTTCACTCTCATTGTCGCAGCTTACAAAGCTGAAACCTGCTATGGCTACCATAGCAGCCAGAATAAATCTGAATTTCTTCATTTCTGTTTGTTTTTAAATAGGTTAAACTATAGGTTTATAAATCAGTCATCATCAATGCTCCCCTTTTCCACATCCTTGGTATTCATCTTACGGCCCTTTGAGAACTTAAGACTCAGTGTGCAGTAGAAAGTCCGTCCGGGGCTGGTGGTACCGTAATGCAGTCCGTGGGGAGTGGTCTCCTTGTAATCAAGTATGTTGTCCATACCGGCTTCAAGCCTCCAGGTAAGACCGTTCTTGCCGCGCCCCAGGTCATGGGTCGAGGTAAGTTTCCAAATCTGATAGGGCTTGCCGTTGCCGTTGTTCTGATAGTAGCGGGTACTGCTGGCGCGTCCGTACAGGCCGATACCCAAACGGTAAGCGTCATTATAGCGGTGCTGCCAGGTTCCATATACATTGCCCTTGTGGTGGGCCATACCGTCGATGGTCACCTCATTAAGGCGGCTGTGCTTGGTGTCATAAACATGGGCCTTGGTATCAAGCCAGCTGTATGATCCTCCCAGGGTGATATCGGACGTAATACGCCAGGTAAGAGAAGCGTCAACACCCATGGTGCGGGCATCCTCCATATTCATGTACATGCGCGGGGTAATCTGGCCGCTGCCGTCGCCCATATACTCCGGCGCTTCACCTGCAGGAATCTGGCTCAAGGGTACATTGACCAGGGTAATCATGTTGTACAGCTCATTGCGGTAGCCGGTGACGGATGCCGAGAACCCTCCGCGGCTGAACTCAACGCCGGCCGACAGGTAATCGGATGTCTGTGGCTTGAGGTCAGGATTGCCCATATAGAAGAATGTGGTGGCGCCCATGGTGCGCAGATAGTGGTAACCCTGCTCCTTGGGGGTGGGTGACTTGAATCCGCGGCTCCAGCCGGTACGAATGCGCAGGTCGGCTACCTTGAACATGGCGCTTATCTTGGGCGTGGCATGGAACCCGAACGCCTTGTTCTCAATCAGACGTATTCCTGCGGTCATGTTGAGCCAGTCAACTCCGGTATATTCATCCTGCAGATACAGGGCTGTGGTCCAGTCATCGGCCTTACCTCCCTTGACGCGCATGGGTGCGTGCAGGTAATCAAAACGATACTCGGCACCGACGCTGAGCAGATTTCCGTAAGGCAGGCTGAAAACGCCCTTGAGCTCGGCCATAGTGCGCTGCTGGTCACTCTGCAGATGCTCTTGGTCCGGGAAGTAGGGATAGTAGGGGGTGTAGTTTCCGTTGGGGTCATAGCCTTCCTCGAGCGTGGTATCCGTGTAGTGATAGTAGTAGGCGTGGCGGTCCCAGCTTACATCCAGCGTGATGCGGTCAGTTCCTTTAAGCTTGTATTCCGATCCCAGCGAAGCGCCGGCATCACGGTATTTCATATCGAACGTGTTGACATCACATGACGGGTGACGACCGTTGGTGGGGCGGAATATGCGCTTGCGGTACAGGTAGCCGTCGGCCTCAAATGATAGTCTGTCCGATGGGGTATAGGTGATACGCTGGCCTATCTGACCGTTGGTATACATATTGACCGTCTTGTTGCGTGAGTCAAAGATGTGGTATTCGGTCTGGGCCGGATCCTCCTCGGCCGTGTTCTGCCAGCCGTCTGTGTGCTGCATCTGGAATGTGGTGAGTGATGTGAACCTGCCTACACTGAAACCTATACTGTTGTGTTGGCGCAGGTCCATGTACGATCCTCCGCGGGTGGTGTTCTCCAGATAGAGAGCCTGGTCATCATGACGGCGGGTTATGACGTTGATTACGCCGGCCATGGCGTCGCTGCCGTAAAGTGCACTGCCTGCTCCCTTTACAATCTCTATGTGGTCTATGTTGTGCGGGTCAATCCGGCCCAGGTCATTCTCGCCGCCGTTGTCACCGTTAAGGCGTTTGCCGTCAATCATTATCAGAATGTAGTTGTTGCCCAGTCCGTTCAGGGTCATCTGGCTGCCCATGTCGCCGGCATTGAAATCAAATCCGGCGCTTAGCTGTGACAGGATGTCCTCAAATGATGCTGCACCCAACTGCTCTATCTGTTTTCGCGATATAATTTCAGTTTGGACCGGAACGTCCTTAAGTGTGTGGGGTGTACCTGTGGCTGTCACGACAACTTCATCAAGTTTTTCTGACAAAGTGGTCTCGTTCTGTGCCGACAGTGGTACGGAACATATCATGACGAGTATTCCAAGTGCCCTCTTTCTCATTTCTTAAGTCTGATGGCCAGGCTGACATATACCGAACGGCCCGGGTTGATCGTAGTGAAATTGGTGTTCCATGGTCTGGTGTCACGCTCATTGAATAAATTCTCTATACCGATGCCTGGCTCAATTATGTAGTCCTCGATAAGGAATGTGTGTTTGGTGTTGAGGTCCCACTGGCTGTAACCGGGAGCATATCCGTATGTGCTGGAGTAACGCTCGCCCTGCATGTGGCCGTTCAGGCTTACGTTGAGGTGGTAGCCGCCCCAGTCATGGTCCCAGCGCAGGGTAGCGTTGCCGCTGTGTTTTACGCTCTTGTCAACCGGATTTGACTTGCCGTCACTCTCAGCCTTGGAGTCTGTATAGATGTAGCTGCCGGCCAGATTGATGCCGCCTCCTACATATACGTTGGCATTCACGCTAATGCTTTTGATTTCTGCTTTGTCAATATTGTCACGCTGGCGTATGGTCTTGAATTCGGAGTGCAGATCATCATATCCCAATGCAGTGATCTCGGCATCGGAAAGGACACGGTAGTTAATCATGTCGGTGATGTCATTGAGCACGCCTGTTACGGACAAAGAAAGCCTTTGGGTGGCGTATTCGGCATTGAGTGATGCATAACGGCTCTTCTCAGGTTTGAGGTCACGATTGCCAACGGTCGCACGGCTGGCTGTCTTGGTCTGGTCGGTCGCAAATATCTGACTCAGGGTGGGAGAGCGGTAACCGGTTGCCCACGATGCCCTGAACCTGAAGTTACCCGGCTTGTACATGAGTGAGAAATCAGGTGTGGCATGACTCTTGAAATTCTCGTTGTACAGGTATCTGACTCCGGCCACAGCCTGCAGGTCCTCTGTAATGGAAAGCTCGTCCTGTATGAATGCGGCAGCGGTGAACATGCTCTCAAAGCTTATGTTGTCAGTCTCGCTGCGCAGCTGCTCATTGATATACTGCATACCTACTGACACCTTATTCATCTTATCCGGCTTGAGTATGGCCTTGATGTTACCGTCATAGTAATGGGTCTCCTTGCGTTTCTGGAGGTCACCGGGCATCTGGCTGCCGCTCTTGAGGAAATAGCGGTATGACGACGTAAAGTTGTCATTGTAGAAATCGGCCTCAAGATATGCCTTGGGGCTTATCATATAGTTGGCGCTAACTCCATACAGCCAGGTTACGTGGTTCAGGTCGTATGTGTAAGCCTGGGTCTCCTTGTATATGTAGTTACCGTCAGTGTCCTTTTCGGATGACTTCTTGAAATACTTGGCGGTCTGAGGACGGCGGGTGTCATATACGTTGTAGTTGCCGCGAACAGAAACGTCCAGCCTGTCACTGAACCTGTAGGTGAAACTCTGGCTTATGTTGTCCTGTGTGTAACCGGCCGACATTGGACGGCCGGTCTTGTAGCCGTCCTCGTCAATGTCATTGACCTGCCAGTTGTCGGCTTCCTTGCGTTGGTACGATGTGCTTGATGAGAACTTTCCGGTGTTGATGTCGGCGTCAACACTCTCGGTAAAACGGCCGTGGCTTGTATAATGGGTGTAGTTGGTCACACCTACGCCGTTGTTGGAATCATCGGTAATGATGTTTATCACACCACCTATGGCCTCGCTTCCGTATAGGGCCGATGCGGCACCGCTCTGAATCTCAATGCGTTTGATGTTTGATGCGCTGATGCGGTTAAGACGCTGGTCGCCTCCCAGACGGTGTCCGTTCTCCATCACTATCATGTAATCCTGACCTGTTCCGTTAAGGTTAAGGAACGTGCCCATGCCGTTGGTTACGGTCGTGATGTTGGGCATGAGCCGCGTCAAAGCCTCCTCTACCGATGTAACACCGGCATTCTGGATATCCTTGGCAGTAATAACCTGGATAGGTACTGGAGAGTTTGACATCCGGCGGTGGGTTCCGGTTCCGGTAACCACTACCTGTCCAAGGTTGATGTAGCTCTCCTGCATCTTGACGATTATGGCGTTGTCGGCTGATGTGGCCGTATAGTCGGCCGGCAAATACGATACATGAGTTATCCTGATGCGGTAGTTTTCCTGTTGGGGCAGATTCTGGAGAGAAAACTCACCCTTGCTGTTGGTCGAAGTGCCGGACAGGCTGTGATCAACACGAATGTTTGCCCCCTGTATGGGCTTGCCGCTTTCAGCATCAAGTACAATACCGCTTACTGTTACCTGGCTCCATGCAGATACAATCATACACAGCAATACTGCAGAAAGAAAGATCTTCTTTAGCATATTAATGAAAAAAATAGTGCGGACCGGTTCTGTCCCGGAGCCTTAGTCCAATAGTAAATGATGCGGCAGGTTTCCTGACTCCAGTCCCTCCGTCGGGGCCTTCCCACTTCAAACCAATGAAGCAGTGGCATTTGTGATTCCCTGCGGAATTGTTTAAGGACCTTACAGTAGCGGGCACTGTTCCGGATTCTCACCGGATTCCCTCTATGCTGTCACCGCGGGTGGCAGCATCACCGTATCGGAGCACAAATTTATCTATTTTTTTATAATGGTCTATCTTTCAAAGTAGTAATTTTGTGTTTTCAAACTAAAGGATTATGGAGGAAGCAAATCTTGTAAAGGATCTTGCGCTGATATTGATATCGGCAGGTGTATTTACCATCATATCAAAGGCACTTAAACAACCGCTTATTCTGGGTTACATAGTGGCAGGTTTCCTGGTGGGACCTCATATGGGCCTGTTTCCGACTGTTACCAGCACAGTTCAGGTTAAAGAGTGGTCCGACATAGGTATCATATTCCTTCTGTTTGCATTGGGACTGGAATTCAGTTTCAAGAAACTCATCAAAGTAGGCAGCAGTGCCCTGATAACGGCAATGACCCAGTGCCTGGGTATGTTCATACTGGGTTTTCTGGTGGGTGAGGCAATAGGGTGGAGTAACATGGAGTCCATATTCCTGGGTGGTATGCTATCCATGTCATCGACCACCATTATAATAAAGGCTTATGATGACCTGGGATACAAGGACCGTCCGTTCGCTCCGCTGGTGTTCGGCGCACTGGTGTTTGAGGACCTTATCGCTGTGGTGTTCATGGTGCTGCTCTCCACTATGGCGGTGTCAAATAAATTCGCAGGAGGCGAGATGCTTATGGGACTTGCCAAACTGGTGTTCTTCCTGATCCTGTGGTTCCTTATAGGCATTTACATGATACCTACCATACTTAAGAAAGCACATAATTATCTCAACGATGAGATTCTGCTTCTGGTTAGTCTGGGACTCTGCTTTGTGATGGTGTCTCTGGCCAGTCTGGCCGGATTCTCCGAGGCCTTGGGCGCATTCGTCATGGGCTCCATTCTGGCCGAGACATTGGAGAGTGAGCACATAATGCATCTTACCAAGGGAATCAAGGACCTGTTCGGTGCCATATTCTTTGTTTCGGTAGGTATGATGGTTGATCCGCACGTGATTGCGGAGCACTGGGGGACCATACTGGTACTTACCATAACCGTAATGACAGGAATACTCTTCTTTTCAACGTCGGGTGCAGTGCTTGCAGGCCAGGGATTGGAAAACGCGGTACACGCCGGATTCAGCCTTGCGCAGTTGGGAGAGTTCTCGTTCATCATTGCCGGTCTTGGCGTATCACTGGGCGTGATGCGTGATTTCATCTATCCGGTCATCATAACGGTATCGGTCATTACCACGTTTACCACACCTTATATGATAAAGGCAGGCACTCCTGCTTATCTGTACCTTATTAAAAAACTGCCGGCGCAGTTTGTCAACAGGATCAATGCATTCTCAACCCAGGAACGTCAGAATTCGGCAGCTGCCCAGAATGAGTGGAAACGGCTTATCAAAGAGGTTGCACTAAGGGTGCTTCTGTACAGTGTTATCCTTATAGCAATAGATTTGGGTTCCCATCTGTTTCTGGACAAATACATAATTAGCCGGTTGGACAGTCTGACTCCGATTGTGCGCAATCTGATAAGTGTAGTAGTGACACTTGCGGTCATGTCTCCGTTCCTGGTGGGTATTGCTATTTCCGGCAAGGATATAAACAGTTCTTCCATCAAACTGATAAAGGCCAAGCAATCCAATGTATGGCCGGTAATATCGCTTGTTCTGCTTCGTAACCTGATTGCTATGGGGTTTGTAGTCAGTGTTATAGCCAGTCATTTCAATCTGGCGTTCTGGACCATTCTGCTGATAATAGTGTCGGGAGTGGCATTCTTCCTGATAGGACGCCGTTCCATAAGCAAGTTTACCGTCGTGGAAGACCGTTTTATGGCCAACCTTAATGAGAAGGAGCAGCAGCAGCGCCGCATGACTCCGGTAACATCGTCGGTAAGCGACAAGATGTCGCGCTATAACGTAAAGACCGATATGATAACCATATCGGCCGATTCACTCTACGCCGGCAAGATGCTCAAGGACCTGCCGTTCCGCCACAAATCAGGCGTGAATATAGTCAAGATAATCCGCGGAAGCCGCAGCATAATGATTCCCAAAGGCGAGGAGATGGTTTTCCCGTTTGACAAACTGATTGCGGTGGGTACCAAGGAACAACTCTCCGAATTCCGCAAGGATATGACAGAGAGTGTATATGTACCCGATGAGAAGGATACCGATACCCTTGCTCCGCGCGCATTCCAGCTTGACAGCATAACCCTCAAGGAAGACTCCTGGCTAACCGGCAAGACACTTCGTGAGACCGATATGCGCTCCTACGGCTGCATGGTGATCAGCGTTGTAAGCGACGGTCAGGTAACCACCAACCCCAAGCCGGACTATCGCTTCAAAGAGGGCGATATAGTCTGGCTTGCGGGCGAAAAATCAGCCTGCGACTGGTGGGCTTAGCCAAAGCCAACGCCAAAGTAATGAAATGACGGGAGACCGTCATTTCATTTTTATCCATGCACCCAGGTCCTTCCAGCTGGGTTTCTTGCCGTGCATGAATACGCCTACGCGGAATATGCGGGCGGCGACCCATGTCATCAGGATGAATGAGATGTAGAGTACCACAAGTGATACTGCAACCTGCCATGTGGGAATTCCGAATGGTATGCGGGCCATCATCACAATGGGTGATGTGAAAGGTATCATGGAGCACCAGAATACCAAGTTCGAGTTGGGGTCGTTCATAACGCTCATCATGACCATGATGGAAATGATAACCGGCATCATGATTATTCCGTTGAACTGGGCTGCGTCCTGAGGAGTGTCAACAGCCGATCCGATGGCTGCGTACATGGATGCGTAGAACAGGAATCCGCCTACGATATAGAGCAGCAATTCCAGGAACAGGCCAGCCAGATATGATACGTCAGTAAACTTGCCTACCATGCTCAAGACCTCGGGATCGGGAACGTTCTGAGCGGCAGCCAGTGCGGCCTCGACGTTGTTACCTCCCATAATCAGAGGCATCACGAATGCACTTGCGCCGATTATGAGCACTGCCCAGATAACAATCTGGAGGGCGGCAACTACGGCAATACCCAGAATTTTACCCATCATGAGCTCGAACGGGGTGCATGATGTAACCATGACGTCAAGCACGCGGGTCTGCTTCTCGTCAATTACTGACTGCAGGACCTGCTGTCCGTAAACAATCAGGATAAAGTAGAGCAGCATACCCAGGATAAGGCCCATCAGCCACGATGCGGTGGTGGATGTCTTCTCCATATTCTCATCATCCTCCTGCTCGTTGTTCTTAAGTGTCTGCAGGCTGTTTACGCGGACATTGGCATCGGCCAGTATCTGGTCCATGTTCTCCAGGTTGTAACGTTTTAGACGCTCTGTGCGCAAAATTCCCTGAATCTGACTCTGGATATTCTCCTCGACGCTCATTGATGATGCGTCATTGAGCACCAGCTGGAGGTTCTGGGGATTGTCAAGGATGTCGCTTCCAATAACCAGTATTCCGTATTCTGACTTATGCTGCATACGTGCCTTGCCCAGAGTCTCGCCCGGAGCCAGAAGGTTGAATGATACCGTCTTGCCGGATGTGAGCTGTTTGCCTACAAACTGCTCGGGAGAGTTGTCGATAACCACCACGTTCTTGGTGTCCGAGTTGCCCTTGAGCATCATGACACTGGGCAGGACCATCATGGCAATCATTAACAGCGGTGTAAGCAGTGTACTGATGATGAATGATTTTTTGCGGACGCGCTCAGTAAATTCGCGTTCTACTATAAGACCTATCTTATTCATAGTTTTTGCTGTTTAAAGTGTACCGTTCACGGCACGGATGAATATATCGTTCATACTTGGAATGATCTCCTGGAAAGAGCGCAGGTTAACGCTTTCATTGAGTGTGCCGATGACCGCACGCACATCGTCGTCGGACGGGATGTGGATCTTTTGCTGCGTGTAGCCTCCTATAACTCCCTCGGAGCCCCCTATCAGGTCGGCCTTGCCGTCTATTGCAGCGCTGAACTGCTCCGGAGTTCCGTTGTAAAGCACCTGGAAAGTGTTACCGCCTGCCTTGCGGCGTATCTCCTCGACCGATCCTGAAAGGATGTTATGGGATTTGTTGATGAGTGTTATGTCATCGCAGATCTCCTCGACCGATTCCATGTTGTGGGTTGAGAATATCACTGTGGCACCGCGGTCACGCAGACCCAGAATCTCCTCCTTGAGCAGGTTCTGGTTGATGGGGTCAAAGCCTGAGAAAGGCTCGTCGAATATGAGCAGTTTAGGCTCATGAACCACGGTGGCAATGAACTGGACCTTCTGCGCCATACCTTTTGACAGGTCCTCCACCTTTTTGTCCCACCACTCGCTGAGTCCCAGGCGCTCAAACCACTCCTTGAGCTTGCGGGTGGCCTGCATACGGCTCATGCCGCGCATACGGGCAAAGAAGACGGCCTGTTCGCCCACTTTCATCTTCTTGTACAGGCCACGTTCCTCGGGCATATAGCCAATCTGGTATATGTCATCGGCTGTTATCTCATGGCCTTCAAACCAGACTTTACCGCAGTCGGGAATAGTCATATGATTGACCACACGTATGAGCGTGGTCTTACCGGCTCCGTTGGGGCCGAGCAAACCGTAGATGGAGCCGCGAGGGACCTCCATCGATACATCGTCAAGAGCCTTGTGTCCGGTATATGTCTTGGACACGTGCTCGATCTTAAGAATTGAATCCATGTTTTTTATATAAAGGTTCTATTGGTTATTTCTTTTTCTTGGTAAACACTGCGTCAAAAATTAGCTGCGCCAGCAGTTTCTGTCCCTCCTCATTGGGATGGATGGTGTCGGGGAAATACTGACGCTTGCCCTGCATGGGGGTGTTGAGGTCAACAAGAGTAATGTTCTCCTCGTGAGCTACCTCTTTGATGTAGGGAATGACTCCGTTATAGATGATACTGTCGTTAATGCTCCAGGCATGACCGTATGCGGGAACCGGCAGACAGAGCCATATCTCGGGCTTGGCAGGCAGGGCGCGGAATGACTCAATCAGTGTCTTGAGGTCTTTCTTGAAGTGTTCCTGCTCTTTCCAATTGTAAGGCTTGCTGTCATTGGTTCCCAGCTTGATGGTAACTATCTGGGGATTGAAGGCCAGGGCATCCTTGTACGCCTGCTCGTTCATGTAAGGCATATCGGTGTCCATCATTGTGGTGGTGCCGCTTACGCCAAAATTACGAACATCATACTTTTCGCCCAGCATGGCGCTTAGCAGGCCGGGATAGGTGTCATGCTCACGGTCCTTGATGCCGTGACCATATGTGATGCTGTCGCCTACGCAGGCAACTCTTATCGGTTCGCTATTGCAGGCGGAGAGTGTCAGTGCTATGACTGATAACAGAAACAATGTTTTCTTTTTCATATTACTGGTTGTTGGTTATTGTTGTTTTCAATCTGACATCTTATACTTTCGGCGTGAATGGTTTCAAAAAGCAATCGTATGAAACTCTCATTGAGCCCGTACCTTTTGCCTTCACTGACAAGCCTTTCAGAAATTGCGTTATAGCGTTCCGGCTGAAGGATTGACAGATTATGCAGATTCTTGTATTCGCCTATGCCGCGAGTCACACCGAACCTTTCGGCAAGATCCCTGATGATCTTCAGGTCAATATTCTCCAACTCCTCACGATAAGGGGACATGAATCTGATGTCTTCAGGGGTTGGATTGCTGCGATATTCCAACTGACCGATGAGTTGTGAGAACTGTGCAGGAGAAAGCTGCTGTCTGCTGTCACTCAGGGCATGGTCAGGGTCGGTATGTACTTCAATGAACAGTCCGTCGGCTTTCATGTCGAGTGCCATCTGTGCCAAGTGCGGAACCAGGTCGCGACGGCCTGCCATATGGCTTGGGTCACATATTATCGGCAATCCGGGAATGCGGCGGCGCAACTCTATGGGTATCTGCCATTGGGGGGAATAGCGGTAGATGCGTTCTCCGTAAGAACTGAAACCGCGGTGAATAGCTGCGATGCGTGTGACACCGGCTGCTGCAAGACGCTCAAAAGCACCTATCCACAACTCAAGTTCGGCATTTATCGGATTCTTGACCAAGACCGGTACGTCAGTTCCACGCAGGGCTTCCGAGATTTCCTGAACGGTTATCGGACTTGTCGTGGTACGTGCACCAATCCACAGGATATCTATTCCTGCTTTTAGAGCTGCTTCCACATGACGGGCACCGGCCACCTCGGTAGCAACCATCATTCCTGTCTCCGCCTTGACTTTACCCAACCATTCAAGAGCAGGCTCTCCGGCTCCCTCGAAATTGCCGGGACGGGTACGGGGTTTCCATACTCCTGCACGGAAAACCCTGACTCCGAGAGCCGACAGGCTGCGGGCACATTCAAGTGTCTGCCGTTCTGATTCGGCACTGCATGGCCCGGCTATGACAGAGCAACCCCCTGTAATGGATGCTGGCAGATTTATCTTTTCAATATCAATCATCTCGGGTGAATATTTTTCCGTTCTTCATCATTAAATGACCTTCATTGACCATATAATGCAGAACTAAATCAATCTTGTTTTTGTCATACGGCAGAGAGTATACCTGGCGCGGGTCATCGGGTGATGAGTGGAATGTGTCCAGTATGTCATTCAGTATGGCATCTCGTTCACCGCGGCTAAGTTCGCCGTTAACCTTTTCCTGACACAGGTCACAGCACATGCATGGCTTGTCCTGATGCTCTCCGAAATACTTGAGCAACATGGCACTTCGACATCCGGTGGTACGCGTCACATACTCCATCATGGCCCCGATTCTCTCTTTGAACTCTTCCATTCGCAGACGGTAAACCTCCGGGTTAAAATAGAGCATATCGGTATCGATACGGTCTTTGGTCCAGGTTATTACTGGAGTACGCCTTTCGGGAACATATCTGACTACACCCTGGCTCTGAAGATTCATGAAGGTGGTATAGAGAACTTGTTTGTCGATGCCGGCACGGGAGCATATCAGTTGCTCGTCTATGTAGGCGTAATCGGTGAATATCCCGCTGTAAAGGCGTAGTACGATACTCATGACATCTTCTGTGACCTTGTCCTGATGCAGACGGTACAGGTCATCGCGACTTGCTGTAAAAAGCAGGCGTGCTGAGTAATCCATCTCATCGACATACTCTATGTAGCCCATTCTGGTAAGTATACGCAGTGCGCTGTCAGTGGGTATTACCGGAAGTGAAAAATGTTGGCAGAATTCTCCAAGCGAGAATGGATATGTGCAACCCTGACCGTCGCCGACGGCCATCTCGTAATAGAATCCCAATTTCTCATATATGTTACGGATGAATTCCTCTTTTGGAAAAGAGTCGGTTATGCGCTTGCTCACGGAGCGTTTGTCGCCCGGTGAGTGCAGCAGTACCGCGTAGGAACGTTTTCCGTCACGGCCGGCCCGGCCAGCCTCCTGAAAGTAGGCTTCGATAGAGCTGGGGATATCCATATGTATTACGGTGCGGACATCCGGCTTGTCTATGCCCATTCCGAATGCGTTGGTTGCCACCACTATACGGTATCGGTCATCGGTCCATGCTTTCTGCCGTTCATCCTTGACTACATGATCCAGCCCGGCGTGATAGAATGTGGCAGGTATACCTTGGGCATTGAGGAAATCGGCAACCTCTTTAGTCTCGGCGCGGTTCCGGACATATACTATTCCGGATCCAGGTGCCCTGTCAAGTATGTGCTTGAGTTCCTGGAGCTTGTTCTCCGTCTTACGGACTACATAGGAGAGATTGGAACGGAAAAAACTCATGCGGATCACATTCTTCTCCTTGAATCCGAGCTTTTCCTGTATGTCATCGGTTACTTTCGGCGTAGCTGTCGCTGTCAGAGCCAGAACCGGTACATCCGGAAGGTCTTTCCTTATGTCGGCTATTGTAAGGTATGAAGGACGGAAATCATAGCCCCACTGGGAAATGCAGTGCGATTCATCGACGGTCAGGATGGATACCTTAAGGTGGCGCAGTTTTGTCCTGAACAGTTCGGATGACAGACGTTCGGGGGATACGTAAAGGAATTTGTAACCGCCGAAAATACAGTTCTCCATCACGGCGATTATTTCATCCCTTTTCATGCCTGAATGGATGCATGCTGCCTTGATGCCGTGGTCACGCAGTATGCGCACCTGATCTTTCATGAGCGCAATGAGCGGGGTGATCACTATGCAGACTCCCTCTTTTGCCAATGCAGGCACCTGGAATGTGATACTCTTGCCGCCTCCGGTGGGCATCAGACCCAGAGTGTCCCGGCCGCTGCCGATACTCCCGATAATCTGTTCCTGTATGCCTCGGAAACTGTCGTAACCCCAGTGCTGTTTAAGTATCTCCAGGTAGGTCATATCGGCCTGTCAGGCTTTTTGTTCAGGCATATTGGGCTTGATACTCTCTATCTGGAGCAGAACCTCACCCTGCTTGAAGTTGTTTTCCTCGATGGTATAGCAGATATCAAAAGACTTTTTGGTCTTGATATAGCTCACGTATGAACTCTGGCCGAATGCGATGCCGTTAAGCGGATGTCCGCTCTTGCTGTCGATCAGTTCCAGCTTGATATGCTCGTGACCGCGTCCGACTACTTTGCTGGTGCCGTAGTCATAGACATTGCGGGTGCGGAAAATGGGCTTGCTGTTATCCGGTCCGAACGGCTGGAACTTCTTGAGGTCACGGAAAAACTTGGGTGTGATATCCTTAAAGTCCAAATCGGCATTGATATCTATAGAGGCCTCAATCTGATCGGGCTCTATATGGGTTGATACGTATTCCTCAAAGCGGCGCTTGAACTCCTCCACATTCTCAACCTTGAGTGACAGGCCGGCAGCATAGGTGTGTCCGCCAAAGTTCTCCAGCAGGTCCTTGCAGCTCTCAATGGCCTTATAGACATCAAATCCCGATACTGATCGGGCCGATCCCGTAGCCAGGTTTCCGGTCTTGGTAAGTACCACAGCCGGCTTGTAGAACACCTCGGTAAGGCGTGAAGCCACAATACCTATCACGCCGCGTTTCCACTCGGCGTTGTAGAGCACAATCGCGTGGCGGTTCTCGCCGTCCTCAAGGTTGGTGACAATGTTGTTGGCCTCCTCGGTCATCTCCTTGTCATCCTTCTTGCGGTCATCGTTCTCCTGGTCTATTCGCTCGGCAAGTTCAAGGGCGCGGTTAAAGTCCTTCTCCACCATAAGGTCTACGGCTTTCTTGCCGCTGCTCATACGTCCGGCGGCATTCAGACGCGGTCCTATCTTGAACACTATATCATTGATGTTCAGATTCTTGTCGGACAGCTTACAAACCTGTATTATGGCCTTGAGCCCTGTGCAGGGGTTGCTGTTGAGCTGTTCCAGGCCGTAATGTGTAAGCACACGGTTCTCGCCCATTATGGGCACTATGTCCGATGCGGTACTCACGGCCACCAGGTCCAGGCTGGGCAGTAGTTCGCTGAACGGAATGCCGTTGTCAAGCGCATATGCCTGCATCAGCTTGAAACCCACACCGCATCCCGAAAGATGTTTGAATGGGTAGGTGGAGTCAAAACGTTTGGCGTTCAGTATGGCTACTGCAGGAGGCAGTTCGTCATCTGGAACGTGGTGGTCACACACAATGAAGTCTATGCCTTTCTGTTTGGCATAGGCTATCTCCTGGATTGCCTTGATGCCGCAATCCAGCACAATGACAAGCTTTACGCCCGTCTCAAAGGCATAATCCACACCCTGCTCTGACACTCCGTAACCCTCGTTATAGCGGTCGGGAATGTAGTAGTCAAGGTTGTCATAATCCCTTTTGAGGAAATTATAGACCAACGCTACGGCTGTGGTGCCGTCAACGTCATAATCACCGTAAACCAGAATGCGCTCGCCGCGCTCAATGGCGCTGTTGATACGTGCTACCGCCTTGTCCATGTCGTCCATGAGCCAGGGGTCTAACAGCTCGTTCAGTTGCGGGTTAAAGAATTTCTGTACTTCGGTCTTGTTCGTAATGCCTCTCTCAATCAGAAGCCGGCAGAGTACGGGACTGATCCCGACAGCCTTTGACAATTCATTGGCTGCCTCTGTCATCTCCGGGGTGGGGGGCACATAGTTCCATCTGAAGTTCATTTTTTATGTTATTTTTTACTTTATTCATATTGAGTGAGTTATGTGGCTCTGTGCCTTTTGGGATCGCGTTTTTGCCGATTCCGGGCACAAGACCGGTTTGTTCCAAACTGCAAATTTATAAAAACCGCTTTTGTTTGTCAAGTGAAACTAATAGTTATTAGTTAGTATTTTATTTTATAAACAAAAAAAAGCAGGAGCATTTACTCAACGCTCCTGCCTGTAATATTGTGCTTGTAAGTAAAACGGATGCTTACTTTATGCCCAGTTTCTTCTTTATGTCCTTGGGCAGGGCATCCTTGTGAACCAGGATGTTCATGGTCTTGTAAGCCACGTAAGCATCGCTGGCGTACCATATGCCGTTGTTGCCGGCGGTGGTGTTCCATGAGTTCTTGACCATGAAATACTCCTTGCCGTTCTGGTCCTTGGCTATGCCGAATATCTGCATGCCGTGGTCGTCGGTGGTCTCCCAGTTGTCATATGCCTCCTGTCGCATCTCCTGGGTTATTGTCATCTCCTCTCCGGGCTCGCGCAGAATTTTGTTCTCCTTATCCTCCTCGGACGGGATCACGCATACAGCGGGCTTGGAACGCAGGAATCCGGTCTCGGATACATCGGCACCCCATGCAAACGTGTAACCGGTCTTGATGGCGTTGTGCATCACGGCCATGAACTCGTCAAGCGGCAGGTTGTATGAGAGCCCCCAGCGCCAGTTGTCCTGAATCTCAATGACAAACTGCTCATAGAAAGGATGATGTGTATATGATGTCAAAGACACGTAATCGTCCATGTTCAGTCCAAGAGATTCAGCGTATGACTGAGGGGTGTACTCCTTGCCGTTGTAAGTGAATTTCTCAGGGCATTCGCCGATATAGGCATCGTATATTCCGGAGAAACCTTTCTGCCAGACATCACTCAGTTTCTTGAGATTGCCTTTGGCCAGTGCGTCTACATACGCCTTGGCCACAGCTGTCAGTTCTGTGTGGTTGATGCGGTCACTCTTGTACATGATGCCGGGCATAACCTCCTGCGGTACCATTCCGTAATTTTTCCAGCAATATACTACATCATAGAAACTTCCGCCCTGTGCGAACTCGATGTCTCCGTGCAGACGTACGGCAGCCTTGGCGCGGTCCTCCATGGTCTTGTGTACCACAAACATCTCGGCCAGGTCATGCTCGCCCTTGCCCAGACGGAGCAGCTCTGACTCAAAGAAACCTATCGATGAGAATGACCAGCAGGTGCCTGAATTGGCCTGGTCCTTTACGGATGTGATGCCCAGCGAATCAACTGTTGTGAATACGTACCCTTTCTTTTCATTCTGGGCTGTTACACCTGCGCATAATATTGCGGACAACGTGATAATGAATATCTTTTTCATACTTATAAATAATGATTTTAGCTTTAGTGACCCCAAATTTATTCTTTTTGCTCCATTCGGCAAAGTGGAAAGGCCGAAAAACGCTATATTCGCGGAATAATTCAAGAGCAGATGCTATATACTTCATACAGTGACAGTAATATTTGTATAAGTTCCGGCCGGTGGATAAAAGACGATGCTACGGATTGTGCCGAATCATTTGCCATTCTGTCCCTTACCGATACGCTGATGCCGTTTGACAGTCAGTTGGACCTGCTTCTGGACAATCTCCGCAAGGTGATAGAAGAGGGTGGAACTCCGGTCCTGATGCGCTTCTTCCTGAGTGATCCCGCCAATCAGACGGAGTCGCTTAGAGAACGTCTTGCCTTCGATTGCCCGGTGTCCATTATCGGCCAGGCTCCGCTTAACGGCACCAAGATTGCCGCAATGGTGTGGTGCCGGCAAAGTGCCGCAATATGTCGCGTGGGGGATCGTATGCACAAGGTTACAGAAAGAGGCATTGACGAGTATTGGTATACGGGAGGTTTGTCGGCATCCGACGGTTCTTACAATCAGACAGTAGCTCTGCTGGATGATCTGAGTGCCGGTCTTGAGGCTCAGGGGTTGACACTTGAATCCGACTGTATGCGCACCTGGCTCTTTGTCCAGAACATAGATGTCAATTACAAGGGTGTGGTCGATGGCCGCAACACCGTTTTTGACCGTCACGGACTCACTCCCGATACGCACTTCATAGCCAGCACCGGCATTGAGGGACGTACAGCCGACTGCGGGAATAAGGTAATGCTTGATGCCGTGGCTGCCAAGGGCCCCGGTATGGCGGTAAAATATCTTCACGGTGACACTCACCTGAACCGTACGTCGGAGTATGGAGTAAGGTTTGAGCGCGGAACTTTGGTTGAGTATCCGGACCGTAGGCACGTATATATCTCAGGTACCGCAAGCATCGACAATAAAGGCAAGATTCTCTACAATGGAGATATCGTACGCCAGACTGAGCGTATGATTGAGAATGTGGGCGTACTGCTGTCAGAGGCAGGATGCGGATTCTCTCAGGTAGGCGCAATGATAGTCTATCTAAGGGATATTGCGGATTATTCGGCTGTTAAGAAAATATTTGACACCCGTTTCCCCGATTGCCCCCGTGTCATAGTGCAGGCTCCGGTCTGCCGTCCGGGCTGGCTGGTGGAGATGGAGTGCATAGCGATATATTGATATTATGCAGGATAAAGGCCCTTCAGTACTGCTCATATACACCGGCGGAACCATCGGAATGAAAGAGGATGGCCGCGGTGCGCTGACTCCGTTTGACTTTGACGGGCTGATGGAGTTTGTACCCGAGCTGGGCAGGTTTACCTGCAGGATTGACCATTATTCGTTCTCGCCCCTGATTGACTCATCGGACGTGGAACCAGGGCTTTGGGCGCGCCTGGCCGAGATAATTCGTGACCGCTTTGATGATTATGACGGATTCGTAATCCTGCACGGAACCGATACCATGGCGTATTCCGCATCGGCCCTGAGTTTTATGCTAGAGAACCTCTCCAAACCTGTAATCTTTACCGGAAGCCAGCTGCCTGTGGGCCGCCCGCGTACTGATGGCAAGGAGAATCTGATTTCATCGGTCGAGATTGCGGTGGCCAAGAATCCCGATGGAACAGCGGTAGTTCCGGAAGTCTGCATATTCTTCAACTCCCAGCTGCTGCGCGGCAACCGCAGCACCAAGGCCGATTCCACATCGTTCCACGCATTCCGGTCGCCCAACTATCCGCCGTTGGCCACAGCCGGAATAGATATCCTCTACAACGACAAGCATATAATGCGCCCCGCATCGGAGCCCTTCCGTATAAACACCTCTCTCGATACCCGCGTATCTATATTAAAGGTGCATCCCGGAATCACTCCCCAGGTGGTGCGTGACATCCTGCTGGGTTCCGATACCCGCGCCGTCATTATCGAGACCTACGGCTCCGGCAACGCCATCTCAAAGGACTGGTTTGTGGATATAGTGCGGGAGTCATCGGCAATGGGTAAGATACTGCTCAACGTCACCCAGTGCCTGGCCGGCACGGTCAATATGGACATCTACGCCACGGGCCGCGCCCTGCGTGATGCAGGCGTAGTCTCCGGCCGCGACCTCACCACCGAGGCCGCCCTGGCCAAACTATTCTTCCTAATGGGTTCAACGGCCGATAACGCCGATGTAAAGCACCGCCTTGTGATGAATCTCCGCGGCGAGATCTCCTGATCAGGCTTGGGTGAACTGGTCTTTGCCTACTCCGCAGATGGGGCATACCCAATCCTCGGGGAGTTCCTCAAACGGAGTTCCGGCTGCTATGCCGTTGTCGGGATCGCCTACGGCGGGATCATACTCATATCCGCAGACTTCACATACGTACTTGCTCATAATCATTAAGGTTTTAAGGGGTTAAGGTCTGATTTAAACCACTCTATGAATTTTCCTATACCGTCGTGAAGGCTGGTGCTGGGCTTGTAGCCGCACTCCTTTTCCAGCTTGGAGGTGTCGGCATAAGTCTTAAGCACATCGCCCTGCTGCATGGGCAGGAATATCTTGTTGGCCTCAACGCCCAGCGCGGTCTCAATCTCATTTATGAAATCCATAAGTTGCACTGGCTTGGAGCAACCTATATTATATACCTTCCAGGGAACGTTGTTGGGGCATTGCTCTGCTACGGGCTGATGGTCTATTACCTGGATGGTGCCCTCCACTATATCATCTATATAGGTGAAGTCGCGGCTCAGGTTGCCGTTGTTGAACACCTTGATGGGCTCGCCCTTGCTGATGGCGGTGGCAAAGAGCATGGGTGCCATATCGGGGCGTCCCCAGGGACCGTAAACGGTAAAGAACCTGAGTCCTGTGGTGGGCAGGCCGTACAGTTTGCTGTAGGAGTGGGCCATAAGCTCGTTGGCTTTCTTGGTGGCGGCGTACAGGCTTACGGGATTATCCACGCGGTCATCCTCAGAGAACGGAACCTTGTCATTCATTCCGTAGACCGATGATGACGATGCATAGACCAGATACTTCACGTCATTGTGGCGGCAGCACTCCAGTACGTTCATGAATCCCACCAGGTTGCTGTCCAGATAGGCGTAGGGGTTGGTGATGGAGTATCGGACTCCGGCCTGGGCGGCCAGGTTGACCACTACGTCAAACTTTTCCTGCTGGAAGAACTCTGTCATCTGCCCCCGGTCGGCCAAATCCATCTTTATAAAGCGGTAGTTGGGGAACAGAGTGCTCTCGCGAATGGAGCCGTCTATGTATCGGCCGCTATGGGAAATTATACCGCATTGGGTAAGACGTCCAAGTTTGAGACGGACATCGTAATAATCATTGATGTTGTCAAGTCCCACTACCTCATCACCGCGCTGAGCCAGCCGGTAAGCCAGTTTTGAGCCGATAAATCCGGCTGCACCAGTTACAAGTATCTTCATCCTTATTGTTTTTGTTTTGCAAATATATAAAAAGTGCATAATTGGGGATAGACCCCTTTTGTACATTTATTCTGTTTTGTTTTATTGATAAAATTGTTTTTCTTTGCAAAAGAACCAATAATTGAATTATCCTAATTTTTCACTTTTAGACGTCTTATTGCGTTATGAAAAGGTTTTTGCTTGCATTATTGCTATTTTGTCCCACCTTTTTATCAGGTCAGAATGTAATTAAGGGTGTTGTAGTTGACAGCCTTACTCAAGAGCCGTTACCATCGGCTACAGTCTATGTGAACGGTACAACCCAAGGAACCATCACCGATAATGACGGCCGTTTTGAGTTGAAAGATGTTTCATTCCCTGCTACAGTTGTATTCAGTTTTGTGGGATATCAGACGCAAGCCGTAGATTTTGACCGTAATCCAGGGACATTGACAATTAATCTCAAGACTAACGATGAATTGCCGGAGATAGTGGTGTCAGGTAAGGGTAATAAGGTCAGCAGGGAGGATATGGACTATTTCAAGGCGATGTTTCTTGGTGATGACCGATGGGGCAGGCAGGCAAAGATAAAGAATGAGAACGTCCTTATGTTTGACAGGTCGTTCCATACCTCATATCACACCCGGCGTATAGGTAAAAGAACATTCTCCAAAGTATCTGCACAACATGAAAAGGCCGAGAAATATGAAGAATTTGAAGATACGGTAAAAGTGGTTTCGAGTGTATTTGACGCCTGGGCCTACGAACCCCTGATCATTGATTTGCCCCTGTTGGGATATGAACTGTATGTTGACCTGGAAAAATTTACAGTAGAACAGGTGAATAATGTCACTTCATGCAATATGCTGGGCTACTTTTACTACAAGCCCTATGAAAACTTGAAGAAAACAAAAACCGCCGTCATTGAAAAAAACCGGCAAAAAGCATATTACGGGTCGAGTCAGCATTTTCTCCGCTCTTTGGCGCAGGACTGCTTGCGGGAAAACGGATATATACTTACAATGCCTGAAACAGTTTCAAAAGGCAGGAAAAACTTATCGGTGGATTTATCGGTCGACGTCGCCAAATATTCATCGGGTGCAGGGGACAACCTGATCCGAATCCATGGCTTGAAAGACAAGAAACTCAAGATAAGGTACTATCACAGAGGCGATGGAGCTCCAATGAACTTTACGGAAAGGGGAAAGGGTATCTATAGGTATTCGGAGTCCGGTATCTCTTTCCTTGAGGATAACTGCATATTCCTAAAGGAGGGCATTGTCATTGACAACAACATACGTTTTACCGGCGATATCTCAAAGAAGAGAGTGGGAGCCAGTCTGCCTGGAGATTACTTTCCTGATGCCGATACGAACAGGACATATGCCACGCAAGCTGATTATGCCGATGAACTTATAAAGTTTGCCGATAACATAAACGAGTTCAACTTTCTGTTCCCGCAGGAAAAGGTCTATCTTGAATTTGACAACACTGCTTATTTCCAGGGTGAGAATATTTGGTTCAAGGCCTTTGTGACAAACGCCACCACATTGGAACGGGCACCCAGCGGAGTCCTTTATGTTGATTTTCTGGCACCGACAGGACAGCTTCTAAGACAGGAGAAACTAAAGGTTGAGGCAGGACAGGCCGATGGTGCCATTCCGTTGCTTAACGCCGGAACAATCCAGACACGTGAGAAACAGGGTATCCTGGCGTATCCCAGTGGGTTCTATGAGATTAGGGCATATACGCAGAATATGCTTGATTTCAGCCCGGAGGCCATATTCTCCCGGGTGATACCAGTCTATACCCAGCCCAAATATGAAGGAGAGTATGACCGCTCACGCGTTAAAACCAGTCAGGATAATCAGTATATAGAAGATTTGCGTAATGAATATATACGTCGCAGAAAGCAACGCCAGGACGATGAAGTTAAGGTGGCATTCTATCCCGAGGGTGGCAGTCTTGTCAAGGGACTGCCGTGTAGGGTGGCATTCAAGGCTACAGGCAGTGACGCTTTCGGTGTTGAAGGCGCTCTGGTAGTACCGGGCGTCTGGGATTCCGTACGTACCGTATTTGACGGAATGGGCTCATTCATAATTACTCCTCAGGGCTTTGTGTCTGCAGATTTCTTTCCGGAAGGCGGTGAAAAGAAAGCCTATCTCCATCTGCCTGAAGTGAAAACCAGCGGATACTCCATGATATCCGATATGCTCTCTGATTCACGGTTGCAGATTAATATCTGGCGTACTCAGGACCGTATATATGAGCAGGCCGCACTTGTAGTAACCTGCCGTGGCCAAGTTATTTATTTTGAGGAGATAAAGGATGTTGAGAACAGTCAGTTGATGATAAACTGCTCAGACTGGCCGGTGGGTGTATGCCGGTTGACTCTTTTCGACAAGGAAGGCATGATTCTCTCATCACGCAGCATATTCCATAACAGTTCAGAGTCCCGCAGCCCTACAATTACAGTCAACACAGACAGCATGTCGCGTCAGTCATGTGACAAGGAGGTGATGGAGTTCAAGCTTACTGACACTCAAGGCAATCCGTTCCGTGACCGTTTCTGTCTGTCGGTCCGTGATGCCACGGACTATGGCGGTGGACAGACGGACAATCTGCAGACTAACCTGTTGTTGTCATCGGACCTGAGAGGGTACATCCATGATCCGGCCTGGTATCTGGAATGTTATGACGATGAACGCCGTGAGGCTCTTAACCTGTTGACCTTGGTTCAGGGGTGGGAACGTTATGAGTGGAAGACTATGACCGGACTGGAAGATTTTAATGAGAGGCACCGTATTGAGGAGGGGCTTACCATGAACGGATGGATATTGTCTTACGGCAAGCGTGAGCCCGTATCGGACATCGGGGTGTATGCATCGTTGGTGCCGGATGACGACAACAAACTGTTTGAAAGTTTTGACTACCAGACAGACTCTACGGGCTATTTCGGTTTTGATCTGTCTGACTTTTACGGTAATGCCAAGTTTACCGTAAATCTGATGACAACAAAGCAGAATGGTGATACCAAGCTTGAGAAGAGTAAGCGTATCCGATTTGAGAGGGCCGAACGCCCTGCACCCAGGCCTTTCTTAAAGCAGGAGACGGATTTGGCTCACAATAATCATAGGGTGTATGACTATAAGGTTGATTATACCGATTTTGACCTGACTCCCGAACAACGCCGTAAACTGGGACGAATGATTGATGATGTTGATATTGAAGAGGAGAGTGAAAAGCGAAGGTTCATTGATTATGACACCTTCACATCATTCGAGGCCGAGGAGGATGCCGAACTGGAACTTGATATGGGCGAGTACACTTCGAATGTTGAAGAGTACTTTAAGGAACAGGGTATTCAATTCAGTTACGAAATAATGCCCGAAGAACCTATTTTTGGAGACCTTAAAATAAAATGGGTAAATCCGATATGGTATGTGCATAACCAGGAGAAAGAGCTTAAATTTAAGCCATTTGACGAGCCACTTCAAATAGATATGATAGATGTCAAGAGCATCATTTTATATGATAAGCCTATGACAGAAAGGCAAATGCAGGAGTTGGCGCCCTTGAAGAAAGAGCCATTTGCCGAAATGAGGAACAACAATGATGAAAATTCTTCGACTAATAGTATGGGTTTTTCTGATTTTGGCAATGACGGGTTTAATGGAAGCTTGAGTAACGATGCAGGAACTATGACAGGCCAAATGGCATCTACGAACTTCGATGACGGCGGATCACGATCGTCTGCAAACCTGCACGGAAAGCAGCTGGTGGACATACTGATCAAGGATGACAGGGAACTGCTCTTCTATAGTGAAATCCGCAACCTGGGCCACAGGAGCACTACCGTGAAAGGATTTACCCGCCCCGTAGAGTACTACTCGCCTGTCTATCCCGATGGCCCGATAGAGGGTGTGGTTGATTACCGCCGTACCCTGTACTGGAATCCCAACGTGATAACCGATGAATACGGCCAAGCACGCGTTGAGTTCTACAACAACAGCTTTACCCGTAAGTTCACCATCAACGCTGCCGGCATCACTGCCTCGGGCGTTCCTTACATCCTGAACCAGGTTTGGTAAGAGCAAAAACGGACAAAAGGGGCTGTCTCCGATTGTACGCTGACAAAATGTATGGTATGTGCTTGTATTTGTGCATATTTATGCTCAAGTGGTGGTTTTTTGAGTTGGTTTTTGGGGTTTATGCATAACATTTTGAATTTTTTGCATTATTAACATGAAATTATTTGCGTAATCTTTGTTGGTTTTGATGACAAATGGTAACTTTGCAAGCGATTTTGATGACAAATTCACAAAATATACAAAATATTGCATTATGGATAAGCAAGTAAAGAATTACGTTGACAAGTTCATGGCTGAGCTTATAGCCAAGAATCCCGGTGAGAAGGAATTCCATCAGGCAGTTAGTGAGGTTGTAGAGAGCGTAGCTCCCTATATCCTTCAGAACCCTTACCTCCTGGATCAGAAGATCATGGAGCGTATCGTTGAGCCCGAGAGAGTTATCATGTTCCGTGTTCCCTGGATGGATGACAAAGGTGAGATTCATGTAAACCGCGGTTTCCGCGTACAGATGAACAGCGCCATCGGCCCGTACAAAGGCGGCGTTCGTTTCCACTCAAGCGTTAACTTGAGCATCATGAAGTTCCTTGCTTTTGAGCAGACTTTCAAGAACAGCCTTACCACACTTCCTATGGGTGGTGCCAAGGGTGGTTCAGACTTCAGCCCGCGCGGCAAGTCCGATGCCGAGGTAATGCGTTTCTGCCAGAGCTTCATCAACGAGCTTTACCGTCATATCGGTCCTGACACTGACGTTCCTGCAGGTGATATAGGTGTAGGTGGCCGTGAGGTTGGTTTCATGTTCGGTCAGTACAAGAAGCTCAAGAACGAGTGGACCGGAACTTATACCGGTAAGGGTCAGTGCTGGGGCGGTAGCCTGCTGCGTCCCGAGGCAACCGGTTACGGCGCTTGCTACTTTGCTCAGGACATGCTTGCCACACGCGGTAAGAGCTTCCAGGGTCAGACAGTTGTAATCTCTGGTTCAGGTAACGTTGCACAGTATGCTGCCGAGAAGGCAATGCGTCTGGGTGCCAAGGTTGTTACATTCTCTGATTCAAACGGTTACATCTATGATCCCGAGGGCATGACCGAGGAGAAGATAGCATACGTAAAGAACCTCAAGAACGTTATCCGTGGCCGTATCAAGGAGTATGTAAAGCAGTATCCTAACGCCAAGTACTTTGAGGGCGAGCGTCCTTGGGGCGTTAAGTGCGACATCGCCATGCCTTGCGCTACCCAGAACGAGATTGAGCTCAAGGATGCCGAGAAACTGGTTGCCAACGGTTGCTACTGCGTAACCGAGGGTGCCAATATGCCTACCACTCCCGATGCAATCGCTCTGTTCCAGAAGAACAAGATGCTGTACTCACCCGGTAAGGCTTCGAACGCCGGTGGTGTATCAACATCAGGTCTTGAGATGTCACAGAACTCAATGCGTCTCAAATGGACAGCCGAGGAGGTTGATGAGAAGCTGCATCGCATCATGAGCGATATCCACGCTGCCTGCGTCAAGTACGGTACCGAGGAGGACGGCTACATCAACTACGTCAAGGGCGCTAACATTGCCGGATTTATCAAGGTTGCAAACGCTATGTGCGAGCAGGGTTTGGTATAATCCTGACAAATTGATAATTTTGGGCTGGCTTAGCAAAAGCCGGCCCAATTTTTTATAAGACCGATGGAGGAGAAAGACAATCATCATCCCGAACTCATGGCCCGCCGTATCCGCCGGATACTGCTGGTATGCAACAATTATGACAGCTACTCACTCGAGGAGGACGGCCATATTGAGGCGCAGATTGCACAGGACTATGCCGAACTCAACCTGAGTAACCCGCCTGACATTATCCGTGTGGAGACTACGCTTGAGGCATTGGAGCTGGCCAGGACCGATACATCGTTCGATCTGGTCATAACCATGTACAACGTGGGCGAGGTCGATGTGTTTGAATTCTCCAAGCGCATGAAGCAGATTGCTCCCGATACGCCCATAGTCCTGCTGGCCACATTCTCACGTGAGATATTCAACCGCATGCAGGACCGCACGGGCAGCGCCATAGACTGGTTCTTCTGCTGGAACAACTCAACCGACCTGATGATTGCCATCATCAAGCTGCTTGAGGACCGCATGAATGCCGAGCACGACATACTGGAGGAGGGCGTGCGCGCCATACTTCTGATAGAGGACTCGGTGCGCTACTATTCAACCTATCTGCCTGTGCTCTACAAGCTGGTGCTGCAGCAGAACATAGAGGCCATCCGCGACACCCTGAACGAGAAACAGCAGACCCTGCGCAAGCGCTCGCGCCCCAAGATACTCATGGCCACCTGTTACGATGAGGCCGTAGAGCTTTACGAGCGCTACAAGCAGAACATACTGGGAGTGATATCGGACATAGGATTCGTAATACATAAGGACGATGCCCCCGAGACCGAGAAACTGGATGCAGGTATAGACCTGGTCAACCATATACATGCCGACAACCCCACCATGCCCATACTTATGCAGTCGTCGCAGGAGAGTATGCGTGAGGTGGCAAGTCAGCTGGGCGTGGGCTTTGTTGTAAAGACCTCCAAGACCCTTACCCATGACTTGTCGGAATACATAGGCCGTGAGTTCGGATTCGGTGATTTTGTGGTGACCGATCCCAATACGGGTGAGGAGCTGCTCCGTGCCAGTGACCTGTACGGATTCGAGAAGATAGTCAAGAACATATCGGACCGCGATTTCCGCCGTCTGAGTGACAAGAACTATATATCAAGATGGTTGTTTGCACGCGGTTTGTTTGCACTGGGCAAGCAGCTGCGTCCGCTCACCATCCATAACGATGCCGAACTGCCTGAGATTCGCCGTATCAACCTTAAGATGATACATGATTTCCGTCTCAATCAGGGCGTGGGCGTTGTGGCACGTTTCGATCCCAAGACCTACAACGATACGATAAGGTTTGCGCGTCTGGGTAACGGCTCGCTGGGCGGCAAGGCCCGTGGCCTGGCATTCCTTAACCATATCCTGGTCAAGTATGATATGTTTGACAAGTATGAGGATGTACGTATAACCACACCCCGTACTCTTGTCATCACCACTGAGTATTTTGACCGGTTCATCATAGACAACGGACTACAGTATGTCATCAACTCAGACATATCGGACGATGAGATTCTGGCCGAGTTTGTGGCATCGTCTCTGCCTCGTGACCTGATTGACAACCTGAAGGTATTCATACACAATATCCGCAAACCGCTTGCCGTACGCTCGTCGTCCAAGCTGGAGGATTCATATTACCAGCCGTTTGCCGGAGTCTATTCAACATACATGATTCCGCGTACCGACAATGAGGACCAGCAGCTGCGTCTGCTCTCCAAGGCCATCAAGAGCGTATATGCATCAATCTTCTACGCATCGTCACGTAGCTATATAACCGCTACGGCCAATGTGATTTCCGAGGAGAAGATGGCCATCATTCTGCAGGAGATTTGCGGCAGCAGTGACCAGGGCTATTTCTTCCCCACGCTGTCCGGTGTGGCCCGTTCGGTCAACTTCTATCCCATAGGTCATGAAAAGGCCGAGGACGGTATCGTGAAGGTGGCGTTCGGACTTGGCAAGGCTGTGGTTGATGGTGACCAGGTACTGCGGTTCTCACCCAAGTACCCCAAGCATGTGCTTCAGACATCGACAGTGGAGCAGACCATGACTGAGACCCAGAAGTCAATGTTCGCGCTTAACCTTAAGCCTGAGAAGTTCACCACATCAATTGATGATGCCGTGAACCTGGAGCGCATCAGCATTGCTGACTGTGAGAAGTTCCGCAACCTCAAGTATGTGGTCAGCACCTTTGACCTGGAGAACCAGCGAATGGTTGACTCTGCATATCCTACGGGCCCAAGGTTCATCACCTTTGCCCAGATGCTCAAGTACAAGACATTCCCGTTGGCCGAGATTGTAGATGAACTGCTTGATATAGCCCGAAAGGAGATGAAATGCGGCGTTGAGATAGAGTTTGCGGCCGATCTGGACCGCGGCGGTGACCCCAATAAACTGCCCAAGTTCAATGTGCTGCAGATACGCCCCATATCAGTTGACAGCCGTAATGTTGATGTTGACTGGGATGAGATTGATACTGAGGGAGCCCTCATAAAATCAGAGAGCGCGCTGGGTACAGGCTGGATAAAGGGCCTTACCGATGTGATTTACCTCAAGATGGATACATTTGATACCCAGAAGACCACTCAGATGGCACGTGAGCTGACCGCAATGAACAGCCGCATGCGCACCCAAGGCCTCAACTACGTGCTTATAGGTTACGGCCGATGGGGCTCCAGCATACCTTCACTGGGCGTACCCGTGCAGTGGGGTGATATATCTGAGGCCAAGGTGATAGTGGAGTGCGGCCTTGAGGATTTCCGTGTTGATCCCAGTCAGGGAACCCATTTCTTCCAGAACCTTACATCATTCAATGCCGGTTACATCAACGTTGATCCTTATTCAGGTATGGGTGATGTATTTGATTATGACGTGCTTGAAAAACTTCCGGCCGTTGAGGAGACTGAGTTCCTTCGTCACGTAAAGTTTGACCGCGAGCTGGAGATATGCATTGACGGCCGCAACAATAAGGCAATGATAAAGTAACAAAACAATATGATAACGTTCGTGATAGCTTTGATAGTCCTGGTACTGGGCTATGTGTTCTACGGAAAATTCATTGAGCGTCTTTTTGGGGCTGACCCTAACCGTGATGTGCCGGCCAAGAGTATGGCTGACGGTGTGGATTACATTGCTATGCCCACCTGGAAAGCCTACATGATCCAGTTCCTGAATATTGCAGGTCTGGGCCCGATATTCGGCGCCATTATGGGTGCCAAGTTCGGAACGGGTGCATACCTGTGGATTGTGTTCGGAACGATATTTGCAGGCAGCGTTCACGATTACCTTTCGGGAATGATGTCCATGCGTCACGGAGGCGAGAGCCTGCCGCAGCTGATTGGCCGCTATCTGGGTGGTCCGGTGCAGAAGGTTTTCATTATCTTCTCTTTAGTCCTTCTGATTCTTGTAGGTGCGGTGTTTATCTCACAGCCGGCCGATATACTGGCACGCCTTACCAATAATGCAGTGGGGATAAACACATGGATTGCCATAATATTCGTCTATTATCTGATTGCAACCCTTTTCCCTATAGATAAGATTATCGGAAAGTTCTATCCCATATTCGGTGCCGCTCTGCTGTTCATGGCTTTCGGCATAATGATTGCCCTGCTTGTGGAGCGTCCTGAACTGCCTGAGATGTGGAACGGATTCGGCACCAAATATGACAAGAATCCCATATTCCCCATGATGTTCATATCGATCGCCTGCGGTGCAATAAGCGGATTCCATGCAACACAATCTCCCCTTATGGCGCGCTGCATGACCAATGAATCCAAGGGCCGTATCGTTTTCTATGGCGCAATGATATCCGAAGGCATTGTAGCTCTTATCTGGGCAGCAGCCGCCACCGCATACTTTGGCGAGCACGGAACGGACCTTGGTGCTGCTGCAATTGTTCTTGAAATATCCAAAACCTGGCTTGGCAAGGTAGGTGGCGTGCTTGCGATACTTGGTGTTGTGGCTGCTCCTATCTCAACCGGAGATACCGCTTTGCGTTCGGCCCGTCTTATTGTGGCTGATTTCTTTAAGATCAAGCAGAAATCCATTGGCCGCCGTCTGGCTATAAGCATCCCGCTGTTCGTGATAACTCTGGCAGCTCTGCTATATAGCATTCGTGACAAGGAGGGCTTCAATATAGTATGGCGCTACTTTGCATGGTCCAACCAGACACTTGCGGTGTTCACACTCTGGGCTGTTACGGTCTATCTGACCCGGCAGAAGAAGAATATGTTGGTAACTCTGATACCAGCCATGTTCATGACAATTGTAACGGTGACATACATCTTTATGGCCCCTGAAGGGTTCCGGCTTGCCCCGTGGATTGCCTACATTATTGCCGGAGTAGTGGCATTGACGTTCCTTGTCATCTACCTGCTTTGGAAACGCCGTCTGGACAAGGGGCTTGTCAAGGTGGATGAGGAGTGATTTTTATAAAGAAGGATATAAAACAGCATAACAATGAAAGAACCATTCGTAATAACCATAAGCCGCGAGGTTGGCTCCGGCGGTAGAACTATCGGCCGTAAACTGGCAGAGAAACTGGGTGTTCGTTTCAGTGACAAAGAGCTTATTGATGCACTCCAGGCAAAACTCAACCTTTCCGCAAGCAGTATAGAGGAACTTAAGGGCAAGAAGAAACGCTGGCTGGATGATTTCATCCAGATGGTGGCTCCTGTGCCCATGAGCGGCCTGCTGGTTGACGGTGACAGCGATTACATAAGCGAGTACAACTCATCACTCAGCGTGAATGATGTGTTTGAGGCTGAGAGGCAGATTCTTAACGGTATAGCCGATGAGGGCTCATGCGTTATTGCCGGCCGCTCAGGTTTCTTTGTGCTCAAGGACCGCCCCAACAAGGTTGATGTACTTATCACAGCCTCACTTGAAAACCGTATTGCCCGCATCATGAGCAAGCAGAACCTTACCCGTGAAAAGGCCATTGAGGTTATTGAAAGCGTTGACAAGGCGCGTGATAACTACGTTCTGCGCTATACCGGCCAGAGCCGCTATGATGCCCGCAACTACCATATTGTGCTCAATATGGATTATATTGATGAGGATAAGGCGGTGGCTATGATACTCTCTTATCTGGGCAAATAACAGGGGTGTAATAAAAAGCATTAAATTGCAAACTCCACTTTGCAAAATGTGGAGTATTTGTATTAACTTTGCGGTCCGTGCACACGAGTGCGCGGACGCGTGTTATATATGGAGCAGTTTTTCAGGACACATGACTATCTGGTGGAGCACTTGCAGGCATCTGTAAGGCGTGACCTCATGGATGAGATTGACTGGTCCAGCCGCATGATAGGTATCAAGGGCACGCGCGGGGTGGGCAAGACCACGTTCCTGCTTCAGTATGCCAAGGAGAAATTCGGGCGTGACCGTTCCTGCCTGTACATAAACATGAACAACTTCTATTTCCAGGGTCACGGCATTGCCGAGTTTGCGGGTAATTTCCATAAGATGGGGGGCAAGGTGCTGCTGATAGACCAGGTGTTCAAGCATCCGGACTGGAGCAGGGAGCTGCGCAAGTGCTATGATATGTACCCTGACCTTAAGATCATCTTTACGGGATCATCGGTGATGCGTCTTAAGGAGGAGAACCCGGAACTTAACGGTATTGTAAGCTCATATAACCTGCGCGGTTTCTCATTCCGCGAGTTCCTGAACCTTAAGGCCGGCACGCAGTTCAAGGCACATCGTCTGGATGACATACTCAGGAATCATGTTCAGATTGCTCAGGATGTGCTGCAGCAGGTAAATCCGCTGGATTATTTCCAGGATTATCTGCATCATGGTTTCTATCCGTTCTTCCTGCAGCAGCGCAACTACTCCGAGAACCTTCTCAAGACCATGAACATGATGATGGAGGTTGATATACTGCTCATCAAGCAGATAGACCTTAAGTACCTGGCCAAGATCAAGAAACTTTTCTACATGATGGCGGTGCAGGGTACATCGGCCCCCAATGTAAGCCAGCTGGCTATTGAGACCGATACGTCACGCGCCACGGTCATGAACTACATTAAGTATCTGGCCGATGCCCGACTCATCAATATGGTTTATGCCAAGGGTGACAGTTTCCCCAAGAAACCCTGCCGCGTGCTGATGCATAACTCAAACCTGATTTACACCATCTATCCGCCGCGTCAGGACCGGCAGGATGTGATTGACACCTTCTTTGTCAACTCCATGTGGAAGGACCATGTGGTGCACAAGGGTGCCAAGGGCTGGTCGTTCCTGGTGGACGGAGGCATAAACTTCAAGGTCTCCACCACCGAGGGCAAGACACGCCAGCAGCAGGATTCGTTCTATGCGGTCGATGGGCTGGATGTGGGAAATGAGAACGTCATTCCGCTCTGGATGTTCGGAATGCTTTATTGACAGACACAAGATTTTCAAAAAAACATATTTCAGATTATGGCAAAGAAATTTATCACTTGTGATGGTAACGAGGCTGCGGCTCACGTGAGCTATATGTTCTCGGAGGTAGCCGCTATCTACCCCATCACCCCGTCATCACCTATGGCGGAGCACGTTGACGAGTGGGCCGCCCGTGGCAGAAAGAACCTCTGGGGCCAGACCGTCTCAGTTCAGGAAATGCAGTCTGAGGCCGGTGCCGCAGGTGCAGTGCACGGTTCACTTCAGGCCGGTGCTCTGACAACCACCTTCACCGCTTCTCAAGGTCTTCTGCTGATGATCCCTAACATGTACAAGATTGCAGGTGAGCTGATTCCTTGCGTGTTCGATGTATCGGCACGTACACTGGCCAGTCACGCTCTGTGCATTTTCGGTGACCATCAGGATGTTATGGCTTGCCGCCAGACAGGTTTCGCAATGCTTTGCGAGGGTTCTGTCCAGGAGGTCATGGACCTGACAGCCGTTGCTCACCTTTCAACTCTGGAGACCTGCGTTCCGTTTGTGAACTTCTTTGACGGTTTCCGTACATCACACGAGTATCACAAGATTGAGCTGATGGACCAGGAGGATATCCGTCCGTTGGTTAATGAGGAGTATATCAAGCGCTTCCGTGACCGTGCTATGAGTCCTGAGCGTCCTATCACACGAGGTACCGCCGAGAACCCCGAGACTTTCTTCACACACCGTGAGGCCTGCAACCCCTACTATGATTCAGTTCCCGAGGTTGTAGAGAAGTATCTGGTTGAGATTTCAAAGATAACCGGCCGTGAGTACCATCTGTTCTCATACTACGGTGCCAAGGATGCTGACCGCATGATCATCCTGATGGGCTCTGCTACCGATGCAGCCCGCGAGGCTATCGACTACCTGAACGCCAACGGCCAGAAGGTTGGTATGATCAGCGTTCACCTGTATCGTCCGTTCTCAGTCAAGCATCTGCTTGCTTCGGTTCCCAAGACTGTTAAGCGCATTGCCGTTCTGGATCGTACCAAGGAGCCCGGCGCAAACGGCGAGCCTCTGTATCTGGACGTTAAGGATGCTTACTACGATGTTCAGGACCGTCCTCTCATCGTAGGCGGCCGCTACGGTCTTGGCTCACACGATACCACTCCCGCTCAGATTATCAGCGTATTCAACAACCTGGCTATGCCCGAGCCCAAGAACCACTTCACCATCGGTATTGTTGATGATGTTACATTTACATCACTGCCCGAGGTTGAGGAGATTGCTCTTGGCGGTGCCGGCATGTTCCAGGCTAAGTTCTACGGTCTTGGTGCCGACGGTACCGTAGGTGCCAACAAGAACTCTGTAAAGATCATCGGCGACAACACCGATAAGTATTGCCAGGCTTACTTCTCATATGACTCAAAGAAGTCAGGCGGTTTCACCTGCTCACACCTGCGTTTTGGTGACACACCTATCCGCAGCACCTATCTGGTAACCACACCTAACTTCGTTGCATGCCACGTTCAGGCTTACCTGCACATGTACGATGTTACACGCGGTCTGCAGAAGAACGGTCAGTTCCTGCTCAACACCATCTTTGAGGGCGACGAGCTGGAGAAGTTCATGCCTAACAAGGTAAAGCGTTACTTTGCCAAGAACAATATCACCGTTTATACCATCAACGCTACCAAGATTGCTCAGGAGATTGGTCTGGGTAACCGTACCAACACTATCCTTCAGTCTGCTTTCTTCCGCATCACAGGCGTTATTCCTGTAGAGCTTGCCGTTGAGAAGATGAAGGCAGCCGCCCTGAAGTCTTACGGTGCTAAGGGTCAGGATGTGGTTGACCTGAACTACGCCGCTATCGACCGTGGTGGTGAGTACAAGCAGCTTACCGTTAAGCCCGAGTGGGCTAACCTGCCCGATGATGAGGCTAAGAAGGATGATGCTCCCGCATTCGTCAAGGAGCTGGTTCGTCCTATCAACGCCCAGGCCGGTGACCTGCTCAAGGTTTCGGACTTTACAAAGCATGGTACTGCCGACGGTTCATGGATGGTTGGCACCGCCGCTTACGAGAAGCGTGGTGTGGAGGCTTTCGTTCCCGCATGGAACAAGGACAACTGTATCCAGTGCAACCAGTGCGCATACATCTGTCCTCACGCTGCCATCCGTCCGTTTGTCCTGACCGATGACGAGCTCAAGGGATTTGACGGTCTTGATACCATCGAGATGAAGGCTCCCGCCGCTATGAAGGGAATGCACTTTGTCATCGAGCCTTCAGTTCTGGATTGCCTTGGCTGCGGCAACTGCGCCGACATCTGCCCGGGTAACCCCAAGCTGGGCAAGGCCCTTACAATGGTTCCGTTCAACCCCGATGCAGCCGATATGAAGAAGATGGCTGCCGATTGGGACAAGCTGGTTAAGGTTCCCTCAAAGCAGGATCTGGTTGATATCAAGAGCAATGTCAAGAACTCACAGTTCGCTCAGCCTCTGTTTGAGTTCTCGGGTGCTTGCTCAGGTTGCGGTGAGACTCCGTACGTCAAGCTGCTCTCACAGCTCTTTGGTGACCGTCAGATGATTGCCAACGCTACCGGTTGCTCATCAATCTACTCAGCTTCTATACCTTCAACTCCTTACACCAAGAACGAGAAGGGTCAGGGTCCTGTATTCAACAACTCACTGTTTGAGGACTTCTGCGAGTTTGGTCTGGGTATGGCTCTGGGTAACAAGAAGATGAAAGAGCGCGTTACCAAGCTGCTCCAGGAGATGATTGAGTCCGACAAGACCAGCGCCGAGTACAAGGAGCTGGCACAGGAGTGGATTGCCAACAAGGAGGATGCCGACAAGACCAAGGAGATTGCTCCCAAGTTGCGCGCATGCATTGCTGACGGTGCTGCCAAGGGTTGCCCCGTATGCACTGAGCTCAAGACTCTTGACCACTATCTGGTTAAGCGTTCGCAGTGGATCATCGGTGGTGACGGTGCATCATACGATATAGGTTACGGCGGTCTTGACCATGTAATTGCCAGCGGTGAGGATGTCAACATCCTGGTTCTGGATACCGAGGTTTACTCAAATACCGGCGGTCAGGCCTCCAAGGCTACTCCTCTGGGTGCTATCGCCCAGTTCGCCGCTCAGGGTAAGCGTATCCGCAAGAAGGATCTGGGTATGATTGCCACCACTTACGGTTATGTATATGTTGCTCAGATTGCAATGGGTGCCGATCACGCACAGTGCCTCAAGGCTATCCGCGAGGCTGAGGCTTGGCACGGTCCTTCAATCGTAATAGCTTACGCTCCCTGTATCAACCACGGTCTTAAGGCCAAGGGCGGCATGGGTAAGAGCCAGGCCGAGGAGAAGAAGGCTGTCGAGTGCGGTTACTGGCACCTGTGGCGTTACAATCCCGCTCTCATCGAAGAGGGTAAGAATCCGTTCTCACTTGACTCAAAGGAGCCTAACTGGGCTAACTTCCATGACTTCCTGATGGGTGAGGTCCGTTACCTCTCAGTCAAGAAGGCATATCCCAACGAGGCTGAGGAACTCTTTGCCGAGGCTCAGCGTATGGCTAAGCTCCGCTACCAGAGCTACATCCGCAAGACTCAGGAGAACTGGGAGTAATAAACCCTGGTAACAAAAAAAGAGCGCTCAAGACTGAGCGCTCTTTTTTTTGTTTATGCAAACTGTTATGAAATTGCGATGCTCTGTACGGCCTGAGCTTGCTTTTCGGCAGGCAGCTTGGGTACGTCGATTGTAAGTACACCGTTCTCAACCTTGGCCGAGATCTTCTCGCGGTCTGCATCATCGGGCAGGATGTAGCTCTGGTTGAACTCCTGATATGAGAACTCACGGCGGATGTAGTTGCGTTTCTTGTCCTCCTTGTTCTCTTCATGGTTGTGGACCATGGAGATTGACATTACGCCGTCGGCATCGACCTGCAGGTTCAGTTCCTCTTTCTTGAGACCCGGAACAGCGAACTCAAGTTCGTAGTTCTTCTCATTCTCGATTACGTTCAGAGCCGGTACGCTGGCTGCGGTACGGGTGGTGAACCAATCGTCATTCATAAAATCGTTGAACAGACTGGGTAACCAATTCTGATTGTAATTCTGATTTCTTCTTGCGAGTAACATAGTTGTAACCTCCTATACTTTAATTGTTAAACATTCTGTTTTATCCGGCTCCCTTTCGGGGCGCCTTCGCAGTATAAGAGACAAATCCGATGCCAACAAATACAGCATGACAAATTATCATGCTGTACACGATAATATATGACAAGCTGTCAAAGGTCAACCAACGGAGTGGACCAAATGTCACCACTCAGACTCTTGCGCTCATTGTCTATCTTGAACAGAGCCTCGCGAATGTTACTGTCCAGAGCATGGTCCAGATCGCAATAACCGCTGTTGTTGATTGCGGACAGCACCTTAACTACAGTAAGTTGCTTGGTATCGGTGGCAGGTACGTATGCGGGCTCGCGTTCATCGTTCTGGAGTACTGTTTCCAACAGGCCGGAGTCGGTCAGGGTATCAAGTGATGAGACTACGTAGCGCAGCGGAATGTGCAGCTCGTCGGCCAACTCCTTGCGTGTGAGGGCTGTCTCGTGCCTGTTGAACCGTTTGCAGATGCATGCCATTACCATCAGACTGTAGAAATCCTCGTGCCGACGGCTTATCTTTTCGGGTTCCTTGAAATAGTTGAAGTTGTCATTGTTCTGGCTTACATATGCCAATTCACATCCGAACAGTATTATGGCCCAGGATACGTTGAGCCAAAGGAGGAACAGCGGCAGGGCAGCGAAACCTCCGTAAATGGCGTTGTAGCTGGAGAGTGAGAACTGTCCGTTGAAGTAGAGGTTCTGGAGAGCCTGAAAGAGGCATCCTGCAATGATACCCGGAATGATGGCATACTTGAACCTGACCTTGGTGTTGGGCATGAATATGTAGAACCCGGTAAGTATCAATCCTGCAACTACATATGGTAGCGCATCCTCTATGATGAATTTGGCGAATCCTCCCAGAAGCTGGAATCCTTCCATATGCGAGAGTACGCTTGATGCCAGTGCTGACATACCGCAAAGACAGATTATTCCAATGGGAATAAGCAGAATCAATGAGAAATAATCGGTTATCTTGCGGCCCATGCGGCGTGATTTTTTAACGTGCCAGATGGAGTTGAGGTTGGCTTCGATACCATCGGCCAAAGAATAGACAGAGAAGAGCAGGAACAAGAGGCCGATACCGATGAATGCACCGCTGGATACGTACTGCATGTAGCCGTCAATGAACTGCATTACGGAATTCAAGGATTCATTCTCACCAATGATACCGTTCTTGAGAAGTCCGGTTACGATGTTTTCGAATCCGAATCCGCGGGCAACAGCGAAAATAAGCGCCAGAATAGGCACTATGGCAAACAGAGTGGAGTAGGTGAGAGCTGCTGCACGTGTCATGACCTTGTCGTCAAGGAATGTGCGTACGGCAATCACAACAACCTTTACGGTATTGGCGATAGCGCGGCGCAGAGGACCTTTCTGATAAAGCTCAAATGACCAGATATCCTTTGTTACAAATACGGTTATTCGGTTTATAAGCGCTTTAAGCTTGCCTTCCTTCTTATCAGCCATAGCAATTAATTGTTAGTCAATGGCAAAAATAGTCAATAATCTTGAAAATGATACCATTGGGGCCTGACCCCTTTGGTATCATTTTTGAAAAAGAGTACCAAAGGGGTCAGGCCCCAATGGTATCATTTTTTGAGTTTGGCTTTGAGGAAGCGGCCTGTGTAGGATGTGGGGCAGGCGGCGACGTCTTCGGGGGTGCCGCAGACCACCAGATGACCTCCGCGCTCGCCGCCCTCGGGACCCAGGTCTATTACGTGGTCGGCACATTTGATTACATCCATGTTGTGCTCTATTATTATTACGGTGTGACCGCGGCGTATCAGTGCGTCGAATGATTCCAGCAGCTTGCGGATATCGTGGAAATGCAGGCCGGTAGTGGGTTCATCGAATATGAATATGGTGGGATCGGCCTTCTCCAGGCTTAGGAAATAGGCCAGTTTCACGCGCTGGCTCTCACCGCCCGACAGGGTGGATGATGACTGTCCAAGTTTAACGTAGCCCAGACCTACCTGGCGCAGCGGCTCCAGTTTCTTGACAATCCGGCGTTCCGTGGGGTCATCGGACGAGAAGAACTCGACAGCCTGGTTTACTGTCATCTCCAGTACGTCCCAGATGTTCTTGCCTTTGTAGGTTACCTCCAGGACATCGTTCTTGAAACGGCGGCCGTGACAGCTCTCGCACACCATCTGGAGGTCCGACATGAACTGCATGGATACGGTTACAACACCCTCGCCCTTGCACTCCTCGCAGCGTCCGCCCTCGGAGTTGAATGAGAAGTGTGTGGGCCGATATCCCATCTGATGCGACAGCGGCTGGTCGGCAAAGAGTTTGCGAATCTCATCGTAAGCCTTGACGTAGGTGACGGGGTTGGAGCGGGTGGTCTTGCCTATGGGGTCCTGATCTACAAACTCCACGGAACGTACCATTCCGGTATCGCCCTCGATGCCCATGCACTCACCCGGACGCTCGGTCGATTCGCTGTAGATGTTCTTGAGGTGGCGGTACAGCACGTCACGCACCAGAGTGCTCTTGCCCGATCCACTCACGCCCGTTACTACGGTCATCACGTTGAGCGGGAACTTTACGTCTATGCCGTCCAGATTGTTCTGGCGTGCACCCACCACCTTTATATAATTGTTCCACGGGCGGCGTGACTGCGGAACAGGTATGCATTCCTCGCCGGTCAGATATTTTACGGTCCAGCTATCCGAATTCTTCTCCAACTGGCTGGTGGGTCCCTGATAGATTATCTCACCGCCGTGACGTCCGGCCTCCGGTCCCACATCTATTATATAGTCCGATGCGCGGATAATCTCCTCGTCGTGCTCCACCACCACAACGGTGTTGCCTATCTCCTGTAACTGGCGCAGCACCTTGATAAGCTTGTCGGTATCGCGGCTGTGCAGGCCGATGCTGGGCTCGTCAAGCACATAGAGCGATCCCATCAGACTGCTACCCAGCGATGTAACCAGATTGATGCGCTGGCTCTCACCTCCAGACAACGTTGCGCTGGCACGGTTCAGAGTAAGATACTCCAGACCTACATCGAGCATGAACTGTATGCGGCTGTTTATCTCTATGAGCAGACGCTTGGCTGCCTTGGCCTCATGCTCAGGAAGAGTGAGCGTATCAAAGAATTGCTTGAGTTCCGATATGGGCATCTCAACCAGCTGGTTGATGGACTTGCCGCCCACCTGTACGTAACCGGCCTCCTTGCGCAGGCGCGTTCCGTGACACTCGGGGCAGATGGTCTTGCCGCGGTATCGGGCCAGCATGACGCGGTACTGGATCTTGTACTGGCTCTTCTCCAACATACGGAAGAAATTGTCAATACAGGTCTCCTCCCATCCCCGTTCATCCTGGCCGCGGCCGCTTCCGTGCCACAGGTAATCCTTCTGCTCCTGTGTAAGCTGGTAATATGGTGTGAATATGGGGAAATCGTGCTCCTGTGCGTGAAGGATAAAGTCATCCTTCCATCCGGTCATCACGTCACCGCGCCAGCATACCACGGCGCCGTCATAAACGCTCAGTGCGCGGTTGGGAATGACCAGTGACTCGTCAATGCCTATTATACGTCCGAATCCCTCGCACTTGGGGCAAGCTCCTACTGGCGAGTTGAATGAGAACAGGTTGTCGGTAGGCTCCTCAAATTTGATTCCGTCGGCTTCAAAGCGGTTACTGAACTCATGAAGTGAAGTGTCGGTAGTGTCGTAAAAACGCAGCGCGCATTCGCCGCCACCCTCAAAGAATGCAGTCTCTACGGAGTCTGTGAACCGGCTCAGAGTCTCCTTTGAGTCATCGGTTGTGAGGCGGTCAATGAGCAGGTAAATCTCTTTGGTGTGCTTGGAGAGTTCTGCCAACTGCTTGCTGTCTGCCAGGAGATCCTCAATGCGGATCATATCAGCCTTGTACTCAATGCGGGTGAATCCCTCCTTGAGCGATGTGCGCAGCTGCTCCTCCAGGTTGCGCCCTCCACGCATGGGCATCGGCGCCAAAACGGTAAAGCGTACACCCTTGGGCTGAGAGAGCATATAGTTTACCACATCATCCACACTGTGCTTGCGGACCTCCTTGCCGCTTACGGGCGATATGGTCCGGCCTATGCGTGCAAATAGCAGCTTAAGATATTCATATATCTCTGTCTGGGTACCTACGGTAGAGCGGGGATTTCGGTTGCCGGAGCGCTGCTCGATGGCAATGGTGGGCGGAAGACCCTCGATGAAATCGCACTCAGGTTTCTTCATGCGGCCCAGAAACTGGCGGGCGTATGACGACAGTGACTCAACATAACGGCGCTGGCCTTCGGCATACAGCGTGTCGAAGGCCAGTGATGACTTGCCTGATCCCGAAAGACCCGTTATGACGGTAAAGGTATCGCGCGGTATCTCCACGCTGACGTTCTTGAGGTTGTTTACCCTTGCGCCTTTTACACTTATGGAATTATTATCACTCATCATACTGAAAGTCTTATGGTTTTATTGTGCGATGCGGAGCCCGTAGGTGCTGATACCGTATCCGAACCAGTATCCCAGTCCGCCCTCAATATTGCCTGTCATATTGCTGGAGTAGGGCAGCAGTGCCACATGGCTGAACATAACGTTCTCATCATGCTTGCTCCAGAACCGGTATGCTATGGAGTCCATAGATGCCAGTTTGAAACTGACGCTGTCACCAAGGTGGTAAAAATAGTCAGGCAAGATTATGGGATCGGAATTCCCCCGGTTGACAACCGCCATGTCATTGTTAAGACGGCTGTCATACGTACCCATATATGAAGCCAGGTATGTATCATCACGCTCTATGTCCATACTGAAAAAGCGATAGTATCTGACATCGGGATGTGGTACCACATGCGCCTTGACCAGATACAGGGTATCTGCGGAACTGTGTCTCTCTACAGCTATCGAATCTATGCTTCCGGGCTGGGGGATTGTGGTTACGGCCTCGGCATAAAGGCCTTTCCAATCAACTTGGAGCCGGTATGTTCCTCCCGGTTCACCTTTAAGAGCATCTGTGGTATAGCATAATTTCAGCAGGTATTCGTCTTTAAGACTAGGCAGGAGTGTGTATGTCTGGTCATTGTGTGTTACCGTAACGTTTGCGTTCAGGGCTACATGGCTGATTAGGTCATTCATCTTCTTTCTGTCATAGTTGACGGATACGGATGATGTTATGAACACTGTGGGGGCACTGCCGCTTTCTATCCATCCCTCAACGACAATCATTTCGGGTGAATCGGCAAGCTCGGGCGTGCATGAGACCGTCAGAAGCAGTATAGCCAATATGTATCTGAATATCTTCATCTCAGAATCTGCATGAATAACTTATTGAGGGTATCACGGGGATTACAAGTTTTGCCAGTTTGTAGCGTATGGTCAACTCGTCCTCATCGGCTCTTATGTATCCCATGTTGTAGTTCTTGTGGGCAGTGGCGTTGAATACCGACAGGTTGATGCTTTGGTCCAGGCCTCGACGGTGTGGCAGGTTGTATGTAGCCGAAAGGTCCAGACGCATATACATGGGGAGCCGTGCTGAATTGTAGTCATCATAATAGATGAGCAGAGAGTTGGAGAGCAGATACAGATTCTTGGGCGGAGTATAGGGGTTGCCCGATGCCATGGTAAGATTGCCTCCCAGGTCAAACTTGCCTATCTTATATGAAAAGACGGAGTTGAGTTCATGCGCCCGCTCGTGGGATGAGTGGAAATAGGTGGGGAACAACTCTCCGTCACCCCGCCGGATAGACTGGCCGTATGAGTAGCTTATCCATCCGGTAACCTTGCCGGCCTGCTTGGCAATCATCAGGTTTATTCCGTAATTGTATCCCGAACATATCAGCAGATTATCCTCAAGTCTGTATGGACGGGTAAGCAGGTCAAACAGGAATCCGGTATATTCAAGTTGGTTGGTAAGCAGCTTGCCGTATAACTGGACCGAAAGCGCATACATGGACTGTCCGAAATCAAAATCATATGTAAGGGTTCCGAAAACCGACTGCTGAGGCTTGAAATATCGGCCTGCGGATAGCCAGAATTCGTTAGGCATTCCTGCGCTTGTCATGCCTGTCTGGCTCAGATACTGGTGCTTGATGCCGGATTCGGCTGTGAACGAACCGTATCTGTACAGGTTGAGCCCTAATGTAAGCGCAGGGTCCAGGTTTACGCACTCATATCCTTCATTCACATTGTATGCTGACAGGAGCAGATGCGGAGTAAAATCCCAACTACTCCCGGCTTTGAACTGTCGGTTGAGTGCCAGGTTGCCAAGGAATGATTTTTGGACAGGTTGGGATGGCGTGATTATCTTATTGCCGGTTACGTGGGGATCCTGAGGCAATATATGGAATACACTCATGTCTGCATCAAGGTTGAAATTGTGCGGCAGGTTGATGGCGGTGCTTACTCCGGTATTGGTTATATGAGCGTTCATATCGCCATTAATTATCTCATTACGTATGTTGCCCAGGAAGTTGTATCTGGAAAAAAAGACTGAAGTCTTTGATTTGACCGTCTTGCCTTGGTGTCTCCATCTGAGTGATGCCAGCGTGTTACCCCAATAGCAATTCATGTCAATCTTTGCAATACCGTATGTGGTCTTTCCAATATCATGACTCCATAAGGCGTTGAGATCTATAGTGTTGCGCGAGTCTATCCGGTGTAACAGAGTTACGTTGGCATCGGTGAACCCGTATCTTAATGGATTGCCGTCATACTCAAGCAACGGTCCGTAAATGGCATTGATGAATGAGCGTCTGACAGAGAGGGTCAGGTATGTATCGGCCGACAGAGGGGCATGCAGTGTACCCTGTCCGGATATTAGTCCCAGCGATGCGGTTCCAGACAGGCGTGCCGGAATGGTGTCAACATGGTCAAGTGACAGATAGGCACCGATATGAGGTGTCCTGGTTGACGTGCTGAACTCAGCTTTAGGCAGATGGTCCTGGTTGAAAAGAGAGAACAGACCGGTAAAATTCATGTTTCCGTAGACCGGAATGTCTGATACGGTTATGATGTTATGAGATGTTTCACCGCCTTGCACATGCAGGCCTCCGGACTGTTCGGAGTTGGTTGATACTCCGGGCAGCGACTGGAGGTAGAGAATGGGGTCAGTATAGCCGAACATCTTGGGATATGTCTCCATCAACTTGGCGTCGATACGCAGTCCTGAAGCCATTGTACCGCTTATGGCCGACAGGTTTCGGTGCTCTATGAGAGTGACCTCCGGGATGGTAGAGTAGATGGTATCTTCCTGCCCTCTTACAATCAATGTTTGCGGTAATAGGGTCAGAAATATGATTGTCCTGATTATTCTGTTCATTCTTGTTTAGGGATAAACGTATGATGTTATCCTTATCTGCCTTTCTCTGAAATCGGAGTGCAAAATTACCGAAAATTACCGAAAAATAATAGTAACTTTACGGAGCAAAAAGGTACAGCATCAATATGTTCTCACGCAAGACACGTTACGCTATAATGGCTCTGACCATATTGGCTAGGGAATATGGCCAGGCAGCAGTTCCGATGAGCCGGATATCGGATGAGCAGAATGTGCCTATCCGTTTTCTGGAGGGCATTTTTCTGCAGTTGCGCAATGAGGGCATGCTTGTCAGCGAGCGCGGCGTGAGCGGTGGTTACCGTTTGGCTAGGCCTCCGCGTGAAATCAAGGTACTTGACGTTATCCTTGCCATGGGGGAGAAGGTGGGAATGATCTCCTGCCTGGACATATGCGGAAACTCTTTTGAATGCGAGTTCGGTCTTAACATGGAAAAGTGCCGTATAAGGGATATGTTCGGTGATATCCAGCAGATTATTTACGACAATCTTTCTGCACGTACCCTAGAAGATTTTGTTTGATTTCCTTTGATAGTACATTAAAAGGGAGAACCCCGACAAACGCGAGTGCGGCCTTCACAGCCGCAAAAAATGATACAAAAGGGGACAGACCCCTTTTGTATCATTTACAGGATTTCCCGTGCTATCCAGGCGCAGGCCTCGGCATCGGCCAGTGCGTGGTGATGATTCTCCAACTGATAACCGCAAGCGGCGGCAACCGTCTGAAGCTGATGGTTTGCTAACGATGGCAGTTTCCTGCGTGAGCAGCATAGTGTATCGTAGAATTCATAATCGGGATAATCCATCTGATATGTGCGGAACACAGCCTTGAGGCAACCTTCATCAAACGGGCTGTTGTGCGCCACGAGCGGTAGCCCCTTAATCATCGGCTCAATCTTGGCCCAGACATCGGGAAATACCGGTGCTCCGTCCGTATCGCGGCTGCATAATCCATGAACCCGCTGGCACCAATAGTTATAATAATCCGGCTCCGGCTTAATGAGTGAGTAGAACGAGTCCACAATCTCACCACCGCGCACAATCACCACACCCACCGAGCAAACCGAACTCCGCTCACTGTTAGCCGTCTCAAAATCTATTGCTGCAAAATCCTTCATCGCTGCATTAATCAGAGGCAAAGATAAGCAATTAGGGATGGTTTTTTAGATGATTTTTCGTGTAAAAGTCGTATTAGAATTTGCACAAGAAGACATGTAATAAACATCCCAGTGCTAACGGGTGAGGTGGCAGCACGCTTCATTGAGCAATGCGAGTATTGTTTTACTAAATCAAGATAAAATAACAGACCGACTTGTAGAAATGGAATTATGTAGTTAACTTTGCATCGGTAGATATCGACTATAATATAATTGTTTAACGTTTTAGAACAGTAAATAATGGGAACTGACGCGTAAAATATCAACACATACGTTTTAATATCATGAAACCGATCCTTGGCAATATTTGGAAATGGGTGACTGCTTGTGCCTCATTATCTTCTATCATTGGACTTTTAATAGTTTTTCTTTCTGACGGCAAGGCTGTCACTGTGGCTCTTATTTCATTTTGTTTGGTACTTCTTACCATATTGGCGGGAGTCTGTATTACTTTGTCAAAACTGATAAAGCAGAACTATCCTGAACCGTATCAGAGAATTTCATCTTTTTATGAGTTTCGTTCAGATGATGGACAGAAGTCAGTTTTTGAGATGTACAGACTGATTCAGAGTAAACGTGTTTTGTTGACTCACATTGACTATAAGTTCAAATGGAGCGGTTCAAAAGCACCTAAGCTATCCTCCAACAGTCAAATACTTGGAAATATTTCAAATTCAAATGACCCGGATTCTTGGGATACATGTAAGATCCAATTTAAAACTCCGTTGACTTATAATGAGAGCACTGTCTTACATATCAGAACCGATAATGATGATTATGACGGTAAGGCGGAACCTTATATTTCCACTCGTTTGGATACACCGATAAAGATTATGCAATATAAGGTGCTGCTTTCATATAAGCCAAACGGGTATAAAGAAAAAGCGATATTTGAGCGTAAACAGATTAGCTCCGAGGTTGACTCCAACTGGACATATATCGATTCTGTACCGTTTGAATCCGATTATAAACAATATCAATACGTAATAGTAGATCCGGAACCGGGATTCATATACAGAATCCGTTGGACAAAATAAAAAGATATCTATTTTCTTCCAGTTGCAGGAGCCGGGCTATGGGATTGGAGACCATTTGCGGAGGACGTATAGCGGAGAGGCTTGGAGGATCCCGTTAAAAACGGCACTTGTCTGACGACGAATAGACGCCGTAGGTGGCTATGATGGAGGAGTTTGCCGTTTAGGGTCCGGAAAGACTCGGAGTAGTCCGTAGCTGCTGGTCTCCAATCCCATAGTCCGGCGGTGCTTCCAAATATGTTGATAAATAGAAGAGACCTGTGGCTGAAAAGTGTAGGGAAATGACTAATTTTGCACATCAAAATTTTGTAACTGAAATGATTATCTTTTTCAAGAACCCTACGGGCACGATTGTTGCCACTGAGACTGCTTCAAAACTGCAGGCAGAGGATGTTAAGAAACTGAGCTGGCTTTATGGAAATGCCACCGCTCTGGATCAGGAATCACTGGAAGGTTTCTTTGTGGGACCGCGCCGTGAGATGATTACCCCCTGGAGCACCAACGCCGTTGAGATTACCCAGAACATGGGACTCAAGGGCATAAGCCGTATAGAGGAATATTTCCCGGTAGCCAATGCCGATGCCGACTACGACCCCATGCTGCAGCGCCTGTACAAGGGTCTTGACCAGAAGATTTTCACCGTTGATATCAAGCCGCAGCCTATCCTGTTTATCGATGACCTGGACTCATACAACGAGCAGGAGGGCTTGGCACTATCCAAGGAGGAGATTGATTACCTGCACAAGGTAGAGGGCGAGCTGGGCCGCAAGCTGACTGACAGCGAGGTGTTCGGATTTGCACAGATCAACTCGGAGCACTGCCGCCACAAGATATTCGGCGGAAAGTTCATTATTGACGGCAAGGAGATGGAGTCATCACTGTTCAGCCTTATCAAGAAGACTACTCAGGAGAACCCCAACCGCATCATTTCGGCCTACAAGGACAACGTGGCATTCGCTCAGGGCCCGGTTGTAGAGCAGTTCGCTCCTGCCGATCACTCCACATCAGACTGGTTTATAATCAAGAACATAGAGACCGTAATATCACTCAAGGCCGAGACACATAACTTCCCCACCACGGTTGAGCCGTTCAACGGCGCATCGACCGGTACCGGCGGTGAGATCCGCGACCGTATGGGTGGCGGTACAGGTTCATGGCCTATAGCAGGTACAGCAGTCTATATGACATCATATCCCCGCAATGATGAGAGCCGTACATGGGAAAAGCCCATGAAAGAGCGCAAGTGGCTCTATCAGACTCCTGAGCAGATCCTGATCAAGGCATCTAACGGTGCATCGGACTTTGGCAACAAGTTCGGTCAGCCGCTTATCTGCGGATCGCTGCTTACCTTTGAGCATCAGGAGAACGGCGAACAGTACGGTTACGACAAGGTAATCATGCTGGCCGGCGGCGTGGGTTACGGCACCAAGCGCGACTGCATCAAGGGAACACCCAAGAAGGGCAACAAGATTGTGGTGCTGGGCGGTGACAACTACCGCATCGGTCTTGGCGGCGGTTCTGTTTCATCGGTTGAGACCGGACGTTATTCATCTGGTATTGAGCTGAACGCCGTACAGCGTGCCAACGCCGAGATGCAGAAACGTGCCTACAACGTGACGCGCGCTCTGTGCGAGGAGGATACCAACCCCATAGTTTCAATTCACGATCACGGATCGGCCGGACACGTGAACTGCCTGTCCGAGCTGGTTGAGGAGTGTGGCGGTCTGATTGACATGAGCAAGCTGCCGGTTGGTGACAAGACCCTTTCATCAAAGGAGATTATAGCCAACGAGTCACAGGAGCGTATGGGACTTCTGATTGACGAGAAGCATATTGAGCATGTGCGCAAGATTGCCGAGCGTGAGCGCGCCCCGATGTACGTGGTTGGTGAGACCACCGGCGATGCCCGCTTTGCCTTTGAGCAGGCTGATGGTGTGCGTCCGTTTGACCTGGCAGTGAGCCAGATGTTCGGTTCATCGCCCAAGACCTATATGGTTGACGAGACAGTAGAGCGCAAATATGAGAATGTAACATACAGTGATGATAAGATAGAGGAGTACCTGGGTAACGTGCTTCAGCTGGAGGCTGTGGCATGTAAGGACTGGCTCACCAATAAGGTTGACCGCTCCGTAACAGGTAAGATTGCACGCCAGCAGTGCCAGGGTAAGTTGCAGCTGCCGCTCTCTGACTGCGGTGTAGTTGCTCTTGACTACCGTGGCAAGAAGGGTATAGCAACCGCCATCGGTCATGCTCCGCAGGCCGGTCTGGCAAATCCCGCCGCAGGCTCAGTCCTGTCTGTTGCCGAGTCACTGACAAACATCGTGTTTGCTCCTCTGGCACAGGGACTCAAGACCGTATCGCTCTCTGCCAACTGGATGTGGCCCTGCCGCTCACAGAAGGGTGAGGATGCACGTCTGTATCAGGGCGTCAAGGCTCTGTCGGACTTCTGCCTTGAACTTGGCATCAACGTTCCCACCGGTAAGGACTCACTCTCCATGACCCAGAAGTACCCCGACGGCAGCAAGATAATCAGCCCGGGTACCGTGATAGTTTCATCGGGCGGTGAGGTATCAGATATACGCAAGGTGGTATCACCTGTGCTTGCAGACCGCAAGGACAGCGTTCTCATTCATATAGACTTCAGTTTTGATGAGCAACGTCTGGGTGGTTCGGCACTGGCTCAGTCACTTGACCGTATAGGCAGTGACGTTCCCACTGTAAAGAACCCCGAGTATTTTGCCGATGCATTCAACGCCGTTCAGAAACTCATTGACAAGCGTCAGGTTCTGGCCGGTCATGATATATCGGCCGGCGGTCTGGTGGTAACACTGCTTGAGATGTGCTTTGCCAATCCTCAGGGCGGTCTGGAGGTTAGTCTGGACAAGCTGACAGGCAAGGACCTTACAAGCATGCTGTTTGCAGAGAACCCGGGCGTTGTGCTCCAGGTGGAGAGCAAGAAACTGGATGCCGTAAGTTCATATCTTGACGAGGCAGGTGTTGGCTATGCAGTGATTGGTCGTCCGGCCGATGCACGCACACTCTACATACGTCGCGGCAAGAAGGACATAACCATTGATATAGACAAGATGCGTGACCTCTGGTACAAGACATCATATCTGCTGGACCGCAAGCAGTCTATGAACGGCTGTGCCGACAAGCGCTACAAGAACTACTCCAAGCAGCCAATGGACATCAAGATTGCCTACAACTTTACAGGCAAGCTGAGCCAGTTCGGTCTGGATCCCGACCGTCGCACACCGAGTGGCGTGAAGGCTGCAATCATTCGTGAAAAGGGTACCAACGGTGAGCGTGAGATGGCTTACACCCTGTGGCTGGCCGGATTCGATGTTAAGGATGTAACCATGACCGATCTGGTAAGCGGCCGTGAGACTCTGGATGATATCAACATGATTGTGTTCTGCGGCGGATTCTCCAACTCTGATGTTCTTGGTTCTGCCAAGGGTTGGGCCGGTGCGTTCCTGTTCAACCCCAAGGCCAAGGAGACACTGGACCGCTTCTATGCACGTAAGGACACTCTGTCACTGGGTATCTGCAATGGTTGCCAGCTGATGATTGAGTTGGGACTTATCAATCCCGATTATGAGAAGCAGGCTCACATGCTGCATAATGACTCGCACAAGTTTGAGTCGGCATTCCTGGGCCTGACAATACCTCAGAACGAGAGCGTAATGTTCAAGACTCTGGGCGGAAGCCGTCTGGGCGTGTGGGTGGCTCACGGTGAGGGCAAGTTCTCACTGCCTTACCCCGAGGATAAGTACAATGTGATAGCCAAATACACCTATGCCGATTATCCCGCCAATCCCAACGGATCGGACTACAACGTGGCCGGTATAGCAAGTGCCGACGGCCGTCACGTAGCCATGATGCCGCATCCCGAGCGCGCCATATTCCCGTGGCAGTGCGGATACTATCCTGCCGAGCGCCAGGATGATGAGATTACCCCGTGGATTGAGGCATTCGTGAATGCCCGCAAGTGGGTTGAGGCTCAAAAGTAAGATATGCTGCTGACCCTTTTCATCACCTTCTTCAAGATCGGACTCTTCACCATCGGTGGAGGTTACGCTATGATTCCGCTCATAGAGCGTGAGGTGGTGGAGCGCAAGGGCTGGATTTCACGTGAAGACTTCCTGGACTTGCTGGCCATTGCCCAGTCTGCCCCGGGAGTCTTTGCTGTAAATATATCCATATTCATAGGCTACAGGATGCGTAAGTCCGTTGGTAGCATATTCTGCGCCTTGGGCACCGTTCTGCCCTCCATAATCATCATCCTGGCCATAGCCCTGTTCCTGGGTAATTACCGCGACAACCGGATTGTGGAGAATGTCTTTAAAGGCATCCGTCCGGCGGTTATTGCGCTGATACTTACCCCCACAATAAGACTTGCATCTAAAGCAGGGCTGAACAAGTGGGCATGGTGGGTGCCGGTTGTTACTGCGCTGCTAATCTGGTGGATAGGTGTATCGCCGGTATGGATCATACTGGCGGCCATTGTGGGCGCAATCCTGTATTACATACTTAAACTCAGGAAGGCATGAACGGCATTGTTATCTGGATGAAACTGTTCTGGACCTTCTTCAAGATAGGTCTGTTCGGGTTTGGCGGAGGCTACGGCATGCTCTCGCTGATACAGAATGAGGTGGTTGAGAAACAGCAGTGGATTTCAAATTCAGAGTTTACCGATATCGTAGCCGTAAGTCAGATGACTCCGGGTCCGATAGGCATAAACTCGGCCACATACGTGGGATTCAAGGCCATTGAGAATGCCGGGATGACGCGAACTGAGGCCGTGTGCGGATCACTGCTGGCATCGTTCTCGGTCATGCTACCGTCATTCATCCTTATGCTCCTGATAAGCGCCTTCTTCATGCACTACAAGACCCACAAGTCCGTTCAGACCGTACTAAAGTGGCTGCGTCCCGTGGTGGTGGGAATGCTTGCCGCCGCAGTGCTGCTCCTGCTCAATGAGGAGAACTTAGGCACATTCAGTGCTGCAAACCTCCAGCTCTACGTAAGCATCGGTCTCTTTATCCTGGCATTCATTGCCACCTACTTCTGGAAGATAGGTCCCATCAAGGTAATCCTTATGGCAGGACTCTTTGGCGGACTGTTCTACTCCTTTGTAGGATAAACCTTATAAGCATGAAACTGGAATTCCATACACTTTCTGTAGCAGACCGCGAGAGGGTGCAGACGGTGAGCCTGAGTGCCGGGCGGCGTAACTGCAACTTTAACTTTGCCAATCTGGTGGGTTGGCAGGCCTGGTTCGGGACCGAGGTCTGCGTGCTGGCCGATGCGGTGGTGCTGCGGTTCAGTATGGAGGGTGAGCGGGCTTATATGCTCTGCATGCAGGGGACGCCAGGCTGTGATCTGCTGCAGGCTCTTTGCGAGGACAGTAATGGCCGTCTGATACTGCTGGGGCTGGAGGATGAGGCGGCACTGCAGTTGCAGCAGAACGCCTGCTGTAAGGGTATAAACATAGGTGTGGAGTCACAGCGTGACCAATATGACTATATCTACCATCGTGCGGATCTGGCAACGCTTCAGGGCGGCAAACTCAAGGGAAAGCGCAATCACGTGAACCATTTCCTTACGCTTTATCCCGGTTATGAGTATCGGCCCCTTACACCGGGACTTTTTGATGATTGCCGTGGGGTGCTCTCTGTATGGAACGATGAGAAGGAACATGACAATCCTGTGTACGGCGATACCATTGAGGCCGAGCATCAGGTTATGGAGACCATATTCGGCCACTGGGATGAGTTGGGCATGATAGGCGGCAGCATCTATGTGGATGGCCGTATGGTGGCGTTCACCTACGGAAGCGCCGTGACACGGGATACTTTCGATGTCTGCGTTGAGAAGGCCGACCGTAACGTGGAGGGGGCGTTCAGTATCATAAACCAACAGTTCTGCGCACATCTGCCGGAGCGGTTCATATATGTGAACCGGGAGGAGGATATGGGTTTGCCGGGTCTTCGCAAGGCCAAACTGTCATACCATCCTGAGATACTCCTTACTTATAATATAGTGACATTCAACGCCTGACCGGTATGTCTTACACCCTGCGCAGAATGACAGAGGCCGATGCCCCGCTTACCATAGACTGGATGGTGCGCCAGTACGGATTTGACCGCCGTGAGGTGGAGGAGTGGGTGCGGACCCTCAAGTTCAACTGGCCTCTGAGTGTAAAGGCGGTTGATGATAAAGGAGATGTGATAGGACTTCTGAATATGAGTGACTACCGTATTGAGGAGGAGACCGCCCAAATCAAAAAGGACCATCCTGAAATGCTGGCCAGACTCAACAGTTTGCGATACACTGCGGTGTTCTCATTCATTGTACGTGAGGATTACCGCGGCACTCGTCTCAACTACGATATGCTGGAAGAGATAATGCCCGAACTGAAATCGGATTATGATTTTATATTCATCCCGGTACTACATTGTTTAAAGACTCATGAGTATTGGAAACGCTGGGGTGCAAAAGAGTTTTACCGCGACTCGGATTGCGTATATTATCAACTTTTGACAAAAGATCTGCAATAAATGACAGTCCGAAAGTATTTGGACAGTTTTTATACTTTTATATTCATGTTTTCTTTGTATAACTGTCTATTTGTTGTACTTTTGCATCTGGAATTTGGGTATCTGATGATTCAGATTTAATAGGGAACACGGGTGAGAATCCCGGACAGTCCCGCTGCTGTATTTCTCAGGTATAGTTTTGGATGAGCATTCAGCCCTTTTGAATGCAATAAACGCCACTGACCCGGATGGTCGGGAAGGTTCCAAACAAGGAGATAAGTCAGAAGACCTGCCCAAGATTCTAAGTTAGACCTTAGCTCCGAGGATAGGGCGGGTAAGACAAAAAATGTCAGAAACAGTCAGTGACAGTCCGGAAACACAGCGGATCTCAGATCCGTTTGACCGCACGCGTGAATCAGCGTGCGGCGGTAGAGTCATATGCAGTTTCCAGCCCCGCTTTAAATTCCATCAGCTATTGTCAGTGAACGGATTATTGTTTGACAGTAATACTTGTTTGATGACAACCCGTTCAAGGGTTGATGCAAAGTGGGTTCCTTTGATAAAGGATCTGCAGATTAAATGGGGAGGCCGGGAGGTTTCCCCATCTTATCGTCAAAATCGGAAAATAATATAGATGATTTAATTATGTTGATTAAAAAGACAACGGTCTGTTTTGTGCTGGCGCTGCTAACTGCAGTTGCATGTCAGGAATCACCACAATCGTCATTCACACGCAAGGTTGCGGATTATGCCCTGGTTGAAATAGAAAAGCCGGACTTGAGTGACATATCGGACAACGGCAAGGAGGTCCTTAACTTGTACCGTTTCATTGCTGATGAGATTGATGCCATATACTGGGAACAGTACTATGGAATCAAGGACTCGTTGATGAACGCCATTTCCGATCCTTTCCAAAAAACGTTTGCTGAGATTAACTACGGCCCTTGGGACCGCAGTACAGGCAAATCTTTTGTGGATGGATATAATGACTGTCCTCCGGGCGCGGGTTTTTATCCTGCCGATATGACTGCACAGGAGTTTGCCGCTTTTGACAATCCTGATAAGAACAGTCCCTATACACTTATCCGCCGTTCTGCTGACGGGTCGCTGGAGACTGTTTGGTACCATGATGCATACAAGGAACACATTGATAAAATTGCCGATTACCTCAAAGCTGCAGCCGACATAACCATAAAGCCCAGTGTCAAGGAGTATCTGCTCAGTAAGGCCGAAGCTCTCAAGACTGACAGCTACTACGAGAGTTCACTTGCATGGCTTGATATGGATGATAGCAAGATGGACCTTGTTGTAGGTCCCAATGAGGCTGCCGATGACCAGTTGCTGGGTATCAAACGTTCGTATGAGGCTTTTGTCCTACTCAAAAACCAGGCGCGTACCGATGAACTGATGAAGTATGTATCACGCATAGAGGAGTTCCAGCAGGACCTTCCCGGAGACCCTGCTTACAAGACATTCCAGCCCGGTGCAGGTTCAAATATTTTCTCTTGCAATGCCCTATACTATGCCGGAAAGGCCAATGCCGGAATCAAGGTGATTGCCCTTAACCTTCCGTTCGATGCCGACGTGCAGCGTGACCGCGGTACCCGTACCATACTGCTGGAAAACATCATCAACGCAAAATACAACCATATTGTCAATCCCACCGGTCAGGTTATTTTGGAATCAGACTTCAGGGAGCATCTGTCGCAGGATGCATTCTTCTGGAACATAGTGTTCCGTGAGGTGGCCCACGGGCTTGGAGTAAAGGAGACCGTGAACGGAAAGGGAAGTGTTGAGGATGCATTGGGGAGCGCATCGCTCACCTTTGAGGAGATCAAGGCCAATACGGCAGGAGTACTTCTGGTAAGCAGACTTCAGGACCATTACGACATACACAACCTGTTTACCAAAGAGGATGCATTGACCACATTCTTTGTCTCTCTGGTTCGTTCGGAGCGTTTCGGCGAAGGATCGGCTCTGGGACGAGCAAACATAATCATCTATAACTATCTTGAGGAGGCGGGAGCATTCCGTCGTAAGGAATCCGGACAGTATTCTCTGGATTTTGGCAGGATGGAGGTTGCCCTTCAGAACCTTACCGCCCTTGTACTCAAGACTCAGGCTACAGGTGACAGGGCATTCGCCACCTACTTTGAAAACTGCTATTCAAAGCGCTCCGACAACTTTGACGCCGACCTTATGAACCTGGGCATCGAAAAGATCCCGGCCGATATACGATTTAAATGAATTACATCAATATGAGCAACAAGAAATTCAATTTCAAAATGTGTGTTCTGCTGCCGATAGTATTGGCAGTAACCCTTTTCCTTTGGCTTGTGCCTGTTGACTTCTACGGCATTGACGCCTTAACGGTAGTTCAGCAGCGCGTTATTGCATTGTTTGTGTTTGCTGCACTTATGTGGATGTTTGAAATCATCCCCAACTGGACAACATCTCTTTTGCTTATCGTATTGACTCTTCTTACCATTTCAGACAAGGGAATAAGCCTTTTCTGTGATCCCAAATACGGAACACTGGTAAGTTACAAGAGTCTGATGGCATCGTTCGCCGATCCGGTTGTAATGCTGTTCATGGGCGGATTTGTGCTGGCCATAATGGCCGAAAAATACGGTCTGGACGTGACATTGGCCAGAATACTGCTCAAACCTTTCGGAACCAGGCCAAGTATGGTTCTCCTGGGATTCCTTGTGGTTATAGCCGTGTTCTCAATGTTTATGTCAAATACTGCTACTGCAGCTATGATGCTGGCATTCCTGGCGCCTGTGCTTCAGGTGCTCCCGTCTGATGACAAGGGTCGTATAGGCTTGTCGCTGGCCATCCCCGTGGCAGCAAACATAGGTGGTATCGGAACTCCTATCGGTACACCCCCAAATGCTACAGCCGTGCGTTTTCTGACAGAATCAGGTTATGAGGTGACATTCTCCGAATGGTCTATGAGAATGATACCCTTTGTACTTATTATGATTCTGGTAGCTTGGGTTCTGCTCCAGATAATGTTCCCATTCAAGACAAAGAGGCTGGTGCTTGACATTCCTGAGAATAAGCGTCCTGTTGACTGGAAGACTTATGTGGTATGGATTACATTCATAGGCACCATATTGCTTTGGGCAACCGAGAGCCTGACCGGTATCAACTCAAATGTGGTGGCGCTCATACCTCTGGGAGTGCTCACCATGACAGGTATTTTCACCAAGGATGATATAAAGGAGATAAACTGGACAGTGCTCTGGCTGGTTGCCGGAGGCTTTGCCTTAGGTACCGCACTGCAGGGAACCGGACTTGCCAAGACGCTTATAGGAGCCATACCGTTCGGCTCGATGAGCGTACTCAGTGTATTGATAATTGCAGGCTTTGTCTGCTATTTCCTGTCCAACTTCATCAGCAATTCAGCCACTGCTGCACTGCTTATACCTATCCTTATTGTAGTGGCGCAGGGTATGGCCGATCCGTCGGCTTCAAACAATGCCTCATTTATGGCATTTGGCGGGACACATGCAATGATTTCTTTCATAGCAGTCTGCGCATCAATCGCCATGCTGTTCCCAATCTCCACACCGCCTAACGCCATTGCCTCAAGCACCGGACTGGTTCAGACCAAGGATATGGCCAAGGTAGGTATAATTGTTGGTGCAATAGGATTTACCCTGGGTTTCTTCTGGCTCACAAAGATTTTTCCGTTTGCTACGGTATGATTCTGAAAATACACTAAATTTGTAGACATTTTAAAAACTACATTCATCCATTATGAAAAAGATTCTTTTAACGGCTGTTTTAGCAAGCCTTACAGCCATTTCGGTTATTGCACAGGATACACAATTCAGCCGCAAGGTTACCGATAACACAACAGGTCCCAAGATAGGCGGTTTTTTTATCGGAAAATACACATATACAGACCAGGACGGTCAGCATGGCGGTAATGGTTTAAGCCAGCGTATGGTACGTCTTTATGCCGACGGCACCATACTTAATGATTTCAAATACCGCGTTCAGCTCCAGGTCAATAACGCTTCATTCCACATGAAGGACTACTTTGTGGAGTGGGCTCATTGGAAAGAGTTCTCCGTAAAGGTGGGTCAGTACAAACGCGCCTTTCTGTTTGAGAATCCCTATAATCCGTGGGATGTAGGTTTTGGCGATTATTCCCAGATTACAAAAAAACTCTCAGGCATGGGTGACTATTGCGGAGAGGCCAGCTCAAACGGAGGTCGTGACCAGGGTATCCAGATTCAGGGTGACCTGCTGCCGATTGCCGACAGCTATCGTCTTATCCACTACCAGTTCCAGATAATGAACGGTCAGGGTATCAACGCGGCCGATGCAAATGCCCGCAAGGACCTTATCGGAACACTTCAGATTCAGCCTGTAAAGGACCTTTATATAGGTGCTTTCGGCTGGAATGGTGATTATGCTGTAAACGATAGCGTATTGGTAGGTCGTGAACGTTGGGCTGTTGCTGCAAAATATGAACACAATTCATGGAGCGCCCGTATAGAATATGCCCATTCAAGTGGAAAGAATATCCATGAAGCTGACGGCTGGTATGCTGCAGTGGGTGCTCCTGTCAATGACTGGTTCAAGTTGTATGCCAAATATGACGTTTACCGCAACAATGCTACAGAAGAGTCAATGAAGACGATCTACTCCATTGCACCTAACTTCCAGATTCACAAGAACCTGATGCTTCAGCTTCAGTACAATTATGTGGACAATAAACCCACATCATCACATTGGAACGAACTCTGGGCAGAGTTGTACGTCAGATTCTGATCAGAGGTTTATAATAGGCCAGCCGTCGTTATCCCATACTATAGGACGGACTATGAGCATGCTGTTGTAACGGCGTGTCTTGTCATAGCCGTGCATGAAGATGTAATCCTTGCCGTCAAAACTGACAACGGCGCAATGGCCTACACCTACGTAGCGGTCATTGCTCTGGGCTACGATTGTACCTCCACCGTCGGTGGCAAGTTTTCCATCCTTATCCAGATAAGGACCTGTTACTGTCTTGCTCCTTGCTACCGCAACCTTGTAGTTGCTGTTCTCTCCGCGGCAGCATAGGTCAAGCGATGCAAAAAGATAGTACCAGCCGTCATGCCGGAATATGAACGGGGCTTCAACTGCACCGTCTCCCGGTTCGGACTTAAGATCCATCTTGCCCGACATAAACTCAGGTCTGTGCCAGAGCGGATGCCACTCCTGCGGGTCAGACAATTTTAGCATGCTGTCGTCGAGCCTGGTTATCTTTAACCCGTCCCAGAATGAGCCGAATGCCATCCATGGGGTTCCATCGTCATCGATTATTATATTTGGGTCAATGGCGTTCCATTTGTCACGGTTGGGTACGGACTGGATTATCTTGCCGTGGTCTGTCCATTTGAAATCCGGCGACTCGGGATTGAGTGTCTTGTTTGTGGCAACTCCTATGCATGAACCGTTGCTGGCAAAGGTGGAGCAGGAGTAGTAAAGATACCATAAACCGTTACGGTAAATGATATCGGGGGCCCATGTGTGGCCGTTATAACCCGGAACATCCTTTACCGCCCATTCGGGGATGGGGGTGAGTACTTGTCTTTCGGGACGCCAGTTCTTCATGTCGTCCGATGACATCACGCTGATGCCCATGCCGGTTGAAAACATATAATACTTGCCGTCGCAAAATGCTACGACCGGGTCGTGAACAGGAGTGTATTCGGGTGATATTGAAGGTCGGGCGGGCACCTGACCGCTGGCTGCCACACTAAGCATGGCAGCCAGAACGGTAAGCACTATTTGTTTTTTCATGATTGTCGGAATGAAATCGCTAACTTGAATTATTCTATTGTCAAAACAAATACACTGAAACTGAGCGGATTGATGGAAGCCTGAATGGTCTGTCCCTCTCCGTCGAACCTGTTCTCGACCGGAACAATGTTGACCGGTGCCTCTATGGAGTTGTCCTCATAGAGCTTGTCACTGGACAGGTCAATGCGCTTGAATGCTTCTACAACAGATTTTTTCTTGAGTCCGTTGAATTTGAATGTCAGTTGCTGCTCCTGAGCTGACGTGTTGGCCACCTTTATATATATCTGGTTTCCCTCACGAACCGAGCTGGCAAACAAGCCGTTTTGTCCATCCTGTCCTGCGACAGGTTTGCCGTCCATGGTTAGTCCAACCACGTTGTCGCCCTTGTACAGGCTGTATAACTGTTGTACATACCAACTTACTGTACGGAATGAGTTCAGGTTGTCATACCATATAAGGTCCGGACGCCACTGCCAGCCCTCTACGTGGGCAAACAGAGGTGCATATGTAGCCATATGAACTATATCGGCATTGCGCTCCAGGTCTGTCATGAAAGCCGCCTCAAGCAGTGATGCATAGTAGTGGTTCCACTTTTTGCCGGTAGCATGACAGGCATACTCTCCTGCGAATACTTTGGGACCCTTGCGGTCATAATTGTCATAACGTGTACCCTGACTCAGGAACCACTCGTAAGGACGATAGAAATGCTCATCTACCAGATCTGCTCCCAGACGTTTCATCTCGGGCCACAGATAATCAAACTGGTCGCCCTCGGAGTTGGGACCGGATGAGCCTACGATCTTGATGTTGGGATAAGCATTTCGGATAGCCTTGATGAACGGCTCCAGACGCTCGGGGTAGAGAGCGTCCCACTGCTCGTTTCCGATTCCTATATATTTTAGGTTAAAGGGCTCGGGGTGTCCCATATCTGCGCGAACCTTTCCCCACTTGGAATCGGCGGGTCCGTTGGCAAATTCGATAAGGTCCAGTGCATCCTGGATGTAAGGGTCAAGCTGGTCAACCGGTACGTGAGCGTTGATGTTATCGTTCTGGAACTGGCATGCCAGGCCGCATGACAGGATGGGCAGGGGTTCTGCACCGATATCCTCGCTGAGCTGGAAGAACTCAAAGAATCCCAGTCCGTAGCTCTGGAAATAGTCGGGGTAGAAACGGTGCGGGAATGTGTATTCCCAACGGTTCTCGTTCAGAGGACGGTTCTCTACCGGACCTACGGTATTCTTCCAGTTGTAACGGGTCTCAAGATCTGTACCCTCCACTATACAGCCGCCGGGAAAGCGGAATATGCCCGGATGCAGGTCGGCCAGTGCCTGGGCAAGATCCTTGCGAAGACCGCCTTCACGTCCTTTCCATGTATCAGCCGGAAAGAGTGATATATGCTCCAGGTCTACGCTGGCACCGTTGCGGGTCTCCATAAAGATACGCAGTGTAGCTTTTGGAAGAGTTTCATCAGGCCTTAAGGTAATCTTGTATTTTTTCCACTCCTTACCGTTTACGGCAATCCTCTGCTGACATACAAAATGATTCTCACCCATGGAGGCAGTGTTGACCAGCTCAATTCTGAGTATTACCGGAGTTTCCGATCTGGCCCATACCGAGAAATTGTACTGTTTGCCTTTTTCAATACCGATGCCAAAGAAACCTTCGTTGTCAAGGCCTGTATGCTTGTGGGCATGTCCGGGATCAGTGAGGCGTACATAATGCGGATTGCGCTCGAACGGACCGTCATTCATGATCTGTACGTTGCCGAAAATCTTCCATCCCTGAAGGGCGTTGGGAAATTCGAAAGAGCGGTTCTTGACCAATTCGGCATAAAGTCCGCCGTCAGCGGCATAGTTTATATCCTCAAAAAAGATACCGTACATAGTGCTCTGGATTGGAGCACCGGTTTTCTTGAGGTTTATGTCAAATGAGTTCTGCTCTGCATTCAAAGGCATTGCTGTCATTACCGCAATGGCGGCACCTAAAAGACTAATTGGTTTCATATCTTTATAATAAATAGGTTATACGGTTTGTCACATCGACAAAATTATATATATTCGAATTCCAATAGGTGGAAAAATGAAAACTATAGGTGGAAAAATAATCTCTTTTATTTTATTCATATTGCTATTTCACGTGCATGCCCCGAATTGTTCGGCCCAGGGCTCTTTTGCCGGGTCGCATCTGTCCAAGTTCATAGGAATATCAGAGGGCCTTCCGTCAAATTTCGTGGATGACATTATGTTTGATGATGCCGGATTCATGTGGGTGGCCACTTCCGGAGGCGGATTGTGCAGGTATGACGGCTACGAATTCATCGTGATGGCAACCGGGATGGAGTACGAACTCAAAAGCAATTTTGTGAGGAATGTAGTGGAAGACCGCTTTCATAGGCTGTGGATTGGTACAGAGTGGGGGATTGAGGTCTTTGACGTCATGAATTCATGTATGGTTTCCGTTCCCGGGACAGAAAACACGGCTTTTGAATTGTTCCAAGGGGGTAGTTGCGCTTATATGACTGTGGATTCAAAAGGATGTATCTGGGCCAAGAGCGGACAGACACTTATCCGCATTGAGTTTGATGATTCAGGAAAGGCACTCAGGGTAGACCGTTTGGATGACCTCCGTATGGAGCAACCAGCCATGGTTTTTAAGGATGTGGAGAATAACGGGACGGTCTGGATAGGCATGGGTGGTATCATTTATAAGGTAAGTTGCTCTGATGACGGATTGTATTGCGTACCCACACTTCAGGGATTCGGTTATAATCCGGAGTCTTTGGTCACGGATTATATCGTCAAAGACCAGGATGTCTGGATAGCCACCATTGACGGACTGTTCAGATATAATCTGCCCACCGGAATCTGGAAAGTATATACTACAGATCCTGATAATGACAAATCTTTGTCTCAGAACTACATAAGCGGGTTAGCTCTTACTTCGGACAATACACTGGTTGCAATATCGCTTAAGGGAGCTAATATCTACAGACCTATAGATGACAGTTTTGAACGCCTTTCGAGTGATTCGGATACCGAGGGATGTGTCTTAAGCAGCAACTTCCTGAACTGTGTTAGTGTAAGAGGAGATGATGTCTGGTTCGGAACCGAGAGTGCCGGCCTTATCCAATTGAAGACCAAGAGGCTGGCTGTCAGCAATTACCGGCATGAATCGTTGAAAGACGCTTCTATTGCTCCCAATCCGGTCAATGCGGTTTTTCAGGCTGGTGACGGCATGCTGTGGGTGGGGAATGTGGAAAGCGGCCTAAGTTATACAAAGAACCTCCAGGATGGATTCCGGCATATCACAGCCGGAAATGGTAGCATCAGCCATAATTCGGTGAGCGCCATCGCCAGTGATGCCAAAGGTAACCTTTGGGTTGGTACATGGGGCGGAGGAGTTGATGTGATAAGCAGCGAGAGTCCTTACAATAGGGTTTCCAAACCTGTTTGGCGGGGAGCGCAATCAGATCGTATCGATCACGTTGGGGCGCTTGAGTTGGATACATTGAACAATCTGATGTGGATAGGTTGCAATTCTGGTATTTATTATTGTGACCTTTCGTCTTTCAATGTTTATTCGGCATTCCAGGATCAGACCACAGGCTGTATAGGTTCTTGTCTTGACAGTGAGGGGCAGCTATGGATAGGTAGCCAGAACGGCGTTCATGTAATAGATCTGAAGAGCACCCGCAGAAATGGAGACCGATTGGATTTCGACTATATAAACCTTCGTGAAAAACTGGATGAACCGGGATCCGGTGTTTCCGACAAGATAGTTTCGATTATCCAGGCTAAGGATGGTACGATATGGCTTGGGAGTAACGGAAACGGTATTTATAAGACCGAGGAGAGCCTTTCGGGGGATTTGAGTTTCAGGAATATCAGCATGAAGGACGGGCTCATAAGCAATGTGGTGAGATGTCTTGAAGAGGATGAATGGGGCAACATCTGGATATCTACAGGAAACGGACTTTCCATGCTTTCTCCGGGTACTATGCAGTTCCTCAATTATTCTGTAGAGCAAGGTCTGCTTTCATCGCAGTTCTATCTGAACGCATCATGTGTATGCGACGACGGGTCACTGTGTTTCGGAACCGTGGATGGCCTGTCCGTAATAGAGCCTTCCAGAAATAGCTATCAATATCCTCCGCTTAACCTTCATATTACCAAAACATCGGTAGACGGAGTGGCCAATTACAGCCCATATACATCTTCAGTTACCATTCACGAGAGGGACCGTTCGCTGCTGTTTTCATTTTCAACCTTGAACTATGCCACGAATTCACGATTCAGCTATATGTACCGTATGGACGGCATTGATTCCAAATGGTACAAGGTTGGTACTTCGGGTAATACCATAACGTACCCCTCATTGCCCGCAGGAGACTATACGCTACAGGTTAAAGCTATGGGAGCTCCTGGCTCGGCGGCGGATATGATTAGCCTGCCTATACATGTCAAGCCATATTTCAGACATACGATACTGGCCAAACTGTTGCTGCTTTTCGTGGTGTGGGGAATAATACTTGTATGGCATAAGCGCAGGACCCGTTTCCTGGTAAAGCAGAAAGAACTTCTGCAGCGTACAGTCGATGAGCGTACCAGGGAGATAAACAACCAGCGTATACTCATAGAGCAGAAAGCCGATGAGCTGGACCGTCAGAACGCTGTCCTTAAACACGAGGTTGAGGAACTGGCCGGTAACAGACTGATCATAGCCCTCAATTCTGCAGTACCCGAAAACAGTAAGGATGACGATTTCAAATCCAAGGTTATGGAGGTGCTAAAAAGCAGTTATTCCAATCCGGATCTGGATGTGGCGCTGTTCTGTGACCGCATGGGCATGAGTAAGACTTCCCTTAATAAGAAGCTGCAGGATTCAATGGGTCATTCGGTAACGGAACTGATACGCACTTATCGTCTGACCGTAGCCCATGAGATGATTGTGAACAACCGACAGACCGGTTTGATGAATATCTCGGAAATAGCTTATGAGTGTGGGTTCAATGACCCCAAATATTTTACGCGATGCTTCTCTAAAGAGTTTGGCATGGCTCCCAGTGCTGTCTGAAGCCGTTTTTTTAGCCTGGTCCAAAAATCCACCTTTTGCGTTTTTTTATACACCTTTTATGTTTTTATGTAAGATAATTTTGTACCAGCCAAAATTAACTAACAAACTATAAAAGGTATGAGAAAAATCAAGTTTATCCTTTTGTCAGTTCTGACCTTATTATATATAGGGCCGGCAATGACAAGTTGCGAAGGGGAAATCGAAAAATATGATATCGAAGCCCCGGATGACATTCAGCAGAAGATTGATTCAATCGCTGAAGAAAAAGCAAAGATTGATACCGGTGATACGGTATATGTGACAATCGCCAATTCAATAGTTGGTGCAGAGGATTGTTCAACACCATGGGATGGTGCAACCTCACAGTGGTTTGCCGTTCCTTCAAACCGTCTCCTTCACATTGATTTCATCAACCACGGATCTGAGGCCAACAACTGGAACAACTGGAATCTCCGTGTTGCCGATGCATCCGAGAACAAGGTTGAACTGTTTGTTATCCGCTCCGATGCATATGGTTGGGGTAATTCCGACTTTGCACTTTCGGCTATGGAGTTTAACTATGGTGAGCTTGCCGCTTCGGCAGGAGTTGAGGATCTTTGGGCTTACTTCCGTTCAGTCATGGACGGAGCACGGGTAGAGATGGAGATTGATCATTCCAAGACCGGAAATGTTTACGTTACGGCTACAATGTATGCCCAGAACGGAGACATTCTGGTTGAGAAGTACCATCAGCCGGTTTCGGCAACCGAAGATATCTATGCCACCCTTGTATGTGACGGCAGTTGGTTCGATATAAAGAATGCCTATACCGTAACTTCAAAGGTTCAGGCTCTTGAGGATTTTGATGCTGTTTCAATCTCTGTTTCCGGAATGCCGCAGTCACTTGAGATAGGCCAGACTGATTTCTGGGGCAGCGCAGTTGCCACAGTTACGTTTGCCGACGGTTCACAGGCTGTAGCCGATACTGCAGACATCACATTCTCTGTAATCCCGGATCTCAATACGGTAGGTGAGAAGACGGTTGTCCTGTCATACTCTAAGACCAAGTTAGGTCAGGCAGGTGCTACGGTTCTGGGTTATTATACATTGAACGTTGTGAATAACGTAGTTTCAATAGCTGTCACCAAGAAGCCAAGTCTGGAAACCTATTATATATTTGACCAGTTGGAGGGTAGCAAACTGCGCTTTGACACCTGCGGACTTGTAGTTACCGCAACCTATGCAGATAACACAACCGGTGTGATTGCCAACAATTCACTTGTATTTGACAGCATACCCGCAACCGTAGGAACTCCTGAGGTTAAGATTACCTATGTGGGCAGTACAAATGAGTTTACCACCACATGCCAGGTCAATGTGGTTAAGGGTATATCAGAGGTCGGAAAGGCTGATTATTCAAACGTCTGGTGGACGACGTTCACTCCCGATGTTCCCGTTCAGGCCGGTGATTCAGTTGTTCTAAAAGGTATGTTATATTCGCGTTCAGCAGAGAACTACCACAGTCCCTGCGTCATCCTGCGTAAGGCTGATCTTTCAGAGTATGCCGTAACCCGTATGGACCATTTCGGCTGGGGTACAAGCTGGAATGACGACGTGGTTAAGACTTCAAACTGGAACTGGGATTTCTTTAAGCAGTACCTTACATATTCACTTGTAACCATCACGGTAAAGAATAACGGTGACGGTACGGCAAACGTAAAGTACGACGTGGTTTATCCAAATGGAGAGAATCATTTCCAGTACTATACCAATATAGCCGTTGACAGTGCTGACTTACAGACCGCCATCGTCCTGGAGTCTTCATACATGGTTTTTTTTTGAGTAATAAAACCCTGAATATATGAAACAGTTTAGTATTTCAATAGCATTATTCAGCCTGCTGGCCGTATCGGGTATTACGGTGCCGGTGGCAAACGCAGCTCCCGCCTCAGTTCAGGCTGCCGATAACATAACGGTAAGGGGTACGCTTGTAGATGAGAACGGAGAACCTGTTATGGCAGCTGCAGTGGTTCTTAAAGGTAACACATCGATAGGAACTGCATCAGACCTTGACGGAAACTTTACTATTTCAGTACCCGGCGACGCCGTGCTGATCATACAGTCCTTAGGCTATGAGACCAAGGAGGTGGCTGTAAACGGTAAGGCCAATCTGGGAACAATAACAGTCAATACAGAGTCCCTTTTTCTGGATCAGGTAGTGGTTATCGGTTACGGTACACAGAAAAAGGCAGACCTCACCGGTTCGGTGGCAGTAGTTGAAGCCGAGGAACTGAAACGTGTGTCACACAGCAACATCTCCTCAATGCTTGAGGGTAAGGTGGCTGGTGTGAACATCACAACTGACGGCCAGCCTGGCGCCGATCCCGCAGTCCGTATCCGTGGTTTGGGCAGCTTTGGCGATACAAGCCCTCTGTATGTGATTGACGGTGTTCCTATGGGTACATCAATCCGTGATTTCTCACCAAACGATATTGAGACCCTTCAGGTCCTTAAGGATGCATCGGCTGCAGCTATATATGGTTCACGTGCCGCTAACGGCGTGGTCATAATCACAACCAAGAGCGGAAAGAAGGAACAGCCTATGAAGATTGACTATTCTGGCTATTTTGGCGTTGACCGCATCAGGAAAGGTGTATATGATGTTATGGACTCAGAGGAATATGGCGATTATGTAAGAATGGCCTTCGCCAACAGCGGCATGGAGGCTCCTTCGGGTTATAACCCCGCAAGTGCCGACTACCTTGATCCTTCAAAGTACAACACAGACTGGTTTGATACAATGTTCAAGACCGGTATCCGTCAGAATCACAACGTAAACATATCAGGCGGCGGCCAGAACAACACCTATAACATAGGCCTTGACTATTTCAGCCAGAAAGGAACACTTGAAGGCGCAGGTCCTGACTTTGACCGTTTCACTGCCCGTATAAACAACAATATGGACGTTAAGTTCCTCAGTCTGAAGACCGGTATCGTTTACAGCCACAGCAAGCAGAACAATATGTCCATGAGTAATGCCAATGAGTATGTTCAGGGCCTTTATGGTCAGCAGTATCCTGTAATGGCATCAGCTCTGATCATGCCTCCCACTATCCTTGCCCATGACAGCCGCACATGGGTTCTGGATGATGTGCTCGCTCCTGCAACGGAGTATAACTATGACTCTTTCGGCTATGGAACATATTATGATAAGACTCATGGTGACCTGAGAATGACCAACCCGCTTCTGACCAATAATCTGCTTGAACGCAATACTCTGGTTGACAGGATTGTTGCTACCGGAACAGCCAAGGTTGACATTCTGGATATGATAGGGCACAAGAATGAGAACCATAAGCTCTCATATAACCTGAACCTCTCTTACAGCCGTACATTTGCCAAGGACTTTACATTTGTCCCGGCTTTCATCCAGAGCACAACCAACTATCTGGACAAGAGCAATGAGACACTTAATGAAGGTTACCGCTCATATACTGATGCCCTGATAGAAAACTTCCTGACATATGAGGGTACTATGGGTCTCCATCATCTGAATCTGGTTGCTGGTCAGACATTTGAGCGTGAGACTTATCATACACTGACCGGACGCGGCAACAATATGCCCGAGCCTTATTACTTACAGGTGGGAAATGCCGCCACACGTGATGCCGGTTCATATGAGAGCGAGCATGTGCTGGCTTCATATCTTGGCCGATTCACATACGATTATGACGGCAAGTACCTGCTTCAGGCAACTGTACGTCGTGACGGATCCAGCCGCCTTTCAAGTGAGGATCATTGGGACTGGTTCCCATCATTCTCAGCAGGATGGCGCATTGACCGTGAGAATTTCTTCAATGTATCAAGCATCAATCTCTTTAAACTGCGTACCAGCTATGGTATCCTGGGTAATGAGAACATAGGCGAATATCAGTACATGGGTACAATGCCTCGCGGAAACTACACATATAGCTTTGGTGGTACAAAGGTTACCGGATCTGCCATCTCGGATTATGTCAACACTGCAATCCGTTGGGAGAAGAAAAAGACTTTCGATATAGGTCTGGATCTGGCATTCTGGGAGAACAAGTTTGAAATCAATGCCGACTGGTATCACGCCATGTCCGAGGACCTGCTCTATGCAGTAGCCGTTCCAGCCGAGGCTGGTGCTACCAACACCACGGTTACAATGAACGCCGCTACCATGCTGAATACAGGTTTCGAGCTTGCAGCAACATATCGTAGCCACGAGAATGCGCTCAAATATGAGATATCGGCCAATATGACCCTCCCCAAGAACGAGGTCAAGAGCCTTGGTATGACAAATGAGCCTCGTACCGACGGTTTCAGCCGCACAGAGGTTGGTAATGAGGTAGGCCGTTTCTACGGATATGTATATGAGGGCATATTCCAAAGTCAGGAGGAGATTGACAACCGCGTCAACGACCTGGGCAATCCTGTAGTACAGAGTGGTGCCAAACCCGGCGATGTGGCATACAAGGATGTCAATAATGATGGTAAGATTACCAATGAGGACCAGGATTATTTAGGCTCAGGAATGGCTAAGATCCAGTTTGGTCTGAACATGAGGTTTGAATACAGGAACTTTGACCTGAACATATCAACATACGGAGCTGCCGGTTATAAGGTATTGGATTATGTGGATATGGTACTTCATAACTCATACGGAATAACCAACAAGAGCACTGACCTGCTCAAAGCTTGGACTGCCGAGAATCCCAGCGAGACGGTACCCGCCATAGCATACAAGACCGATGCTTCAATCACCAACGATATGTTCAGTTCACGCTTCCTGCAGAACGGTGCTTATTGGAAGATAGCCAACATTGAGCTGGGCTACAACTTCCCTGACGGCACTTTCGGAAAGAACATAAGCAATGCTCGTGCATACGTTTCGACCCAGAACCTGGCTTCTCTGACCAAGTACAGAGGCTATAACGTTGACTTTGCCGGCGGTACTTTCACTCCGGGTTTCAACTACTGCTCTTATCCCACTCCCATGTCATTCATGGCCGGTGTTCATTTCTCATTCTAATAACAGATATACCGTACTATTATGAAAAAGATAAATCTTATTATAGCAGCGGTTCTGGCTACCGGTATGGTTTCATGTGCAGACCAGCTTGACGTGACCAATCCCAACAACCAGACCACATATGATTTCGGAAACAGTGAATCGGACCTTCAGGAGGCTCTGATAGCATGCTACAACAGAATCCGTCTGGAGGGTACGTTTGCTCGCGTAGGTTATACTATGGATGCAGTACGCGGCGATGAAGTATGGAACTCATCACAACAGTGGTACCTTGCTTATGACAACCTTAACTCAAACGGTCAGATTGATATAGGTGACCAGTGGATATGGCGTGACAACTATCATGTAGTAAACCGTTGCAACTTTGTGCTGTCCAAGGTAGGTTCAGCCAAGATGTCAGAGTCAAAACGTGCTGAGATAAAGGGACAGGCACTGTTCCTGAGGGCATTGGCTTACTATGAGCTGGCTACATATTATCAGAATGTTCCTCTCTACACCGATTATTCCGATTATTCATCACTGGAGAGTATGTATGCATCGAACTCAAGCCAGGATAAGGTGTTTGATCAGATTGAGGCCGACCTTAAGGAAGCCATAACTCTTCTGCCTTCACGTGACAAAGGCGGTGAATGGGCTAAGGGCCGCGCAACCTGCGGTTCTGCAGCAGGTTATCTGGCACGCGCTCTCATGTTCCGTCACAAGTACGATGAGGCTTATGATTATCTCAAGGGCATCATAAAAGGTGACTACGGAACCTATGGTCTTGTGGCCGATTACGGTGACAACTTCAAGGAGGGTGCACAGTATGAGAACAACAAGGAGAGCCTGTTTGAGGTTCAGTTCATGGATTATGGTACAGGTGGTGCCGACGAGGAGTGGACTCCGGTAAACATCAGTTCAAATGCCTCTCAGGGACATGCTGTAGAGAGCAACTACGGATCTCAGGCCCTGGGCAGTTGGGGTGACCTGGCCATGTCGCCGTGGCTCTACAACCTCTTCAAAGCTGAGCGTTGCACCGACAACACCCTTGACCCGCGTCTCTATTGGACAGCCGTAACATATGAGCCTGAGTACAGCGCATATACCGGTGCCATCACAGCAGCTTATCCTAACGGTGACCCGCGTTCAAATGTGGTTTATCAGAATGAGATTACAGCCACTCCGCTTTCAAACAACGGACAGGGTGGTATCTCAATCGCCAAGTTCACCAATGCCCGCAACAATATCTATTCAACCATCGTTACCGGTCTGCATTGCGGAATCAATCTCCGTCTGATGCGTTACAGTGACGTCCTGTTGCGTGCCGCTGAGTGTGAGAATGAGATCAACGGCCCCACACAGCAGGCTATCGACTACATCAATGAGGTTCGCCGCCGTGTAGCATTGAAGGACCTTAAACTATCAGACTTCAACACCAAGGAGAAACTCTTTGAGCAGATTGCCAACGTGGAGCGCCCCAAGGAGTTCGGTTGCGAGAACGGCCGTGGTATTGACCTGATCCGTTGGGGATTCTTCTATGACGAAGGCCGTCTGGCACAGATACGTCAGCACAGCGCATATATGCGTAACGGTACTGCTTCAACCGATGCACTTACAGTTGAGACTGCCGATGACTATTCGCTGCGTTATTATGAGCCGGGTCATGAGTATTTCCCCATATTCCAGAATACACTGGATGCCAACCCGAATCTTACCGGTAATTCAGCTAACAAGAATATTGATAACAGTGTGGATTTCCTCCAGAAGTGGGAGGTACATCCTGTCGTAGCCCAATGATATTTATGTTTGACAAAGACGGAGTACGCATAGGGCGTATTCCGTCTTTTTTTCTAAATTCGCAATTATGAAAAACAAATACGTATTGTTGTCATCCCTGATGCTGGCTACCGTGTGGGCCTGCTCTGACCCCAGCGAAGGAACCGGAATACACACATCCGGGGGCAAGACGAACCAGAACTCGGAATACAAGGCTCCCGATTACGCCGATGACTATTCGGCGATCTCATCCTGGGACTACCATGTTCAGTGGAACCTGGCCAATGTTCATGACCCTTCGGTGGCATATTTTGACGGATACTATTATATGTACGGAACCGATGCATCATACGGTAATGAGCATCTCAAGGCAACCCGTGGCCGCCATTTCCAGGGGCGCCGCTCCAAGGACCTTGTTAACTGGTATTATGTGGCCGGACCGTTCAATGACGCCCCGTCATGGGTAGCGGACTCACTCAATTCCATCCGTACCCGAATGGGCTTGACATCCATCAATCCGTCTGATATACAGTATGGTTACTGGGCACCGGTAGTGCGCCGTGTGACTGTAGGCGGTAAGGATATTCTCAGAATGTACTATTGCATCGTAATAGACAACTATATCAAAAGCGGAAGGGCAACCACAACCGCCTTTGACGGCAGTTGGAGTGAACGCGCCTTTATAGGTATGTGTGAGAGCACCGATCCTTACGGCGCAGTATGGGAGGACAAGGGATTTGTTACCTGCTCCTCATCTGACAAGGGTCGTGACGGATGGGCGCGTGCCGATGCTAATAACTGGGATGCCTATTTCTACTATAATGCTATTGATCCCACATATATCGTGACGCCACAAGGCAAGCATTATCTCATTCATGGCTCATGGCACAGCGGGTTCGCCCTCCTGGAGATTGATGCGGAGAGCGGCAAGCCCAAGCATACCTTGGGTGATCCTTGGGCCGACAGTGCCGAAGAACTGACCGCACGTTACGGAAAGCGCATAGGAACCCGTACCTTGGGCTCCCGCTGGCAGGGCAGTGAGGCACCGGAGATTATATACAAGGACGGTTACTATTACCTGTTCATGGCATATGACGGTCTGGATGTTCCGTATAATACCCGTGTGGTACGCAGTGAGAATATCGAGGGCCCGTATTATGATATCACAGGACGTAATTTTACCAACGGTCGTGGAGACTGCTATCCCATAGTGACTCATCCTTACCGTTTTGAACAGGGATACGGATGGGTAGGCATATCGCATTGCGGTATCTTCCAAAAGGAGGGAACCGATGAATGGTTCTACTGCTCTCAGGGTCGTCTGCCTGCAAATGTGGGCGGAAACCGTTTCAGCAACGCCATAATGATGGGTCATGTGCGCCGTATAGTATGGTGCCCCGCATCGGCCTCCGAGCCCGATAACCTGTGGCCTATTGCTCTGCCGGAACGCTATGCGGCCGTACCTGACAGCAAGATTACATCAAACGACCTGATAGGCACATGGGAGCATATCGGACTGGTATATAATTATGGGCAGCAGGATATGTCTCAGGATATAGTTCTTGGACCAGATGGGAACATAACCGGAGCCATTACCGGAAAGTGGAGTTATGACGAGGCAACCAAACGTCTTACTCTGGGTAATGTGGTGGTATGTGTGGAGCGTGAGCTGGATTGGGAGGCCAATCCGCGCCGTGAAACCATAGTATATGCCGGTGTTGACAAGAATAATAAGGTTACCTACTGGGGAAAGAAAATTTGATGTTATTTTTGTACTCAGAAAGTATCCTAACCAACAAAACTTGAAATGAAAAGAAAACTTATCGTTATGGCGGTGTGCGCATCCTTTGTATTGAGTGTCACCGCAGCCAAGCCTATGAAGGCTCCTTCTGGCGGCAAGAAAATCAGTAATGAACTTATCGGTATATTCTTTGAGGATATCAGCATGTCGGCCGACGGCGGTCTCTGCGCCGAATTGATCCAGAACGGATCGTTCGAGTTCAGCCCGGCAGAGCGTGACGGATGGGGTCCCGGTACCGCATGGCGTTCAATCCGTCCCGGTCATTCGCTAGGTTACATTGAGCCCAGGCAGCAGGATCCCATACATCCCAACAATCCCAACTATATGCGTCTTAACATAGAGCGCGTAGGTATGTACTATGACTACAACGGTTGGACAGGTGTGGGTATCCAGAACGACGGATATGACGGAATACTGCTCAAGGGTGGTGATAAGTATGATTTCTCCGTATTCCTGCGCAACCCGGACGGAAAGGACAAGGAGGTTCGTGCCGTGCTGCTTGTTCAGGGCCGCGGATTCCGCGCTCAGCCTACCGTATTGGCCGATACAACCTTCACTGTTTCGGGCAAAGATTGGAAAAAATATGAATATACCCTGACGGCAGCACAGGATTGCCCCAATGCATCACTGCAGCTGCTCTCACTTACCACCGGCGTGATGGATATCGATATGGTATCCCTCTACCCGCAGGATACCTATAAAGGTCATGGACTCCGTAAGGATCTGGCCCAGGCACTGGTTGACCTTAATCCCAAGTTCATGAGGTTCCCCGGCGGTTGCGTGGTACACGGAGGCGGTGACGGATTCTGGGATACTTACCGTTGGAAGACTACTGTAGGTCCCAAGGAGACCCGCAGGGGTATCAAGAATACATGGGGTTACCATCAGAGCATGGAGATGGGATACTTTGAGTATTTCCAGTTCTGCGAGGATGCAGGAATGGAACCTCTGCCCATCCTGCCGTGCGGCGTAAGTTGCCAGGGTACCAACGGCGGCTGGAATATGCGCACACAGGCCCAGGATGCAGTTCCCATGAGCGAGATGCAGGAGTGGGTCGACGAGGCTCTCGACCTGATTGAGTGGGCCAACGGTCCCGCCGATTCAAAGTGGGGAAAGGTGCGTGCCGATGCAGGTCATCCGGAACCTTTCAACCTCAAGTATCTGGGTCTGGGCAACGAGGAGAAGATCACTCCCGAGTTTGAGGAGCGTTTCAAGTATATCTATGACCGCGTCCGCGAGAAACATCCTGAGATTGTGATAGTAGGTACTGCAGGTCCCGGCTCACATCCCGGTAACGGTGACTATGAGGAGGGATGGAGATTTGCAACCGAGCTTGAGGTGCCCATTCTGGATGAGCACTATTATGAGCAGCGCAACTATTTCCTGACCAGCCGTCAGTATGACTCCTATCCCCGTGACCGCAAGACAAAGGTTTATCTGGGAGAGTATGCTTCAAAAGACAGGAAACTGATCGATGCCCTGGCCGAGGGACTTTACCTGCTGCATGTTGAGCGTAATGCCGATGTTGTCGTAATGACATCATACGCCCCGCTCTTTGCCCGCAAGAATACCAACAACTGGAACCCGGACCTGATTTACTTTGATAACGAGCGTCCGTTCCTGACCTGCAGCTACTACGTACAGCAGATGTTCGGACAGTCAAGCGGTGATTACTTCTACGGTGACTGCGTCAAGTTTGACCGTGAGGATGATAACCTGCTGGGTCAGTCAGTAGTACTTGATACTCAGAGCCGTAAGCTCTATCTCAAGGTCTGCAACGCCGGTGAGAATGTTGCCAAGGCTACAATTAACCTGTCACGTTTCGGCGGATTCAAGAGTGTGACCAAGACTGTCATCAAGGGACAGCCCGAAGATGAGAACAACTTTGACCAGCAGCCTATAGCTCCTGTGACAGAGTCTGTTAAACTTAAGAGTAAGGCTACTCTTGATGTTGAACCCTATTCAATTACTCTTTACAGCATCAGTCTCTGATCTGTTCTGATATCGGAAAAGAAAAGACCGGCATCTGTAATGATGCCGGTCTTTTCTTTTTTCCTTTTTATAAATATCAGGTTTCTTACTTTGCTATGCGGTTGTTGAAGTAATCCATTGATATGCTGTTCATGGCAACTTCATTCTGCTCGGTTACCAGAATCTGGCTGAACATATCGGTGTA